>PWUU01000044.1 GCA_003562475.1 Dehalococcoidia bacterium | reverse complement strand
GAAGCGCCGATGTCCTTGCGCCGGCGTCGTGGTCCGCGGACGCCGATACACCGCCCTCAATCCCATCAGCCGCATCAGCCGCTGCACCCGCTTACGGTTCACCCTCCTGCCCTGGCCCCCGAGCCATACCGCCATCTTGCGGGCTCCGTAGAACGGTGTCGCCAGGTACTGCCGGTCAATCAGCTTCATAACAGCGAGATCCTCCTCGGGAACTCCTTTCGGCTGGTAGTACAGACCAGAGCGGCTTACGCCCATCAGCCGGCACTGCTGTGCGATTGAAAGCGACGGGTGCCGGCGGTTTACCCCGGCACGCCGCCGCTTCAGGCTCAACGAGCCAACCTGCTCTCCAAGAAATCCCGCTCTACCTTCAGCTGCCCGATCTGCTGGTACAACTGCGCCACCAGCGCCTCGTCGCTCGCCTTCTGCTTCTGGCCCTCATCGAACACCCCGACAGCTCCCTCCACCAGCGCCTTCTTCTATGCCGTCACCAAGTTCGGATGGATCTCGAACCGGCTGGCCAGCTGCGCCACCGTCGCCTCTCCCTTCAGCGCCTCCATCGCGACCTTCGCCTTGAATGCCGGGCTGTGCTTCCTGCGGTTCCGCTTCATTGTCCTGCTCCTTTCTCTGCCTATTCTAGAGCAGAACTCCACTTAACACCCCTGTCCGAATTTCGGGGGCCACCTCAGAACCTTGTGGTGAAGCGTGCCGATCATCAGCTGTCCTTCTGGGTAAAGATTGAGCAGCAGGAGCCGAAGAGGAAGCGAGGTAGGCCTAGGAAGCAACGGTGAAGCTCCTGGCGACCATCACTAGCTTTGCGACAACAATAATGATGGCTACAAATTCGTTTAGTTCGCTTAGTTGATGACCATCGTCCTATTGACAACGCATGGCCTCTTGGCAAGAATAGCTCTGTAGATCAACTGGGGGGATGGATATCATGGCTCAAGCGTACTGCATGAAGTGCCGGAAGAAGGTCGAGGTCAACAACGCCAGGCAGATCACGCTCAAGAATGGGCGGCCAGCCGTCCAGGGTACGTGTGCTGGTTGTGGAACCAAGGTGTTCAGGATCGGTAAGGTCTAAGCTACTAAGCAAACTAAGCGAATTGTGAGCATTATTAGCTACGAGTGATTGTGAGAGCAGAATCGTAGCCTGAGGTACTCCCCAACGAGACGACACGGACGCGTCTTACGCGTCACACCGTAGCTCGTTCTTGCCCCGGCAATCCCACCACTTCCTAGACCGAGTGGCCAATTTGCGCCGTGACGCTGGCCTAGTTCGCTCCGTGATGGTGGCCGGTTTGCACCACTATGGTGGCCATTTTGGCCCGAAATCCGCAGTACCGTACGATTGACAGGCAACTGGTGGCGGTCTAAGATGCGAAGCCACAGGAGGTTCGTGCCTGGTATTCTTGCACACCCGTAGGGACATTACCGTGAAAATATAGCATGGTCTTGAAGGACAAAGACATCTGACAATGCTGGATACAATCGCGGTAACTATTGCAGCATTGGTAGCCTCGATTCTGGCAGCGGTTGCCGGTTTTGGAGGCGCCGTAATCATGCTCCCGGTGCTGGTATGGTCTGTGGGTATCCGGGATGCGATACCCATACTTACTATCGCCCAGCTCATCGGAAATCTTTCCCGGGTTGTTTTGAACAAACGGGAATTGAAATGGCGGGTTGTGTGGCGTTTTTCTCTGGGTGCAGTGCCGGCCGCGGTAATCGGTGGGATCATTTTCGCTACGGCACCGGCCGCCGCATTGGTGAGACTCCTCGGGGTGTTTCTGATTCTGATGGTGGTTTACCGCCACACCCGTTGGGGAAAGAACGCCAGGTTGTCTCTCAAAGGTTTCGTTCCCCTGGGTGCAGCTTCCGGCATTCTTTCGGCTACCCTGGGGACCGTAGGTCCGTTTGCAGCGCCATTCTTCTTGTCTTATGGCCTTGTCAAAGGTGCCTACATCGGAACGGAGGCCATGACCACTGTCATCATGCACATCACTAAGCTGGGCATCTATGGCCGCTATGCGTTGGTAGGAGTACATACGCTTCAGATCGGCCTTGCCATCGGCGTGGTAATGATACTTGGTACGTATCTGGGCAAGCGACTACTCGACAGGGTCCCTGAAAGAGTATTTCCTTACATTATTGAAGGTACGATGCTGATTGCCGGTTTGCTTTTCATTATACGAGGGTGATACGAGCCAACCGCCAATTTCCGGTGAAGGTAAAGTCATCACGGCCATAAATTCATGTCACAAGAACTCAAATTGTCATTGTTCCATAACGTACTAATGGTCTCATAATAGGCTGGTTTTACTGAATCGCAGTGTATGCTGTTTCTGGCATGACAAAGAAAGAGCGTACGAAACAAGGCAGTTTCTGCATCATTCTGAGTTGCGTTCAACTATTGTGAGACCATTAGTAAGTTGACGGGCCATACCCAGCTGTTGTTCTTACAATCCTGGCCATCAAGCCCCATCCCTTTATCCGGTCGACCCTCTCTGGTATCGTACGCTTCACGGATAGCGAAGTCCCTGAGATCCATGCCATATGGGATGAAGCCAAGACCCACATCGAACATGGTGACTACCATAAGGCGATCGACATCTACGAGTACATCCCGGTCAGATACAGCGACAACGATATCGCCGTCCAGTACGCCAATGCCTATCTCGGGGACATCTACATCACCCTCAAGCAGTTTGACCTGGCAGAGAAGCACATCAAAAAAGCCCTTAGCTTTGATCCGGGCAATCTTCTGTATCACTACCTTCTTGACGTTCTCTATGCTTTGAAGTCCCGATGGGAGAAGGCAATTGGAAGTTCCGGAAAGTAGTTGCCAAAGAACCGACCAATCCTGAGTATCTGCGTGCTCTAGGAGGGGCTCTCCATCGTGCTGGCGACAAGACGCAAGGCTTTGAGTATCTTCACAGGGCGATTGAACTCGCCTCGGTCAATGTGAACATCCTGAACAACCTGGCGGCGGCTTACCTGTTTGATTATCAGTTTCACAGAGCGCGTGGGTACACTGATCAAGCGCTACGAATTGCCCCTGACAATGACCTGGCCAGAAGACTCCGTGACGGCATTGATCATCTTGAGGCCGAATGTGGTTTGTGATAAGCCTGTCCTCCTGATGAATCACCGTGAAGCTTTCAATGTCCTGAGGTTTCGCCGCATGTTATCAGCTAAGTGAACTAAGTGAATTCTTCCATTATTAATGACTTCACGCTACAGTGCAAGAACCTATATGGATCACTACCGGCAGTCTTGCCCCAGCTACTAGCCAGCAATTAGGAGTCGTATGTAGGCGCAGAAGGGATCATCCGGAAAACGGCCACGGCCGGTCAACAACTCGTGGGATCGTAAGACTGCCCGGGATCGTCTCCGTCAGACTTAGGCCCAAATTGACTAAGCGGCCTGAAGAGGCCGCTACTCAACTCTTGGTTGAGGTTCTTCAGGCGGCATCTCGACTCCTACCACTCGAACATTAATCTCTTTCGCGACCAACCCGGTGATCTCAAGAAGTTGCACACTCACCTTTTCGCGAACCTCGTTAATGATGGTCGGGATGCTGTAGCCGTACTGCACGTTCAAGTCGAGATCGACCACGCACTCATGTTCGCCAACTTCAACCGTCACACCGGATCTTGCTTTGCCGGCCTCATCGGCGAACGCATTCGCGACAGCCCTGCGAACTGCGCTGCTACCAAGACTATTCACCCCTGAAACCTGCTGAGCAGCGATCCCAGCGACAGATGCTGCGACCTCATCGGTTACAACCGTCTCGCCAGCGGGTTGTTGCATGTTCTTAGCCTCTTCCGTCATTTGTAGACCTCCCTGGTTTCGTTCCACGACAACCGCCCGTTGCACTATCCCACAGCCGACTTGACATGCCTCATTGGAAACCTGTGCCCATATTTCAACCTGAAGACACGGTGCCTGTGGAAAGGAGCGGCGTGCGAACGGCAGTGTACCTGCGGATAACCCATAACGTCAACCGGGCGCATTGGCTCATTCAAAATGTTGCCGGGGCGATTCTCGTTCCATCCCAACCTGACCGTTGTGGATAGCAGGTGCCTATTCGGCTCCTCATGGCCAAAAAATACTTACTCTACTTAGCTGGCAACCATCGGCCTATTGACAACCGATGGTCTCTTGGCAAGAATAGCTCAGTGTGGGGGTGGCTATCATGGCTCAAGCGTACTGTATGAGGTGCCGGAAGAAGGTTGACATCAAGGACGCCAAGGCGATGACGCTCAAGAACGGACGGCCAGCCGTCCAGGGTACGTGTGGTGGTTGTGGGACCAAGGTGTTCAGGATCGGTAAGGCCTAAAGTGCTAAGCAAACTAAACGTTTTGTGCGCACTACTAACTTGAAGCAATCGTGTGGGTAGACTCGTAGCTTAGTTGACCGCCGGCATGTCGGCAGTTGCTAAGCCTTACAGGATCTGCAGTCTAACCTTGGTCTCTTGTCTGGTGCCCTTAGCCCTCAGGAGTGCGCGTATCTCTTCGGCAGTTCTCCCCTGCTTTCCTATGACCCTGCCCTTATCCTCGGGAGCAACGTCGAGGTTGATAAGCAAGCCATCTTCGGTATTCTCGATGGTGATGTTCACCTTGTCAGGATGCACGACGATGGACTTGACGATGGACTCAACGAGTTCCTTAATTGATTCTCCTGTGGGGATTGTCGGATGGACTTGGCCAGCCTGATGAGCGCTGTTGGCTTATCACACGTCTAGTCGTCACATCCCACCCGCATGATGTCAAGGTCGATACACCCTTGCCTCAGGTGCTCGCCTCAAGGTTTCCTTCCGCATGACGGTGTTACCTCCTCTTCGGGCCCTCAAGCCCGGTTTCTTTCAGAGGTAGGTTACACCGCCTGACCTATTCACACTTTTTGTGGATACCCCACTGCAAGGGGTATTTGACTTCTGCACGTATGACACCACACGCATCGGTCGGAGTCCAACGCCATCACCTTCGCTACGTGGAGGCGTTGTGTCGAGAGAGATCACTCAGGACTTCCCTGATGTCACGAACGCGGGCCGGTCTTACCTGGGTCCATGCTGCTGCGCCCTGATGACGATTATCGGTATCCTGCTTGTCAGCCGCAGCACCTTGTCGGTAACGCTGCCAAAAGCCCAACGGCTCAGTCCTGACCGTCCATGCGTTGACATGGCGATGAGGTTGGCATCGACTTCTTCAGCAACACTGACTATCTGCTCAGCAGCGTCACCGACCGCCACCCTGGCTGTAACCGTCGCTCCCGTGCTCCGCAAAGACTCGCCAGTCCTGTCCAGGTAGTCGAGAGCTTTCTGCCTATGCTCCTCCATCTCCTTCTCGGTGGCGGGGATATCAGGAACCGCTTCGCCACTCACTGTTTTCTCCACCGTAACGCGGGACAGAACCTGGAGCAGTATGACTTCCCGGTCTAGCTCGGGCGACAGCTTCGACAGCAAATCCGCCACGTAGGGCATAGCCGATTCCCCCACCTTGGATCCGTCCAGTGCAACAACTATCTTCTCGCGAATGCTCCACCTCCTACTGTTCAAGATCGCTCCCGACTCTCTCGATACCACACTACTCCCGTATGGAGCGCCTGTCAACGTGTCGAGAGACTTGCGCCATGTCGCATTCCGGGGGAACCACACTCAATGCGGGATTCCCCATATTAACCCATAATAGAGAGCAGACACGCCATGTTGGGCCTCAGGACTGTAGGCTATAGCCAGTGCGTCCGATTGTCAATCCATCCAGAATTCGGCCACGTCCCGTCAGGCGGTGTATGAGCGCGTCATCACCTTGGCTCTGTTGTCGATGAATACCTGCTGGCAGCGCTACCTCCTGCAGCAGTGCTGGTCGTCTTTCAGGCGTTCGGATTGTCAGACTTGTAAGCTGTGATCAGTATTTCAGCCTATTCAAAATGGATAGATAGGCAGCAGGCGATGATCTCAAAAGTATTACTAGTCTGCCAGTAATGTGCATGCTTGTAGGCGCAATAGTAGTGGCCAGAAGGCGCTTAGGTTGTTTAGCTGGTGCAACGCATAGCTTCCCGCACGTGTTCAACCATGCACCACTGCATTTGTCCCCTGCGCTTTGATGTGAATCTGTTGACCCTACTGATGCACACGTGGCATATTGGGGAAGCTGTGATCTGACGGAGGGGTCTATAACGTTTACACGGGGCATGTTGAAGCTTGTCGTGATGTGCTTGTTGACCACAATCCTATCTGTCGCGGGTTGCAGCGGCCAATCAGGCAATCATGGAACATCCCCATCGATCACACTGCCGCCGGGACCGGCTGGGCTAACGGTGACAGAAGGCACTGCGTGAAAAGGAGACTCATCACTGCCGGTGTCGTGCTGGCCGGATATCTGGTCATCTACCTCGTTTCGCGGCAGCTGTTCGCGCTGCACTCTCCGCACCACCTCTACACGCCTGAATGGACGACCAGGAACGTCCTGTGGATCGCAGCCATAGTCTCCGCTGTCCCCGCGCTCTGTGGTGTGCGCCTGTTCCCATTTGTCACCCTGGGTGGATACGTGCTGGGAGTAGTGGCAGGAGAGCTGTTTGGAGGATTTGAGGCCGATGTCCCCCCACACTACCTGCATTGGGGCTGGCTCATCTGGCTCTGCGTCTTCCTGGCCTCCGTCGGCATCGGAATAGTCGTTGAGAAAGTGCGCAAACGCAGGCGCCTGGGCTGACCGGAGCATCTCCTGCCGCTGGTCTTCTTGCGCTTCAGGACTGTGAGGGATCGGTGGGGATGGTGCTCTTCCGGGCAACTCCGCGTATCATACGCGCTGACGCACAGTCAGCGGTTGGGCTTGATGCAACTTGATGTACTGAGTCCCGTTGACCTGGTCGGGGGCAGCCGCGAGTGCGATGCAGAATACTCACTTGTGCGCAGGAGACAATAATGGTAATCCGGTGTGCCACTGAACAGGACCTGCCCAGGATAGCAGAAATGACGAGGGATCTCACTGTCCACATGGGTGCGTACACCTGGGCAGTGGACAAACACTTGAAGCACGTAAGACGGAGGTTCGAGAACTCGCGGTACATCCATATCGTCGCCGAACTCGATCACAGCATCATCGGATTCACCGGTGTCGAGCTCAAGACGAAGCGCACGGCCTACATGTTGAAAGGCTACGTGGAACCCTCATGCCGAAGAACTGGGGTGATGCGTGCAATGGAGAAGCGGCTTACAGAGATCCTCCGGGAACTGGGGATATCGAAACTGGACCTACTGGTGGACTCCGGTAACCGTGAGGGCCGCTCTACCTGGGTCGCCTTGGGCTATCAGTCTGTGCGCGAGACCATGCGTAAGGAACTGTGATGACCCCCAAGTCTCTGCGAATAGCCACCGTCTCGCAGAGATCTCGCCATCCTGTCCGAATCTCGGGGGCCAAATCAGGGAGAGCATGGGCCCTGCAATTCCGATGCTTCGCAGTCAGCCCCAGGGCATAGGTGGTATCGTTACTTCGGGGAGGTTACCTCATGGAAGGATTCATCACGAAGAAGAGGTGGAAGGTCTGGGTTCTGGTTGTTGGTGCGCTCGTCCTGTCAATCGCGATCATAGTACATGCTCAAGAACGAGAGAACAAGTGGGACTACAGGCCAATGATCTCTCTGCAGAACCGTATCTATGGTGACACTGGACATACGCAAGGCACTCCTCTGGAGGACTGGGTTCTACTAGGGAAGGTAGGCCAGAACGTCCCCCAAACCGAACCCATGGTAAAGGGGAAGAGTCATTTTGTATCAAATACCTTGCCTGTCGGTGCCGAGATATACGGCGATCAGGTGGATGAGACTGTCATCTGGGCAAGACACAACGAGGTATTCATCAGATACGAATTAATTGAGGAATAGACCGTTCACACTGGTTCGCCAAAGTGAAGTCTCACCAGGTATCACACGAATTAAGAGAAGCCGTTCTGGCGTGAACCCCGTAAAACTGGAGTAGATCAGGCCACGGACAAGACACGGTTTCGGGCTGTTTCAGCATATTGCAGCGGGCTCAGGTAATGCAAGCTCTGGTGCAAACGATCGGCCCGAT
>PWUU01000117.1 GCA_003562475.1 Dehalococcoidia bacterium | reverse complement strand
GGTGCTCTACCTCTTCCTGACAGACAATCCAAAGGTGGACGCCGATGGAATCGCGTGAAAATGCCGTCAACGAGCGCGAGACGGCGGGGCTGGAGGGCCTCGACAGACTCATCCACGAGCCCGCGCGACTGACCATCATGTCGCGACTCTACATAGTAGAGGAAGCCGACTGGCTCTTCCTGCGCCGACAGACCGGCCTCTCGTTCGGCAACCTGGCGTCGCACCTCACGCGTCTCGAGGCCGCCGGCTACGTTGAATCTGAGAAGACGTTCATAGACCGCACGCCGCACACGATCGTGCGCATCACCCCCGCGGGCCGAAGGGCTTTCGAATACTACCGGGACAGGGTGATGGAGGTCTTGAGGTCGAAACGAGGAACCAGGGAGGCACCGCGACCGGAAGGTCGTCCTGCACGACGCGCGTGATCGCGTGAGAGTCCCGGCGATTTCGGGGACACCATACTAATTAACGTATAGACGGAGGATATAGAAGGGACGCAGTGGTTCGCCGATCGCGCTCGCCGCATGGATGACAAGGCATATCGGTCTAAAGGCGCCACATGTGGCGCCCCCAGAGTGCCCCACCCGACCCCATGGCGGGCACGCGGCAGCGTGCCCCTGCTGCAGGAACCGGTTCGCCAGCGACCGGAAGGTCGTCCTGCACGACGCGCGGTCACGCACGAGACGGCGGGGCGGACAGGTCCGTCCCCTGCGAGCCCCACCACACCCCGGCGCCGGCGGGCGGGATGTATCCCGCCCCTGCGTATACCCCTGGCCCCCGTTTGACGGGTCGATGTGGGAATCGACCCCTACCGGACCAAGAACCACGCACAGGGCGATATGGAACTACAGGGACACCATACCTAATTACCCCACACGTTTCACTGCTGGATCCTGCGGTCTGTTCCTGGCGGAATCACGCAAGTGCCATTTTCGGAAGCCTGGAGATAGAGTATGGCGCCCTTCCAGAGGCGACCTCCCCCCACCTCCCGACACGCAATGCCGCAAAGTACTTTGCAGCGCAGTACCAGCATCGAATTGCGGGGGCACCACGCTTATCTCCGCAGTCGCAACGCTGCGGAGGCGCGAACAGCGCGACTCCCGACCCTCTGGAGGCCAATCTCAGACGTAACGGCGAATTGAGTGTCGTGACTCCGAGATTCTCACGCACTCGGGCGCCTCGCCGTGCAGGATCGAATCGGTACGCGTCACATATATCGAATTGCGTAAGGTCTCGTCTCCGGAATTCCTTCGACAGTGGCAGAGTGCTGGTGAACCGGCAGGGCACCCTGCCGGTCCACCAACGCACGTACCGGCTTGCCGCACATGTCAGTCTATCGCATAGATGATCTCGACAGTTGCGGTAATGGTCGTTTCGCCTGGCTCGATTGGAGTGGCTGGTGCCGGCATAGCATCCGGACTGACAGTCTCCACCCGGCGGAAGATCACAGGGGATGAAGAGGTCTCGGAGATGTAGGTGGGATTCCCCAGTTCCACGCCTGCAAGTTGCGCAAGCTGCCCGGCTTTCGCCCTTGCATCCTGAACTGCGATACTACGTGCCTCCTCAAGATGCTCAGACGGCTCGTCTACCTGGAAGTAGATACCCTGCACCCGAATGTGATCCCCACCCGCGGCGACCGCCGCGTCCAGTACGATACCAGCCTCATCAACCTGTCGTATCTTGACCTGCACGTTGTTCGACACCCGGTATCCTATAACCTGCTCTTCCTGACGGGTGGGTTCCCACCGCGTTTGCTGCCAGATAGTGAATCCCGTCGTCTGGATGTCTCTCTCCTCGACGCTGTGCTCACGCAGCGCCGCCATCACGTTCTCCATCGCGGACGTTGCCTGAGCCTGCGCTTCAGCCACAGTCAGGGCCTGTGCCTGTACTCCCAGGTTAACCACGGCGATATCCGGCACGACCGTCACCTCACCTCTACCCTCAACCGCGATTCCCTCCTGTTGACCAGCAAGCCTGAATTCCACAACCTCCCCCACCACAGTCCCATCCACCGGGATACAACCTGCTGGCAGCAACAAGAGCACAAGCAAGGTTAGTGTCATTCCTATCATGAGCCCTCTCTTCTTCATCATCCTCCCTTACATCCGTCATCAGACGACACTCATTACGGTATATGTTCCATCTGCTTAGTAGCCACTGCCCGGACCGCCATTACCGCTTTCCTGTCCGCTCACAATGAAGTCGCCCCTCATCGTGATCGGATGAACGTCGCAACGAAAGAAATACGTCCCGGGAGTACTCGGAGCCACAAATTCGTAGGTGATAGAGTCGGGACCCAAGATCATTTCGCCGATGAAAATGGCGGTCGTCGCAGCCTGAGTCTCGTACAGGGCGAAATTGTGATAGTCGGCCTCGAGATTGTCGAACAAGATGGTCACGGCAGCGCCTGGCGGGACCGTAATCGAATCGGTGTCGAAGGCTCCGAACTGAGCGGAGAGTTCGATCGTGACCGATTCCACGGCATCCGCGACCAGATCGACGGACACCATCGCGGTCACCGGTGGCTCAAGCGGTGTATGGTCGTTATTCACCAGTTGCACCGCAAAGGTATGAGTGCCGGCCGGCACGTTCTGCCAGGTGTGTGACAGCTCAGGCGTTGCGGCGTACGTGCCCGGTTCCGATACGGCTGGAGCTCCAGGCGTCGTTGGTGGCTCCGCATTCAGATAGTAGTGAATGTGCCCCTCGCCAGCGACGTTAGGCTGCCCCAGAGCATCCACAATAGCGAAATCGGTCACATCGATGGTCACGGTCACAGCGCCCTCAGGCAACATGGCCCCTTCAGCAGGTGTCACGATCTCAACGGCGGGCGATGGCGTCGGGGTAGGTGTCGGAGTCGGTGTCGGCGTCGGCGTAGGTGTCGGTGTTGGCGTAGGTGTCGGTGTCGGCGGTGGCATTGGCTCTGGTGCGCACGACGCTGCTACGAGCCCGAGCCCAATCGAGAGTACCGCGAGGCTCCTTCCCATTGTAAACTTCATCATTGTCATCCTCCTCCACATTTCATACAGAACTTCGAACGAACCAGAGACACACGTTGGCCCGTCTCATGAGCCATGCAGGGATCTGCATATGCGCCAACGGCATCCGTGGTCAGACAACTGCATCATCGAGTGATTTCCACCAAGTTTGACATAGGAACAACGACTGCACATCGCCCAATGCGACATATGTGCAGCGTGAATGGGCTAGGCCACTCCGATGTAATGGAGTACGACCTGGTTGCACGTACGTGGCGACTGCACTGAAGGGAGTAGCTCTACCGGTGCGCAGTCGCAAGATGAGTGCCTTCTCCGCGAGACAGGCGCCAGTTTGAGTTCGACTGATCTGCGAGACCAACAACTCAACCAAGACCGAGTTGACAAGGTCTCAGCGGCTACGCTCCACGTTGCGGCGCCCCGGCCTTACAGAGCGCTAGAGGGCTGGAGTTCCGGGGACACCTTACCTGTCTGCGCCGCCGGCGGCGATTGCGACTGAGCGGGTTGCGAGTACGCCCGCGTCACGCGGGAGTGGCGAGTGGCGAGCAGGAATTCCGGGGACACCACGCGAGCCGCTGTTCGCAACGTGTGCGGTCCGCGACGCGTGCGTTGCATCAATTGAAGCGGTTGCCGAAGGTTGAATTTCGGGGACACCATACTAGTTGTCGTATGCACCGAGCATATAAGAACGTGATGGGAGGCCGCCGACATCTGCCGCAGGGCTGATCACTGAACGTATCGACGGGCGGGCGGGATGTATCCCGCTCCTACGTATATCCCTGGCCCCCGTTTGGCGGGTCGATGTGGGAATCGACCCCGACAGCGGACCAGTGTGGGTGGCCGACACCCAACACCACCCTGCGTCCCCCTACCAAAGGGCCATTCACAAACCGTCTCCAGCGATCAAATGGATCCGCCGGAGAGGCTTACGCGTCAGGACGCCACACACTGGCACTATCAGAGAAGCGTCGTGAAGCGTTCCCGATCTATGCCTGCGTCGCGGAGAATCCTTGTGAGCAAGCCGGGACCGATTGTCTCGCCTGCATGAAGAACGACCACCGTGGCACGACCATCTTCGTGCCGGAGATAAGCGTGACTCCCCTTCCGACGCACAACAGAGAAGCCTTCCCGTTCCAGTGCACGTACCACATCAGAACCGGTGACACGTGGGAGACGCGTCATACCGCCACCGATTGAACACCTACGAGCTCGAGGCCGGTACCGGCCTCTTCCCCCTGCACCTCGAGGCACAGCACAATGGCCTCGCGAATGCGCTCAAGCAATTCGTCTACCGACCGTGCCTGAGTGTGACATCCCTGGAGAGCGGGGACGGTCCCGACGAGCATTCCGTCCTCGTCTCGTTCAATCACCACGGTGAATTTGCGTGTCATCCGTGACTCCAGTATCAGGCTGGATGCAGCCCTTCGGCACAGAGCCATTGTAGCCCTGTTCGCATCTCCGAGCAAGGGACGTAATTCGGGGTCACCATGCTAATTGCAGTATGCACCGAGCATACAACAACGTTGCGGGAGGCCGCCGACATCTGTCGCAGGGCTGATCACTGAACGTATCGATGGGTGGGCGGGATGTATCCCGCCCCTGCGAACGGAATCACATCCACCCTGCCTGCGGGTCGATGTGGGAATCGACCCCTACAGCGGACCATGCCGGACCATCCATTGCAGCCGACACAGGTGTCGCGGCATGCATACCGGAGTGCGGGCGGGATGTATCCCGCCCCTTCACATAACCATGCCGCACCACCCCCTGCGGGTCGATGTGGGAATCGACCCCTACAGCGGACCATGCCGGACCATCTATAGCGGCCGACACAGGTGTCGCGCCATGCATACCGGAGTGCGGGCGGGATGTATCCCGCCCCTTCCTATAACCATACCGCACCACCCCCCGCGGGTCGATGTGGGAATCGACCCCCCAAAACGTACCTCCCTTATACCACCCCTTCCACCGCGGGTCGAACAAGACGGGCGTTGAGGTCGGAATCACATCCAACACGTCACTGCGGTATTATTCGGTGCTGCCCAGTTCACCTGCCAGGCAGATCAGTTGCTGCTTCAAGGGCGGAAGATCACGCTCCACCGTTCGCCACACCTCGTCAGCGTCCACTCCTCCATAGTCATGGACCAGTGCGTTCCGCATGGCCACCATCTCTCCCCATGGAATGCCCGGATGCGCTGCGTGGAAATCACACCCCAGCGATGATGCGGCCTCACATAAGGATCTGCAAATGGTGAACGACCCAGACTCTGATGAGTTCCTCAAACTGGAAGCTGGAACGGCCACGATCGGTATAGCGCTCGATCTGCTCGATAGCATCGACCATGTCGATGACCCGGTCGCGCGGGCGATTCAAAGAGGGACCGCCTCCCTCAGGATCTGCTCTCGGATGCGTGGCTTGAGCCCCTTCTCAGTCACCAGATCAACATCGCAGCCGAGCAGCGACCGGAGTTCCACGAGAAGCGCAGCCCGATCGAATAGCGTTGCATCGTCTTTCATGTCGACAAGGAAGTCGATGTCGCTCAGAGCGCCCGTATCTCCCCGCGCCGCCGATCCGAACACACGGATGCTCCGTGCACCATGACGCGATGCCGCGGCGAGAATATCATCGCGGTGAGATTTCAGCAGTGAATCAGCACGTGTCATTCCGGTGTCCTCGATCCGTTTCGACAGCCTGATGGCATCCTGATGGCATTCTATGGCAGACTCAGGTAGGGGGTCAACTGTGCGTGCGGGCCGGATTCAAGAATTTCGGGGACACCATACTTGATTCTCCACACGTTCAACTCCTGGATTCTGCGCTCTGTTTCTGGCCGAATCAGACAAGTGCCAGCTTCAGAAGCTGGAGATGGGTACGGTGCCCGTTTAAGGAGGCAGATCACTTATCCTCGGTTCGTCCGGAGGTGGCCCGTACGGCATGAGGCCAACGCAGTCGCGCAACATCCCCGGTCCGGCCCTGTAGGCTTACTGCAACTCCAGGTGGACCAGCTTCTGGTCATAGGGCAGTCCGTTCTCCTCGTACATCGCGCGGGTCCGCGAGTCGATGAGGTACTCGCCCGGCCCGGGCCGGATGCCCGGCGCCTTCTCCATCCTCCACGACAGCATGGAAGATGATGCATGACGAGAGCTCACACCTGCCGGGCGAGGAGATGGCGATGCCTCACAGTAGACCCGTAAGAGAGGCCGAACAGGGATGGATGCAGCTTAGACCGGGACAAGATGCCGACCTCCCCCCACCCCACCGACCGTGTCGGCGCAAAGTACTTTGCGCTACAGACCAGCCTGTCACCGGTGCATGCCGAAAGCTCAAGTCCGATACCGGTGGAAACGCGACAGGTGAACGATGCCCGAAAAGGCCCGTCTCGGCAGCGCCGGTCTCGACACGCAGCGACCGGTGCGACGTATGCCCCTGAGGAGTTGGCCGATGGTTGTCCCCATGCCGGCCGATCAGCCAGTACGGCCCATGGAAAGCCAGGCGGGAACGCGGGCCAGAGTCCGAGGGCAGAAGCCGCCAAGGTATCAGATGCGGCAACCGCGGCGCATATCGGCGAGATATGGTGAACCGGCGGGGACGGAGCGTGTCACGAGCTCGATTGGCGGAGGCAACCGGGCGAGCGGGAGCGGCCAGCATGGGTGGGCGCGCGGGAAGGACAGAAGACAGCACCGATAGGAAGGAGAAACACGACGGTCCGCAGGTGATGAGTCACACGTCAGAAACCGCCGGACGATTACAAGGTACGCGTCAACTCACGTCAGAATGTTACCGAAGAGGGGTCGCTCACTCATTCACTATGCCGCGCGTCCTATACTTCTCATGTAAGATGCATCTTAGCAGGCCGCTGCTATCTACGCAGCCGACAATGACCAGAACTGATATGCGGCGTTTCCATGCACCGACAGTCTGCTATGCAGCAGCATAATGGGAAGTATTGGGTGCTGCTCCCCGTAATAGGAATGCTACTGAAGCAGTGCTGCCTCCTTCGTGGTGATTGTGCTGGGCATTGACAGTTCCCCTATACGGCGGTAGTATGGCGCAAAGTACTTTGCGCTACAGACCAGCCTTCACCGATGCATGCCGGAAGCTCAAGTCGGACACTGGTGGAAACGCGACAGATGAACGATGCCCGATAAGGCCCGTCTCGGCAACGTCGGTCCCGACACCCAGCAACTGGTGCGACGGTGCCGACACGCAACGACTGGTGCGACGGTGCCGACACGCAGCGACTGGCGCGACGTATGCCGCCGTACTGCACACAGGGCGCGCTGAGACACCCGATTGCCCCTTGTGCCGGGAGCGAGCAATAGACAGCTGACGGCTGCGATTCATCGTTGCACTGCTGGTCCTCATACGAACCGGCAGGGGCGGCGCACCAGGGTGGACCACACCCGGGGTCGACCACGAAGCCCGGCTGGGCCTCGCGGCGGTGACACGGAGGCGACAGATGACTGACACGGCTCACCACGGCAGGACCGATCTGGACACGAAGCGACTGGCGCGGCGCATGCGGCTGTACTACACGCAGGACGGACTGTGGGACCTGTTCATCGGTGCGAGTGCCATCGCATCAGGCATACTGATGAAGGTCGAGATGGCTGCGCTCATCGGCGTGGTGCTCGTTGCTGCAGGAGGTCTCGTGCTCGCTTTGCGACCCCGCATCACATTTCCCAGGGCGGGATACGCACGCTTTCGCTCCAGCAGCGTTTCCCGTAACGCGGGTGCGGCGGTGGCTGCCATGGTTGCAGGAGCCGTCCTTGTGCTGATGACCGTCCGAACGGGCCTCGGTGCCCTCATCGACACACACCTTCCGGTGTGGGCGGGACTGGCGATCGGGGGACTGGTTGGTCTCATGGGATGGTCCTTCGGCGCCAGCCGCTTCATCGCGTATGGCGCGTTCATCCTGCTGGGGATGGCGGCTCACCAGTGGGGCGATGTCCCCATGTGGCTCGCGGTAACGGTGGCCGGCATCGTCATCACGGCCTGCGGACTCGTGGTGCTCTACCTCTTCCTGACAGACAATCCAAAGGTGGACGCCGATGGAATCGCGTGAAAATGCCGTCAACGAGCGCGAGACGGCGGGGCTGGAGGGCCTCGACAGACTCATCCACGAGCC
>PWUU01000039.1 GCA_003562475.1 Dehalococcoidia bacterium | reverse complement strand
TCCTGTGCTCCCGGACTCAAGCTCCGAAAGTCTGCACGTCCTTCCATGCTGCTCTCCATGTCTTACTGGAGCATAGCATGAAACGGCCCTAAATGGGAAATATTTAATGCTCGGGTTAGTAGCTCCCGGGAGCCATTGGGCGCCAGGGAGATTACGCAGAAACCTGTCGCGTGAGAGTGGACTTGCTGAGAAGCGGCGAGACTCGTTCCCGGATGACCTGCGTGGTGGCGGAGGGAGAGTCGGAGGCATCGAGTATCATCCAGCGCCCGGGATCAGCCCTCGCAAGCTCAAGGTACCCATTTCTGATGCGTTCGTGAAATGCCATGTCTTCATGTTCGAACCTGTCTCGTGGCCACCCCTTGCGCTGCAGAGCGCGAGAGGGGTCCATATCGAGCAGCACGATGAGGTCGGGTCGAAGCCCCCTGGTGGCAATGCGATTCACGGCGTCGATGGAAGCGAGCGGCAATCCCCTTCCGTATCCCTGATAGGCAACAGTGGAGTCTGAATAGCGGTCGCAGATAACGACACGATCCTTCTCCAGTGCGGGCAGGATGATGTTGAGTGTCAGCTGGCTCCTGGCCGCAGCAAACAGGAGGAGTTCGGCCTCGGGAGTGACGACGGAGTCCCGGACCTTCTTGAGGCAACGGCGTAGCTCGTCACCGAGAGGCGTACCCCCCGGTTCGTGGGTGAGCGTAGTACCGTAGCCCTGCTGTTCCAGTTCTGCAGCCAGCAGCTTCGCCTGCGTGCTCTTGCCGCAGCCCTCGCATCCCTCGAATGAGATGAACAGACCCACCGGCTACGAGCCCCCCCTGGAGATTTCCGTGCGAGAGCGTCTCTCGTCGCTTCCCTTGCCCCTGGAGCCGTTCAGAAGCTCCTGTAGTTGGTGGACATAGCTGGAACGCGAAAGCCCTGGAGAAATGGTATGAAGGCACTGACGCATCTGGTTCACGTCGTTGCCCTTCAGGGCATAGATGGGGATGCCGAGCGTCTCGGCATCACGCACGCGTTGAGGTTTTCGCCTGTAGTGAGTGCGCGTGGTGAGAAAGAGATCGGAACCCTCGAGATCGTCCACGAGAAGGACGTTCATCCTCTCTCTCTTTGCGACAGCCTCGAGTCGTGACCGGTTCACGCCGAAAGGGAATACCCTGACAGCCTTCTCTCGCGAGAACGTTGTCCGCTCCTCCTCAACTCTGTGCGGGAGGTCTGTCCCCGTCTGAGAGGACAGGACGAGTTCCTTGCGTATCTCGTCGCTGCTGTCGACCCACCGTAGTTGCGTGTGGATGGGGCGACGTGTGAGGATGCCGTCAACCGCCTCCTGCACATCGGTGTGTACTGAGACACGATAGAAATCCAGTATCTCTACTACCACATCAAATGTTGGAGGCGCCTTTCGCTCCAGGATGGACTTCTGGGTGTGTCGACGACGCGCCTCATCATCACCGAGCGTCACCGACTGTGTACCTCCCACGAGGTCAGAGAGCGTGGGGTTGAGTATGAGGTTCTCCAGGTTGTTGCCGTGGGCGGTTCCAATAAGCTGCACACCTCGTTCAGCGATGGTGCGCGCTGCCTGCGCCTCCAACTCGGTTCCGATCTCGTCGATGACGATGACCTCGGGCATGTGGTTTTCGACGGCCTCAATCATGACGGCATGTTGCTGGGCGGGAGAAGGAACCTGCATCCGTCTTGCGTGACCTATCGCCGGATGAGGAATATCTCCGTCACCGGCAATCTCGTTTGAGGTGTCGATGACGATGACACGCTTCTTGGCACTGTCGGCCAGAACGCGCGCAGCCTCACGGAGCATGGTGGTCTTGCCCACCCCCGGCCTTCCGAGCAGCAGGATATTCTGGCTGGAATCAATGAGGTCGGTAATCATGTCGACCATGCCGAATACCGCACGTCCCACCCGGCATGTGAGTCCGACGATGCTGCCCCGCCGATTGCGCATCGCCGAAATGCGATGCAAGGTGCGCTCGATGCCAGCCCTGTTGTCAGATGTAAACTCGCCTATCCGCGAGACGACGAAGGCAATGTCGTTCTGGTCGATCTCCTTGCAACTGATGATTACCTCGGCTTGGGGGAAGCGGGCCTCAGGAGGAAATCCGAGGTCGAGAACTACCTCGAGCAGTTCGCTGAGCTGCCCCTGTTCGTGAAGTGGTTCACGTATATGAGGTGGCAGCACATCGAGAAGTGCGTCCAGATTATCGGCTACTACCTGTCGCACACGTATTCCTACCAGCCTCTCGAAGCGAGGAGGTCCTGCGGTGGAATGGCTGCAATCTCGATTCCGGGCATCGCCTCTCCGAGTCCCGTGGAAATTCGAGCGAGTACCTCAGGATTGCGATAGTGAGTCACGGCTTCCACGATGGCCTTTGCCCTTGCCGGAGGATTGCTCGACTTGAAGATGCCTGAGCCGACGAACACTCCATCTGCACCGAGTTGCATCATGAGAGCAGCATCGGCGGGGCTTGCGACGCCGCCCGCGGCGAAATTGACAACAGGCAACACTCCCGTCTCATGTACATCGACAATCTCCTGCAGGGGCGCGCCAATCAGCTTGGCCTCTGTCACCAGCTCCTCTCTGGGAAGCAATTTGACTCTTCGGATCCCTTCGTGGACGGCCCGCATGTGACGCACGGCTTCAACGATGTTGCCGGTGCCGGCCTCGCCCTTGGTGCGTATCATGGCGGCGCCTTCTGCGATTCGTCGAAGGGCTTCACCGAGATCGCGACACCCGCACACAAACGGGACCTTGAATTCGTGTTTCCACACGTGGAAATTCTCGTCGGCCGGGGTGAGCACCTCGGACTCGTCGACGAAATCGACGCCAAGCGCCTGAAGGACCTGTGCTTCGACGAAGTGACCGATTCGGCACTTGGCCATGACCGGTATGCTAACGGTCTCCATGATGGCCCTGATCACTGTTGGGTCGGCCATTCGTGCCACCCCACCGGCGGCCCGGATATCAGCAGGAACTCGCTCAAGTGCCATAACGGCACAGGCCCCGGCATCTTCGGCGATTCGTGCCTGTTCGGGGGTTACCACATCCATGATGACCCCACCCTTGAGGGATTGGGCAAGGCCGCTCTTGGTGCGGAAAGTGCTCTTCTCCATAGCGGTATTATAGGCCACGTCCTGTCAGGACGCAAAGGTATGCGTGAAATGAGGGCACAATTCCAGGAGAGGAGGGACCGCCGGTTCTTGCAGTCCCTCACCCTATCCAGAGGTCTCTGGTTGTACTCCCTTCGTCACCGCGAAGGGAGAGGGAAGGGTCAGCCCTTCTCGTTCCCGGCGATGATGACGCTGACGCTGCATGTCGCCGGAGTACCACCGAGGTTGTGCGTGAGGCCCAGTCGCGGATTCTTAATCTGCCGCCTGTCGGCCTTCTGCTGGAGCTGCTTATAGACCTCGTACATCATGCGCAGGCCGCTGGCGCCGATCGGGTGGCCGAAGCACTTGAGCCCGCCATCGGTGTTAACGGGAAGCCCTCCATCGAGCTCAAAGAACCCGCTTTGCACATCCTCTGAGGCCTTGCCCCGCTCGCTGAACTTGAGGTCCTCCATGATGACCAACTCTGTGATGGTGAAGCAGTCATGGACCTCCGCCATGCTGATCTCCTCGCGGGGATTCTTGATTCCAGCCTCAGCGTAGGCGCGGTCGCCAGCACGGACCGTCTCCTCGACATGCACCCAGTCGTACTTCGGGCTCATGTAGCCCTCGTAGGGGCCGACGGCGATCTGCAGCGCCTTCACGAAGATCGGATCGGCGCGGAAGCTCTTCGCCAGATCAGCACGGGTGACGATGGCCGCAGCGGCGCCATCGCTCACGCCGCAGCAGTCGAATAGGCCGAGGGGCCAGGCAACCATCGGTGCAGCGAGGACCTTCTCAAGAGTCGTCTCGGCCTGGAAATGCGCTTTCGGAGCGAGCGCGCCGTTGTGGTGGTTCTTCACCGCGATCTGGCCGATAATGCGCCTGCCTTCATCGGCGCCCAAACCGTACTGGTCGAAGTACTTCGTTGCCATCATGGCGAAGTGGCCTGGAGGACTGAATGTCCGGCTCCGATACGTATTAAGCTGTCGCCGGTGAAGCTCGAAGTCCGGAAGCCCACTGTAGCCGGAGTCTTTCAGCTTCTCGACTCCGACTGCGAGCGCGATGTCGCAGGCGCCGGAGGCGACTGCGTAACAAGCGTTTCTCAACGCATCGGAACCGGTGGCGCATGCATTCTCAACTCTGGTCACCGGCACGTAATCGAGCTTGAGTGCGCGTGAGAGCATCTGGCCTGTCCACTCGGTGACATAGGTGCCGAGCCATGCTGCGCCGATATCCTTGGGTTCAATTCCTGCGTCCTCGTACGCCTCGTACACGGCGTCGATGATCATGTCGTCGGCACTCTTGTCCCAGTTCTCGCCGAACTTGGAGCATCCCATCCCGATGATGGCAACCTTATCTTTGATTCCGTCCATTTTGCACCTCGTCTAGAGATAGTGTTTCTAATCCCGCTTCGGCCGGGCTTTCCACCAGTAGGTGTAGAAGCCGCCGATGTACCTCAGCACCCGGAAGACCATCTCGATCGGCATCCCGATCTTGATCTCGGCCGGGTCTCTGTCGGTCATGTCACAGGTAATCCTGCCACCACCCTCGAAGTCCACTGCCGCGACCGTGGTCGGCGGATCTGCGCTGGCTCCGAGGCTGTCATGACTAAATGTAGCAAGAACTGCCGGTTTGTCCACAAACGCGTAGTCGTCGAAGTCATCCTTCGCGCCGCAGCCCATGCAGATGCGCTGCGCGGGGTACTGAGCTGTTCCACACTTGCGGCACTTCACGCCATGCAGGTTGAGGCCGCTCTTGTTGTCGCGCCATAGCGCTACCGGCGACGGCTGCTCCATGGGGGCGGTCGCGGCAGGCTCAAGCTCGATTATCTGGCGCCAGCGAAGATACTTCTCGTAGGTGGAGATCATGAGCTTGGTGTTGAGGTAGTACTCAATGCCGCGGGCCCGTGTTGGCGAAGCGATGCCGGCGAGAGTTGTCAGTGCGAACACATCTGAACCGTTTCCGTACGAAGCCAACAGCAGCCTGTCTCCCTCATTCGCCTGTTCAAGTGCGGCAGCAAGAGAGATGAAGACCTGTGCCGCCCCGGTGTCACCGAACTCGTTGTAGAAGGTATCCTGAACCACTGTGGGGTCGAGCTTCATCGCCTTCGAGACTGCCTGAAGCTGCCGTTGATCCGGCGAGTACATCACAATCTTTGCGAGATCGGCAGCGGCGAGCCCGCTTCTCTCGAGCGCAGCCTTCACTGCCTGTGGGACGACGCGTCCATGTCCGTCTTCACGTACAAACCTGGCTTCCCATGTACGAACATAGCGATCCCTGTCCGACTTGAAGACATCGATGATCTCGTCCGTCATGGTATCCATGGAGTCGATGGACGCCACCAGACGATCGGATCCGATGAGCAGTGCGCCGGCGCCGTCGCCGAAGGCCATTTCGTTACTGCCATTTGGAAGGCCGAGGCGACAGTCGGCGACCAGCACGAGTACTTTCTGGAGCGAACCGCTCTTCACCGCATCCACGGCGGCCCTTAACGCGTTGGTGCCGCACCTCAGCGACCCTCCAAAGTCTGCTGTGCAGACCTCCGACCCCATGGCGAGCACTGCGGCGATGGTGGCTGCCGACTGTTTTTCTTTATAGGGTGCGGTAGTCGACGCGAAAAACACGCCATCGACGGAGTTGACGTCTATTCCAAGAAGACACTGCTGGGCAGCGGCAACAGCCATAGTGAGGCTGTCCTCATCGTGGCTGGCTATTGCCTTCTCGCCTTTGCCTCCCGTTCCCCAAGCCCGTCCTATTTCGGCGCGACTCAGGCGATACAGTGGCAAGTATGCTGCGTACGATACGATTCCTATCACGCTATTCACTTGCTCCTTCCTCCGTCCAGGCAGAGAGCCTTCTGCCCAACTCTATTTGCTGCTGTAGTCGTAGAACCCCTTCGCTGTCTTGCGACCCAGATGGCCCGCCTGGATCATCTTCTTGAGCACTGGTGGGGGGAAGTACGCGGGGTCCCTGGTCTCCTCGTAGATCGCCATGCAGGCATTGTAGTGGATGTCGAGTCCCACGAAGTCCATGAGGGTGAACGGACCCATCGGATAGTTGAGTCCGAGCGTCATGGCCTTGTCTATGTCCTCGATTGTGGCAAGGCCGCGCTCCCACTGCCGAAGCGCCACCAGGGTATATGGCAGGTAGAGCTGATTCACGATGAAGCCTGGTGCATCCTTGCATACGACCGTCTCTTTGCCGACGGCCTGGCCGTAGGCAACTCCGGCCTCGACGACGTCGTCGCTCGCCATAATCGTCTTCACCACCTCGAGGAGCCTCATCACTGGCACAGGGCTGAAGAAGTGAAGCCCAAGCACCCTGTCGGGTCGCGTGGTGGCGGCAGCGATCTCGGTGATCGAGAGGGACGAGGTATTGCTTGCCAGGATGGTCTCCGGCGGGCAGTTGGAGTCGAGAATGCCGAAGACCCTCTTCTTCTCGTCCATCTGCTCGATGACTGCCTCAATGACGAGATGGCAATCCTTGAGGTCCTCCAGCTTCGTCGACCCCTTGATCCGCGAGAGTGTTGCCGAACGTTCTTCCGAGGTAGACTTTCCCCGGTCGACTGCCTTCTGTGTCGAAGACTCGATTCTGGCAAGCCCCTTCTTGAGCAAGTCCTCAGTTACCTCGGTTACGAATACATCATAGCCGGCGCGGGCAGATATCTCGGCGATACCGGACCCCATCAGGCCGCAGCCGACTACTCCGACTCTCTTGATTTCCATGCGACGAGTTCCTCCTTGCCTCTAGTCTCGAGCCAAAGGTTACGTACTGCCTCCGGATGTGTGTGGGGCAGACCTTACGATGCTATGAACACCCCGCCATTGACACTGAGCGTCTGGCCGGTGATGTATTCTGCTTCATCCGAGACGAGGAACAGAATTGCCGTGGCGACTTCCCCTGGTTCACCGAGTCGCTTCCAGAGGACAGTGTTCTCGTATGCGTCCGCCAGCTTCGGTTTGTCCCGCCGTGTTGAGTTCCACATGTCGGTATTGATGAGTCCCGGTGAGACGCAATTGACATTGATCCTGTAGCGCGCTAACTCCACCGCCAGGTTGCGGGTGAACGCGATGATACCGCCCTTTGCTGCGCCGTATACGGCCTGTCCGAGGCTGCCAACCCTGCCTGCATCGGAGGCGACATTCACGATCTTGCCGTACTGGCGCTCGATCATGCCGCCGATCACGGCATGACAGAAGACCATGTGCCCGAGAAGGTTGACGTGGAGGCACCTGTCCCAGGCCTCCGGGGAACCTTCAGCGAAGCGTTCGACAAGGTGGGTCCCTGCATTGTTGACGAGGATGTCAATCCTTCCGTACTGCCGTTGAGTCGTGGCAACGGCATCGTATACCTGTGCGTTATCCGTCACGTCTACGTGTACACCTTTCACCCTGTGTCCGAGAGAACGCGCCTGTCCGACGATGTCCTCAAGGTCGTCGGTGATGTCTCCCAGGATCACATCTGCTCCCGCTCTCGCGAAGGCAAGAGCAGTCTCTTTGCCTATACCCCTGCTCGCACCGGTGACGAGAGCCACCTTGCCATCGAGCGAGAACAGTCCCGAACTCATACGTTGTCTCCTCTGTTAGTGCAGTCGTATCGTAACACATTTGCCTCTCGCTGTGAGGCACCGGCGCTCAGCGCCCCCTTCGTCGAAGAGGCGAAGCTCTTCTGGGCAGCCTCAAAGCGGGCGCTTCGACGGGATTCCGGGGCGTCGGGGGAGGCGGTCCGGGGAGGCAGCGACTTTCCTGATACAGACGAGGCGCCGGTCATCGGCCAGTTGAGGCAATCGCACGGTGATGACTCGTGTATCTCCTCCCCCGGCCATCTTGACAGCATTCTGTGCGGCATAGAGTTCCTCGCCTAATTCGCCCTTTTTCAGGGCGACGAATAGCGAGCCCATAGAGGCGAAAGGGAGACAAAGCTCGGCGAGTGTCGCAAGTGGCGCAACGGCACGGGCCACGACGAGACCATAGGACTCTCGATGTGTGGGGTCGTGAGCCACGTCCTCCGCTCTGCCCTGTACCACTTCACTGCCAGACAGGCGGAGCAGGTCGATGATGTGCGTGAGAAAAGCGACCCTCTTCCCCGTCGCTTCAAGGAGGACGAGGTGGCAATCGGTCAACATAACCTTCAGCGGTATTCCTGGAAAGCCGGCACCTGTGCCCACGTCAATCATCTTCAATTGTGATTCTAACGGAGATATCGTATCAAGCGCCTGCAGGACCGTGAGCGAATCAAGGAAGTGTCGCAACTCCACCTGCGCAGGGTCTGTGATCGCGGTAAGGTTCGTGTACCGGTTCCATCGCAACAACTCGAGTCGATAGAGCTCGAACATCTCGATCTGTGCGGGGCTGATGTCGCGTCCGAGTTCCCTGAGTCCATCGACAAGGTGTTGCAGCATAGTGCACCTGGTGATACAGGTCGACTCTGATCTGGATGATATCATCCTGGCGCGAGTAGTCCGTACAGCCCCGTTTGCTTGTCCAGCAGCGCTGAGTTATTATGCCAGCTATGGATGTTGAGACACTGCTGAGGGAGGCCGGCGCTTACTTGCCTCCTGAAAAGCTTGAGTTCATCCGCTCGGCGTATGAGTTCGCTGCGAAGGCACACGAGGGACAGCTGCGCGCGTCGGGGGAGCCTTATCTTGAGCACCCGCTCAATGTGAGCCTGACACTGGTTGAGTATCAGCTTGATGCCGAATCCATTGCTGCTGCACTGCTCCATGACGTCATTGAAGACTGTGATATCTCTCAGGAGAGAATCTCCGCGTGTTTCGGGTCCGAAGTGGCAAGCCTTGTTGATGGCGTGACCACGCTCAAACGCCTGGCGAACAGGAGCGAGGAGAAGGAAATCGACTCCAAGGCTCAAGCTGAGAACCTTCGCAAGCTGCTAATGGCTACGGCTGAGGACCTGCGAGTCGTGCTCATCAAGCTCGCCGACAGGCTTCACAACATGAGGACGCTTGGCGCTTTGCCGCTAGGCCGGCGTCGTGCTATTGCGCGCCAGACGCTGGATGTCTATGCGCCGCTTGCGCATCGGCTAGGTCTTCGGCGTACGAAATGGCAGCTCGAAGATCTCGCGTTTCGGTATCTTGAGCCGAAGCAGTATCGGAGGATCTCACGCTTGATTGCGACCAAGCGGGCCGAACGCGAGGGCTTTGTGGGTGAGGCAATTCGGTCCCTGTCGGAAGAGTTGCACAGGCAGGGAGTTGAGGCGCGGGTGCTGGGACGTCCAAAGCATATCTACAGCACGTACCTGAAGGCGAAGCGATATGCGGAGCAGGGTAAGAGTGTGGGTGATATTCACGATCTGTTCGCGCTGCGTGTTCTGGTGGACTCTGTGGCAGATTGCTATAAGGCTCTGGGTGTCGTACACAACTTCTGGCACCCGATTATCGAAGAGTTCAACGACTACATTGCGAATCCCAAGGACAATGGCTATCAGTCGCTTCATACTACTGTCCTATGCAACGGAACCACGCCGATCGAGATACAGATCAGGACTCACCAGATGAACCAGGTAGCCACGTTCGGAGTTGCAGCTCACTGGCACTACAAAGAGGGCAGTAGAAAGGATCGCGCTATGGATCCACGTATCGCGTGGCTTCAGGAGCTTGCCGAACGTCGGGATGAGCTCGATGGAGAACAGTTCGTTGAGTCGCTCAAGGCTGATGTTCTTACCGGCCAGGTGTTCGTCTACACACCGATGGGAGAGATCAAAGATCTGCCGAAGGGAGCAACGCCTCTGGATTTCGCGTTTCGCATTCACACCGACCTTGGCTATCGTTGTATTGGCGCGAAAGTAAACGGCAAGCTGGTGCAGCTTAACCAACCGCTGAACAATGGTGATGTGGTCGAGATCGTGGCTTCAAAGACTGAGCGAGGGCCCAGTCTCGACTGGCTGAACCCCGAACTTGGCTACGTTCGCACCTCATACGCACAGAGCAAAGTCCGCCAGTGGTTCAACAAGCAGGAGCGCAGTCAGAGCATCGAGACCGGCCGACAGATGCTCGAGAGCGGATTGAAGCGCCTGGCCGTTCCCCTGCCCGGTGCTGAGAAGCTCGCGAGCAAACTTGGCTATGGCAGTCCAGAAGACCTGTATCTTGCCATTGGAAGGGGGAATATTACAATATCTCAGGTGGCGGTCAAGCTAAGCGCTGAACTCGAGCCTCGAGAGAAGACCATAGAGGTATCGGCGCCGAAGCGAGTGAGCCCGGGGAGTATACGGGTGCTGGGCGTTGGGGACCTGTATACGAGGATAGCCAACTGCTGCAATCCCTTGCCGGGCGAGGAGATTATCGGGTATATTACCCAGGGTCGTGGCGTCACCGTCCATCGCCGTGACTGTATCAATGTCATTAACGAATCAGAAAAGGAACGGCTTGTAGCCGTGGACTGGGGCGACGTCACACAGGTCTACCCTGTCAAGCTTCAGATAGACGCGTGGGATCGAACGGCGCTGCTCCGGGATATCAGCGCGGTTATTGCTGAGGCGGGCGTCAACATCACCGATGTTGGTTTTACCCGTGATGAGGGGGGCATGGCCTCGCTGCATGTGGACGTCGAGGTGACCGGCACCTCACAGCTCAGCAATCTTGTGGCCAGAATACAGTCGCTGTGGAGTGTAATCAGCGTAGTGAGAAAAGGAGAATCATTTGTCAGGGAGCAGGTCAGTAAGTAAGGCTGCCAGGGTGCAAGAGAGAAGGCGGCAGCATAATCGTTACCTAAGGGGACGAACGCGCACGATTCTTAAGCAGGCAAAGAAGTCAATGGCGTCTGGCGACCCGGAGCAGTCGCAGGCGGCAACCATCCGCGCTGTGTCCACCCTGGACCGCGCGGCCACCAAGGGATTATTTCACAAGAACAAGACAGCACGGCTCAAGTCCCGGCTCATGAAGCGGGCGAACGTGATTGGCGTGAGCCGATCGGAATAACTGCGCATCATCATTGCTGTGTTGATCTTCTGGCGCTCACGCATGACCCGGTCAGCTGAAATAGCAATGGGGTCTCGCATAGCAACATAATGCTCTTCGTCCCGGCTATTCTATCGGGGCGAAGGTGCAAGCGCTGATTGCTCGCGACACTAGTCGTACCTGACGATTGTGTACCACTCGGAGTACTTGGGGTTTCTGCCGAACGCAACCTGGTTGAACAGCTCCTGAAGCCTGGCGGTGATTGGACCCGTTTCACCGTTGCCGATGGTTCTGTAATCGATGGAGACGATGGGCGCCACGTTGGTTGCCGTGCCGGTGAAGAAAGCCTCGTCGGCCACGTAGAGTTCACTTCTGTCGATACTTCGCTCCACTGTTGGAATGCCCAGCTCGTTCTCAGCCAGTTGCATCACCGTATCTCTCGTGATACCCAGGAGAATGCTGTCGTATGGTGGCGGGGTGATGAGGTTCCCCTTGATGACGACGAAGATGTTTTCTCCGGTGCCTTCGGAGACATGTCCTTTCTCGTTAAGCATGATGGCCTCGTCGAAACCGGCCCGGTTGGCATCGGTCTTCGCAAGGGCGCTGTTCACATAGATGCCCGTGATCTTCCCTCGTGGGGATATCTGGCTGTCGCTCACGCGCCGCCACGAAGACATACAGCACCTGATGCCGCCAGTACCGAGATATGGCGGGAGGGGAGTGACTATGACGAAGAAATCGTCCTCAAGGTCGTGCAGCTTCACGCCGATGGCCTCGGATGACTTGTACGCAAGCGGTCTGCAGTAGAGGTTCTCCCTGAATCCGGACCGCCGCAGAGTCTCCACGGTGAACTCAGCCATCTTGTGCTCGTCATAGGGGAGGGAGATATTCAGGATCTTGCAGGCGTCAAGCTGGCGTCGATAGTGGTCCTTGAGCCGGAACAGGCAGAACTGCTCGTTCTCGGCATCCCAGTTAGCGCGAATCCCACCGAAACATGCCGTGCCGTAGTGCAGCGCCTGGGTGAGAATCCCGATCTTGGCATCCTTGAGGGGCATATACTGTCCTTGAAAAAATGCGTAAGGCTGTGGTTCCAATGTTGCATTCCTCCTATCCGTACTTATGAGCGAAAGCTCTCTCTATTTCTGTAGCGCTGCAAACTGCCAGAAGACGTGAGTTGCACCATGGTCGTGTACTCTCGTTGTCCTCCTTTCGCTACGAGCCGGGAATACAAGAAGAAGCCTCCCCTTCGGGAGGCTTCTTCTCTTTCCTGTGGACTTACTATCTCCGCCTACTCTACCGGTCGAAGAATCCTCCCGTGCGCACTCTCGGTGCGCACGATAAGCACCACTGCTACCACCGGGGTTGTCGCAGGCACGGCTGGAGTCTTCATCCCGAACTCTCGTTTGTGTGGAGTACATTGTAGAAACACCGCTACACAGTGTCAACCCTTCGCCGCACGAATCTTTGCGACGATGAGGTCCCCCATCTCCTGGGTGGTCACCCTTTTCGTGCCCTCGGAGTAGATATCGCTTGTTCTGTAGCCATCCTCCAGGACTGAAGTGACTGCGACTTCGATAGCCTGCGCCTCGAATTCGAGGTCAAGCGAGTATCTCAGAAGCAAGGCTGCACTGAGTATGGCAGCAAGGGGATTGGCAATCCCCTCCCCGGCAATGTCGGGAGCGGAGCCATGGATCGGTTCATACAGTCCGAGTGTCCTTCCCGTCGGGAGTCCGGACAGACTGGCCGAAGGCAATAAGCCCATTGAACCTGCGAGCACCGCAGCCTCATCAGTGAAGATATCTCCAAACATGTTGGTTGTGACAACAACATCGAACCGAGTGGGATTCATAATGAGTTGCATTGAAAAGGTGTCGGCCAGCATGTGGGACAGGTCGACGTCGGGGTATTCCTCCGCTACCTCGGTTGCCACCTGGCGCCACAGTCGTGAAGAGATCAGCGCATTGAACTTGTCTACCGAGACAACCATGCGGCGCCGATTCCTGGCCAGTTCGCACGCCACGCGCACCACTCTCGCGATCTCGTGCTCGGAGTACTCCTCCGAGTCCACCGCACGCCTGCCCTGCGGGGTCTCCCAGCGTTTCTTGGGCTGACCGAAGTACAGCCCGCCGGTAAGTTCTCGGACGAAGATGATGTCCGCGCCTGTCACAATCTCGGGCCGCAATGGACTCTTGTCGACCAGCATCGGGTAGGACATGACGGGCCTGATATTGGCGAAGAGGTTGAGTTCCTTGCGCAGCCGGAACAGTGCCTGTTCCGGCCGCAGATCAGTCCTGGCATCGTCCCACTTCGGGCCACCGACCGCACCGAGCAGAATCGCGTCGGAACCCTGACATAGTGTAAGAGTCTCGTCCGCCATAGGGGTGCCCATCGTGTCGAGTGCTGCCCCCCCAACCGGTGCTTCCTCGAAGTGGAGACCGTGCTGAAAACGGCCGGCAACTGCCTCCAGGACCTTCTGTGCCTCAGCCGTTACCTCCGGGCCGATGCCATCGCCGCGAAGTACTGCTATCCTGTAACCCATGAGTCTATTCCTCCAGTCTGCGCCTGGTATACGCTATGAGCCCTCCCGAATTGATGATACCCATCATGAATTCCGGGTACGGCTTAGCGGTGAATGTGAGGTCTCTTGATATGTTGGTGACCCTGCCGCCAATGAGGTCCACTTCCAGTGTATCGTTGGGTGTACAGGAATCGACAGCTTCGGCACACTCGAGCAGCGGCAGGCCGATATTGAGGGAATTACGGAAAAAGATTCGCGCGAAGCTATGAGCAATGACGCAAGATATGCCGCATGCCTTGAGGGCGATGGGGGCATGCTCTCGGGACGAACCGCAGCCGAAGTTGGCGGTTGCCACAATGATGTCTCCTGCCGAAACGCGGCTCCGGAAGCCGGGGTCAATATCCTCCATACAGTGCTCGGCCAGAAGCGCAGGTTCTGACACATTGAGATATCTGGCAGGGATGATGGCGTCGGTGTCCACATCCGCGCCGTAAGGGTGTACCCTGCCGCGTAGCACTACCATGACGTCCCCTTTGTTGGGCGACCGGCCACCTCGACCGGACTGGTAACGCGTCCGGTAATCGCAGTAGCGGCGGCAACGGCTGGCCCGGCAAGATATACCTCGGATTGTGGACTGCCCATCCGGCCGACGAAGTTCCGGTTGGTGGTTGAGAGGCAGCGTTCTCCGGGCGCGAGAATCCCCATGTAGCCTCCAAGGCACGGGCCGCAAGTTGGTGTGCTGACGACAGCTCCTGCGTCGATAAACACGTGCACCAGCCCCTCCTCCATGGCCTGGCGATAGATGCGTTGAGTGCCCGGGATCACAATGCACCGCAGTGATTGGTGTATACGATGGCCCCTCAAGACCTGGGCGGCGACCCTGAGGTCACTCAATCGTCCGTTGGTGCAACTGCCGATCACTACCTGGTCAATCGGCACGTCGCCTGCCTCGCTCGCCGGCTTAATGTTTGACGGCAGGTGTGGAAAGGCCACGATAGGCTGGATGCTGGACGCGTCGTACTCGATGATTCGGTAGTAGTCCGCATCGGAATCTGTTGCATGTACTTTGTGAGGAGCGGTGCCACTGCGGGGTGGATGTGCGGCGATGTATTCTTGTACGGTTGCGTCCACGGGGCAGATGCCCGCCTTGGCACCGGCCTCTATTGCCATGTTCGTCATGGTGAAGCGTCCATCCATGTCGAGGCTATTGATAGCCTCTCCATGGAACTCCATGGCAGTGTACAAGGCACCGTCGATACCGATGTCGCCAATAATGTGCAGAATGAGATCCTTGCCGCCGACCCAGGGCTGGAGATGTCCGTGAAGAACGAACTTGATGGTAGGAGGAACCTTCATCCAGATGTCGCCCGTGGCCATTGCTGCTGCAATGTCGGTAGACCCCATTCCTGTGGCGAAAGCTCCCAGCGCGCCGTACGTGCAGGTGTGAGAGTCAGCTCCTATGATGACCTGTCCAGGCCCAACAAGGCCCTCTTCGGGCAGAAGGACGTGCTCGATACCTCCTCTTCCTGTCTCGTAGTACAGCACGCTCTGTTCGCGGGCGAAGTCGCGTAGTTCCCTGGCCTGAATGGCCGAGGCGATGTCCTTGTTAGGTATGAAGTGATCGGGGACCATCACGATTCGTGCCGGGTTGAAGACGTGTGTGACGCCCAGCTTACGGAATTCCGTGATGGCGAGCGGTCCTGTGATGTCATTGGCGAGCACCATGTCGACCGAGACATTGGCAAACTCTCCAGGGGAGATGGCGTCTCGCCCGGAGTGTGCCGCAATAATCTTCTCTGTGATGGTCGACATCACGCTGCCTCGTGAATGCCCTGGGTGGCGTTGTAGAGGGCGCCTTGTTCTGCCGCACCCCGGTGGAAGATAATGAGTCGGTTGAGCGCGTTCATATAAGCCTTTGCACTGGCTACGACGATATCGGTTGATGCGCCCCGTCCGGTGTAGAGACGGCCCTCACTCTCAATTCGAATCAACACCTCTCCTATTGCGTCGAAGCCCTCAGTGTTCGCGTTGATCGTGAATTCGACCAGAGAATTAGGGATACCTATGATGCGGTTAATGACCTGGTAGACCGCATCAACCGGTCCTGTCCCCAGTGCAGCGTCCTCAAGGGCCTGCCCATCCGGGCCGATGAGTCGAACCGCTGCCGAATGGAGGCTATGGTCGCCGCAGGATACATCCACATGATCCAGTTTGTACACCTGAGTTTCCTGACGCAGCTCCTCGCCGACGAGCGACACAAGATCGCGGTCAGCAATCTCTCGTTTCTTGTCTGCGAGATCCTTGAACGCACGGAACGCGTGGGCCAAAGCTTCATCACTCAGCGAGAAGCCCAGCTCGGCCAGGCGCTCCCGGAAGGCGTGTTTGCCGCTGAGCTTGCCGAGCACGAGGCTGCTGGCCGGAATGCCAACGGAGCGAGGATCCATGATCTCGTAGGTAGTTGACTCTTTGACCATTCCATCCTGGTGAATGCCCGATTGGTGACGGAACGCGTTCGCTCCCACGATTGCCTTGTTCGACTGTACCACGAATCCTGTGAGGTCGCTCACTATCCTGCTCGTCTTATAGAGCTGAGTGGTATCGACGTTGGTCCTGAGCCCGAACACGTCCCGACGCGTATGCAGCGCCATGACGACTTCTTCGAGCGCGGCGTTCCCGGCGCGTTCGCCAATGCCGTTGATGGTGCATTCCACCTGGCGGGCGCCACGTCGCACTGCCTCAAGGCTGTTTGCAACCGCGAGTCCGAGGTCGTCGTGGCAGTGCACGCTGAGGCATGCCTGGCGAATGTTCGGCACGTCTGACAGGATGCCCTCTAAGAGATTGCCGAAATCGTGCACCATGCTGTAGCCAACGGTATCGGCGATGTTCACGGTGACTGCTCCGGCGTCAATAACCGCCTCAAGCAACAGATACAGGAAGTCGGGCTCGGCGCGCGTGGCATCCATTGGAGAGAACTCAACATCGTGCGTGTAGCTCTTCGCCCTGGCGACCATCTCGCGGGCCATCTCCAGGGCCTCGAGACGGCTCTTCTTGAGCATGTGTGCGAGCTGGATGTCGGAGGCGGAGAGAAACACGTGGATGCGCGGGCGCGCCGCATCCTGGAGAGCCTCCCACGCCCTGTCGATCGCGGCAGGTCTGCAATGGGCCAGTCCGCATATGATGGGGCGTCTGACTTCCCTTGCGATAAGCTGCACAGCTTCGAAGTCACCAGGCGAACTGACGGGGAAACCGGCCTCGATGATGTCGATACCAAGCCTGTCGAGTTGCCGGGCTATGGAGAGCTTTTCTCCCGAGGTGAGACTCGTGCCTGCGGCCTGCTCGCCGTCTCTCAGCGATGTATCGAAGATCAGTACCGTATCACTTGCGGCTGCTGTCGAATGCACATCAGACGACGCGTAGTCGTCCTTCGTAATGTCTACTTCTTCGTCCATGGCATCATTCCTCTCAGTTGCTCACCAACAACTTCGATGAGCTCCTGCTGTTCGTTTCGTTTCATCGCGGTGAAGTGTGGTCGACCAGCCTGGTTCTCGAGGACCCATTCGAGTGCAAAGATGCCATTCTTGACCTCACCGAGGATATTGCGCATCTCCTCGCGGACGGAATCGTCAATGACCCGCGGCCCGCGGGTGTAGTCGCCAAACTCGGCAATGTCGCTTACCGAATAGCGCATGTATTTCAGCCCACCCTGGTAGATAAGGTCGACGATCAGTTTCAGTTCATTGAGGCACTCGAAGTAGGCGATTTCGGGCTGGTAACCAGCCTCGACAAGCGTGTCGAAGCCTGCCTTAATCAAAGCCGTCACTCCTCCACAGAGCACGGCCTGTTCGCCAAAGAGGTCCGTTTCCGTCTCCTCAGCAAACGTTGTCTCGATGACTCCTGCACGTGTACACCCAAGTCCCCTGGCGTATGCCAGGGCCACCTCCTTCGCGTTGCCCGAGACGTCCTGGTATACGGCCATGATGGCCGGAGGCCCGGCGTTCTCCGTGTAGATAGTGCGCAGCATGTGTCCGGGACACTTTGGGGCCACCATACTGACGTCGACGTCCCCGGGTGGCACGATCTGGGAGTAGTGAATGTTGAACCCATGAGCGAACATGAGGGTCTTACCTGCAGTCAGGTGAGGCTCGATGGATTCCGAGTATATTGCGGCATGCTGGTTATCGGGCGCCAGGAGAGTGAGTACGTCGGCCTTCTTTGTAACATCCGCCACGGTCATAACCGTGAACCCGTCGGCCTCGGCTGCCTTCCAGCCGACACCGCCGGGCTTGCTGGCAACCACCACGTCACATCCGCTGTCTCTCAGGTTCTGCGCATGCGCATGCCCCTGGCTGCCGTAGCCTATGATGCCGGTAAGCTTCCCTTTAAGATGTGAAAGGTTGGCGTCGCTGTCGTAGTAGATCCTGGCCATGTTCAAATCCTCCAAAGCCTTCTTATTTGATGCTGGACTGGCTGCCTCTTGTGAGGGCGGTCCGTCCTGTACGAGCCATTTCCGTGATTCCGAAGGGTCGAAGCAGTGTAAGCAGCGAGTCTATCTTGTCTTCTCCGCCTGTAACCTCGACCGTCAACGAGTCCGAAGCCACGTCAACGATCTTGGCACGGTATATGTCGACCATCTGCATTATCTCGCTACGGTCGTCCGATTCGGCGGACACCTTGATGAGAGCCAGTTCCCTTGCCACCATGTCGCGGCGCGTAATGTCAGTCACGGCTACTACGTTGATGAGCTTGTCGAGCTGCTTCGTCACCTGCTCGACCTCAGCATCGCCCCCCTTGACTACTATAGTCATGCGTGAGAGTCCCGGTTGCTCGCAGTGGCCGACAGAGAGACTCTCAATATTGAATCCACGGCGGCGGAAGAGTCCGGCGATCCTTGTGAGGACCCCGGGCTCATCCTGTACCAGCGAGACGAGGGTGTGCAATCTGTCTTCCATGGAGGTTCTCCTACGTCTTTACTGCGGTGATCCTGCCGGGAGCTTCTATGATGCAGTCCAGGCCCTCTCCCGGCGCGACCATGGGATACACGTTCTCCTCGGGGTCCACGGCGAAATCGATGAGGAACGGCCCGGGGTGAGCACTCGCGCGGCCGAGTGCAGGTACCAGGTCCTCTTCCTTCTCGACGCGAACTGCCGCGATCCCGTAGGCATCGGCAAGCTTCACGAAATCGGGCGCATGAAGCGCGACATCGACGTAGTTGTGCTGCTGGAAGAGATCCTGCCACTGCCTCACCATGCCAAGGTAACCATTTCTGATCACAGCAATCTTAATTGGCAGGCCTTCCTGTACGACGGTTGAGAGCTCCTGCATGGTCATCTGGAATCCACCATCACCGGCGACAACCCACACTGAGTCCTGCGGTGACGCCATCTGGACTCCGATCGCAGCAGGCAATTCAAAGCCCATAGTCCCCAGTCCCCCGGAAGAAATGAGACCATTCACCCTCGGTGAGGCGTACTCCTGCGCGGCGAACATCTGATGCTGCCCTACACCTGTGACGATTACGGTGTGTTCGTCGGCCGAGCGACATATCTGGCGGATGACAGTGCGGGCTGACAGGCTCGAAGTCCGGTTGGCTGCCACCAGCGGGTGTGCATCTCGCCATGTTCGCACCTGTAAGAGCCACCCGGGCCTCTCGGCTCTTTTCAGCAGGGGGTTGAGCTGGCGCAGGACTGCCCTGGCATCGCCGATAACTGTTGCGAAAGGAGCTACATTCTTGCCGATCTCGGCGGGGTCGATATCGATGTGGACAACGACTGCCCTCCGGGCGAAATCCCGTGTTCTCATTGTTGTGCGGTCACCGAAGCGTGTGCCTACGGCCAGAATGAGGTCGGCCTCCTGCACAGCCCTGTTGGCAGCCACGATGCCGTGGTGTCCCAGCATTCCCAGGTTGAGGTCGTGCCGGGGAGGAAATGAGCCAAGGCCTAGGAGTGTGTGCACAACGGGCGCCTGAAAGGATTCGGCAAGCTCTCTCAGCTCATCGTAGGCCTGCGAGATGGTCACTCCCCTTCCTGCGATGATAACGGGACGAGTGGCCTTGTTGAGCAACTGTGCTGCATTTGCCACCTGTGATGGGTCGGGGTCAGACACGGGTGCATAGCCCGGCAGGTCGACGGTCTCCGGGTAGTGGAAGTCGTCCGTTGCCAGTTGCACGTTCTTGGGGATATCGATCAGCACCGGACCGGGTCTGCCAGTCTGGGCGATGTAGAACGCCTCCTTGATGGTGCGAGCGAGGTCGCGTACATAGTGTACCAGGTAATTGTGTTTTATGATGGGCAATGTGATGCCGGTGATATCGCATTCCTGGAAAGCGTCTCTTCCGATCAGCCCGGTTGAGACCTGACCCGTTATCACCACCATAGGAGTCGAATCCATGTAGGCGTCCGCGATTCCCGTCACGAGGTTTGTGGCGCCAGGACCAGAGGTTGCAACACACACGCTTGCCTTCTGCCTCGAGCGGGCATAGCCCGCAGCGGCGTGGGCGGCGGCCTGCTCGTGGCGTACCAGCACCCGGCGAATCTGGGGATACTCCGAGAAGGCATCGTACAGTGGAATGACAGTGCCGCCGGAAATGCCGAAGATTACATCCGTCCCCTCCCTTACCAGGGATTCGCAGATGATCTGTGCACCTGTCCTCTTCATGCTGCTCCTTTCCTCTCGGTGTTGCGCTGTCAGCAGCGCGGATAAAAGAAAGGGGCTCTCCGCCTGGGAGAGCCCCTTTGCTTGTCGTTATCTAACAGTGTGGACTAGCCGGCCAGCCTCCCAGGCGCACGCATGGTGCGCACGATAATAGTGATGCTAAGGATGAGGCCAAGGGAGGTTATTCTTGCCGGTGTGTCCATGACGTGTTGGTCAAGAATGATAGAGGCTTGTTGTGATGTCTGTCAAGTGCTACGCGGAAAAAGATCGCTTCTATCCTGAAGGTTGCGGAGCGTGCGGATGGATTCTGGTCCGTACCGGCTGCGGAGCTCCGTAACTGCCTGTTCGAAATTCTGGAGCTTTTCTGCATCTCGCGAGAACATATCAAGCTGGCGTTCGGGCCCGGACAATCGGAGTGCCTTGACTCCAATGAGGCGGACGCGTCGTCGCTCGCTCAAGAGGACTGTTCTGAGGAGCGCCCCGGCCGCAGTGAAGATCACTGCGGCTTCGCTCGTGTGTTCTCGTAGAGAGGTCTGCCTCGTGACCGTCTGGAAATCCTCGTAACGAAGCTTGAGCGCTACAGCTCCCGCCCGTCTGCGGTGGTCCCGGAGATCCTGCGCTACCTCCCGGCACATCGCATGCAGCGAACTCTGAAGGAAGGCAGAGTCGACGAGGTCGGCCTGAAAAGTTGTCTCGCGGCTAATGGACTTCGGTTCCCCGTGGGGCTCGACTGGACTGGTGTCGATGCCTCTCGCATGACGCAGCAGGGTATCGCCATACTTGCCGATCTTCAGACGGAGCACTTCTTCGGAAAGAATGGAAAGATCTTCTATGGTCCGGACACCCAACTCATACAGGCATTCAGCTGTCTTCTTGCCCACACCTGGCAGCCTCCGGACGTCGAGTGGCGCCAGGAAACTCCTCTCTTCTCCCGGTGGCACGAGCACGAGGCCATCGGGCTTACCATGGTCCGAGGCGACCTTGGCGACGGTCTTGCATGTGGCCACTCCGACCGAGACGGTCAGTCCCAGTTCCTGGCGCACGCGGTGCTTGAGTATCATGGCGTGTGAACGTGCCTGTTCGAAATCCCTGAGAATGGTGCTCATGTCAAGGAACGCCTCATCAAGGCCGAGGGTTTCAATGAGTGGGGACATGCTCTCCAGCAGCGACATGAACTGTCGTGAGGCCTCGGCGTAACGCGAGAAGTGCAACGGGACGAAGAAGGCTTGGGGGCAGAGTCGTTGTGCCTGCATGAGCGGCATCGCCGAGTGTACACCATAGCGTCGAGCCTCATAAGATGCTGCCGATACCACTCCTCGCGAGCCCGGATTTCCTCCGACGACCACCGGCTTTCCTCGCAGCGACGGGTTGTGCAGTTGCTCCACGGCTACGAAGAATGCATCAAGGTCCACATGGAAGATACAGCGGGCCATGGAGAGATTGTAGGGAGAGCAATACTTCTGTGCAACATAACGCCGATAGTGCGTTGCGGTGTGTCACTGCCCGGCAGTGTGAATGAGACGACGAAACCTGGCGCGAAACTCGTGGCGGGGCAGCAGGACAACGCGACCGCAGCCGCAGCATTTCAGTCCGACGTCGGCCCCGGCACGGGTTACCTCCCAGCTTGAGTTGCCACACGGATGCGGCTTTCGTAGCATGACGACGTCGCCGGTAACGATATCCGTATCACCCTGAGAGCGGCTGTTCGACATCCTGTTCACCGGGAAACCCTGTGACGGTTCATCTCGTCGCGCAGGTTCAGGGCACTCATTCGAGCCGCCTGCGCGAAGTCTGACTCTGACGAGGCAAAGAGGACGGCTCGGGAAACGTTGATGATCGCGTTCGCGCCCGATGCGTCTGTGCCGCATCGTACGGCGGCCTCGATATCACCTCCTTGAGAGCCGACTCCGGGCACGAGCAGGCACATCGTGGGGCATAGCTGACGGATATGGGCCAACTCCCGGGGGTACGTGGCGCCCACAACCAGGCCGATATTACCGTGGGTGTTCCACTCGGTCGCTTTCATGGCCACGTGTTCGTAAAGGCAGTGCCCGTCGAGCGTCAGGTCCTGGAAGTCCTTCGCGCTTGGGTTCGATGTGCGGCACAACAGGAATACTCCCCTGTCCGCGTAGGCGATGAAGGGTTCGATAGAGTCGAAGCCGAGATAGGGACTTAACGTGGTGGCATCGAAGCCGAAGGATACGAACATTGCCCTGGCATAGTGTCGCGCTGTACTCCCGATATCCCCGCGTTTCGCATCGCCAATGATGGGAATTTCAGGGGGGATGGACGCGACTGTCTCCTCGAGGGCACGCAATCCCTCTACCCCGTGTGTCTCGTAGAATGCAAGATTGGGCTTGTACGCGCACACAAGGTCGCTGGTAGCCTCAACGATTGCTCGATTGAACCGGGCGATGGAGAGCCCTCTGGGGACGCGTTCGGGATCGGGGTCGAGACCGATGCATAGCAGGCTGTTATTGCCGGCAATCGCCTCTTGTAGCTTCTGCATGAATCCCATGCTCTGAGAAGTCCTCACCTAGTAGTTGACGATGGTATTCGTGCTCCTGGCAATGAGCTCCTCCCGCTGGTTCACTGTCTCTGCCTCGTACGTAAGAATGAACATCTGTCCCAGGCGGCCCTCGCGAAGCTTGACATCCGAGAGGCGGACACGAGAAGTGATGGTGTCACCGATATGCAGAGGGGAGAAGAACTCCCAGGTCTCCTCCCCCTCGAGCACATTTTCCCGGGGCAGGGGCGTCTCGGGAACAGGGATTGGAACCTTGCCAGATTCAGGGCTACACCTCGCAATAGTCATCATGGCGCAAAACAGGTGCGGAGGCACGATGGGGCCGCCGTACTGTGTGCCACGGGCGAACGTGTCATCACACCACAGGGGATTGGAATCCTGCACGGCTTCGAGGAACCGTCGCACAAGCTCTTTCTCCACCTGCAGCACATGCGGCCTGGCCTCGGTACCCACGTACTGCTGCATCTCCTCAAATGTGAGTGGCCTTTCGCTCATTGCCCCGTCCTCCTTCGGGTAATGCTCTTGCCGACGGCGCTACCGCGACGCTCTTGCCGGCAGGACAACGGTTGCGGTTCCCTGTGTCGTCACGGTTCCATCCGCCCGTTCGCTCCAGATATCGAGGTCTACCAGGTGGTCTTCCCCGTCGATCCGCTTCCCGGCAATCCTGGCACGAAGCAGCATGTCCTCGTTCGCAGAATCGGTACCCTTATAGCGGCAACTCATTCTCTTAAGCATGCCTTCCGGTCCTATCCATTTCGTGAGCATCTGCCCGAGGAACGCTGCTTTCAGGCGGCCATGAACCACCACATCGGTGAGCCTGTTCTTCCTGGCGAATTCAGTGTCGTAGTGAATCTCGTAGTAGTCCTCGGATGCGCCGGCCCACATGACGAGCTGGCGGCGGGTAGGATGCTTCCGCAGTGCGGGAATCTCCTGTCCCTCGGCCACGTCTTCGTAGTACACCTGCTGCTGGTTCACAGTATCCCTCCGGACCACGTGCTGTGGTATTGTAGGTGTCGCGGGGCCATGCTGCAAGGATTGGGCCACTGAAACGTGGCCGGCACTTGAGGCTGATCGTGGACTTCTCGAATATCGAGCGGTATCTCGACTCCTTCGTGAACTACGAAGTGATTCCCGGTTTTGGCTTCGCTGCGGATGACTACGATCTCGGCCACGTGCGTGAATTGCTGCGCCGCCTCGGTGATCCACACCTCGGCATCGAAACCATCCATGTGGCAGGCAGCAAGGGCAAAGGTAGTATCTCGGCGCTGATCGCAAATGCGCTGACGGCGTGTGGACTGAAGACCGGCCTCTTCACATCGCCACACCTGATTCACCTTGGTGAACGAATCAGAGTGGATGGAGTGTGTGTCTCGCCGGAGCAACTCGACAGCGCGCTGGCTACGATGCAGCCGTGTGTGGACGCAATGCTTGCCGAAGGCCATTGGCGGCGGTTCACCTATTTCGAGTTGATATCGGTTCTCGCGGTCCTTCATTTCCGATCTTGTGGCGTAGTGGCACAGGTGGTGGAGGTGGGACTGGGAGGCAGGCTCGACGCCACAAATGTCGTCCGGCCGGACGTGTGTGTCATCGCACCGATCAGTCTGGAGCACACAGCAGTGTTGGGAGAAACACTTGAGGAGATTGCCACCGAGAAAGCGGGCATCATCAAGCCTGGTGCGGCAGTTGTGTGTGCGCCGCAGTCGGCTGGAGTCATGGCGGTCATTGAGGCCAGGTGCGCCGCCTCCGGTGTGACTCCTGTGCGGGTCGGAAGAGAGATCACGTTTAACATAAGGGAGGGATCTCTGGATGGGCAATTGCTGAGCATCAGAGGTGCGAGTGGAGAACGCCTGATTCGCATATCACTGAGCGGCACGTTTCAGGCGGAGAACGCGGTGACCGCGGTGGCGGCGCTTGACGCGCTGCGATGTCGAGGTGTTGCGCTGGATGACGAGTGTATTGCGCGAGGGCTGGCTACTGCACAGTGGTCCGGCAGATTTCAGGTGCTGGCCCGCAATCCACTGCTCGTGCTCGATGGTGCACATAATCCAGCCTCGATGCGACGGTTGGCAGAGAGCCTGGTGGTCCTCGGAGTGAGCAGACAACCGGTGTTTGTGCTCGGCTTCTCGAACGACAAGGATGTCAGGGGGACAGTAACGGAGCTGATTCCTCTTGGCGTCAGGATTGTGCTGACCCGGTCGCAGCAACCCCGGGCTCTGGAACCGCACGAAATCGCGGCAAGGATCAACGACCTTGGATTGGAGGTGGTCTCTGAGAGGGAACCGCTGGCAGCACTACAGCGTGCACGCGGTATCGCTGGAGAGGGCGGCAATGTGTGTGTGGCTGGTTCGCTGTATCTCCTCGCGGAGATACTGAGGTGGTGGCAGAACGATCCCACAGCAGGGATACGCTGGGCTTCCAGCCCAGACGCCATGACCCTCAAGAAGGTCCGATAATCCGGTCGCTACTCGTCGGGAAAGGACTCCAGGGCTTCCGTCGGGAGTTCGCCTCGAAACATTTCCTGTAGTGCCATTACGTGGCTGCACGTCTCCCACTGGCTGAAGAAACTGCAGGTGCAGGTCCACTGGCCGTCCGCGTAGCTCACCTTGTGGTCGGCGTTCTCCCCATGAAAATCGGCCGTGAGACTACTCAACGTCACACGGCCTGGTTCTTTCGCGTATCGTCTGGCTTTCTCAATCTTGCCGATCAGACTTGACCTCATCCACACGTCCTCCTTGTCAGTGTCGTTGGGACATAGCCTGGAAGTGCAGCAAATGCCGACCCGATTCATCCGCTCACCCACGGGTAGTATACCCCAACGGGTGCCCCAAGCCCAGCGACCTGCACGTGTGAGGCGAGGGCAGAGGAGATTTACCTCATAGTTTCTTCGGGATTCCCTTGTCGTCCGTAAGGAGCGCCTCGACATCATCCCGTCGAAACCTGCGATCGCGCCGCGGCCCGATCCGGTAAGAGGGCAGCAGCGCGGCGTCAGCCCAGTTGCGTACCGTGTTCGGGTGGACGTTGAGCAACTGGGCTGCCTGAGCTGTGGTCAGGAGTTCTGGCGTATTCTGATGAACGAACTGCTGTCTTGTCATTTCCTCACTACACGTTATGCCAACTGACTTTAGCTCTATTGCACGCGCCTGTCCATCACCAGATGGTCATGGCTGCACGGTACAAAGGTATGCTCCATGGGCAATGAGCTTCCCTCGAGAGCTCTGTCCCGCGGTGTCACGACCGCTGCAAGTGATGAGGTTCTTTGCCCCTTGTGCTTTCGGTAGGGTACAATCCCGAATTCGCGGCTACTCCCGGTGCGTCATCCCCATGAGAGACCGTCTATCTGAAGCTCTGCGCAATCATGGTGCCGACCATGTCGAAATCCGCTTTGAAGAGCGGACCCTCACTCGCATCGTCTATCGCGGCGCAAAGCTTGAGGAGGCCAGCCTTCTGAGCGACAGCGGCGGCTGTGTGCGCGCTCTCGTAGATGGGGGTTGGGGTTTCGCCAGCTTCAGTGATATCGATGCCCTGGAACACAGCGCTGCCAGGGCGGTGATTGAGGCTCGCTACTCGAGTGGTGAGCAACTGGTGTTGCCCGGTCGAGATCCCATTGAGGCCAGCGTGTCCTCTCTTCCTGCTGTCAGCGTCGCCGATGTGCCGCTACAGGAGAAGAAACAGCTCCTTGATGAGTACAATGACATTATTATGTCCAGTCCGCGCATCCAGAGTTCCCATATTCTCTATAGCGACTCCGTACGCACGGTACGGTATGCGGCATCGGATGGCAGCTACATCGAGCAGATGATACCGGACCTGTCGCTGCGACTCTCCGCCGTGGCTCGGGCAGAAGACGAGGTGCAACAGGCTGGAGAGAGCGTTGGTTCTGTGGGAGATTTTGCTTCCATCACAGCGCTGCATGAAGAAGCTCGTGGTGTGGCGGAGCGGGCGGCAGCCTTATTAGACGCCGGCAGTCTCAAGGGTGGTGAGTACACGGTGGTGCTCGATCCGGTGCTTGCCGGTGTATTCACCCACGAAGCATTCGGACACCTGTCCGAAGCAGACCTCGTGTATCGGAACCCCCACATGAGGGAACTTATGGTGCTGGGACGGAGATTCGGTGGCCGGCATCTCCATATCATCGATGATGCCACGCTTCCTTCACTACGAGGAAGCTACGCCTACGATGATGAGGGGATGCCCGGTCAGAAGACGCATCTCATACGCGAGGGCGTTCTGGAGGGCCGACTGCATTCCCGGGAGACCGCGGCGCGAATGGGGGAGAAGGGTTCCGGAAATGCACGCGCGATCAGTTTTCGTCATAGCCCAATCGTCCGTATGAGCAACACCTACATCGAACCGGGTGGTGTGTCACTGTCCGATATGCTCGCCGATGTCGGGGAGGGCGTGTACGTCAAGGACTGGTATGGCGGGCAGACGAGCCTGGAGATGTTTACCTTCTCCGCTGGAGAGGCATACATGATTCGCAACGGAGACCTGGCTGATATGCTGAGACCGGTGGTGCTGACGGGGAACGTGTTCACGACGCTGGAGAGGATTGATGCCATCGGCGATGACTTGAATATGAATCAGGGTGGCGGTTGTGGCAAGAGTGGGCAGTCTCCGTTGCCGGTCTCCAACGGCAGCCCGCACATCCGTATCGCGCGGTGCGTCGTGGGAGGCAGATGATGGAGCAACTCCTCGAGCTCGCACTCAGAGAGTCGCAGCAGGCTGAGATTTACGAGGTGCACTCCGAGAGTACGCTCGTTCACTTTGAGGCGAATCGGCTCAAGCAGGTGGAGAGTCGTCAGAGCAGCAGCGTGGCGCTCCGCCTGATACGTGACGGCAGGATAGGATTTGCATCGTCGGGAGGCGCTGTTGACCGTGCGCGTCTCGTGCGAATGGCGGTTGACACGGCTATGTTTGGCACCGGTGCTGACTGGATCTTCCCGGGAAGCGTGACGTTGCCGCAGGTTTCGACCTACGATGAACGGGTTGCTGCCATTGAGACGGATACACTCATAGACCTGGGCAGCGGCATTATCGAACAGGTGACGGCCTTCGACAGGAATCTGCAGTGTGAAGGAGTAGTCTCTGTGGGCGAGGGGCTCGTGCGCATCCTGAACAGTTCGGGCCTGGATACGTGGTACCGTAAGACGAACCTGGGACTTTTCATGGAGGGTGTTCGGATCAATGGAACGGATATGCTGTTCGTTGGCGACAGTGTCAGTTCGACGCACCTGTTCACCAATGCAGACGAGGTGGCGAGAACAATGCTGCTCCAGATGGAACGAGCTTCGGGCAATGCCGTCCTCAGCACAGGTGCCTATCCAGTGCTGTTCACACCGCACGGCGTAGCGTCCGCACTATTGATGCCCTTGGCGGTTGCGTTCAACGGAAAGAACATCGTGGAGAAGACATCTCGGCTTGCCGGGCGTGAAGGCGAGTGCCTGTTCGACACCTGCCTGACTCTGCGTGACGATGCGACGATCAAGGAACGTGCCTCCAGTACGCCGTGTGATGCAGAGGGAACACCTTCTCGTGCTGTTGCACTCATCGAAAGAGGCATTGTGGCTGGATTTCTGTATGATGTACACACAGCGGCGGAAGCGGGTGCCGAGAGCACCGGTAGTGGTCGCCGTGCCGACGCACGCAGCCAGGTTCGTCCGGGAATGAGCGCATTTGTGCTCGAGGCGGGGCAGGTACAGTTTGGGGAGATGCTCTCGAGCATTGAAGAGGGACTCGTTGTGGATGAACTCATTGGTGCGGGACAGGGCAACCTGCTTGCCGGCGAGTTCGGTGGCAACGTACTGCTTGGCTACAAGGTGGAGAAGGGAGAGATAGTAGGCAGGGTCAAGGACACGATGATCGCCGGCAACCTGTTGGAAGTGCTTGGCAGGGCAGTGGTAGTTGGCAACGATCCTCGCTGGGTGGGAGGGAATCTCTGGACTCCGTCGCTCCTCTGTGAGGGGGTATCGGTGTCCGCCAGGGGAGGTGAAGCGTGAGAGAACGCAAGGGGCAGAAGGGGGTGTTGATCAGTCTGACTGAGACGCCACAGGTGGACACCTGTGTGATGTTGGCGTCGTGGCCCGGCATCGGAAATGTTTCGCTCATTCTGGCGCGCTACCTCAAGGAGAAGCTTGGCGCCCGCGAGATAGGAGAGATAGATCCGGTGCACTTCTTCGAGCCGGTGGGCGTCATGGTAAGGGAGAACGTGGTCGAAGAACCTCGTTTTCCTGAGAGCAAGTTCTACTACTGGGAGAAAGAGGATAAGAGCCTGGGGATTGTGCTGTTCATTGGAGAAGAGCAGCCGCGGCCCAGGGGCTACGAGATGGTAGAGACGGTATTGGATGCTGCTGAGCAACTCGGTGTAAGCCGGGTTTTCAGCTGTGCTGCGGCTGTCACAAAGATTCACTACTCTGAGGAGACTAAGGTGTGGGGTGTGGCGACACGGACGGAGTTGCTCGAAGAGTTCAGCAGGTACAAAGTAGTCCTCAGGGGCACTCTTCGAATAGCTGGACTGAATGGACTGATTCTGGGTCGTGCGAAAGAACGAGGGATTGATGGTCTGTGCCTGTTGGGTGAAGTGCCTGGATTCGCGACGCAAATGATCCATCCAAAGGCAGCGCTTGCCGTGCTGAGTGTGCTTGCCGAGATGATCGGCATCGAGGTTGATACGGAGGAACTCGAGGGGTTGTCACGACAATCGGAACTCGAGATGGATGTCATCTCCAAGCAGGCGACCGCTGCATACATCGATCAGTTCACTGAGCCTATATGGGAGCAGGACCAGGGGGGAGAGGAGGAGGAGGAAGGCGACGATGATGACGAAGAGGGGCAGGACTTCGGTCGCAATTGACCACTCCTAATCCTGATGATACTATCAACTTGAATGTCGGCTCTCACTGAGCTCTGCCGCCAGATGGTGAGTTGTCACGCGTGCGATCTGGCGCAACATCGAATGCACGTCGTGCCTGGTGAGGGAGCGGACGATGCCGCCATTATCTTCATTGGCGAGGCTCCCGGGTACAATGAGGATCGTGAGGGGCGGCCGTTTGTCGGTGCTGCTGGCGCCTTTCTTGACGAACTGCTTTCCTCGATAGGGTTAACCCGCCAGGATGTCTATATCACCAATGTCATCAAGTGTCGTCCTCCAGGCAATCGAGACCCTCTCCCTGGAGAGATAGGTGCCTGTAAGCCCTGGCTTGACCGTCAGATTGAGGCGATCCATCCCAAAGTGGTCGTTACGCTGGGTCGGGTCTCACTTTCCCGGTTCCTGCCGAACGACAGTATCGGCAAGGTTCATGGCAAAGCGCGGCACGTCGGCGACATCGTGTGCTTCCCCATGTACCATCCGGCTGCGGCGCTTCACCAGGGCAGCTTGAGGAGCACGATAGAGGCGGATATGCGGCGTCTGCCCCAGGTATTGAAGGAGTTGGAGGGTGCATGTGTGTCGGGGCATCAGGATGATGGCGGCCAGCAGCTTACGCTCTTCTAGATATGGCCATGCCCGATAGTAATTCGCGGACAAACCTCCCCCGCAGTACGAAGACTTCACGTAGTTCTGCGCGCCGGCGTGGTGGGCGCAGGAAGAGTGCTGCGCGCCGGCTGCGACTGATACCTCTCGGCGGGTTGGGTGAGATCGGCAAGAACATGATGGCGCTTGAATCCGGCGATGATATCGTCGTTATTGATGCCGGCCTGATGTTTCCAGGTGAAGACCTGCTGGGCGTCGATCTTCTCATTCCCGACTTCACCTTCCTGTTTGAGAATCGCGATAGAGTTCGCGGCGTCGTGGTTACCCACGGACACGAGGACCATATCGGTGCTCTGCCGTACCTGCTCCAGTCGCTAGACGTCCCGGTATATGCGTCCAAACTCAGTGCGAGGCTCATTGCTATTGAGGTAAAGCAGAAGAGCGCAAAGGCCAAGCTGGACGTTCGGGAAGTGACAGCTGGAGAGCGAATCACACTGGGTTCGCTGTCAATCGAGTTCTTCGCCGTGTGCCACAGCATCCCGGATGCCATGGGCCTCATTATCCACACGCCATTGGGAACAGTTGTGCATACGGGCGATTTCAAGCTCGATCACACTCCCGTTATCGGGCAGCCAACGGACCTGCACAGTCTCGCACTGCTGGGCACAAGACAGGTATTGTTGCTCATGTCGGATTCGACGTATGTCGAACTGCCCGGATACACGCCATCCGAGCGCACTGTGGCTGAGAGCCTGGAACGAATTATCTCTGACGCGCCCGGCAGAGTAATTGTTGCGACCTTCTCGTCGCTCGTGGGCAGAATACAGCAGGTTCTCGATATCGCGGCGAAGAGCAAACGCAGTGTCCTGATTACCGGCAGGTCGATGGAAGCCATTGTGAAAGTGGCTTCTGAGGCCGGCTATCTCCGGATTCCACCGAAGACGTTGGGTAAGTTTGAAAAGATACACAACCTTCCGCATGACAGGGTCGTTATCCTGACAACAGGCACTCAGGGAGAACCGACGTCGGCACTGGTGCGGATGGCGAACAGAGAGCATCCGCAGGTTCGTATTGTGCCTGGAGATACGGTGATTATGTCCGCGACGCCGATTCCTGGCAACGACGAGCTGGTCAGCAGGACCATCGACAACCTGTTTCAGCTTGGGGCAAACGTGGTGTACGGCTCCATGTCTCGAGTCCACGTGCATGGGCATGGAAGTGAGGAGGAACTGAAGACGATTCTCAACCTTGTCAGGCCGAAGTACTTCGTGCCGATTCATGGTGAGTATCGCCATTTGGCCAAACATGCAAAGCTGGCGGCAGAGATGGGTGTCTCTCTTGAGAACATCTTTGTACTTCGTAACGGAGACGTGCTGGAGTTGACAGAGACGAAGGGCAAAGTTGTTGGCAAGGTTGCCGCAGGAGGCATTGTGGCCAGTGGCCCGATGACGGGGGCACTCGATCTGAATATGCTTCGGGACCGCAGATTGCTCTCACGTGATGGAGTAGTGGTGGTCACTGTTGTCTTCTCTGCAGAGGACGGTATGCTCATCGACGAGCCGCTGATAGTGAGCAAGGGCTTCGTCGATACGCGGAGTAACGGGGAGATGATTCGCGGAGCACAGAAGGCGGTTCTTGCTGCTATTGGCGAGGGGCGCCATGCGCCAGGGGATCGGGCCAGAGTTGAAACGCAGGCGAGGGAAGCACTCTCCAAGTACTTCTATTCCAGGACACACAGGAGGCCCGTGGTTATTCCGGTGATCGTCGGTCTGTGAAGCCGTGGTTCTTTGAATGCCGGACGCAGTCTTAGTGTACGGGGCGTAATCGATGGCGAGAAAACGTGGTAAGAGAGCAGGGAAGACCTCTCGAGGGGCCGAGCACCAGCCGAAACCACGACAGGGCGCCGGCACTGCGCTTCGTACGGCGCTTCGAGTGGTGCTCCGGCTTGTAGTGGTCATTGCCATCGGAGTTGGAGCCGTGCTCTTCGGCCCACGCATCATGTCGGAGGCCGCCGCAGTGTGGGAACAACTCGTCATATCACTTGGTCTCGGCATCATTCTGCTGGCAATCGCGTTGGGTGTTCTCATTCGACTGATCTGGAAGGGGTTCGACCCGTTGCGGAGGCACTGGAATGTGTTTCTGGGGGCTACCGTGCTTGGGGTGGGAATCTGGGGTTTGCTTGCCCTCGTGAGGCCTGCGGGCTCGATATTCTGGACAGTGACGTTAGGTGGCCAGGTGGGCCAGGCCATTCTCGGGACATCGGAACTCTGGGGACCGGTTCGTGTGACCATCCTTCTCCTTGCGGGCGTGATTCTCATTGTTCCACAACCTCTCGTCAGGACACTACGATGGATGTTCCGTCCGCGACCGAGGAATGAGAAAGAGGGTGCAGCGCTCGCATACGGGCCCGAGTCATACAGGCGGACAAGTCGCTCGGTGTTACCCGAGGCAGCGTCTCCGCAGGGAGATCGACGGGGTGCTGAGCAACGTGGCGAGTCAATGAAGGCGCCGGATACCATCCCCGATATCCTGCCTGAGAAGAAGCGGACGTTCGGAATTGGTCGAAAGGAGCCAGAGGCCGCCTCGCTCCCCGCGACTCCCGTAACCGAACCGTCTCGCGAGCCGGTCGTGACCATGGGCGGTTGGCAGATACCGCCTGTGGATGTGCTGGACAAGCCCAGGGAGTTGGAACTCAATCGCGAGGAAGTGGATAAGCGTGCGCGTCTGATTGAGGAGGCGCTCCAGAGCTACGGAGTAGAGGCCAAGGTTGTGCAGATCAACACTGGTCCCACGGTGACGCAGTTTGGCGTGGAACCCGGCTGGGCGCGCAAGTACCGGAAGGTGGTTGATGAGAAGGGAGATGAACGGCAGGAGGAGGTGTCGCGCACCCGGATACGGGTAGACCGCATAACGGCTCTGGCAAATGACCTTGCGCTTGCGCTGGCAGCTCCCAGTATCCGTATAGAGGCGCCGATTCCCGGGAAGTCGATGGTGGGTGTGGAGGTGCCTAATTCTGTGTTTGGGTCAGTCTCGCTGAGGAATGTGATTGAGAGTCCCTCTTTCCAGAAGATGCAGGCGAAGACGAAACTGGCACTGGCGCTCGGCAAGGGAGCGGGGGGAGAGGCAGTTGTGGGCGACCTCACGAGGATGCCACACCTTCTCGTCGCGGGATCGACGGGTAGCGGCAAGACCGTTTGTCTTGACTCGATTCTTTGCTGCCTGCTGATGCACAACAGCCCGGATGACCTGCGGGTTCTCCTTGTGGATCCGAAGCGGGTGGAGCTGGTGGCTTTCAGCGAGATTCCCCACTTAGCGGCTCCGGTGGTGGTGGAGACCGACAAGGCGGTGAAAGTGCTGCGCTGGCTGAATCTGGAGATGGATCGGCGCTACCGTGAGTTCGCCAAGGCCAAAGCCCGTAACATCGAGTCATACAACAGGGATCGTTCGCCGGGAGAGGCGATGCCGTACCTGGTGCTGCTGGTGGACGAACTCGCCGACCTGATGATGGCGGCGTTCGATGAGGTTGAGCACTTGCTGTGCCGGCTGGCGCAATTGGCACGAGCAACGGGCATACATCTCATTGTGGCGACTCAGCGGCCGTCGGTCGACGTGGTAACAGGGCTGATTAAGGCGAACTTTCCCACGCGCATCAGCTTTGCGGTGACCTCTCAGGTAGATTCTCGCACTATCCTGGACACCGTGGGGGCGGAGAAACTGCTGGGACGGGGAGACATGCTCTATCTGCCAAGTGAGGCCGGGCGTCCGAAACGACTCCAGGGCACGTTTGTCTCAGACTTCGAAATGGAGGGACTGGTGCAGTTCTGGTCGGGCCAGCGGCGACAGGAGAAGGCCATTGTCGATCTCCAGGAGGTTGAAAGGCTCGGCGGGGCAGGACAGAGAATGGCGTCCGGAGACCCGATGCTGGATGAAGCACGCAAGCTCGCTGGCGAGCACTCACAGATATCCGCTTCTTTTCTACAGCGCCGACTTCGTATCGGTTACCCTCGTGCCGCACGTATAATGGAACAGCTGGAGATGGAAGGCATGGAAGGAGAGGAGGACCGAAAGGAAGAGCGACCCGAGACGGAGAGCTAGGCTCCGTACTTGTTCAGTTTCAACGCGTTTGCCATCGCCAGTGGCATGAGTTCGGCCGCAGGAATCTGACCGAGCCCTCCTCTCAAGCAGGCTGGCTCTGAGAACTCCTTTACTTCGTCGCGGCGACAGTACCTGGCCCACAGTGCTACCGGCACCGGGTGCCAGCTGTGCATCGCCAGCGCGGCCGGTGTAGAGTGATCCGCGGTCACGATGAGCACGTCGGGATTCAGCGCAAGGATTGACGGAACTATCTCGTCAAATTCTTCTACTGCATGTACCTTCGCGTCGAAATCACCGTCCTCTCCCCGCGCGTCGGTCTTCTTGTAGTGGAAGAAGAAGTAGTCATAGCTGTCCCAGTTCCTGCTGAGAACTTCAACCTGGTCGTGGAGCGTCTCACCTGCCGACAGTATGTCCATTCCAACAACTCGTGCAACGCCGCGATACATTGGATAGGTGGCGATACATGCTGGTGTAAGGTGGAAGATGTCACGGAGCGACGGGAAATCCGGGTGCTGTGAGAAACCCCTCAAGAGCAGCATGTTAGCGGGGTGCTTGTCTGCCAGCAGGCGTCCTGCCTGTGTGATGGCATCGTTTATCAGGCTGGCTGTCATATCTGCGGATTCATCGAGCGGTCGCGCGCGAAGGGGCTCCATGCCCTCGTGTTGCGGATCGGTATCCGCCACCTTTTCGGATAGCCCCTCGCCGCGTAAGCGGACCACGAAGCGATGCTCCTTGCCGGGGAAGCACTCTATCTCGACACCAGCTACGTCGATCCTGTCGTTGAGAAGGGAACACAGCTCGTGCGTCTTCTCGGTTGCGAGACGTCCTGCCCTCCTGTCCAGGATGCGCCCGTTCTCGTCGATGGTGCAGAAGTTGCCGCGGGCAACCACGTCACCCGGATTCACTTCAACCTCAAGGCCGAGCGCCTCGACAATGCCGCGGCCAAGTCCGTACGTGAGAGGATCGTAGCCAAACAGTGACATGTGCCCGGGAGCGCTGCCGGGAGTAATGCCCGGACTCACTGAATAAGCCAGGCCACAGATGCCTTCGCTCGCCACCCTGTTCAGGTTCGGTCTGTGAGCTGTCTCCAGCTCGGTCTTGCCGGTCTCATGGTGAGGAAGGCCTCCAACTCCGTCGATCACGGCGAGGACGATCTTGGATGGCGTCACCTGGGCCAGCTTGCGCATCTCGTCGAAGCTGATCATCGGACTCTCATTGTAGATGCTCGCATACACCGTTGACAATGGCGACATGCACTCGTAGTATGCAGAAACCATGACAAAGTATGAAGAAGAGGCACCAGTTCTTACTATCGATATTGGTGGCACCAAGATTGCGGCGGCTGTTATAGGCCGGGGTGGCGAGGTGCTTGCGAGAGCCCGCGGGGACAGTCCTGATTCGAGTGACGAGGTTGTTCTCGTCGACGCAATAGATCGGATTGCCCTTCAGGCGCTGGCATCGTTCGGGGCGCAGCTGCGTGATATGGCAGCGGTTGGCGTCTCGTGTGCCGGCATCATCAATAACCGCGATGGTGTTGTTGTGCATTCGCCCAACGTGGCGGCTTTGCGGCGGACGCCGTTGAGAGAGATGCTGGTTGAGCGTTTCGGCCGACCTGTGAAACTGGCAAACGACGCAACACTGGCCGCGTTGGGAGAGTGGCAGTTCGGACTGCGGAAAGCGGTTCAGGATCTCGTGTATGTGACGGTGAGCACAGGGATAGGCGGCGGCATCATCGCAGGAGGTCGGGTTCTGGAGGGGGCCTGTGGCGCAGGCGGCGAGGTGGGTCACATGACGATAGATGTCAATGGCCCGCCGTGCCCTTGTGGCAGGAATGGTTGCTGGGAAGCCCTGGGCTCCGGGAGGGCACTCGCTGAGCGTACGGTCAGCCGCCTTGAAGACGGCGAACCAAGCATCATTGGCGATCTGGCCGGCGGCGACATGGACAAAGTGGATGCCCAATTGGTGTCGATCGCGGCACAGCAGGGAGACAGCCTGGCGAAGGAAGTGATCGACCTCACCGCATTCTATATAGGGGTAGGGCTTGGCAACCTCATCAATATCTTCAATCCGTCCGTGGTCGTGCTCGGTGGCGGCCTGACGAAGATCGGTCCCATGTTACTTGAACCGGCGGAAAGAGTCGCCCGGGAGCGTGCATACGTCACCTCTGCTTGTGACATCGAGATAATGACGGCGCGTTTGGGCGACGAGTCGCCATTGCTTGGTGCTGCGGCGCTGGCGCGTGGCGACATATTGTATTCCTGGTGATGCGGCGTTCTCGTTGTCTGGCGGTGAGGCTTCTGGCACAATAGCTGCAGTAATTGAAGAGGAGGTAGAAGAGATGCCTGGAGCGAGTCTACTGTTTGGTGTGGCGAGTCTGGTATTTGGCATCATAGTGATGATATTCCCCAAGATTCTGAACTACCTCGTGGGGATTTACCTGATCCTCGTTGGCCTGATAGCGATCCTTTCCAGATAGAGCAGCGGGCTCATTCAGGTACCATGTGGCGGCGAGGTGGCTGCCAGTCGTTTTCGACTGCGTCTTAAGGCGGCAGACTGTTTCGGCATGAGATGGTAAGGGAAGGAGCGAGAGGAGGATTCGACAATGGCGATGTACATGACGATGGTGAAATTCACGCACCAGGAGGCGAGGGGCATCTCCAGTTTCTGCAAGGAGTGGCAGGACAGCGCGAAGCGGATCGAAGGGCTTGGGATTAAGCTGATGGGCGCGTATGGCATCCTGGGGCCGTACGACATGGCGTTCGTGTATGAAGCTCCGAATGAAGAGAAGGCCGCGAGTGTGCCCCTTTCCATTTCATACCTGGACCCTGCTATTCAGACGGAGACGTGGACGGTGATTCCCATGGAGGAATTCGCCAAGATCACGGACAAGCTGCAGTGCTGACGAGGTTGCGATGAGACAACCGTTGGAGAAGATGAGCTTTGTTGCGACTGGTTCGAGAGATGCGGCGTCATGAAGTACTTCGCTTACGGATCCAATCTGAGCCTGCGGCAGATGAAGCAGCGGTGTCCGCAGGCGAGACGTCTTTTCAGTGCGCGGCTGCCGAACTGGACACTCATTTTCACCGGTGGGTCGAGGTCTCGGGGTGGTGGAACCGCGACCATTCGGCTTCAGAAAGGTGAGCAGGTTCTTGGCGGGGTGTACGAGATCGATGCAGCCTGCCTGCGTGCACTCGATCGTTACGAAGGCTACCCGGCCGAATATGACCGTATGAACGTGATTGTGTTCAACGACCTGGGAGAAGCGGTCGAGGCGGTGACCTACTACAAGAAGGACAGAGACCCGGAGAATCCTCCTTCGCAGCAATATCTGGCGGCAATACGCGAAGGATATCGTGACTGGGGTTTGGTGTAGGAGCGAGACGAATTGGTGTGCGAGGCGACCTCTGGAGCGGTCGCCTCGCATTGTACTCGCGGTACCGCCGCCTGTGGGTCTACGTAGCCGGTACGACCCTCCAGATATCCTGCGCACAGGTGTAGCCGAGAATCTCACTCTGCACCTTGCGCCCGTTGGCGACCTCCAGCATGAGCTTGAAGAGATCTTCAGCTACGGCGTCAACGTTGAGGATGGCCTGGTCGATGTCCACCAGGTAGTCGAGTAGGTCCGGGAACTTCCTGAAGTGGTCCTTACGAGCCGTGAGCTTGATGACGGGCACCCAGGGGAAGCCGTATGGCGCAGCTCCTTCCGTGGAATACGTAATGATATTGCAGCCCCCTGCTGCGAGGCCGGTGACCGACATCAGGTCGTTGCCCGGCGTGTTCATGAACCACATGCCCTTGCCCTCGGGTATCTCGGCGTAATCTACCACCTCTGTTAGAGGAGTAGTCCCGCCCTTGTGCATGGCTCCGAGAGCTTTTTCTTCAATGGAACTGATTCCGTCCTCGACGTTCTGTCTATCAGGATTTGCCTGGAGAAAATCGAGACCAGCTCTCATGAGCCATGCCTCAAAATCGTGCACGACCTTGAGCATCTTCTGCCCAACCTCGTCATTGATGGCCCGGGCCGCGAGAAGATGCTCTGCACCGATAATCTCTGTTGTCTCGCTGAACCCGCCATTGCCACCATGCCTGATGACAAGGTCGAGTGCATGTCCCTGTGCGGCGTTTGTGACGGCGCCTGAGAGGGGAGTCGAGCCACCGCATTCCACGCCATGGCGCAGTTTGGACAAGGGCATCGGCTCTCTGCGGATGCGTGTGGCGTCGGCAGTCATCTTTCGTACGGTGTCGATGCCACGTTGGACAGCGACCATGACGCCACCTTCAGTGTGCACTTTGCACACGTCGACAGGCTTGCCTGCCTCAGCGATTCGGCCTGCAATCCCGTCTGGATCTGAGTCTGCGCAGTCAGGTCCGACGATAAGAACTCCGTAGAGGTTAGGATTCTTGCCGAGATTCACAAGTGTGCGCTCGACGACCTCTTTGTCGGGAGAGATGAGGCCACAAGCCTGCTTGTGTGTGAACAGCTTTGCGTCCTCGACGGCATTCGATATCCACATCGCCGGATCGTTGGCACACGCGGCACTGGCGATGACACCGATGTAGTTCCTTGTGCCTGCGGTACCGTTGTCTCGAGGATAGCCCCAGAATTCCATATTCCACACTCCTTTCAAGCCTTGCCCGCTGCCTTGATTCGCAAGCCAACCATGTTGTGGATGTGCACGTGCTCCCCCGCCTTGATGTCGGCTGTTGCTTCACCAATGACCTGGCCGTACTTCAGTATCTTGTCGCCCTTCCAGACAGGCATTGTACTGAACTTGTGCTGGTACGTGATGGGTTCGATTAAGGTGACGTCCCGCGTCTGACCGTCCGCCGTAAGCTTCAGAACCTTTCCCTGCGGTAGATCAGTGAGGGCGACCGCGGTGTTGTCATCCGGGTGGAACATGATTGCCTCAAGCGCCATACGAGTCCTCCTTTCTCTTGTCTAAGAAACACGGAATCGGTCGACAGTATCTTCGTCCAGGTCGATGCCGAGCCCTGGCCCCTCAGGCACGTGGACGTATCCATCGGTGTCGATCTTCATCTTCTGTTTGGTCACGTCCCAGCGCATCGGTGTCTCCTCGACGCAATACTCCAGTATGAATGTGGATTTTCGTGCTGCCAGGAACTGCAATCCAGCTGCCAGGTTGATGCCCGTGGTGTAGAAATGGTTGACGACGCGCAGGCTCTTATCCTCCACGTAGTCAGCGATACGCATCGAGTCCGTGAACCCGTTGCGGGCGAGATCGATCTGGGCGATGTGGATGCCCCCTCTATCGACGAGGTCCTTCCAGGCAAACCTGCCCGCGTCGCCTTCTCCGGCTGCGATGGGGATGCGCGACAGGTTGCTCAGTTGCATGTAACCTTCGAGGTTATCCTGTTGGAGTGGCTCCTCCAGCCACATGATCCCGAACTCTTCGAACTGGCGCGCCCGCTTGATCGCAGTAATCGTGTCCCAGCAGCAGCCGGCATCGATGAGTACGTCGTTGTCGGGTCCCACTCCGCGTCGAGCGCCCTCGACGAGGTCGAGGTCGACCTTCTCGCTTTCGCCCATCGGCGCCCAGCCGAACTTGACTGCCGTATATCCCTCATTCACCCATCTGCGGCCTATCTCGGCTGTCTCATTGCCGTCCCTGCCGAAGAGTATGCTCGCGTAGGCACGTATCTTCCTGTGAAATGCGCCGCCAAGCAGCTGGTGAACCGGTTTGTTGTAGTGCTTCCCTGCAAGGTCCCACAACGCCATGTCGATACCGCCCATCGCATGGATGACCACTCCACGGCGTCCATAGTAGAAGGTCGCCTGGTACATCTTCTCCTGCAGCACCCGTATGTCCAGCGGGTTCTCGCCGATGAGCAACCGTGCGAGGCCTGACGTAACGGTGTGGCTGAAAGGCGCCTCAATAGCCGCTTTAGCGACTCGCGAGGATGAGTCTATCTCTCCAATACCGGTAAGCCCTTCATCGGTGTGTATTTTCACGATGAGAGCATCCTGCCCTGACGAACACTTGTCCTCTATCTGATCCTCGGGCAGGCGTAACTCGATTGCCTCCACCTCTGTAATCTTCACTTATCCCTCCTTGTCCAACTCCTACGTGTAGACTGTCGCCCAATGACGGGCGCCCGACTCGTCACAGAACGCCGTACTTCTTGAACACGTCTCCGAGGAGCGCACCCTTCAGGAGTTCGTCGCGTACAGTATCCTCGGCCCTCACCTTTTCGAATGACAGCTCGATTACCCTGTCCTCGACATCCCTCGGTATCACAATGATACCGTCGATATCCGCCAGCACGATGTCGCCTTCACGTACGAGCACGTCGCCACACAACACCGGGCGTTCGTACTCCATTACAATGCTTCTGCCCTTCGAATCGAGTGGCCTGGTACCTGTCGCAAAGACTGGAAAGGCCATATTGGATATCAGTGCGACGTCACGGGTGTAGCCGTCGATGATAGCCCCTCGAGCGCCGCGTGCGCGCGAGGCGGTGGACAGCAACTCACCCCACATCGCGGTCCTGGTAGAGCAGTTTGTTCCTGCGACCAGCACGTCATTGGGTTTGAGGGAGTCCACGGCGGCAATCTCGTTCTCGTACGGATTCTCCTTTACCTCGTAGATGTCGACGCTCAAGAGGGTGTGTGCCCTGCCGGCCACCACGGCGCCTGGCCACACCGGGTTGATGTCGGCGCGCATCGCCTGGTTTCTGTAGCCGAGCTGGTCGAGGATGTCCGAAATCACAGAAGAGTAGAGCTTCTGCTCCATGGCGTCGAACAGTTCTTTATCGTTATTGAGCTTCACCTGGAATCACCCCTTTCGTTATTCAGTAGATCCGGCAATGAGGTTGCGACGAAGAACGACAGACAGAGGCCACCGAAATCTCGCTGGCAGAAGACAGTCTAGATGGGAACACTGGTTACGTCAATGAGTAGCTACCCTGCGCTTGTGCGAGGTGGCTGGGAGTGCACTTCTGAGGTCACCCAGGTGAGGTACTCCTCGCTCCCTCCCGCCACCGGCAGCGCAAGAACTTCAGGCACTTCATAGCTGTGGTGTTGCCCAATGTATTCTTTAATAGCCGGGAGCGTCTCTGAAGTCGACTTCAGGATGAGGAGCGATTCGTCGGAGTCCTCAATCGTGCCCTCCCACCGGAACAGGGAATGCACCCGGGGAACGATGTTGGCGCAGGCAATGAGTTTCTGGTCGAGGAGAACGCGTGCAAGGCGCTCCGACTCGTCCTCGCCGGAGGTGGTGACTAAGACTACGATAACCTGAGGTAGCTGCATCTATAACCTCCCGATAGGAAGCAGGTACAGGGGCACTTCATTTCCGGGCAGTCCCAGCAACTGCGCGACTGTCCTGGTCCGAAATGCGCCGATGGACACTGAACCAAGGCCGAGCGCTGTTGCCTGCAGGAGTACGTTCTGCCCGGCATGTCCAACATCCATATGGACGTACATGTTGCCGCGTTCTCCGTAACGTTGGGTAGTTCGCTCATAGATGGCAGACAGGATGATAACGCTCGCAGCGTCGCGCACGCAACGTTGCTCCAGAGAGGCTGTCGAGAGTTCGCCGCGCAGGTCGTCTTGCGTGACGAGTGACAACGAGTGAGACGCAGGCTGGTAGCGGTACAGTCCGGGTTCGAGTCCAACCACATCTCCAGCTGCCACGTATGTCTCGAGTGGATATGTGGCACCGCCGGAAGGGGCGGCACGTAAGCCGTCCCTGCCTGTGATTCCCTGTGCCGCCCAGAGAAGTTGACCAACCTCGTTGAGTGTCAGGGGCCCTGGCTTGTAGCTCCTTATTGAGCGACGTGTGAAGATTGCCTCCTCAAGTGATACGTCACTCCTGTTTCGTGGCTCCGGTAGCTTCATCATCCCTCCTTTATGCTATGTGTCGCCGAGGATGCGAAGACGATGAATCGGCACGGTCCCCGGCGGGAAGTGGGTCCCGGACAGAATATCAAAACCGGCCTCATGATTCGCCCCCTGCTATATGGTTGCCGCATGTGATGCAACAGGATCAATTGGGAGGTGCGGTGTCTTACGCGCTACACTGTGACACATTGGGCCTGAAGTCGTATATGTACGGGAACAAGGAGGTTCGTGCGTGTTGTGAGGAGGCGCCCATGGTGACACGGAACAGAGCTAAGGTGCTTGTGTCGATTCTCGTGACGATGGGACTCATTGGTGGCGGGTGTGCTGCGATTGAAGGCGCCGGGCCCGAAGAGAAGGTGTTGACTCCTGAGGAGGCATTCGATACCTCAGCAGCCTGGTTGCAGCAGCATTACCCGGACAAAGCCCCAGGGCTCGACATTTCGTGGACAATTGAGGATGTTGAGGTGCTGGGACGTGACGGCGAGCCGCTCTTGGGTGCGGCGCAGAAACGCTTCAGCTCCGAGAACTGGGAAGCGTTGCTATCCTGGGCCATTGTGCAGCCTGATTACCTCACGTACCACATCATCCTGAGGAGTCCGACGCATGGATGGTACTGGGAAGGATCGGTACGGGCAGTTGGCGGCATGGTGACCGAAGAGAAGGTCATGCAGGAAATGACCGAAGAACTCGCAGTGGATGCCGCAAGGCAGTTTGTGAAGTCCTCGCCAACCTTCATGTCCAGCGGCATCAGTGAGACACTCGAGCTTGTAGGGGCTGATACGGGAGAGCGCCCGTACAGCTGGACGGTCGAATTCGAATTCGACAGCCGCCATTACGGATATGGTGACACGTCCGATGAGGTGACGCTCCCGGTGATCACTCCGCACCATGCAGCTATCACCATCGAGGCGATGAAGGTTGTCGAGGCCATCATGGACGGCAAGTGGAACATGCTGGAGCAGGAATTCATTGCCAGCGCGGAGGGAGCACGCAAAGTCGCGGAGGACTTCGTGCGCCACAGCCCGACTTTCGTATTCGATGGTATTGAGGAGACACTTGAGCTGGAGGAGGAGCAGCAGCTCGATGTTGAGAATGCGTGGACGTTTGTGTTCCGGTTCGACAGCCGTCACTTCGGATACGGCGACCGTACTGGAGAGCCTCTGCTGACTGTCATCACTCCGCACGAGGCGCACATCACCGTCGAGAACGGCGAGGTGGTGAGCGCACTCCTGGACGAGAAGTGGGATATGCTGGGTCAGGAGATGGTGAACTGAGGCTTCAGGATACCCACAAGACGGCACTCCTTTCCTGGTTGTGAAGAGAGACGCCGGGAATCTACATAGGAGTGGGAGGCCCGCCGAAAGGCGGGCCTCTTCTATTTCGGAAGCGGGCAGATGTGGTACGCGGGACGCTAGCCGGAACCCCAGTCGTGTCTCAGCACCAGTTCAGTAGCGCCGCCCTGCAGGTAGAGATCGAGCAGGTTGCGGTGGCAGGTTAAGACGATGACCTGACGGTCATTCGCGAACTGCGCCAGCGCCCGGACTGCAAGCGGGCCGCGTTCGTCGTCGAAGTTGACCAGGATATCGTCCATGATGACCGGCATCGGCTCGGCGTTTTGCTCGTACTGCTCGATGAGGCCCAGGCGCATGGCAAGGTAGAGTTGCTCGCGGGTGCCGCGGCTGAGCTGGCCCACCGTCTTGTGGGTGCCATTCTCGGCGCGGAGGTGCAGCTCGTTGCTGTCCAGAGGCTTGAGCAGCTTCTCGTAGCGGCCATCTGTCATGTTGATGAATGCGGTCTGCGCGAAGCGGATTACATCCGGCTGGCGCTCTTCCTCGTAACGGGAGACTGCGGCATCGATGCTCCGGAGCGCGATGCGCGCAGTGAGCCATTCCCGGTATGCGTCTTGAAGCTGCTGTTTCAGCGTCTCAAGTTCGGTTTCGTTCATGACCAGGTCCTCTGCCGACACCAGCGCCTCCAGTTCCCTGCCCAGAGCGCCCATCTCGCTTGCCGTGCTGGTGAGTTCCTCCTGCGTCTGCTGTAACTTCTGCTCGCGCTCGGCGTGCGCAAGGCGTATCTCTTCGATGCTCGTAGAGGCGAGCGCACGGACAAACTGGTCGCGACTCTCCCCGGCCCCCACCTCTTCTTCGATCAGCCTGAGGCACTCGTCCCGGGTCTTCTGCAGTTCGCTCTTCTGCACACAGCGTGCGTGCAGCTCGCGCAGTTCGTCGGGTGACGCCACCTGGCAGGTTGCAAGGAAGTCCTTGAGCCGGGAGGATTCAACCTTCATCCGTTCGTCGAGGAGCCTGATCTCGTCCGCGCGCTGACGGATCTCTTCCTGCAGAGTATCGTTCCTGACCTTCTCCGCCGTGGCCTTGTCGAGCCGATCGGAGAGGATCTCTATCTGCGCTGCGGTGTCGACGTCCGCTGATGTCTCTCCCAGCACTGCGGCCACGCGCGTGTAACGTTCGTCCACCGATGATTTCGCGTCTCTTAGCTTGTTGAACTGCGCTTCGAGCGTATCGATGCGCCGAAGGTCAGTGGCGACCTTCTCGATCCTTCGGAGCATGTCATCCTTCGCCGTGGGCGAAAGTGAGGGATGCAGATGTACGGATTCGAGGGTCGCCCTCCACTCGTCGTCCGCCGCCTTCAGCGCTTCCTCGCGTGTTTGCACCTCTGTCTGTAGTTCCTGAGTAGCGGGATCCTGCGTGCTGGAGGCGGCGGTACTGAGCCTCAGCGACGCGGCCGCGATCAATATGCCGGTCAGGCCTGATATGATGGCGACCGGCACGTTGCCGTCGAGCGCTGCCAGGACGCATGCGGCGCCGGCCAGTGCGGCCAGGGCGAGTCCGGCGATCCGGTAGCTGCCGGGATACCCCTGCCTGCTTCGCGAGGCACGAACGGTGTCCTTGTGCAGTTCAAGCTTCTGTTGTGAGGTGGCGAGCGACGCCGTGCATTCTTCGAGCCGGGCGGTAACTCGCTCCAGTGCGTCCTCCTGCTCGGTGGTGAGCGAGAAACCGCGCACCTCATCTGCTGTCCAACCCTCGCCAAGGGAGGCCAGCTCTCTGTCGGTCAGTGATCTCGCATCTAACAGGTCTCTCTCCACCAGCGGCCGATCCTGGAGCGTCGACCGGTAACCGGAAACGTTGCGCGACAGCCACCTGACGTCGCTCGCACAATCGATGATAGCCTGGTCGTACACGATGCGGTCGTATGCTGCGCGTTTTAGCTGCAGTTGCCCGCGCATCTCCTCCATGCGGGAGGAGAGTGACTTCATCGCCTCCAGTCGCTCATTGAGCTCCACGAGCGCAGCATCTGGAATCTCCGGGACCTCACCCATCTCCCGGGACTGTCTCTCTGCCTGCTGCATCCTGGTGTAGGTTGGGAAGAGGCGCTGTTGGCTCAGCAGCGCTCCCAGTTCCGCCTGCATCCTGGGGAGGCTGGCAGCAAGTGTGTCCATCTTCTGCCGGAGTTGGTCTCGGCGCACCTTCATGTCGTCGTACCGGGACAGTTGATCGCGCCGCTCCTGGATGGTTCGATTCAGTGCTGCAATGTCTGCTGCAAGCTGCTTCATGCGCTGCCTGTGGCCGCCCTTCGTGTAGAGCTCAGCGGCACGCTTTTCGAAGCGCTCGCGCAGTGACGACACCGAGATGCCACCGAGCCCCGCCCCGTAGACGCGGCTCTTGACCTCGTCAAGGTTCATGACATCCACCTCGTACAGCTCCTGAAGCCCGATTGAAAACACATTTTGGTACAGGCTTGACGACACATATCCGAGCGATGCGGCGAACTCAGCCTCTCCAAGCGTCTCGCCGTCCTGAGTCGATACGGCCAGCGTGCCGCCGCCCTTGCCGCTGGTCCGGACGACTGTGAGGAGGCGTCCGTCCGCCATCTCGCAGAGCAGTTGGCCGCCGTACCTGTCTGAGTAGAGTGCAGGGTACGGATTCGCCTTTGTAGTCCTGGGTGGAAAGCCGAACAGGACGCGTCGCACGAACTCGAGCAGCGTGGTCTTCCCATACTCGTTAGGTCCGTGGAGCACGTTGAGTCCGGTAGAGAGCCCTCGGATGCGAACGTTCGCGAGCGCCCCGAAACCCCATATCTGAATCTCCCTTAACTGCATGTCAGTCTTCGCCTACTGTCAAGTCGAGTGTCTCGTGCATCGCTCTTTCGGCGAGGTGGCGCACTTCTTCGACCGAGGGCTGCGTGAGCAGCCTGTATGCTGTCCACGTGCGCATATCGGTCTCGACCTCCTCCCTGAGACGCGTCACATCATCCGCGTCGCCCTCGAGCATCGACGTGTACTCACGCACTATGTCGCCGGTGAAGTCCTGCTGTGCACGCAGCGACTGAATGTCGTAGGGCCCACGCGTGTCCAGGATCAGCCGTTCCAGCCATACCCAGGGAGTGCGCGTCAGCAGGTCTTCACGGAGACGTTCCTCAAGTACCAGGTGCGTGTCTCCGTGCCGCAACTCCCGTTGAAGATGCGTCCTGCCGGCAAGAGCGAGCCGCAGTATGAGGTGCCGCCCATCTGCCTCTTCCGAGAAGGAGTCGCACGCTTCCATGACGGAACGCTGGATGGCGTCGATCGTCGCACAGGATGACACATCAACGCGCTCCTGTTGGTACCGTACCACATCCGTGGGCACGAAACGCACGTCCGGCTCACCTGAGTCGCTCAACGTAACGAGGCAGCAGCCCTTTGGTCCGGTCTCGTTTGGGTGCCGGCTTTGAGAGCAGCCGGGGTAGACGATGGCCGGAGCGCCGGTCCTGAGAACCTGGTGCCTGTGTACATGGCCCAGTGCCCAGTAGTCGAATCCCCTCTCCGCCAGTGCTGCGACAGTTGTGGGCGAGTATGGAGCGTGGCCGGTGTTGGTGCCGACGTTCGCATGGAGCACGGCGATCTCAGGCACCCCACTCCGGTGTGCCTGGAAGCGGGCCGAGAGGTCTTCGGTGACAGCCTCCTTTGCGAAGCTGATGCCATGTACCGAGGCGATGATTGTCCCGTCGCGAGTGATGTGACGAGCTTCAACGTCCCTGGCGTCGAACCTGTACGAGAGGTCCGGCCATTCCAGGGAGTTGCTCCACCCGCTCACCGGGTCGTGATTGCCGAAGGCAACGAAGGAGGGGATGCCGTGTTGGGCGAGTCGACTGAGGCCATCCCTAAATCCGAACTGCGCCGCGAGGCTCCTGTCGGAACTGTCGTACACATCCCCTGAGACGATCACGAAATCGACGCGGTTCGTGATGGCGAGGTCGATGATCGTCTCGAAGGAGGCAAAGGTGGCGTTGTTGAGGGTCTTCGCTATGTCCGGCGCCACATGAGAGAGTCCCCGAAAGGGGGTATCGAGGTGGAGGTCTGCGCAGTGAACGAATCTTACAGTGCCCATCTAACATGCTGGAAACGGAAGGGAGCCTGAAGAATTATACGCTTTTGAGAGGGAGAACTGAATGGGTTGTGCGGATTGTAGTGTGCGACCCACGATGGGTACGGCAGTCCGTCACCTGCTGCTGGATCGTACTGATCTCGGAGAGGGTTCTTCCACGTGATGCCTCGATGCCGTACACGCGTGATACGCCAGGAACGGAACAGCGGGCGAAGCTACCGTCTCCGTCGGACGTACTATCGCGCGTTGCAGTGAGGTGATCGTCTTGTCAACCTCCTCCGGGCTGCGGTACAGAGCGCTGTGGGCGTCATGCACGATCACCCCCGCGCGCCCGGTTGATGAAGGCACAGAGGGGCGGTATCGTCAGGAGGGAAACGTCCCTGTCTGCCGGCGGTAGTCGGCGTACCGGGCCAAGCACCCCATAACCGTCGAGACCTCTTCGGGAGTTCCGTACACCGGCAGCGATGTCATGCTTTGTATGAGCTCAGCTCCGCGACGGCTGGCATAGTAGCAGAGCAACAGCGGCTTGCCACTCTCACGCTGCACCCGCTCCAGAGTGCGAAGGCTTTCCTCTGCAGGGGGAAGTGGCCATGACCAGAGTCCCATGATGAGTGCATCGATTCCCGGGTCGTGGAGGGTCATCTCGACGCATTCGAGCAGGAATCGGGGGCGAACCTCTGCGGTAAGGTCAATAGGATTCTTCACGATTGCGAACGGCGGCACCTTGACCTCATTACGCATGCGCTGCTGCAACTCCTCGTCGAGCAGGGGTAGTTCCAGTCCAAGCTCGGCCAGGTAATCGGCTGCAGCCACGGCGAAGCCGCCGCTGATGCCGGCGACCGCAACGCGTCGACCACCGGGCAACGGCTGTGAGCGAAAGGCAGAGGCTACGTTGAGCAGGTCTTGTGTGCGCATGACTTCGATGACGCCACATTGCCTGAAGGCTGCACTGTAGACGTCGTGCGAACCGGCGAGGGCGCCGGTGTGTGATGCTGCTGCCCTGGTACCGGCGTCGGTTCGACCGAACTTCATGACCACAACCGGTTTCTTCTTTGAGACCTCTCTTGCGACCGACGCGAAACGCTGGCCGTCCTTGAGGCTCTCGATATAGCCGAGGATCACGCGAGTAGCGGGGTCGTCTCCAAAGTATTCGAGGTAGTCTGAGAACTTCGTCACGGCTTCGTTGCCGCTGCTCACGAACTTGCTGAACCCTACACCGGTCGTAAGGCCCTGGTTCAGCGTGCTGATGCCGTACGTCCCACTCTGGGAGATGAACGAGGTGTCGCCGGGCTCGCCCTTGATGCGATCCATGGTCATGGTGCCAATAATGTGGGATGAGAAACAGACAACTCCCATACAGTTGGGGCCGACTAGCGGGATATCCGCCTCCTTACAGAGTCGGGCAATCTCTGCCTCGGCAAGGAGTCCTTCATCACCGATCTCGCCGAATCCGGCGCTGATGATCACGATGCCTTTGACAGCTGAGGCAACGCAATCCCTGACGGCGTCTACCACTGCTCTCGCCGGAATCACGATGAACGCCAATTCCACAAGCTCGGGCAAATCCCGCATCGAGGGATAGGATTTGCGCCCCTGTACCTCGGCGACGTTGGGATTGATGGGATACACAGGCCCTTTGAACCCGGCCTCAAGGATACTCCGCATCACCCTGTTTCCGTACTTGCCGGGATCGTCGGACGCGCCAATGACGGCGACAGAACGTGGTTCGAACAGGCATGCAAGATCACTCATGTCATGGTAGCTCCTGCAGGCGAAGAGCGCCTCATAGGTTCGCTGGCGACTAACAACTGAAGCCTGATTCCGCCAGAACGGTGTCTTCCTGCGAAGATAACGCCGGCGTTATCCTACTACAGGGGACACGGACGGTAAAGACCAGGTTTTACGCGATTAACGAGGGCACTTCCAGTGTCGCTGGTTGTCAATTGGCAACAGTATTCTCCTGCGTGGTGGCCGGCGATAGGGATTGCGCATGGCACGTCCAGTCGCGCTGCCGGTTGCGCGGCTGATAGTGAGAAGCACCGTGTCGATGCCTCCTCCAATGATACTATCGAGAAGGACACGCCCGGTTCGGTTCCCGAGTGTGTGTTCTCGTTGGGCGTGCGCGTCGTGTCCGTAGCACGCTGCCGGCAGTGGTGTAACAGCCTCACAGGTGCCAGCACGGGGTAATCTTCTCCTACCCGTCCTGTTCCGGAGCACCCACGGTTCGACAGGTGGAAGTCGCTTCGCGTGGTGGTATAATGGCGCGCCAACTGTTCCAACATCTGTGGAAGAAGCCATGCCGGGCGGACTCACCGACAAAGCTCATGCGATACTTGTCCTGAACGTTGGGAGCTCATCGCTGAGCTTCAAGCTCTATCACCATTCCTACGAATTCGTAGGGGGCAAGTGCCACAGGGTGGGAGTGAAGGGAACCGCGAGCTCTTTCGTGGAATTCCACCATGGCGAGGCACGAGTGCGCCAGGAATTGGACTTGCCGGATCATATGGCAGCAGCCCGACATGTACTGGACTACCTTGCTGACAACCGGTACTCCTTTGAAATTGTGGGGCATCGCTTCGCCGACGGCGGAGGTTACTTCGAGAGAGGAGTTGTGGTGGACGCATGTACAAGATCCATGTTGGATCGATGTGCTGTCCTCGCACCTCTACACAACGTCGCCGCCCTCCAGATGATCGATCTCGTGGCTGAACGGTTACCGGGAACTGTGCAGTTCGTGGCGTTCGATTCTGCTTTCCATTGCGACCTGCCGGACGTCGCAACGACCTATGCGTTGCCTCGCACGCTGGCACACACGTATCGCAAGCACGGGTTTCACGGTCTCTCCTATTCTGATGTCCTTGAGAAAGCGTCATGGTACCTGGGGGAAACCAGATTCACGGCAGTGGCGCTGCATCTTGGTACCGGAGGATCGAGCGCGTGCGCTATCAGGGACGGTGGTTCTATCGACACGTCGATGGGCTACTCACCTCTCCAGGGCCTGGTCATGAACACTCGTTGTGGAGATGTAGATCCAGGCATCATCATCGACCTGGTGAGACAGGGCTATTCCTCGGACGATCTCACACGGCTGCTGCATCGCGAGAGCGGCCTGCTGGGGCTCAGTGGTGGGATGTCAAGCGATATCAGGGATCTGAGCGTGGCAATGGCTGAAGACCATCGCGCGAGACTCGCTTTCGACCTCTACGTGTATCGTGTGAGGCAGTACATTGGCGCGTACGCGGCGGTCCTCAATGGCATTGACGTCATCATTTTCACCGATGATGTGGGTTTGCGTGTTCCCGAGGTACGGTCGGCTGTGTGTGAGGGCATGGACTATCTTGGTATTCGTCTCGATGAGGAGCGCAATCGGTCGGCCGATCCCGGCAGGATAGAGCCGCTGCATCTGGAAGAGTCACACATACGTATCCTGGCCGTACCGAATGATGAGGAACGCGCAATCTATGCGGAGGGAATGCGACTCCTCAGCGAACCTGCGTAGTTGCCTTCGACTCATGCCCGTGTGCTGCAATTGACACGGCACGACACCGTCGTTAATATATACATGGTTGCGAATATATGAAAGTGTGAGCGACGGGAGAATGACGTGATGGATCGACTCATTAAGGCTTCCAAGAGTCTCGGTGACCCTACACGTCTGAGGGTATTGCACCTGCTGATGCAGCGGGAATGCTGCGTATGCGAGGTTATGGACGTACTTGGCATTTCACAGGTCAATGCGTCACGCTGCTGCAACGCGCTGAAGGACGCCGGATTCCTGAAGCTGCGCAAGGAAGGCCGCTGGAAGCACTACTCGATCGACCGGGAGGGTTGCCCTCCAGAGCTGCGCGACATGCTGGAGGCAGTACGAAAGACCGCATCGAGCGATCCGGTAGCGATCGACGATCTACGTCGACTCGCCTCCGCGAAGAGGCGATCGGAATCCCGCGGGAGCCCTGATATTGGGCACCAGGGACAGTCATTTGTGCGCACTGCAGCCTAAGAAGAGAAGCGGATGCTGGTACAGGTGTTGCTCGGCGGATTATACGCGCTGCAGGACTACGTCGCACTCCATGTGCTGACGTGTCTCGTTCCCGCCTTTCTCCTGGCCGGCGGTATCGTCACGTTTGTTTCCCGTGAGGCTATCATCGGCTACCTTGGCGCAGCCGTGCGCCGAATCCAGTCATTCGGTATCGCCGCTGGCGGCAGCTTTTTTGTCGCCGCGTGCTCGTGTACTGTGATCCCGGTATCGAGCGGCATCTACTATGGCGGGGCCGGTGTGGGTGCCGCGTTCATCATCCTCTGGGTCGCGCCGGCGGCCAACATTCTCGCGCTCACGTATACTGGCTCGATACTTGGAGGCACCATGGTGGCCGCGCGACTCGTCAGCGCCCTGCTCATGTCCGTGGTCGTCGGCTCCGTCATGGCGTACGCCTTTCGAAGAGAGGAGACCGACCGGGTGTCGATGCTGAATCAGGGGGGAGGGCGTCTCATCGACAGGAAGAGCCTCGTCCTGCTGCTTCTTCTGGTGGTGTGGCTGTTGTCCCCGAATTACCTTGTCATTGAAGGGCCATACTGGCAGAAGGTGTCTGTGTGGGCAGTTGGACTTGTCGTCGTGACCGGCTATGTGCTCAAGAGCTACAGTCGTGAGCGCATCGTCGCTTGGATGCGCGAGACATGGTGGTTCGTGCGAATGATATTCCCGCTGCTGCTGGTAGGCGTCTTTATTGTGGGCATTATTGGTACGATGCTGCGGCCCGAGTGGATAGAGGCTGCTCTTGGCGGCGAGGGTATCCGTCAGTCGTTTCTGGCGACCATGATAGGAGCAGTAACCTACTTCGCCACCATGACAGAGGCTCCTTTTGTCGATACATTGATGGGCCTTGGAATGGGCAAAGGACCGGCCCTGGCCCTTCTGCTGACGGGGCCGGGGTTGAGCCTGCCGAACTGGCTGGCCATAGCGAGGGTCTTCGGGCGGAAGAAGGCTATGGTGTATGTGCCTACCATAGTGGCACTGGGAACACTGGTGGGCTGGATTGCGGGTTACGTTCTGTAGAACCCCTGGCAACGGAACGAGATACCGGTTCGTCGCGCGAACCAGTAACAAAGAACATATGTGCAGGGAGGTGTGAGTATGGACATAAAAGTACTGGGCACCGGGTGCGCCAAGTGCAGGGCGGTGGAGAAGGAAGTGAAGCAGGTTCTGAGCGAACTCGGGATAGAGGCGAATGTCGAGGAAGTGAAAGACATGGCCCGGATTCTGGAGTACAAGGTCATGATGACACCCGGCCTGGTCATCGACGGCAAGGTGGTATGGAGTGGACACGTGCCATCCAAGAGTGATATCCGCAGGATGATTGAGGAAGCGAGACGCTAGGTTTCTTCACCGGTCGCCATGCTGCCGGAAGTCGCGTTCGCTGCGATGCGTCGAGGAAAGCTCCCCGAAGTCGGGTTGCGAGAGGAAAACCACACGAGTGGAGCGGTTCCTCGACCCGGCTGGCATTGACTTCGCGCACCTGCAGGCTTAGCATAGGCAGGACGAGAGCTGGTGCGTAGTGCCAGATTCCTGGCGCCTGATAGGAGAGCAATGGAACAGATTGAATTCGACCGTCCCCTGGTTTTCCTTGACCTTGAGACCACCGGCATCAGTGCGGTGCACGACCGCATCGTGGAGCTGACCGCAATTCGCCTGACTCCGGACGGCCGTCGCGAGGTCTGGAGCCGCAGGATGAATCCTGGAATACCTATACCGAAGAGCGCCACGGAGGTCCATGGCATTACCAATGAAGATGTGGCTGGATTGCCGCCGTTTTCCTACTACGCAGCCGAACTCCTGGCGTTTATAGGAAGTGCTGATCTCGGTGGCTTTGGCGTCAGCCGCCTCGACATTCCACTGCTGGAGGCAGAGTTTCGGCGGGCCGGCGTGGAGTTTTCGAGACGCAGGCGCCGCATTGTGGACGCACAGATACTGTTTCACATGCTGGAGCCAAGAGACCTCGCGGCTGCGTACAAGAAGTACTGTGGCAGCGAATTGACGAGTGCGCACACGTCGGAAGGTGATGTCGAAGCAGCGATGGCAGTGCTCGAGGGAATGGTTAAGTCGAACCCCGACTTGCCTCGCAGCGTCGAGGGCCTCAATGCTCTCTGCAACAAGGAGCAGGAGAGCTGGATCGACTCTCAGGGCAAGTTCGCCTGGTCTTCCGGAGTGGCAGTTGTAGGATTTGGCAAGTACAAGGGTGTGCCCATCAAGTCTGTGTTGCAGATGGACCCGGGGTACTTCGACTGGATGCTGAAGAGCGACTTCGCTGAGGATACGAAGGCGGTGGCAGCACAGGCGTTACGTGGCGACTATCCGGAGCTTCCTGAAGAGCAGGGCTGAACCGGTTTATCTGCTGCCGGCATCGCACACACGTCTGTATCGGCAGTGGCGACATCTTGAGGTATGCTCAGTTGGCTGTGCCTCGCGCTCGTTGATCCAGAACTGAAGTGCCCAGTCGAGACGTCTGGAAGTTGTCTCGTGCTCGAAAGGGAATACCTGGCCGGTGCACTCCCCGTGGTCGCACTGGAAATGCGCGATACCCTCTGAGAGTGCCGGGCAGCCACCCGACCTTAGTAACCCGCAATCGTGACAGCTACGTGTCAAGACGCTTATGCGATAGAGAGTATGTCCGGTATTGAAACCCATCTCTCCAAGCCCGAGACAATAGAGGCTTGCCTGGATGTGGTACGGGAGGTGGATGCCGCGACTGTTGCTGAACTTACGCTCGGCAACAATCTCGACGTGTCCTTCCCTGAACCACGCCTCATCCACATGGCCCAGCACAGTCACACCGGTGTGGTGTTGCCAGCCTATCCGGAATTCACACAGGCAGAGGGGCTGTTCCCTTGCCGCTACTGCTGCAGTCACCGCCTCCTCTTGTGTCATCGGCACGCCAAGCGCGGCCACGGCCTCGTGACCTGTGGAGCCATCACGCATGTCTTGAGTGGGAGCGAGAGGACGCTCGAACGAGAGGGCGACGGCTTTCTCGCAATAGAACTGCTGAGCAATGGTGCTCACCGCGACGGTGCGGCGGCCGTAGCGCAAGAAAGGTTCGGCGGTGCGTGACGCCCGGTAGACCTGCCTGTACCGGTTGAGAATATCACGTGCGATGGTGGAGGAATCCGGGAAGCTGTCGTTGGAAGCCACAGGATTAAGTGTATATGATGGAAGATGACGCAGTCCCTGAAGGCAGAAGAAGATGTCAGAGGATTATGAAAGAGGCGGGTTCAGCCAGTACCACGTCATGTACTCTGGAGAGACGATGACCCTGACATCGGCAGGTATGTGAATATGGCTGCCCTGAAACCCTGCGAACTCACGCGACCCTGTCTCGTATACCCAGCCCCCCCTCTCGGGTGACGCCTCGCCACTGTAGACGCCGCCATCGTCTATTTGTTCTACCCAGAAACTGTCCACAGGGTCGGCGTCCTCGATGCTCGAATACCAGGTGAGTTTCATCCGGTCGATCCTCCCCTGGTCGGCGAGGCTCAGGAGCACGTCAAGCGCTGTTATGGTACCGGGCTGAAGCACATCCTGGCGCACATTGTGCGCGCTTACCGGGACATTGTTGTGAACCGTTGTGCCAACGCGAACCTCCGGGATCACCACTCTTCCGACATTGATGGACTTGCGTTGAACCTCCTCCCCAAAGCTGTTATACAGCCGTCCCATGTACTGCTCAGATTGGGTGCTCAGCACAATGGTCATATCGTCCTTATACGGGAACATGTCCATACGGAAGGCATTGATTTCGGGCCAGCCGCCTGCATAGTACGCACGATACCACCAGTTCATGCGGTCATCCAGCTCGTCGATGACATGTGTGTTGAGGGACGCATTGTAGTGGTAGCTCATCGTGAACCAGCCCCTCTCCGCCAGGTGCGCCACCACATCAAAGACCGAGAAGTGTCCCGGTCGAAAGATGTCGGGACGCAGTGTCTCGATCTCCAGGGGATTGAACGTGAACTCGCCCAGATCTTCGATGGTAATCGTACCCTGCTCGGAAGGTGTTCTTGCTGTTGGTATGTCCTTTGGGAGATCCCACACCCCATTCCTGGGGAGGTAATACGATTGTGGAGGCTCGGCAACCGGTTCGGGATCCGGAGGTGGAAACTCTATCGGTGGGACCAAAGGCTCGCCGTCAGGTGTACAGGCGACAAGCAGAGCAAACAGTGCCACAGCAATTGCCGTGGCGAAGGCGGCGAATCTGCCGGCAACCTGTCGGCGGCTTCTCATGATGTTCTCCTGCGCCGAATTCATTTTCAGTATGACAGAATGCGGCTACTTCGGCCAATGCAGGTGGTCAAGGACGTGCTTCACATAGCCAAACAATGGTACATTCTGGTGCCCGTCCCACCACCGTGCGTCGCTCAACTCCTTTGTGTCAATGCGCAGGGACCCCTCGGCCCGGACCTCAAATACAAGGTAAGTGTTATAGGCATCGGTGGTCTGGCATAGTGGAAGCGCTTCGATGGCCACTGCGCGCAGGCCGGTCTCCTCTGCCAGTTCACGGGTGACCGCCTCTTCTGGTGACTCTCCCGGACGAAGTCCCCCGCCAGGCAGCGAGAAGTGGGAGAACCCACAATCGCGCACCAGCAGCAACAATCCGTCTCGGCGGACGACCGCAGTGGCCCGGTCCCTTATTCCGTATGAGTAGTCGCACATCTCGAACACGGCTACTCCACCGCTTGCATATCGTTGTCTGGTTACGGAATCTGGATTATAGCGACTACCCGGTCATCATCGCTACCATCGTGCCAACGCCTGCACTCAGTCTCAGGAGAGTTGCGCCGGCACAATCGTTAGAACAAGCATACTTCCTGGTCCCTCGTGTCATTCCAGTGAATAGTGCCGTATACGACTGCTTGCCACGAGGCGCGCTCCATAGTCATTGTCATTCCATGATTCTGCGGTCGCGCGATTCACACTGATGGTCGGTGTTTTCGCAAATGCAGTGTTAGAATAGGCGTGCCTCTGGCCGGCAGAGGAGCGGCAGTATGGCTCGGGGGAGCGGATCTCTGGCGCGGCGCCAGAGAGACATCATGTGCTATTGAGGAGGAAAGAGGGATGCCCAGGTTCAGTGCAAATCTTTCCATGCTGTTCAAGGAGGTCGATTTCCTCGACCGGTTCGAACAGGCCTCGCGGTTTGGTTTCAAGGCGGTGGAATTCCTGTTTCCGTACGAATGGAAGAAAGAAGAGTTGCTCGAGCGGCTAGAGAGGCATGGACTGGAGGTTGTGCTCCATAACCTGCCGGCAGGGAAATGGGGTGCGGGTGAGAGGGGGCTCGCCTGTCTACCCGATCGAGTGGACGAGTTCAAGGAAGGTCTTGGTCTTGCTATCGACTATGCGACAACGCTGCAGTGTCCCAGGCTGAACTGCCTGGCCGGCATCCCTCCGGCGAGACTGTCTCCTGAGGCGTGGTTTGAATCGCTTGTATCCAATGTCCGCTATGCTGCAGAAGAGGCGCACACGTCAGGGATCATGCTGCTTGTCGAAGCGCTCAACTCTGATGATGTGCCCGGTTACTGCCTGAGTAGCAGCAGGCACATGCGTGACCTGTTGGAAGCAGTCGATCACCCCAACGTGTATATGCAATATGACATCTATCACATGCAGATGATGGAGGGTAACTTAACCAGGACGATAGCGCAGAATGTGGACAGCATCGGCCATATGCAACTCGCGGATGTCCCCGGGCGCCGTGAGCCGGGCACGGGGGAGATCAACTTTGAAAACCTGTTTCGTGCTATTGACGGGACCGGATACAACGGATGGATAGGCTGTGAATACAATCCCACGGGTACGACTGAAGAGAGCCTAGGCTGGGTGAAGAAGTACCTGTGAGTCAAAGGAGGTAGTTGATGGCACAGCTAGGATTCGTAGGACTTGGCATCATGGGCAAGCCCATGGCCGGCCACTTGCTGGCGGCAGGCAACACCGTGCACGTCTATGATCGAGTTGCTGAGTCGGTAAAGGAGTTGGCGGACAAGGGGGCGGTTGCTTGCGACAGCAGCAAACATGTGGCATCGCTCTCAGACATCATCATCGTGATGGTGCCTGACACTCCCGATGTGGAAGACGTGCTGTTTGGCAAGGATGGTGTTGCGGAGACGGTCAGGCCAGGCTCCACTGTGGTGGACATGAGCTCAATATCCCCGATAGCCACGAAAGACTTCGCGGAAAGGCTTGCTGCGATAAACGTCGAAATGCTGGATGCTCCAGTGTCCGGCGGCCAGGTTGGCGCAGAGAAGGCGATACTGTCCATCATGGTTGGTGGCAAGCCAGAAGTGTTCGAACGCATCAAACCATACTTCGAGTTGATGGGAAAGAACATTGTGCATATCGGGGAGCATGGAGCCGGACAGACGTGCAAAGTGGCGAATCAGATTGCGGTGGCGCTCACGATTGCTGCTACCGCGGAGGCGCTGACTTTTGCCGCCAAGGCGGGCGCTGATCCTGCCAAGGTGAGAGAGGCGCTCATGGGTGGACTCGCGAGCAGCCGCATCATGGAGCTGCACGGTGAACGTATGATCAAGAGAACTTTCCAGCCGGGATTCAGAATCCGGCTACATCAGAAGGATTTGAACCTTGCGCTGCAATCCGCCCGAAGCCTCCACATGAGCATTCCGGGCACCGCGCTCGCGCAGGAGTTGTTCAATGCGGTAGCGGCACACGATGGTCTGGACTACGATCACTCGGCTATGGTTCTTGCTCTCGAGGAGCTGGCGAACCACAGGGTGGCGTAGCCGTCTCGTGCTCTCACAGGTCTAGCGACCGTGGGCGCGCTCCATGCGCGTCCGCAGCTTGTTTACGAGGTCGCATCCAAGGAATCCGGGCATTGCGGCCATGTAGGTCCTGTCCACCTCGCCTCCTGAGTCGCGCTGGCACTGCCAGCACTGCATCCTCGCCGGCGAGGACAGAGCCGCGCGATTCTGCTCCTGGACTTTGGAGCAGAGAGCGACCGCCTCTTCTCTTGTAATACCTTCCATTTGAACCCTCCTCTGTTCGCCCTCGCTTCCAGCCTAGCTGCGTCTCCAGAATCTGTCAAATCCTGCGCTCCTGCTCAGGTTGCTGTGCGTACGCTCGCCGCACTGCGCATCTTGATCTTGTGGTGGCGACCTGAAATGCATCGATCGAAGGAGCTTCACGATCCCGGATCGCGGAGTGAGAGTGCAAACTGGAGAGGAAAGCCAGGTACAGAGGCTGGAGACAGAATTGGCACAATGGATCTCAGGGCGATTCGAGTCGGACGTGAGCCCGGAATGACGTGTGCAGTACCTGGCGACGCCGTGATGCCGCGGCCGGTGTACTACATCGGTTGTCAGAGTTCTCGAAGGATCAGGTCTTCGAGCGATCTCTTTGGCACGTGATGTATGCCTTTCTCATCGTGCCAGTAGGCTGTGTTGCCATCACGTCCGACACGGTCGAGCACTATCGTCTCGTTTGGTCTGCCGAGCGCGACGGCAAGGAGTGGTTCGTATCTATCACTCAATTCGAGGATCTTTGACATTTTCTTCTTGCTAAATGCACCGACAAGGCAGCCCCCAAAGCCCAGTTCCACGGCACCGAGCAGGATAGCCGTGCCGGCCACGACATGGTCAGAAGGGAAGACTTTGCTGATGTCCCTGTCGCCGACGATAACGATGTAGGCCGAAGGACGCTCACCCTCTGCGGGTCCAGGCCAATCAGGCATGCGTGCCGCCCACGAGAGGAGTCCAAAGATCTCGGCATTCTTCTCGGGCCGATTGCAGAGCAGGAACTTGGCGGCTTGCTGGTTCCATGGCGACTGTGCAATACGGGCCAGGTCTACAAGCTCGCGCAGTACCTCCATAGGAACAGGCTCATGCTGGCGAAATCGCCGGTAGCTGCGATTCTTAAGGATCAGGTCGCGAACGTTCATGAGAAGCACCCTCCTCCCTGCGTGCCGCTGATGCTAGCAGAGGTGTCTGGGGACTGCCAAGCGGTAATCTGATCGAGATGTGACGACGGTTCACCAGTTCGTGCGGAGAACGTGTAGAGGATTGCATCTCGTTTGGTTCCCCCGTAGCTGTAAGCGAATAGCCGGGGACACAGGCGACTGTGAATCAAGGCTCTGCTCCCAGGAGTCAGGGGGGAACTGGTGGACTAGCGGGGAGGCTTCCCTGAACTATGCTGCTGGTTCGCCATCTCAACGTGTGATGGGGCGGTACTGGCCCATGCAACCTCGCGCTTGACCTCCTGCAATGTCCTCAGCCACAGCTTTGTCATAATGTTGCGAAGCTGCTCCCGTTCGTCGTCGGATAGCACGGACATGACGCTATGGAATGTCTGGCGCTGCAGCGATTGCTGGTAGGCAGCGCGGCCCTTATCAGTCATCACGACCCGGACCGTGTTCTTCTTGCGTAAGTCACGGTATCGGCGGATGAGCCCGTCCTTTTCCATGCGGTCCAGCAGCGCAGATATCGTGTGAGGTTCCCGCAGAAGCCACTGCGATATCTCGGTGGGGGTCGCGTTATTGTCACGCGTTTGGAGTACGAGTAGAACAGCCGCCCGCATCATACTGAGGCCATATTTGCTCAGCTCTCGTGTACGTGCGAGGCTAAAGGCATGACCTGTCTGGTTTATGAGAGCGATGAGGTTGTAGTCGTCATCATTGTTGATGGAGTCAAGCTTGAAATCATGTGTGCTACTCGAATCACAGTCCATGTAAAGTCCTCCAGCAGTCCAGGCCACCAGACGTGTCGTGCCAATTGTATCACGCGTTCGAATCCGCACCGAATCATATGAAGGCAAACAGTCTTCGATCACGACATACATATCCTATACGATGATTCATTGGAGAGATAGCACGTGGCGCCCTGTTATATCGCATGGGACAGACCTTTCGCGAAACGCTGAACGTCGATCAACCGGAGGAATCCTCTATTGTCGATGGGTTTCGCGCAACTACTGATGCAAAGGTGACAGGTCTGCATCACATCTTGCATACTGTCACTGTCGCATACGAGATGATTTGATCTGTGGTTGTGTGACGCCGGCACTCTTGCCGGAGAGACACCGAGCGCGTTAAGGATGTCGATAGTGCAGAAGCAGGAGAGACGGTGTACATTCTCCGCTGGCCACACATGACCTGTTCTTATCGTGGGTAGCGCTCCGTATACGGCTTCACTGTCTTCTCTCCTCCCTTCCATACGGGCCCCGATGCCTGGCCCTCCTCCGGGGCCCGTCATTATTTGGCACATCTGACGCCGAGTGCAACGTTCATCTGACGCTGGAAGACAGTCCTCGTGGATACGTCTCGAAGCTCCGCATCGGCGCATGATGCGTTCGCGTACGCTTACAATTGCTGCCGGGGGAATATCGCTTTAAGTGACCACGGAGGTTGGGAAGTGCAGTCCAGAGGCCAGACGTTGCAAGCATGGGTAGAGTACAACGAAGAGAAGGACCCGGCGCAATTCCAGGTGACGGTTGAGCTCACGATGTGTCCGGGAAAGAGCTGAGGAAGTACTTCTGTTGAACTCCCATCCAGCCGGTCTATTTCGGAGCACCCCGAGCGGGTTACTTTTCGAGTATCACGCCACTTGTATGGGCGGGTGCCTCTTATGCTATCACTCACACACGCGCAGGTTCGGCGAAGAAGACGTAGAGGAAGTGCTTGAGGACTGGCTGGAGAAGAATACCCACGTAATGTTGGATGGGGAACCCGTTCTGTACATCGGACGCCAGGTACCGACTGATCTGGGCAAGTACGTGGACCTCCTCGCAGTCAATGGCAACGGCGATACACTCATCATTGAACTCAAGAAGGACCGAACGTCTTGGGACATCATTGCACAAGCCCTCGAGTACGCGGCATATGTGTCAACCGTGCAGCCAGACGCCCCTAGAGGACTCGCTGAATAGTACGTGAGCTCCAGGTTAAGAACCGACTTCGAGACAGCTTTCAGATCGAGATTCGACAAGGACCTGGATACCGTTGAGCTCAATTCAAAGCAGAAGAGACAGTGCTGGTGGCTTAGCAGGTCCCCAAAGACGTGATCAATGCGGCCAAGTACCTGCAGCTCCGGGGACTTGATGTCGGTGCGTTGCAGTTCAACTACTTCAAGACCGAAGATGGCGAACGACTCGTGTCAACGCAGCGGCTGGCGGAATTGCGGCAGCCGCCGGAGTCCCGCTCCCTGAGTCGTGGCCTGTCCGGGACCGCTCAGGCGATAGCAGCGCATCTAGACCCGCAGATTGTCGATTGTGTCTTCGTCGAGGTCGATTCCAAGCCCTGGTCCTTCGGGTACGTGGACGAAACCCTCGTCATCAATCTCCATGCGTTGCTTCGTGACGCCCCAACGTATCGGGGTCTCTTCAACGCAGTATTCGTAGATGAATGTCGACCTCCTCACCGCGAGGAAATGAAGTCCGGCTGCCAGGTTGATGCCGGAGGTGTAGAAGTGATTCACTACCTTGCGGCCTCTGTCTTCCGCAAGATCGGCGATTCGCATTGCCTCGGTGAAGCCGTTGCGAGCCAGATCGATCTGGCAAATGTGTATGCCACCCCTCTCGATGAGGTCACGCCAGGCGAACCGACCCGAGTCACCCTCCCCAGCTGCAATTGGTATTCTCGACACGCTGCTTATCTGCATGTATCCATCCAGGTTGTCCTGCTGAAGTGGTTCCTCAAGCCAGTATATGTTGTAGTCCTCGAACTGTCGCGCTCTCCTGATCGCTGTGATCGTATCCCAGCAGCAGCCGGCATCGACCAACACATCCATGTCCGAACCCGCGCCTCTTCGTGCTCCTTCAACCAGCTCCAGATCGAGTCGCTCGCTTTGGCCCATCGGTGCCCAGCCAAGTTTGATGGCTGTGTATCCCTTGGCCTTCCAGATCCGCGCCTTCTCAGCGGTTTCGTTTCCATCGCGACCGAAAAGGTCACTGGCATACGCGCGGATCTTCTTCTGAAATGCGCCGCCGAGCAACGCGTAGACCGGCATTCCCAGCGCTTTGCCTTTAAGATCCCACAGCGCGATGTCGATTCCGCCGATTGCCTGAACCACGACTCCACGGCGTCCATAGTAGAAGGTGGACTGGTACAGCTTCTCATTGATGACCCGGATGTCCATAGGGTCAAGCCCTACCATTACGCGCGCGAGTCCAGTGCAGACCGAATGGACAAAGGGACCTTCCACCGCGGCCTTGGCGACTCGGGCGTGTGAGTCGATCTCGCCGACTCCCACCAAGCCCTCGTCCGTATGTACCTTGACAATCAGAGAGTTCTGACCTGCGGAGGCCTTGTCTGCGATCTGCTCCTCCGGCAGCCTCAGTTCGATGGCTTCGACCTTGGTGATGCGCATTATCAACATCCTCCTTTCTTTGCTGGAACATGCTCATGAGTTCAGGTTCCAGTACGGTCACAATATGCCGGAGTACCCTGTGATTTACAAGATCAGGCACAGGTTGAAGAATGACACTATGACTTGGTTAGGAGAGGAATACGATGGCCTATGTCAGTGGCTCGCTGCAACGTAGTATGCCTGCAGTGCACCACAAGTCGACAACAATACCAATCGCACTAGACATGGCCTGTTACGCAGGAATCATGTCCAACCCCTGTACTCGGACGACAGCATCTCACGTCGGCAATCGGAGCTAGCCGCTGATGGGCAGTCTGCCATGTGCCTCGATAAGCTCTGCAACCCTGATGACTCGTTCGATCCTGGCATCAAATGGCAGGTTGTCTCCCATTCCAACTATGAAGCGATACCCAGGGGCAATCTCCTTGAACAGATTGTTGACGATGTAGTTGTCGAACACCTCATCACTGGTCGACTCAGAAAACAGCGTTGCCGGTATTCCGCCCCATACGGTGCGATCGTTCCCCACCGCCCGTCGGAACTCGGCATTGGTCACCTTGGTCATCGGAGCCGGAGTGAAAGCCTCAAAGACGTCGATGTCCGTGTCTCGCAGGAGGGGAAGCAGCCTCTTGTTCTCTCCATCAGCATGCGCCACGCTCAGCTTACCATGGGCATGCAGTAACTCATTGACCTCCCGGAACCATGGCACGAAGAATCGCTCAAAGACCGGCGTGTGAATCTCATCACTCCAGTTGCCGGCGACGTGAACAAGCTCGACATCCGTGGCTACTATGAGTTCCAGCTTCTTGCGATCCAGAGCTTTCGCAGCCTCTATCAACTCCTCTACCTTCCCAGGATTGTCCACCAATTCGTAGAAGAAGGTCTCGTAGCCCATGATTTCGCGCATCACGCGTTGCGGGGCCGACCAAGGTCTGATCCCACTCATCACCAGGCCATCGTTGCCCACCTCCTCGCATGCCTCGATGTAGCCGGGATCCAGCACGGGTCTAGTATGTTCAAGGATGTACTTGATCGCAGCGTAGTCGGTGGCACTCTTGAACAGGTGTTCAGACTCATAGCCGATTATTGCCCCCTCGTGAGGGTTGAACATCAGTGAATTGGACACCGTGCCGTGCGGAGTGCGATACTCTGTGGTCTTGTAGGGCATCTCTTCGGTCTCGACTATCTCGACGTCTATGACCTGCTCCAACACCAGTGAGTAGTGCCGATACTGAGCGGCCACCCCAACGTCACGACAGATATCCATCATGCTCCACCCCTGATACTTCGGCGGCAGTGTCCCGTGTGCCCTGTGGTAGTTGTACCAGAGGTCTATGCGCGGTCCGTACGGAAGCTTGTCGAGCTGTTCTCCCCGACACGCAGCTAGAAGTCGTTCTCTTCCGGTCATACTCATGCTCATCTCTCCTTAACGCGCAACGCGCACGACGTGTTATCTGCCCACCAATCGCCGGCACAGGCTTACAGCTCCTCCCGCATCATCGCCGTATCCGTCCGCGCCGATGAGGTCGGCGAACTGCTGCGAAACAGGTGCCCCGCCAACCACGACTTTGACGGCCGACCGCAGGCCCGCTTCATTCAATGCCTTGATCGTACTTCCGAGAAGGGGCATGGTGGTCGTGAGCAGCGCAGACAGACCAAGGATGTCAGGGTTGTGCTTGCGCACTTCCTCAATGAATCTCTCTTCGGAGACGTCGGTCCCGACGTCCACAACATCGAACCCCGTTCCCTTGAGCAGCATGCATACCATGTTCTTCCCGATGTCATGCACATCTCCGCGCACCGTTCCTATGACCACTTTGCCAATCCTGGTGCTCTCGCCGCCCGCAAGCAAGGGCTGCAGGACGTCCAGCGCATTATTCATTGCCCTTGCGGCCATCAGCATGTCCGGCAGGAAATACTGTCCGCTGGAGAACCTCTCCCCCACCACCACCATGGCAGGTCGGAGCTCTTCATCGATGATCTTCCTTGGGTCCGCACCGGATTCGACGGCCTGTCTGGTCAGTTCCGCGGCGGAGTCCCAGTCTCCGCTAACAATCGCTTCGTTCAGAATTGAAGACACCACTAACCTCCTGTCTCAACGTGCTGTTCATTGGTGCTCTTCAGCTTGTCATTTGTCTCTCATCGAGGTGGACCGTACCCTGAGGATAAGAAAAGGGCAAGGCCAAGGCGGCGTCCTGCGGCCTTCATTGCCTCGTGTTCTGCTGTTCTGCTGGTGGCAACCTCCTCCGGACAACCGGGATTGTACCCGGGATTTGCCAAATCAACCCACAGAAGGGAGACACGCCCTCCTTGGCCGTGGGTGCTCTATGCTATAGCTGACGCATCCAGTCGTCAACGCCTGCAAATGGGCGGAGTTCTGTACGTATCAACCCCGCATTTCCCATATCAACTCTAAGTGAGCCGACCTTGAACATTTTTGTCCTTGAAACCAATGATATAGCCCTCCCATCTGATTATCAACCTGCTAAAAACCTCTCAGATAACCTGCG
>PWUU01000062.1 GCA_003562475.1 Dehalococcoidia bacterium | reverse complement strand
TCTCACACCATGAGCCAATGCTGAAATCAGCAGAAAGGAGACGACCAGAAAGCCAAAGGGCAGGTCGAATAACCCTCTTTGGAATTCCGGGGACACCACACTTAATTCACCTTCACATTCAACAGGCCGTGTCGAGCAGTCTGTCAGACGCGGTCTCAGGTTTGGGAACACCGAGATAAGTGTGACGTCCCCAATTAGACATAAGCCTCTCACACCATGAGCCAATGCTGAAATCAGCAGAAAGGAGACGACCAGAAAGCCAAAGGGCAGGTCGAATAACCCTCTTGGGGTCACTTCAAGTGAACTCGTCGCGGGATTATATGTCAGATAAGACTGTGTTATTGTCGGCTGGAACTCTACTATGTTTTGGATGACGCTTGTAGCCAGGAATGCTATAATCAGCCCTTGGATAAGATGAAATCCTCCCATAATGAGCTTTAACCGTCTCAATTTCTGAAGTGCCTTATCTATGTTGCCTCCTGTTTGACTACTCTTCATATCGGCATCTGTAAACGATGATAATGTTGAAGCATTATTAGTATCTGGACATGACACAGACTTATTCTACCGTGAAAGAGCGGAAATACTATTGAATGAGAGCTCAGAGTAATTCCACAAATCATTCGCAGAAATGATCATGACAATGAGAAGCCCCTTTCTTGCCTTATTAACCGGATCGCCTCATGTGATATACTTTGGTTAGACGGTGGTGCTCTATATAGTAAAGCCACAAAGCAGGGGATTGAGTGTGGAAATGACTGAACCGCCTAGAGTCACCGTGCTCAGAAAGATTTGGGGAAGTGCTTGGTTTAGGGGCCTAGCTGTGGCGATGGTCGCAGGGTTAGTGACTCATTTTGTGTTTCCTTGGCTCGCAGACATTCACGCCCGACCAACCGTAGAAGTAACATCACCAGTCGCTGGAGAGCGGGTACAGTGGACTCCCGAAGGCCAGTTGGTAACAGGCACATGCCGGAAGGTAGGTGGGGACTTGCACCTTTACGTAGCCATCCATCCCCTGCCTACGGATAATTGGTATGTTCAACGCATGCCTACAATGATTAATGGTCACTGGGCAGCAGTGGTTTATTTCGGTATGGAAGAAGTGGGACTCGGTGATCAGTATGTGTTGCGTGGAATTCCGGGGACACCACACTTAATTCACCTTCACATTCAACAGGCCGTGTCGAGCAGTCTCTCAGACGCGGTCTCAGGTTTGGGAACACCGAGATAAGTGCGGTGTCCCCAATTAGACATAATGTGGTGACCACGCGGTAGTTCCGGAAGCCCGGGGCGGAATTCCGGGGACACCACACTTAATTCACCTTCACATTCAACAGGCCGTGTCGAGCAGTCTCTCAGACGTGGTCTCAGGTTTGGGAACACCAAGATAAGTGTGGTGTCCCCAATTAGACATAAGTGTGGTGTGCCCAATTAGCAAAGATGGCCACCGGCCCGGGGCAAATTGGCCGCCCTGACGGTGGTGTAGCGGGAGCGTCGCGGGGCAACGAAGGGCCACAGTACCTCCGCCGGGGAGGTTCTGACGGCGAACAAGAGGTTGCCCCGTTTGACGAACCACCTTATGCCGGACCACAACACGTGGTCAGGAGGGAAGAGTCAATCTCCAGGAGCCGGGGGAGGGGATCTGCGCGAAGCGTTTCCAGGTCGGTCGTCTGGTCGTCATCGCCTTTGTCTGCATCTACTGCTCCAACGGCATTGTTCAATCTGTTGCTGGTGGTCTTCCCCGTGCCATTGACGAAGCTGATGAAATCCTTCATACTCTGGTATGAATGGAGTATGAACACTCCGGGAGGTGGACCGATGCATAGGAGCGCAAAGGTGGCAATCAGTCTTCCCGAGCATATGCTTGAGGCAATCGAAAGGGAGCGAAAAGCCAGGGGAGAAAGCCGAAGCGAGTTCTTCCGGCGCGCAGCTGAGAAGCTCCTTAAACAGGAGCAGGAGTCCAAAGCGGCGGAAGCTTATGTTCGAGGTTACCGTGCCGTACCGGAATCAAAAGAGGAAGTCGAGGCAGTACACCGGGCAGGGATTGCGGTACTGGCTGAGGAACCCTGGCAATGAAGCGCGGTGAAATATGGTGGGCTGAGATGGAGCCACCCGCGGGAAGGCGTCCTGTATTACTTCTTTCGCGCGACGAGGCTTATTCTGTCAGAGAACTGGTAATCGTTGCTCCGGTAACTACCAGGATGCGTCACATTCCCTCGGAGGTTCCTTTGAGTGTTGAAGACAGCGTACCCAGGCCCTGTGTTGTCAACCTGGATACCATCACTACTATTGCGAAGGCAAGTCTACGCGACCGGCTGACTGCTCTCAGCAGCGAAAAGCAGAAAGCTGTTGAGCTTGCCCTCCACTTTGCGCTCGGCATGGAAACATAGGCGCCCGTATTGTGCGCCATGAACGAGTAAACGCGGTACCGCCGGAATCAGCCCCTTGTTCTCGAACGGAAGTTCGGGAACTGTCCCCGAGCCGCACCATCCATTCCCTCGACGCTCTTCGCGGGCGCCGCTTCGGTCCCGACGGTGGAACTCACGCAGGAGCATCCCCGGCCCGTCCCGCATGCCCCGCTTGACGAACCACCGCGTGCCGGGGCCGGTGCATCAGCCCGGCGACCGGCCCTTGAGCAGCGCGCGGGCGTACATCGAGGCGAGCAATGATGGCCTGGCGTCGGTGGAACCGTTGCTGAGCATGGTGGACCCCCCGTGGGAGCAGTTCATCGCCACCGGGCCGTCCTCCGGCGCGGTTGCCACACTGCTCGGCCATGAACACAGCGGTCGTTCGCCGGGGGATTCTGTCTTCGTCGAGAAGCTTGAACAGATCCTCGGCCGCCGCCTCAGACGCAACCGTCCCGGACGAGGGCCTCGAACCAGGTGAGGTGTCCCCGGAATCCCGCAATGCCTGAATCCAAACTCTATGGCCTGTTCCGGGGCTTCCGGATAGTCGCTTTTGACTGAACCTCGCAGCATGTGCTATAGTCGATCATGGTGATTATTATAGTCACCATTGTGGGTAACGCGTTGTGTCAGGATTGATGGGACATGAAGCCTTTGCACGATGGTCTCGGGCTCGGCCACACGACGAACGCAGGGAGCGGCCGTGCGGTCCAGGGCGGCGGCGCTGTCTCATCGGTATCGAACCGGCGCCCCGGCGAAGGGTCGGGGTCGATCATTGATCTGACTACCACGGCATCTCTTGCGCGCGTGCGCAGGAGTGCATTTGTCAAGTATCAGTCTCCCCCCTACTGTCGACGCTGACCGGCGTCTCGCGGCCCAGGCCAGTTGTCGTTCAACGCCTTGGCCCGTCACGAATCCCGCCTTCGCGAAGGACTATTCCGCGTCTTGTTTCGCTGACGATGTGGGATCTCGGACTCTCGAGACGCCAATCTTGACCGATTCATCGGACAGCAGCACGGGCGACATCACAGAGCGCCCAGAGTGAGGGAGGTGATAGATGGAGTATTTGCAGGCGCAGCAGGAGACACGACGGACAGAGGATCCGACTCCTGAAGACGCACGGGAGGCATATGAACGGCTGAAGTCGGTCCTCGCCGCAATGGGCCGGGTGGTGGTGGCGTTCTCGGGAGGCGTGGACAGCAGCCTGTTGCTTGCCGCGACACGCGATGCGCTTGGGGAGCGCGCGCTGGCAGTGACAGCTGTCTCCGAGACCTACTCGAGTGAGGAACGGGAACGGGCCGCCGCCACTGCGGAGTTCCTTGCCGTGAGGCACATGTTCATCAACTCGAGTGAGATGGGAGACCCTGACTATCGCGCAAACCCGCGCAACCGCTGCTACTACTGCAAGCGGAACCTGTTCACACACCTGGCCGCCATCGCGGCCGAGGATGGTGCGAACGCGATCCTGGATGGCACGAACCGGGACGACTATGCGGACACGCGGCCGGGACGAGAAGCCGCGGCGGAGTTCGGAGTCAAGTCGCCTCTCGCGGAACTGGGTTTCGGCAAGGCTCTTGTGCGGGCGATGGCCCGCATGCGCGGGCTTTCAAACTGGGACGAGCCATCAGGCGCCTGCCTCGCGTCCCGTGTCCCGTACGGACGTGAGATCAGCGGCGCGCTGCTGGACCGAATCGCAGGTGCGGAGCGAAGCATTCGAACCCTGGGCTTTCAACAGGTGCGAGTCCGCGATCAGGGCGACACAGCGCGGATCGAGGTGGGGAGTGACGAACTGGACTTCGCGTTCCATCCAGAGACGCGATGGCTGCTCGTCGCTGCGTGTAAGCGCCAGGGATACACCTACGTCAGCATGGACCTCGAAGGGTACCGAACCGGATCGATGAACGAGGTCCTGCGACCCGACGCCTGACCGGCGTTAGGGCAAGAAGACTCATATAACGTACGAAATACGGAGACTGAACGGAAATGGCAACGAAAACAGAGAAGCTGCGATACAAGACCATAGACATTGCCCGGCTCACGCGGGGCATCGCCAGGGACTCAACCGAGCTCATCGGCAACACCCCGCTGGTCAGATTGAATCGCGTCACCGACGGAGCCAAGGCGACAGTTGTCGCGAAACTCGAGTCATTCAATCCACTTTCGAGCGTCAAGGACAGACTGGGAGTCGCCATGATCGTCTCTGCGGAAGCCAGCGGACTGGTCAACGAACACACAGTGTTCGTCGAACCCACAAGTGGCAACACGGGCATCGCGCTCGCGTTTGTCGCCGCAGCGCGGGGAGACAGGCTGATCCTGACGATGCCCGACACAATGTCGATTGAGCGCCGACAGCTGCTGTCGATCCTGGGCGCAGAACTGGTGCTGACGCCGGGATCGGAAGGCATGCCCGGCGCCATTCGAAAGGCGGAGGAACTGGTTCGGGAGAACCCGAACTACCTCTTGCTGCAGCAGTTCACGAACGTGGCCAATCCCGAGATTCACCGCCTGACCACGGCCGAGGAAATCTGGCGTGACACCGATGGCGGGGTGGATCTGCTGGTGAGCGGTGTCGGCACCGGCGGCACCATCACCGGCGTCGCCGAAGTGATCAAGCCACGTAAGCCTGGCTTTCGCGCCGTGGCGGTGGAACCGGTTGACTCCCCGGTGCTGTCAGGCGGAAAGCCCGGACCGCACAAGATCCAGGGTATCGGCGCCGGCTTCATACCGGGAGTCCTGAGAATGGAGCTCGTAGACGAGGTGGTCAAGGTTACGCACACGGACGCCGGGGATATGGCGAGACGACTGGCAAGGGAGGAGGGGATACTCGCCGGGATTTCCTCGGGAGCCGCGACATGGGCTGCTGTCGAGCTTGCCCGGAGGGAGGAGAACACGGGAAAGCTGATCGTGGTAGTCCTGCCCGACACGGGTGAGCGCTATCTCTCAACCTGGCTGTTTCAGGACATGTAGCTCAACCGGGGAAGCAACAACGGACGCAGGGAGGAAAACGATGCAGGTATACAACACCCTGTCGGGACAGAAAGAGCGGTTCATTCCGGGAGGAGACGTCGTCAAGATGTACGTCTGCGGCGTAACGCCATACTCGGAGACGCACCTGGGACACGCGATGAGCAACATCATCTTCGACGTCGTCCGCCGGTATCTGCAGTTCCGCAACTACCGCGTCAGGTACGTGCAAAACGTGACCGACGTGGACGACAAGATTATCGAGCGGGCGGCCGAGCGGGGCGTAGCCCCGGACCAGTTGGCCCGGGAATACACCCGGAGGTTCTTCGAAGAGATGGAGAGACTGAACGTGCTGCCGGCCGACGCGTACCCTCGCGCCACTGAAGAGATCCCGGCCATCATCAATATGATCGACGGCCTGATGCGAAAAGGACACGCGTACGAGTCCATGGGCAGCGTCTACTTTCGCGTGCGAAGCGTGCCGGACTACGGCAAGCTGTCACACCGAAGCGTGGAGTCCATGATCACGGACAGGAGCGAACAATGGGAGGAGATGAAGGAGCATCCCCTGGACTTCGCGCTCTGGAAGGCAGCCAAGGCCGGCGAGCCTGCGTGGGACAGTCCGTGGGGCCCGGGTCGACCGGGATGGCACATCGAGTGCTCGGCAATGTCACTCAGTACACTTGGCGAGACACTGGACATTCACGGCGGCGGACTGGACCTGGTCTTCCCCCACCACGAGAACGAGATCGCGCAGTCTGAGAGCTATACCGGCATCAGGCCTTTCGTCAGGTACTGGTTGCACAACGGCCTGCTGCAGTTCGGTAGGGAGAAGATGAGCAAATCGCTCGGCAATCTCGTCACGGTCACGGAAGCGCTCGACCGGGTCAGTCCGGACGCGCTGCGCATCTTCGTGCTTAGCTCGCACTACCGCAGCCCCCTGACATACAGCGAGGAAGCGCTGCAGGCAGCGGAGAAGAACGCCGAGAGACTGCGGCAGGTCATGGCGCAGGAGTCCGCAACCGATGCGGGAGAAAGAAGCTTCGACGTCACAGGCAACCGGGAGAGGTTTATCGAGGCGATGGATGACGACTTCAACACGCCGCGGGCCCTCGTGGTGCTATACGATCTGGCGAAGGAGATCAATCGTGACCGGCAGGTGGGAGGCAGCGGTGCGCGCGGGCGGAGCATGCTTCGAGAATTGAGCAATGTCCTGGGATTGACGCTGAACCCAATCGCACAAGTCACGCCGGACGCCGCCCTGGTTGCCAGGCTCGCATCGACCGCGCTCGGCTACGCCGGCGGGCATGTATCTCACGCGACGGATCCGGGGGAGTTCGAGCGCGCCATCGACAGGCTGATCGCCTTTCGCGCTGAGCTGCGGAAGTCGAGACAGTGGCAGCGGGCCGACGCCTTGCGAAAGGAACTGGAAGACGCGGGGGTGGTGCTCGAGGACAATCCGCACGGGACCACATGGAGGATGAAATCCCGGGTGCTTGCGGAGGGGCAGCGATGAGGACAGCAGGCATTGCACGCATTCGTGAAGACGTCCGAGCTGTGTTCGCCAGCGACCCAGCAGCGAGGAGCGTGCCTGAGGTGCTCTTCTGCTACCCGGGACTGCATGCGCTATGGTTTCACCGCGTCGCACACTACCTGTGGAATCACGGACTGCGGTTTCCCGCCAGGCTGTTGTCGCATGTCGGCCGTTTCTTGACCGGCATTGAGATCCACCCGGGGGCACGGATCGGGCGGCGTTTCTTCATCGACCACGGAGCAGGGGTAGTCATTGGAGAGACGGCCGAGATAGGGGATGACGTGGTGCTCTACCAGGGAGTCGTGCTCGGCGGGGCGACCATGGAGAAGCGCAAGCGACACCCAACCGTTGCGGACCGCGTGATCATCGGCGCCGGGGCGATCGCGCTCGGCGCCATCACCATCGGCCCGGATGCACGCATCGGCGCGGGCTCGGTGGTAACGAAACCGGTGCCGCCAGGCGCCACCGTTGTCGGCGTTCCCGCCAGGGGGGTACAGGAGCGGCAGCCTTCCGCCGCAGGTGACACGGAGCTCGAGCATAGTCTGGATCCGCTCGCTGAGGCGATTCGCCTCATCCTCATCCGTCCGGATACATTGCGGGAGGGAGTAACCGGATTCGGACAGCGGGAGGATCTGGTGCGCTCCGCCTGCACAATTGCGGGGGGATACTGGAGGCCTCGCGCGAAGTACGACGGAGGAGACGGCATATAGCGGTGCCGGAGTCCAGGGAGTGCAACAGTGAGACGAGTGTATCCTGATTATGCCGCGACCAGACCAACACACCCCGGGGTGCTGCCGTGCATGACGCCGTACTTCTCGGAGGCGTTTGGCAACGCCTCCAGCATCCACGCGCTCGGCCGCGAGGCAAGGACTGCGATGGCGGAGGCGCGTGCCCGCGTCGCCAGCCTGATAGGAGCATCCAAGGACGAGATTGTGTTCACGAGCGGCGGAACGGAGGCCGACAACACCGCGCTCTGCGCGAGACCGCATATGCTGCGATTCAGTGAGACCAGCCTATTATGAGCGCGTTAGTATCTCTTGACACGCGTGCAGCGGTGGGTCCACTATCCGCTGCGTGGCGATGATTGCCAGGAATTCCGGGGACACCACACTTAATTCACTTTCACATTCAACAGACCGTATCGAGCAGTCTGTCAGACGCGGTCTCAGGTTTGGGAACACCGAGATAAGTGTGGTGTCCCGAATTAGATACACCCCTCCCCCCACCACTGCCGGGTTGGTGTGGGAGCCGGTAATTCGGGGACACCATACTCAATTCGCCGTTAAGTATGGAACTGGCCTCCAGAGGCGGGTATTTCGGACCAGGATGGCCACCGGCCCGGGGCAAATTGGCCACCCTGACGGTGGGGCAGGGGGAGCGTCGTCGGGCAACGAAGAGGCACAGAATCTCTGCCGCGGAGGTTCTGATGACGTACAAGAGGTGGCCCTGTTTGCCCTTTCCTTGTGCGGGTCGCATGGTAGAATACCGCTGCCGGGGCGGTGGAGCACGGGCCCAAGTACCAGGTCAGAGATTGAGAAAGCGTGGGGCGTCAGCGCTGAGCCTTAAGGGCTCAATGATCCCGTCCGCGGGAGCGCCGATCTTCTTGTGCCATATCCGCACCGACAATACTTCTTGAGTCCGTTCTACTTGCTGCCTTTATTCTTGTATGCAGAGAATCGCCTACAAACCGCGGGGGTTACTACGCCGTGCGTGCAGTATCTCTCTTGTAACGTAGCCTATTGGTAGACCGCTGCTAGCCTCGCAGTGGGCAATGGAAGCGGAACTCGGATGAAAGCGCACTCACACGGATTCTGATGGAATGAAACGGCAGACTATGCAGGGCAGCCTCTTTCAGGGGCTGGGTCATGTGGAAACACAAGTCATCTCACATAGAGGCGACTTTGAGGCCCTTCTTGATGGGTTCACCAAGATGCGGGCTATCGCCTACGTGGTCTCCTCCGACCTCTTGCGCGAGTTCTTTGAGAAGCATGGCTACGAGGAGATCGAGGTAGTCGTAGGTGAGGACGTAACGGAACCTGCCCTGCGCCAGGGCCTCCAGGACAAGCCCATCGAGGTCGTGGAGGCCTTGGCGGCCCGAGTGGAGAACGGGTCTCTGCGCATCCTTGTGCCCCGGCGCAGTATCCATACCAAGCTATACATACTCGAAAAGCCCGGGACGGTGCGAGTAATTCAGACCAGTGCCAACCTGACCGATACGGCCCGTAAGGCCAGCCAGGTGAACTATGCCTGGTATGTCGACCTCCAGGCTACAAACGACTTCGTGGAAAGAGTGCTCCATGACTACCAGGCTCACGCTAAAGGTTGCACCCTCTTCATGGGCGAGTTGGTAAACCTGTTCAAGAGCCGCGATACCACTCCCAGGCGTGAATTGATTGAGGTATGGGTGAAAGGGGAGACAGCCCGTGCACCAGAAGCAGAAGCAGCTAAGGCTTTCCAGGAGATCTCTGCCCAGTCCTTGCTGATCCCCAGCGAGCGAGAGGCAGACATCGTAACCGTGAAGCTGCCAGAAGCGCCAGCCGCCAGGAAGGAGCTTGAGCGCTTCTTGAAGCCGTTAAGACCGACGATAACGGCTAACGGGGTGACTGTGAGCTCGGCGGCCTTCGTCAACCATGTGCATACGACCTATGGGATACCCTTGATGCGGATTGACCTAGGGAGACAGGAACTGCGCTTGGGACTTAAGGGGTCCATACTCTGCCTGTCAGAGCCTCTGCCCGACGCGCCGACCGTAAGCCGGGGTCTTGAGCACATTGAGGACTACGTGGGTACCATTGACCTCGGTAAGAGCCCAGACCCGGCGTTTGCCAAGGCTAGCATGTTCGAAGCATTGCTTTACATCTTCTTCTCACCCTTTGCCAACGAGTATATGCGGAGGAAACGCACGGCCTATGGCCAGGTGGACCCGAAGGGCCCGAGGTTCCTCTACATCTACGGCCCTACGCAAAACGGGAAGACCACCTTTCTTCGCTTCGCTCTGAAGCTCGTCACGGGACAGGACGTGGAGGCTTTGCCGAGAGAAGAATTCTCGAGCCGGAAGATAAGGGGAGCGGCCGCTGTCGGCACCGTATTTCCGCTGGCCTTCGACGACGTCGAGTTCTCTGGCAAACGCTGGGCGCCCGATGTCCTCAAAGCCTACTGGGAGACCTGGTGGCGGGGTAATCTGGATATACCACAGGTCGTGCTGTCTTCAAATGAGCCCAGACTTCAGGACTGGGCCAGGTCTCGTGTGAAGAGAATTGATTTTGACGTCCATTTCGCCTCGACCGAAAAGAGTAAGAGAAAGCTCAAGGAACTGTTCGAACGCGACAACAGTGTCTTCCGATGGTTCTGTCACTTGTACTTACAGCGCTTGTTAACAGACAGCGAGTTCAGTGACGATGAACTCCACATCGCCCGCGCGGTAGTGCGCCAACTTTACAGCCACGCCGGCAGAGCACTGCCAGAGTTCTTCCTTGACCAGCCTGTGGAGACGAAGTATGACCTGGGAAGAACCAGGTGGGCTGACCTGCTCTACAAACGGCGGGACGCAAAGCTAGAACGGGAAAAGGAACGGCTATTGGTGCGCTTCCCTGACCAGATGCAGTTCTGGGAGATTCGCCGCTTTGAGGGTTATCTCCCACCTGAGGTGAAGGCTCGCCAGGAAGGCCACACAATCATCATTGAGACGCCGGGGGAATTCGACGTCTGGTGTCCCCCGCCGCGGCGGAAGCTATGGCCATTGAGCCGCAAGTAGGGAGGGCTAGAGTTCAGGATGGTGTTTTGTGGAGAAGCCATGGAATTCCAAATTCCGGAGACACCACACTTGATTCTCTTTCACGTTCAACAGGCCGTGTCGAGCAGTCTCTCAGACGCGGTCTCAGCTTTGGGAACACCGAGATAAGAGTGGTGTCGCCAATTAGAACTGCGAGGCGTTCTTGAGCGCTTGGGACTGAGACCTGGATAGGAAGGTGGAACTATGGCAAAGGAAAAGGGGGCACCGATTTCACGAAGCCTGGACGACATTCTCACGACACTGCGTGACCATATGCCAGAGCTGAGAGAGCGCTATGGCGTGACCTCCATGGGGGTGTTTGGCTCCTACGTGCGAAGCCAGGTGAGCAGGCGAAGCGACCTGGATGTGCTGGTGGAGTTCGAGCATGCCCCCACCCTGTTCAGGTTCATTGACCTGCAAGAGGAGCTGTCGGCCTTGCTCGGTGTTAAGGTGGACCTGGTCTCCCGAAAGGCCCTCAAGGGAAGAATCGGCAAACGCATCCTGGAGGAGGTTGTGGCTCTGTGAGGTCGCGCAGGGAGGCGCTGGACTACCTCCAGGACATCCTAGAGATGATGGACAAGATGAAGGAGTTCATCGGCGGCATGTCCTTTGATGAGTTCGCCCGGGACGACAAGACCAACTTTGCGGTCTTCCGGGCCCTGGAGGTCGTTGGCGAGGCGTCCAAGCAGGTCCCCGCGTCGGTGAGGCGACGGCATCCAGACGTACCCTGGCGGAGGATGGCGGGGATGCGCGACCGGCTCATTCACGGGTATTTTGGCGTGGATGTGGAGATCGTGTGGGAGACAGCCACGAAGCTAATCCCGGATTTGAAGCCGCAGCTGGCGGAAGTCCTGGAGGAGGAGAGCAAGCGTGCGTGATCGGCTGCTGAAGAGCTGAGCCTGGGAGGACTACGCAGTGGTCGGGGTGGCGTTAGTGCAACCGGTGAACGGTGAACTTCCGAAGGGCTGGTGCACTGCCCGGCTTGGAGATGTTGTGCGCCTCGTGAAAGGAGTCGAACCGCCAACAGGGGGAGCGTTGTCGGGCAACGAAGAGGCACAGAATCTCTGCCGCGGAGGTTCTGACGGCGAACAAGAGGCTGCCCCGTTTGACGAACCACCCTGTGCCGGGCTACAACATGTCACCAGAGGGGAAGTCCCCTCCTGGGGGTGTTTCATGTGCATAGCCTGCGGTGGCGTATGTGGAGGCGCCGGCGATGTGGTGCTGCCCTCCCTCGTAATAGGCGCCGGACTGGTGGTTCTGGGCGTACGTGCGAAGCGTGCGGCTGCGTCGCGCAAGAGCGGTGACTCGTCCGGCAAGGGGGAATCCTCAAGGCCGCTCGCAGACCCACGCCATCCGACGGCCGAGGAGTAGCTGGCATACTCACTCCTCCCGGGTCGCCCGCTCCAGTGCGGGCGACTGGAGTTGGCAGCCAGCACCGTGTGTATGGTGAAGACCCGCAGCGCGTCCGAGCGGACAGTGTACCTTCCGCAGAATCCTTTCGACCATGGACGACGCACAACAGGCAGTTCACACCTAGTCCAGAAAGCTCTTGAGCTTTCGGGTTAGGCGCGGGTGTCGTAGCTTCTGCAGTGCTTTGGCCTCAATCTGGCGGATACGTTCACGGGTCAGGTTGAACTCTTGCCCCACTTCCTCGAGGGTGCGCGGGTATCCGTTCATGAGGCCGTAACGGAGCTGGAGCACCTTCTTCTCCCTGGGTGTGAGTTTGCCGAGAACCTTGTCAAGTTGGCTTCTGGAGACCTCCCGAATGGCGAGGTCAGCGGGAGCAGGACTCGTGAGGTCTGCGAGTACGTCTCCCAGATGCATATCGCCGTATTCTCCGAGAGGTGTCTCGAGCGACAAAGGCTCCTGCTGCAGCAGAGACATGATCTCCTCAACGCGTTCTGGACTCATGTTAACTCGAAGTCCTATCTCCTCGTAGCTTGGCTCGCACTGGAGTTCCTGGCTCAGTTGGCGCGCGGCCCGTAGCACTCGTCTCATCGTCTCAACCATGTGCACTGGAATCCGTATGATGCGTGCCTGGTCGGCGATTCCTCTCGTCACAGCCTGTCGTACCCACCAGGTGGCGTACGTGCTGAACTCGAAGCCTTTGCGATGGTTGAACTTGTGGACTGCGCGCATCAAGCCGATACTGCCCTCCTGAATCAGGTCAAGGAGAGATATCCCGCGGGTGGTGTACCTCGTGGCTATACTCACCACGAGCCGCAGATTCGCCCGTGTCAGGTGGCTCCTGGCATTCTCAGCCCGGTGCTTCACCTCGTCGTAGTGGCGACGCAACTCATCTGCATGCGGCTCGAGCAGTGGTGCCAGTCTGTCGTCCGCTATCAGTTCGTGCAGCCGATTGATTGGCTCGGTCGCCAGAAGCTCTCCTACCCTTGGAGGCAGTACGCCGCTGTCAATCGACAGGCTCACGATTGCTTCGTGCGCCATGGGGACAGTTCGATCCGTTGTCCGGGCAATGGCTGATACAAGGTCAGGTTTGACCTGATGGTCGATTGCCGCACGCAGCTCGGGGAGTTGCAGTAGTGCACGAAGGCCGGGGTCTTCCTGGATGCCCAGGTATTGCCTGATGGCATCGGCGAGAGGGTAGGCTCTCAAGACCCGACTGAGGATGATTGTGGTGAGTTCAACTTCAGGAAGCTGCCGCCGGGTCTTCCCAGAGTAGGCATCCTCAAGCTCTCCCAGGTGACGCCCGCGCTCAATCTGGCTTGCCAGCAGACGCTCTTGTGTAGCTGTCAGCAGCGGCACCCGGGCGATCTCACGGAGATACATGGCAACGGAGTCATCCGTGAACTCATGGCCTGCGAGTCCAGGGGGCGTCGTAGCCTCGTCAGCGAAAGAAAAGGAACTCGGGTCATCAGTCACGTCGCCATGGGTAACTATTTCGGACTGGCAGGCATCTTCGTAGCCGCCTGCCCCATTGCCCGGGCCGCAAGGAACGTGTGGCTCATCTCGAATGGCAACCATGCGTAGACCTCAGCTTCCACGCTCACGCTGCTGCAAGGCAGGCTGCCGGGGTTCCAGAGGCGGGTGGTCGCACAGCATCCTCCCCACCCAGCGATAGACCGCAGCTAAACTTAGGTCATTTCCATCTCCAGTGTCAATTCGCTGTGCCGCATAACTGAGTCCGTATCCCCGGACTATCGAGCTGTTGAGCATGCCGGCGACACCGCTCAGCGGAGAACAGCCGCTGTCGACATTCGGACCTTGCACCGATATTCCCCATCAGTCAGCGGTGCCTTGCGACTATCAGGGGCAGTCGGCAGGCATTCCCTGCCAACAATCAATGTGAGGTCGTAAGGACAAACGGGTCATGCCTCCAGTGCATGGAGCCAGCCACGTGCACGCGAACAAGTGGGAATCGGTGGGAGGCTCGGTGCCCGCTATCAGTACACCACAGCAGTGCTTGATTGCTTCACATATGGCGACACTTGACACATACTGTCGTCATATCCGACCATAAGACAGGGCACATCAATCAGCGCGGAAGCTCTGCCTGATCGATGTCAGGTAACTTCGCCGGGGAACCGCACGTTTCTATGCGGAGGTTGAGGTGCCCGAGCACATGCCTGCAGAGGAAGTGCTTGTCCCTTTAGTGCTCATAGCTAGCTTGATACTGGTACAAAGAGGACAGCCCGGTGCTCCTGGAGGAGTATGGTCATGAGTAGCAAACAGTACTTCAATGAAGTAGCCCATGAATGGGACAGAATGAGAGAGACCTTTTTCTCAGAAGCCGTAAGAGAGAAGACGTTTGCAGTTGCCGGCGTACAGAGGGGCATGGTCGCCGCCGACATTGGGTCGGGTACTGGTTTTCTCACGGAAGGGCTGGTTCGCGAGGGCTTACAGGTGATTGCCGTGGATGAGTCCGAAGCAATGCTCGAAACGATGAGAAAGAAGTTCAACAGCGTGAAGGGAATTGACTACCGTATGGGAGAAGCCGAGAGCTTGCCGATTCCTGGTGGGAGTGTTGATTACGTGTTTGCGAACATGTACCTGCACCACGTGGAGGCACCACGAAGAGCGATACTGGAAATGGTGCGAATCTTGAAGCTGGGAGGAAAGCTCGTTCTCACGGACTTGGACGAACATCATTCTGAGTTCCTGCGACTAGAACATCACGACCGATGGATGGGCTTCAAGCGTCAAGACATCCGACAATGGTTAACAGACGCAGGCCTAAGAGAAGTGATCGTAGACGGCATAGGTGAAAACTGCTGTGCACAATCAAGTTGTGGAGGTGAGTGTGCCAGCATCAGTATCTTTGTAGCATCAGGCGAGAAGTGACTGGAAGAGCGGCACACTGTCATTACCATACTCATCCCACGTTTTCCGCACAGGGGTGGATTCACATTATGGCTATCTGTGAACTGTCGATCATAATGCTCACCCCTTCAATTGAAGAGCGGGCTATATGCAGGGGCGTCATGTCTCGACCATAACGGTAATGCTGTGCGTGGCAGACTTATCGCCATCCCCCTTCGCTGTTACCGTGATGACATGTTTGCCAGGTGTCTCTGGCGCGGTCCACCGCATCTCCTCTGGGCTGCTCTCGAACGTGATGCGGCCACTACCGACGGGGAATACGGCGGTAAAACCACCCTCGGTCCATTCACAGGATGCGACCCATTCCCGGTTCGTTTACCACGGCACGGACAAGCATGGATTCGCCACGGAATATCGTGTAGAGGTGATCGTCAAACGCGAGGTCATCGGGATCGCTCACAGCGGTCACCACCGTACTCGTTACCAGCAGGGGTTCGCGTAGCGAACTCACCACGGTGACGGATGCGCTCGCCCGTCCTTCGTACCCGTAGTCGACCATGACCTCGATGGTGCACTTACCCTCGTAGTCGGGTGCCGTCCGGACGATTGTGGGGCCCTCCGCACTTGTCTTTCCGCAGTCGGTCGACCAAATGCAGGTGAGCTCATCGCCATCGGGATCCTCCGCCTCACAAGTAATAGTCGCTGTCTCACCTGGGTAGACCCATTCGTGGCTGACGAAAGACCCGTGATGACAGAAGGTATGTTCTTACTGACGACAACGGCAATGCTCTTGCTGACGGCGTCTCCTGCAGTATTGCTCACGGTGACAGTAATGCGGGCACCCCGTTCCTGCTCACGCGCCGTCCACGCATACATTCCGGCATGACCGTTGAGCGTACCACTATCGGCGTCCCATTCGTATACCAGTTCCTCACCTTCGTCGCCCACAGGCGCACACTCAATGAGAACACTGTCGCCGGGAGCGATGACCTTCTCACGCGATTCGAGCGAAACGATTTCCCGAGCGACGCGCACGGGACAACACCCTCCGATCGGAACGATCGGCAGCATTACGGAAAGTGGGGCAATCAACAGCCTGGCAAGGTGTGGCGTCATCGGACATCTCCCGGTATCTTCCATCGGAGTTGAATCGGCAATTATGCTCCTGAAGCCGAATGATGGAGTCCATGTGATTTGCATGAGGTCATCGTCGTGGCACGACTGACCTGATAAACGGCGTCGTTACTGGGTGCAGGCCAGCAGCAATGCAATTGTTATGCCGCTGCGATATTCAGTCGGCTTTCCTCCCGTGGTATATTTCTCCATAATTCGTGGAAGGGGTCACGACAATGACGATTGTGGCAGAGAATAGGGATCTTCAAATAGAGAGGCTCGAACTGGGTAGCTATTCCACAAATGCTTACGTGGTGGTGTGCAGAGCCACCGCAGACAGTGTGGTGGTCGATGCACCGGCGGAGGTGGACAGGATTGTGGAGCGGTTGAGGGATACGAATCCCAGGTACGTATTGATGACTCACGCCCACCCGGACCATGTCGGCGCTCTCAGAGAGCTCCAGTCGAGGCTGAAGGTTCCGGTAGCAGCGCACCCTCTGGATGCTGACAGACTGCCTTCCCGCCCGGAGATTCTGCTACACGATGGTGACAGAGTATCGTTCGGGAAACTGCAACTCGAGGTACTGCATACACCGGGTCACACGCCCGGCAGTCTCTGTTTCCTGACAGACGGACACTTGATATCCGGAGACACCCTCTTCACCGGCGGTCCAGGCAGGACCGCCTCACCAGGAGACCTGAAACGGATAATCGATTCCATCACCGGGAAGATCTTCGTATTGCCCCATGACACCCGGGTATACCCCGGGCACGGTGATTCGACGGTGATCAAGAAAGAGAAGGACGAGTTTGCCGTGTTCTCCTCTCGAACTCACGACCCTCACCTGTGCGGTGATGTTCTTTGGCTTTCTTCATAGACGGGTCCGTGGTGAGAGCCCGGACTACCGCGGCATCTCAATACGGTGAAAAGCCTCTGCCAGTTCGAAACCCTCTCCCTCGGCCATCAACCTGTGCCGTCGCCTGAGCGGCTCCTCCAGTTCCGGGGAAGAGAGGTTTCCCACCTGGCTCTCGTGACATCTCAAAGCAGCTAACTTCAGGTCAAAGGTGTCGGTAATGTCGACGCGGTAGTTTGGGTCCTCTGAGCCCCAGAGCAAGGCCACCTTGACCCTATGGGGACGCAGCCCTTCTTCCAGCAAGTCAGGGTAGGAGAGATTGTCTCTGGCGTAGGGGAAGATGGCATCGAGAGCAACCTGTCCCGTGATTCGATGGTCGCGATGCCAGACGTACCGTCTGTACGGGTCAGCGGTGACCACTATGTCGGGTCGATACATCCTTATCAGGCGGACGAGTTCTTTCCTGAACTCAGGTGTGTCAGCCAGTTCTTGATCTTCATGGCGCAGGAATACCGTCTCCCTCACCCCCAGCAGCCTGGCTGCGGCTACTTGCTCCCGCTCTCGAATCGCTGCCAGCTCCTCCGGCTTCGCGTTGACATCGCCGCTGCCCTTGTTGCCATTGGTGCATACCACATAGACGATCTTTGTTCCCTCCTTTGCCCACCGAGCCACCGTTCCAGCAGCACCGTACTCCGCGTCGTCCGGGTGTGGCGTAATCACCATTACCTGAGCCGGCTTCATCGTCATGTACAATCCTCCACGGTGTCTGCGGTGCCAGCTGAGAATTGTATAGGCTCGGCTTTGCGCCCTTCAACAAGGCACAGCAACCACCGTTAAGTAGCTATCACGACCCGGACACGCATGGCTCGCAGGAAGCATACGGGCTACAGTGATGACGATGGCCACAGAGCGACAGGGACCGAAACACCCAGAGAACAACAAACTTGGTTTGGAGCTAGACGCTCGATGCTTCATGCGAGACGTCGAGATACAGTGGCGTAACGCAGGAATGCGCTATCGAGGCTGCAGAAGGTTCGCTCCGGGTGTGTCGTTACTATGCCGTGGGCTCACCTGCTACAATCGCCTATCGAGGGTATCTTGAGCGAGGTGAGCACCGCGGGCTACCGTATCTGCAACTTTTGCCCCAACGTCTTTGATGACTACATCCAGCTGAATATTGGGGTGAGAAAGCAGGAGCCGGGTGGGCACTGTGTCTCTGCCCGGTTGCTGGCCGAGCGCCTCAGACGGCCAAACTACCAGCCTGATCGAGACCTGTTCATTGCCAAAGCCGCTGCGGGGGTTGTTGGCTATATGGACGTTACACCGGAATTGAACCTTGGGCGAGTGGTGCTTGATTGTCTGGTGCACCCTCAGCATCGTAGAAAGGGGTTAGCCACCGCGTTGTTCCATCACGGGATGCACCGTGCGAGGGAATCAGGAGCACGAGTAGCCCACGTGAACATAGCAGAGGACAATGTGGCTGCAAAGAACCTCCTGACCAGGCTCAGTTTCCGAAGAGTGCGTCGCTTCCTGGAATTGAAGCTGTCGCTTCCCGAGGCTCACTATCCGGATGCCGAACATACCACTTTGCTCTGCCGTCACTTCCAGCAAGGTGACGAAGGCAGACTGACTCAACTCCAGAATCGTTCTTTTTCTGGCACGTGGGGATATAACCTGAACACGGTTGAGGAGATAGAGTACCTGATCAACATGAGCGATTGCTGCCCCGAGAGTATCATCCTGGCTGGCGACGGAGACAGGATCCTCGGCTACTGCTGGACGACGATAACTCCGGAGGAAAAGGCTGCCCCAGGTACGCGCAGAGGACGGATCTACATGCTCGGGGTAGATCCTGACTTCCAGGGCAGGGGGATAGGCAGGCACGTGCTGGCAGCCGGATTGTCGTATCTGAAGAGCAGGGGAGTGGAGACTGCCGAGCTGACGGTAGATAGCCAGAATAGAGCTGCCCGTGCTCTCTACGAATTAGTCGGGTTCAGGGTCTCATCAACGACTCTGTGGTATGAAAAGGTAGTGCGGTGTTAGCCCGCCTTTGCACGATAATCCGCGATCACCGACTCGTATTCTTCAATCATTGCCGCGGCGATGTTGGCCCAGCTGAACGCAGTCACTGTGGCACGAATTGAGGTTGCAGTCTCCGCACCGGCGTCCGCCTTCGACAGTAGGGCTCCTATTGCATCTGCGAGGCGGCGGGGAGAATTGTCTGCCACCACGCAGCCGCTCTCACCTTCTCTCACTACACTCTCGATGCACCCCACCCTGGTGGCTACTAAAGGTGTTCCGCATGCGAGAGCTTCCAGAGCGACCAGTCCGAAGCTCTCGTAATAGGAAGGGATAGCACAGGCATCGGCAGCACTGTAGTAGAGAGGGAGCTCCTTCTGACTAATCGTTCCCACAAAGGTGACAGAATCTTCAATGCCGAGCTCTCGAGACAGCCTGCGCAGCCTGTCTGCTTCAGGTTCACCAGGACCATCGCCACCAACTATCACCAATCTGACGTCCAGCTTCTGCTCAAGCCGGGTCATCGCCATGAGCAACCTGTCTATTCCCTTCGAAGGCTCCATCCTGCCCACAAACAAGACCACGCCATTGCCGTCCAGGCCCAGCTGCCGCCTTGCCTTCCGTTTGTCCACCGGCTGGAACAGGTCCAGGTTCACTCCGCAGGGAATCACACTGATGCTCTCCGCAGGAGCATCGTAGAGGTTTATAAGCTCATCCCTTTCTCTTTTCGTGGCTGCAATGGTGCGATGGCAGTTCCTGACCAGATTCTCTTCGATCCTAATCCTGAGCTCCGGCTCTCTTTCACCCACACCGGTGCCGTTCTTAGCTGCGCCCAGCGTGTGAAACATCGTAACGTGAGGAACACCCCACCAACGCTGCAGCCACCTGCCTGCCCAACCCGATAACCAGTAGTGACTGTGTATCAAGTCATACCCGATGCCGGAACGCCTTCTGAAGGCTTCGAGGTTGCTGGCGAAGTCATCTAGGTGGGAGTAAATTGCCAGCTTATGCATGCCGGCGGCTTCTCCCGCTCCCAGGTGAATAACCCGGGCACCTTTGCCCAGCGTCACAATCCTGTCATCAACCTGGTCATGGGCTCGAGTGAAGACATCCACCCGGTGCCCACGCTTCCCCAGCTCACGGGCGAGCTCCTGAACATAGACACTCATACCCCCTGTGTCCTTCGTCCCCAACTGCCCCACGGGACTACTGTGGACGCTGAGCATAGCTATTCTCAATTGTTCTGCCCCCACTGAAATCAAGCTCCAACGGCGTCAACCAGCAATCCTGGCGCCGATGTTGCAGTCACCGGATCACTATCTGGCAACGGTACAAAGGAATCTCTTTGCCGCCCAGGTGATACTTGTACGCCTCGGCTCCTTTCAGGAAGTCGAATCTCTTCTTCTTCCTTTCGATACTGTCCTTGATGTAGAGCACCTTGGAAAGCACACCTACGCTCAGGAAACTGAAGCCGGGATCGTAGCCACTGTTGTAGAGATAGACGCTGCCACCGTGATCAAAGCCGAGAACCGAAGCCACAGGTGATGAATCCAGTTCCAGAATCCCAAGCCGCACGAGTCCATCCTCCGCGAGAGCTTGTGCCACTGACCTGAAGAACGACTCCATTCGGCCACTCATGAAGGCGGCCTTATCCTTTCCGCTCAGTCGAAATATTCTCATGAATGTATCCATAGCCGCGGGAACGGACTCCGCGTCATCGATAATGCGGTACTTCGCGTTGCCCGCCTGTTGCAGTCTTCTCAGTTTGCGCCGCACCTCGTGTCGCTGCTTCGACGTCAGCATGCCCAGATACTCGTCCCAGGTGCCCGGCAGTTCCATTTCCACCGAGACATCATCTCTCTGACAGGAAACCCGGTATCCGCGTTCCTGTGCCATGCCAACGAGACAGGTGGCTGCTACGGAGTCCGGTCTCGCGGGTCCAAGATCCAGTTGCCTTGTACCCCTCTGCTCCACGTGGTCGAGCAGGGCGTTGAAGAACTCCCGTTCTCTTCCCGGAACAACAACGAAGTCCAGATAATCACAGACATCGCTGCTGCCGATGAAGAAAGCCGTTTCCTCTTGAAAGAGAAGCGGGGCAATACCTACGACAGTTTGTCCTTCTCTGAGAACGGGTAAACGCACTTCGCACCTGCTCCCAAACTCCTGGTACCAGGCTTTGAGCCAGGCAGGCAGAACGAAGATCGAACCCCACTTCAGACCGCGACGCAACTCGCTTCTGGAAGAAGCAATAGAACCGAGTCTCTCCAGAGCAAGGGTAGCCATCATACGTTTCCAGCTGACTGTAACACTCCGAAAAATTCGAATCAACGTGACCGGGGAAATGTGTAGACGACCCGGGATTCTGGCCTCTCGAGAATATCCCGCTACGGGAGGGTGAGCATCGTCATATGGCCGAAATCCTGACCAGGATTTTCCGGAGTCACGGTGAGCAGCCCTCGCCATCAGTCGGCGTTGAACCCCGGCCTGTCTGCTTTCTGCCTTATCCTGACCACGGCCGCGTCGGCCGCATTCCAGTGTGCTACCTTGCAGGGAATGACGCCCACTTCTGATCCTGACCTCGACGACCAGCCCCTGAACCGCCTCCTGTACCTGGACACGGGTGAGCATGTCGGTCGTCCCGGCCAGTGGTTGCAGAATGGCCGTGGCACCTGTGACCTGCCTCCCGACAACAAGTCCGGTCTTAGGAGTAGACTGAAGGACAGAAGGGGAATTGCGTTGCCCACACTGATCTGTAAGGGCTTGGAGACAGGGTTGAAAGGAGTGTAATAGCGATGAATGCCTGCTTTGCGCACGTGAATCTCGTTGCAAAGGACTGGCGCCGGCTGGCGTCCTTTTACCAACAGGTGTTGGGCTGTGAGCAGGTGCCACCTGAGCGTCACCTTGAGGGCGACTGGCTGTCGAGAGCGACCGGTGTTCCTGAGGCGGCGCTCGAGGGCATTCATCTGCGCCTGCCCGGATGGGGCGAGTTGGGCCCTACTCTGGAGGTTTTCCAGTACTCCGAGGTTCTTGATAGCCCGGCACCGGCGGCCAACCGCCGCGGGTTTGCACACGTTGCCTTTGAGGTGAATGACGTCGACGAGGCGCTCGTACGGGTGTGCAGGCATGGAGGCGACGCCATCGGCCGGGTACTGTCCCGTTCAATTGAGGGCACCGGAACCATTACCTTCGCGTACGCGAATGACCCTGAAGGCAACATCATCGAGCTCCAGCACTGGGAGAGGGGACACGAGAGAGACAACGTTCCTGAGAGTGCGACCGACTCACCTCTACGTTCATGACGCTTGGTCGGGTAGTATCTGCTGTGGCATAATACGGATGGCCGCGACCTGTTCGTGTACTCACGCGGAGGGATCGCATAGTGGTCGAGTGCGGCCGCCTGCTAAGCGGTTACCCCGAGAAATCGGGGTCGCGGGTTCGAATCCCGCTCCCTCCGCCAGCCTCACTCCAGCCGGCGCATCAGCCGCGACAGCCGGGGTGATTCCTGTGCCCCCGTGCCTTGTGGCACAGCGCAGTCATCACTTGTGGCTCTCAGAGTTGCAGCAGCGAGCGGCCCAACGACAGCAGATCCTGCACGCGGTCGGGACTGTCTCCCTCCGCATAGATGCGTACCAGCGGCTCTGTACCTGACAATCGGTAAAGCACCCAGGAGCCATCCTTGAGGACCAGCATCACGCCATCGGTGCGATCGACACGTTCAACTGGCATATTGCCCAGCGTGTCAGGGGCGAGACCGTCAAGCGCTGCCTCGACTCTGGAACGATCGTCGGGTTCCAGGTCCAGGTCTATCCGGTCGTAGTAGTGGGGACCAACCAGGTCGTAGAGCTCTCCCAGTAGTGCTGAGGGCGTCTTGCCGGACAACCGTACCATGTCGAGGAAGTAGAGGCCCGCCAGTATGCCGTCGCGCTCCGGTACATGTCCGCGGAATGCGTACCCGCCGCTCTCCTCTCCACCGATGAGTGCATCGTGCTCCAGCATCAGCGGCGCGATGTACTTGAAGCCCACCTGTGTTACGTGGACCGGAACGCCGTAGCGCTCTCCCAGCAGCGATATCATCTCGGTGGTGGTGAGCGACCGTATGATGTGTCCGCGTTCACCCCGTGAGTCGAGGAGGTAATAGCACAGTAGTGCGAAGACCTGGTGCTGATTCAGGAAGCTCCCGTGCTCGTCTACGATGCCCACGCGGTCGGCATCTCCATCCGTGGCGATGCCCATGAGCGCTCCGGTTTCGACGACCCGTTGGCGCAGGCGCTCAAGGTTGGGACCGATTGGCTCGGGCCGAACGCCGGGAAAGGCTGGATTCCTCTCAGCGTTGATCTCGTCGATACGCAGATTGCCGCCACCGATGAGTCTCGTGAAGTAGCCCGCGCCGGCGCCGAACATGGAATCGACCACTACGGTGCCTTGCATCGTTCGAAGCGCATCGACGTCCACGAGTTTCCGTATACCTGCGAGATATGGAGTCGCAGGGTCATGCCACTCCACGATGCCATCAGCGACCAGTTCCTGCAGCGGGCGCACCTGTACCCGTGGCGGTGCTCCTGCGCGAGCTGCCGGGAGCAGCGACGCGATTTCGCCCTCTATGAGGGAGATGACGCCTGTGGATGCGCTGGAGCCGTCCGGCCCCTTGTACTTGTAGCCGTTCCATCGAGCCGGGTTGTGGCTCGCAGTGATGACCACACCGCCATCTGCCTTGAGGTCGACAACCGCATGACTCACCACCGGTGTCGGAGCGGTCGACGTACTCAAGTATACGTGGATACTGTTGGCGCCGAGGACCTCGGCAACCGCAGCGGCGAAGTCTTCCGAGGAGAAGCGTGTGTCATAGCCCACCACCACGCGTGCCCCTGCACCCTTGCTGGCGATGAGGTAGTTCGCCGTTGCCTGCGCGCAAACCCTGACGTTGTCGAACGTGTAGTCCTCGGCGATAACCGCGCGCCAGCCGTCTGTGCCGAACTTGATGCCTCCCGCCATGTCACACCCCTGCTTCTTTTCGCAATATGTCTGCCATGTCGATCTTCTCCCACGTGAGGTCGAGATCGGTTCGTCCGAAATGGCCGTATGTGGCAACCTGGCGATATATCGGGTGGCGCAGACCGAGGTGCCTGATGATTGCCTCCGGCCGGAAATCGAAGTGCTTCCTGATGAGCTCCTCGATAACCGTGTCCGGCACCTTGCCCGTGCCGAGTGTCTCGATGGAGATAGAAAGCGGGTGCGCCTTTCCGATAGTGTAGGCCACCTGGAGAACTGCGTAGTCAGCGAGCCCGGCCGCCACCACATTCTTAGCGGCGTAGCGCGCCATGTAGGCGGCGGAGCGGTCCACCTTGGTGGGATCTTTGCCTGAGAACGCACCGCCACCGTGCGGACACACCGAGCCGTAGGAGTCGACGATTATCTTGCGCCCGGTGAACCCGGTGTCGCTGACCGGTCCACCTATTACAAACTGTCCCGCGCTATTGATGAACAGCTGCGTGTCGGGGGACATCAGGTGTGGCGGGATTACTGCGTCGACGACCTCACGGCGGATGTCGCGCTCGATGGTCGCCCTGTCCACTCCCGGATCGTGGTGTGCGCCGATGACCAGGCAGACCAGTCGTCTTGCCATACCGTGCTGGTACTCGATGGTGACCTGTGACTTGCCATCCGGCCGGAGGTAAGGGAGTGTGCCGTCCTTGCGCACCTCTGCCAGGCGGCGGCACACCTTGTGCGACAGCAAAGCGGGAAGCGGCATCAGCTCCGGTGTCTCGTTGCATGCATAGCCCACCATCATGCCCTGGTCGCCGGCGCCGGTCCTGTCGAGCTCCGCGTCGGCCGTCTCGGTCGATCGCAGCTCCAGCGACTGGCTGACCCCCGCGGCGATGTCCGCGGATTGCTGCTTGATTGACACCATGACGCCGCAGGTGCGGAAGTCGAATCCATACTCCGGCTTCGTGTAGCCGACGTCCCGGATGACGTTACGGACGATGTCCGGCATCTCGACATAGCCCTCGCAGGTGACCTCGCCGAGCACCAGGACCACGCCCATCGCGACCGCTACCTCGCACGCCACGTGAGCGTAAGGATCGTTGGCGATAATCGCGTCCAGAATGGCATCCGAGATCTGGTCGCAGAGCTTGTCGGGGTGTCCCTCTGTGACTGACTCGGACGTAATGAGATACGAGTTTGATGCGTGGAAACTGTTAGGCATCTGTCCTCCTTAGACCCTATGTGCCGGATTCCCAGCTTGCCAGGTAGGCAATCTGAGCCTCGGTCAACGTATCGATGTTGACTCCCATCGCCTGCAGCTTTAACCTGCCGATCTCTTCATCGATAACAGTGGGCACAGCATGAACCTGCCGCGTGAGCGTGCCCTGATGCTTGATGAGGTGTGTGGCACACAGTGCCTGGTTGGCGAAGCTCATGTCCATGACGCTCGCCGGATGGCCTTCCGCTGCTGCGAGGTTGACGAGGCGTCCTTCTGCGAGCAGGTAGAGCTTGCGGCCATCGGGCATCAAGCATTCCTGCACCATGGGGCGCACCTCGGTGACATGGGTGGCCATCTCGCGAAGCGCATGCACGTTGATCTCCACATCGAAGTGCCCGCTGTTGGCCATGATTGCTCCGTTCTTCATGGCAGCGAAGTGCTGCCGGTCGACGACGTCCCTGTTGCCGGTCACCGTGATGAACACATCGGCAATCGGCGCTGCCTCGATGAGCGGCATCACTTCAAATCCATCCATGACAGCCTCGATTGCGGTGATGGGATCCACCTCGGTGACGATGACATGGCTGCCCATGCCCTGCGCCCGGCTCGCAACACCGCGGCCGCACCAGCCGTAGCCGCAGACCACCACGCGACTCCCCGCCCACAGCAGGTTGGTGGCGCGGGTAATGCCATCGAGCGTACTCTGTCCCGTGCCGTACCGGTTATCGAAGAAGTGCTTCGTCCTGGCGTCGTTGACGGCGATGACAGGATACGCCAGCCGGCCGCTGCCCGCCATATTGCGCAGCCGGATGACGCCGGTTGTCGTCTCCTCGGTGCCGCCTACGACCCCTGGGAGCAGGTCGCCGTATTCCTGGTGCAGTGTCGAAACCACGTCGGCTCCGTCATCCATGGTGATGTGAGGCTTATGCTGAATGGCAGCAACTATATGCCGGTAGTAGCGATCGTTGTCCTCGCCCTTCACCGCATGCACGGGAATATCCTCTGTTACAAGTGCAGCGGCCACATCGTCCTGCGTGCTCAGAGGATTCGAGGCGCACAGGACCACGTCAGCTCCGCCATCCTTGAGCGTCAGCATCAGGTTGGCCGTCTCGGTCGTGACGTGCAGACACGCGGAGATGCGCACGCCCTCGAGGGGCCGCTCCTTTACGAACCGATCCCGTATCTGGCGCAACACCGGCATGTCCAGTGCCGCCCAGTGGATGCGCTTCTGGCCCTCCAGGGCCAGCGTGATATCTCTGATGTCGTACTGGCTGTCGTTTAGAGTTGTTGCCATATGTCCTCCAGGATAGCCTCGGCGTTCTTCTTCGTGTCGATGACGAGGTGGTTATCGGCTCCGAATTCGACAACCTCTTCTCGGCTCGCAATCTGACCCTCCAGGATCTCGGGCCTGCCATCGGATACTGTCATCTCCTCCTCCCGTGTGGTCAGTCGCTGCAGCAGGGTTTCGTGAGGTGCGATACACTCCACCACGAGCGCCCGTGAGCCCATCTGTCTGGCCGCTTCCGCTGCGCGTGTGCGTTCGCGGGTACGAAGAAATGACGCATCAAGAATAGCACAGCCTCCTGCAGCGAGCACCTGCCGTGCCTGGCGCACCATTTCTTCGTATGTGCGTTGTGTCCACCCGGAGGAGTAGATGCCCTGTCCGAACGGCTCGTAGCAGCGTTCGTCAGGTGATAGCCCGGCGAGCCGCTTTCTTACCACGTCCGAGGAAATGACCGTTGCCGCAAGCAGGGAGCCGAGCGCCCCGGCAACAGTGCTCTTGCCGCTCCCGGTGAGCCCGGACATGATGACGAGCAGTCCCTGCCCGGTGGCATAGCTTCTCGCGAGATAGAAGTACGTGCGGGCCAGTCGCTTCGCAGCCCGCCTGTCTTCTTCAGCAATGAGCGTATCTTCCAGCTTGAAGCCCTCAACCTTGCCTCGCACCACTGCCCGATAGCACTTGTAGAAGGGCATGAGGTCTGCCACACCTGTGTCGTCGGAGATGCTGACATAATAGCCTGCGAACGTTTGGGATAGGTCCCGCCGTCGATACCTGTCGAGGTCCATGGCGAGGAACGCCACCTCCGAGGCGACATCCCCGTACCTGAACCGGTCGTTGAACTCAATACAGTCGTAGATACAGATGTCGTCGGTCATGCACACGTGCGCCGCGTGCAGGTCGCCGTGGCAGTCGCGGATGCGGTCTTCCTCGACTCTGCGGCCCAGCAGATAGGACTGCGTATCGAGGAAGTTGTTCGTGTATTCGCTCAGCAGCGAGTGGGTCGCAGGCGTGAGCGTCCGGCCGATGTATGGCGTCGTTTGCCCGAAGTTCTCGTCAGTGTTGAAGCGAATGGTGCTGATGCTGCCGAAACCCGATATCTCGGCTGATGCCGCCGCCTCTTCGTGGAACGCTGCCACCCGCGAGGCGATCTTCTCCATCATGGCGGGAGTGGTAGAGCCTTCGCTC
>PWUU01000113.1 GCA_003562475.1 Dehalococcoidia bacterium | reverse complement strand
GCCCAGGATACCGAGGAATGAAGTTTCAATCCACGCCCCCGCACGGAGGGCGACTACGGCCTTGAGTGCCTCGATAAACGCTTGGAATTGTTTCAATCCACGCCCCCGCACGGAGGGCGACGTCCGTGAGGGCGATACTCGCGGGGAGAAAGACGCAGTTTCAATCCACGCCCCCGCACGGAGGGCGACCAAGCAGCGCTCTATCTACGGCAGCATGTTTTTGTTTCAATCCACGCCCCCGCACGGAGGGCGACTTGATGCCGATGGCAAGGTGCTGCTGGATCAGAAGGTTTCAATCCACGCCCCCGCACGGAGGGCGACCACTCTTTGGTGGAGCAGGCGGTCCTGGTAAGAGGTTTCAATCCACGCCCCCGCACGGAGGGCGACCATATCGTGGCGCTCGTGAGCATGTACTCCAATGTGTTTCAATCCACGCCCCCGCACGGAGGGCGACGGCCAGGGTCCCGCGCCATATCATCGACCGTATTGTTTCAATCCACGCCCCCGCACGGAGGGCGACCGCATTTCAGCTTTGCTGAATGCCAAGAGTGATGTAACCGATGATGAGTGCCACGAAGGACTCACATGATGCTCCATTATCGGCGAAGCTCGCGTATCCTATGTGTCCAGTCATGTGCGCGCAGGGTTCGCGCCTGATTAGATCAGTATCGTGCCTTCAGGATCATAGCTCTGATGCGCTCCCACGTGCTCCACTCGCGGTTTCCAGTTAGCACCGAGGAAGTAGAAACGCAGACTATCCTCCTTTGGATTCATCTCATTGACGAGCTTCTGCCTGAGCGCCACCCACTGCGAGGGATCCAACAGGCACTCGAACACCGACTTCTGTACGCGTTGTCCGTGGTTGGCACATACTTTCGCCATTCGTCTTAGGCGTTTCTGGCCGTCTCGCGTTTCGGTGCTGACGTCGTACGTGATGAGAACGAGCACTGTCTTCCTCCCGTTATTCAGTTGTTAAGGTTCAATAGGGGCGCACTACTTCCACAGGTATGGAGGATAGGCGTCGAGATCTCCTCGGAGAAATCGTGCAAGCAGAAGTGCCTGGGCGTGTGGTAACAGACCAAACGCCATCCTCTCCGCCAGAAATCGGTGCCTCACCTCCTCTCTCTTGCGCTCCTGAAATGCAGTAAGCACAGTCCTCCGCGTAGCATCAGTCATCACCACGGCTCCCGTCTCGGTCGTTCGCATTCCGTCGGCGCGTACCTGCTGCAGATTGACGAGAGAGAGGGCAACTCGATCCGCAAGTACGGTCCTGAACTCCTCCATGAGATCAAGCGCAAGACTGGGTCGTCCGGGGCGATCACGATGCAGGAACCCGACGGCCGGATCCAAACCTACGACTTCCAATGCCGAGGTTACATCGTGGGCTACCAGGGTATAGAGAAAAGACAACAACGCGTTCATGTTGTCCAGGGGAGGTCGGCGACTGCGCTCGCAGAAGAAGAATGCCTCCTTCTGTTTGAGTATCAGGTGATCAAAAGCCCCGTAGTATGTTCGTGCGGCCTCGCCCTCAAGTCCACGGACTGTGGGCAGCGACTGTGGTGACTCGAGCTTCCGCAGGTGTTCGGCCAGTCGGTCCGCAGCTTGAGATAGCGCGTCTCTCCCCGCCTCGCTCGCATGTTCCCGCGCACCGCGTAATAGGACACTGCGGCAGTTGGCGATCTTCCCTACTGCGATGCTTCGTGCTATTGCGGCCGATTCCATGCTGTTATCTGCGCGGCGATACTGCTCTCTGCGCAAGAGGACGTTGCCCGATATTGGCCCCTGAACTCGTGCGAGGAATCTGCCATGTTCAGACAGGAAGCTTACTGCGACTTTGCGAGACACACACAACTCTATCAGAGGAGTCGTGTAGGAGACCCGTCCAAAGCAGACTATTCCCGTCAGTGTGTGGATGGGCAGTCGCAGCCTGGTTTCCCCATCGACGCCCACTGCGACTGTCTCTCCATCGCGGGACAGATGTGCGCCCTGGGTGGTTACGTACAGTGTGTTAAGGAGGCGTTTCACTTGACCTTGCTCCCGTCTTCTCTGACTGCATCTGCAATGAACTTAAGCGCACTCTTGCGGTGTGCAATGGTTGGCAAACACATGGTGTTCAATGAGCATGTTCGGCATCGTGGACCCGGGTTCGCCACCGAAGCCTCCTGCGTCTCCATCACACGGTGAAGGTCTAGCGCGAGTGTTGCAGTTCTCTTACGAAGGCGCTCATCAAGAGATACCTCGAGTCGGCGTTGGCTGGCAGCGTAGTAAAGGCATCCTTCAGTGATGGTTACGTCATGCATCTCCTCCAGACACAGGGCCTGTGCGCACAGTTGAATGGCGTAGCTCTCTTCTTTCCGCTGGTGCCCGCTCTTGTATTCGACCGGACGTGGAATCCAGAACCCCTCTCTGTTTGCTAGGCGGACACCATTGGCTGCATAAGTTGGGCGACAGCGGTGATATTCGACAACGTCTGCCGTGCCGATCAAGCCGTATCTCAGAGACCTAAGCCGTGCGCCACGCACGATCAATACGTCTCCACGCACTTCAGTCCCCTCCTCGTGGGCGAGCCCATGCTGCACCACACCCCTAGCTGTGAATTCATTCTCATCCCATAATCCTTCAAGGTAGATAAGGGCCGCACGCCGCGCACAGAATGCCATGTGCTGCAGAGCCGATATGGGAACAAGAGAATCTTCCTGGTACATCAGCACTCATGTCACCTGGAGCCAGGGCCAGTGTTGGTTGGGCTTGTCCCAGTCGATGTTGGTTCGCCCACATGCCATACCTGCGAATCCCACCTGCACACCAGCGGGAAGGGCGGAGGCATTGAATACCAGTTCGTAGTCTGAGAACGAGCGCGGGACATCTTCAGTCCGTCTCTTCACCGAGACTAGGTCGAAAAGCCTGTGCGCCGGAGCACACCCTAGTCTTGCCTGTTGCGCGCGCTGGTTGGTATCGGAGTCTGTGCCGACATGCTTGAAGACGAAGAGTGGTTCACGGACCGTCATAACGCCCTTGCTCGCCGAGTGGTCATGCTCGTACATGGAGAGCAGTCCTTCCCACAAGAGGGAGAGATCATCATCATCGAAACCGGTTCCTTCGGCCAGAAATGCACTGACGAACCCCTTTCCCACGTAGAGGCCGTACGGGATTATGGACTTCCTTCCCATCGTACGAAGCGTCTCTTCAGGTTGTTCATCCTCCCATTTCCGGTAGTCTGCACTGGACTTGGCTCCTTTCACGTCTACGGACACTGCCATACGCGTGATGGATAGATCCAGTGGCAGTATCGGGTCAACGGAGCGGGCGAATGCAATCTGGACCGGCCCGCGTACCTGCCCGGCGTTGGCTCCAACAGACATCACAGCGCCAAACGTTCTCACATCGTAGAACTGGCGACACATCCACTTCTTCGCCATCTCCACCTTGCCCTTCGTTGGTTCCTTGCCAGGTGTCCAGCCCCCATCCGTCTGTTCATGGGCCACGACGATTGGCCGGTCAAGATTGGTGCTGTGTTCGACAAATATGGCATAGGGTGCGGCATTGCCCCTTGCCACCTGTACGTAATTGCGCAATCTGCGCTTCAGCGCGACGTCGGAGATGAGACCGTGCATATCCTGTGGATCGATTCGCGGCGCGTTGGAAGCATCAGGATCTCCGTTAGGATTGCCGTTCTCACACTCCACCAAGAACAGAAACTCGTAGCGGTTAGCGATTGATGAAGTCATAGCTGTTCCTCCTTTGCTGCGTCGCCTTTCCGATTTGCCCGTTTGCGTAGTGCAGCAAGCTGTTGGTAGTAGCCCAATGCGAACAGACTCTGCTCTTCAAGGGTCAGAGTCTTTGGCACTCCGTCGCCCAGTCGGGTCCAGATACCTGTGATTCTGTCTTCCCACCAGCGGGCAAGCCCGGGCTCAAGCTTGTTCAGGTGGAATTGGCTGGTTCTTGTGAGTCGTCCGAGCACAAGTGATGGTGTGCTGCTTGCTGATGCGTAGTATCGCTCAACCACACCAGCTCCTACATCGCCCAGTGCGCGTTGCTGTACCTGTGCGAGCACTGCAAGCAGCCTGCCACAGTGATACGCAGCGCTTGGGTGTGCTTCATTCAATTCGGGTAGCAGTTGGTCCTCCACGGTTTCCTTGCCTCCTTCACTTCGTGTCTTGCGCAGGTGATACGCTTTCATGATGGCCATTCGGACCTGCAAGGTGTTGATATCGCTTGAATTCGCCTCTCTCGTGACTGCTCGACTCGCCCCGCCAATCATGGACTGTCGGCAGAGCACTACGAGTCGGGCCATGGTGCTGAAACTGATCTGGTCACCGTGTATGGCTGCGCGCCAAAGAGCATTACGTTGCGCGCCAATCGGCTTGACCCAATCCTCATACTTCTGTCCGGGCAATCGGGATGGAAGCAGAGAGGTGACTACGCGCTCCATTCTCGGGGTGCGTGACGGGTAGCCATACCACATGGAGGTCATGGCAAGGTCTTCAAACCAACGCCAGATGTTCCGCGCGAGTTCGTCAAACTGTCCGTGGTCCCAATCACGAACCATGACCCTGCCGGCCATGCCCGAGAGCAGCAGGATATAGTAGTGGTTGCTGGCCAGTTCCTGATGTGTTCCGGTTCCTAGACTGTCCAGCAGTGCCTTCGCGCGTGCGAGGGCGTCTATCTCGTCTCGGCCGGTGTCAAGCAACCAGGGCACGGGGTCGTCATCGGGTCGTACCGTCCTGTCATACCAGTATATAATCTTCGCGCCCGCCAGTGTGACAGCCCTGTCCCTGAGCATGTTGTTCAGTCCATCAACGTAGGCTGTCATCGCCTGCTCACTCATTGCCGCGTTGGCGGACTGGGTCATCCCGTAAGAGCGGAAAGCTTCCTTATCGAAGGAAACCAGCGCGTCTCCACTGGCCTGTCCTCCTGAACCTGTAAGCCCCTTGATCTTGTTGTGTGTTGGCACCGGTTCCACGAGTTGACCGGTGACGAAACAGCGCATTACGTTCTGCGGCTTTCGCGCCCGGTGGCTGTTGGCGGCAGGTTCGCCGCGCTGAGATTTCCACCATCCGTGCCACTCTTGAGACTCGACTACGAATTGACTCTGAAATCTGAAGCTGATTCGATCGGTCGGCTTCGCCTTAAGCTGTGCGAGGCGATCCCGAACGAGTCGAAGGTTCGACTCATCCTGAAGGAAGTGTGCGAGTGTCTTCAGTTCTGGCATCGTGTCGCCTGCATTCTTGAGGAGGTCGATGAAGTAGAGGTGTTTGGCAGACGTTCTCGCACCCACAGAACTGGATGGACGGAACAGGGCCACCACTTCCGCCGTCTCCACGAGAAAGTGGCTTCGTATCTCCCCACCCGCGATCAGTTCCCCCTGCGATTGGTCGGGGCACTTGGCAAAGAGGCGTCCCCGGCTGCGTGCATCATCTTCATCTGCAAGGGACACCACGTCAAGAAGGTTGCCATCTGCGTCGACCCATATGGCCCACCGCACGTACTTCGCAGCGAAACCTGGCTCGCTTTCCTTGGCTTGCTCTGCTATCCGTTTCAGCATGGCGTCTCCCGCACCGGCTTCAATACCTCGGGGCTGTCGTAATCGGGTACCTCCATCAAGCCATTGACCACCTTCGCGTTGAACAGACTGATGAATGGCGGTGAGAAAGAGCTTCCAGGCTTGGACAGGTCGAACACGTCGTACAACATGAGGCCGATTTCCAGATTGATGGCAGCGCGTGGTGTGCAGGCTGTGCGTTCGTCGACCAATTCGAAGTACGCAGGAAATTCGCGGCAACCCAGATATGGCTGATAGAAGCACTTGCCGGAGGAGGCGCGTCTCCTGAACTGGGCCACCACCGCAGACCTCCGCCCCTCGTGTCCCGGCCACATCCACGGAAACGCATGCAGCCGGTAGTGCACACTCCTGAGCGCCATCGTCTGTCGTTGTGTCCTTCCCTCTTGGTCGGTGCCAAGCTGGTCGGGGGTGCCATCCGCCAGCAGTGGTTCAGGTGCTGCGTTAGTAGACATCCATCGCCGGATCGCGTTTGTCGATGCCTTGTTCTTGACCTCATTACGACGAAGGGCGATGTAGCTGGGGGGCGACAGCACTTCGACCTTGGTCACTTGCCAACGGAATTCGGCAGTGCTACCGGCGCGATCTGGCTTGCAGTAGATAGCGTCAAAGATGCCGCGGGCTGCTGACGGCGTGATGACTGGATAGCTGAAGCGCTCGACCTTGAGTTCCGGTCGGGTGAAACATGCGTAGTCACCCCATACCTCGATAACCTGTTCTTCCACCAATATGGCCTCCTCTCCGGGCTCTGCGCGGTCATGCGATGAGACAGCGTGATGTCGACGGCATCATCAGGCCCGTTCTTTCGTCATATGCTTCACGTGACGTGCACAGGAACCACTGTTCCGACGTTGCACCACCGGTGAGTGTTACCAGGCTGATCAATGAATAGGCAGGGTCGTCCGATGCGGGCCTGAATATGGAAACTGCGTGCGGACGGGCAGACGCTATCCATCTCAGGCCTACTTCTCCCTCTTGTGTGGCTGCCCTGAGATCCTCGAAGGCTAATTCGTCATAGGGGACGAGAATGTTCACCGCATCACCAGGAATGACGCGGTAGAGTTGCGCGACTTGTGGGAAGTCCTGGCGCTGTATGGCGTCGACGAGTTGCTCCTTGCTCCGGTCTGGCCTCGAAAGATCGTACAGCATTGCGTAGTAGCGTTCGTATACATCAGGGTCGTGGAGGTCCAGCTCTCCTCGCGGTGCGGCCTGCAACATGGCGCGAGTGACGCTTGTAGCCCGCTGGTAGGCTGCGTTGGGATATGCCTCACCTTCGGGTATGAAGATGCGTACCAGTCCCAGGCTCTGTCTCCCGTTCCTGTTGCACCGACCGGCGGCTTGGGCGATGGAATCCAGTGGCCCCAGAGCCCGCAGGACGTACGGAAAATCAAGATCCACACCTGCCTCCACGCACTGAGTCGCAACGAGTCTGCATGGCTGACCCAGTGAGAGGCGCTGTCTGACTTCACGCAACACGTCTTGCCGATGGACGGGGCACATGTTGGTGGACAAGTGAAGACAACCCTCCTGATCCAGAGCGTGCAAGGCGGTGAACAGACGGGTGGCGTGCCGCTTCAGATTCACGACACACAGGGCCTGGCTGTGACCCATCATCGCTTCGGCAACGGTCTCCCAGGTAGAGTGTCCGGCGCAGGGCCACTCAACGCGGATGCGCCGCGCGCTTGATCTGGCGAAACTCCGATGATCTGGGACGATCTCACTCGGACTCCAACCTGAGCCGCCAAGGCACCGTACGTGTTCGTTGAGATGAGCGAATGCTGGTTGTGTCGCTGTGGAGAATACGATTGTGGTGCCGTACGCTTCGCTCAGCCGTGACAGCGTGGCGAGGGTTGGTATGGCGAGTCCGAGAGGCAGCGTCTGGACCTCATCGAACACAACGACGCTCCTCGCTAGATTGTGCAGTTTCCGGCATGGACCGGGACGGTGGGCGAAGAGAGACTCCAGAAACTGCACGCTGGTGGTAATGATCACTGGTGCATCCCATGTGCTCGTTTCGAGCATGCGGCTACGCACTCGTGGGCTGTCCAGGTCGAGTTGCCCATCACAGCTGACACTGCTCCGCCGCGTACCGGCCATGCTGTGATCCTCGATAACGTAGCGGTCATAGTCTCCCAGCCTGGCATGACCGTCAAATACGGCCCTATAGACTCGAGCGGTCTGCTCTATGACTGTCAGGTAAGGAAGGACCACAACCAGCCGTCGAAGTCCGTGGCGGAGAGCGTGCGATAGGGCGAACGCCAGCATTGCCAACGTCTTCCCTGAACCCGTGGGAGCGGTAAGAGTGTACAGACCCTGTGGGTTGCTCCCCGCTGCGCAGCAAGCCTCGAACAGTGCCCTGCGTGCACCGTTGATACGTTCGTCGGCGTCTGAATTGGTCTGCAGCGAACGCATGTAAGAGTGAAGGGCTGACAGGGCGTATTCCGGGTCCAGCTTCAGCGAAGGCGATTGCACCTGTCCGCCAAAATGGGCTTCGGTCTCCAAGTAGTCTGCATCAACGAGGGCAGAGAAGAGCAGACGCACATCCAGCATCCCTGCACTGGCTGACTCGATTCCTGCATACAGGCTGCGCGTATTGCGCTCGGCAGCCACTGAGAGACCATCGGCCTGCATTCGCGCGACGACTTCCTCGTGTGGTCCCGCCAGCCTCAATGGGTGAACAGACCGTGAGCAACGTGATGGCTCGAGTTCACTTAGGTGGTCCCTGGAGGCTGCCTGCAAGCCGATGTGGTGCCCCTGTATGGCGAGGGCGGCAGCGATTCCGTCCACGTTAAGATTTCGGAGTACTTCCCATGCGCCGGCGGACCAATGGTCGATACCGTGCTCCTTGCCCTGAAGTCGCCTTTGGAAGAGAGTCCCGTACTTGCCGACATCGTGAAGCAGACCAGCGATCCTTGCCTCACTCTCTGCCCCGTACGGCCAGGCGAATTCTGCGGCGCGCTCTGATACCTTCGACAAATGAACGCACAGAAGGTCAGGATATCCCTCGCTGTTCCGGCTATGTGCCCAGTACCCCTTGCACTCTGCTCCAGTCATTGTGGGTATATCCCCCTTGCACCATGATTAAGCATTGGGTGCTGCAAGTGTCATTCACCAGGGTCTTTGACCCACGCGGGGTAGGGAGACTGTACTGGTCGTCAGGTCATGGCGTCAATTCCTCCTCTTGTGCGGTGACAGCCGCTCGCGGTAGCTCGTGCCCTCGATGATAGGAGTTCGGCGACACCACACTTAATTCACTTTCACATTCAACAGACCGTGTCGAGCAGTCTGTCAGACGCGGTCTCAGGTTTGGGAACACCAAGATAAGTGTGATGTCCCCAATTAGACATAAGCCTCTCACACCATGAGCCAATGCTGAAATCAGCAGAAAGGAGACGACCAGAAAGCCAAAGGGCAGGTCGAATAACCCTC
>PWUU01000105.1 GCA_003562475.1 Dehalococcoidia bacterium | reverse complement strand
TGAATTCCTGACTGAACGTACGTCGGTTTCTCATGGCAAGGTCCTTCCTCCTTCCTGATTATACTCGGGACCCCGCCAAACCTTCCTAACCTGAAGTGTCCAGTCTCAGGGGTTCACTCCAAGGCATCCAAGAGCTAATACCTAGCCACTGAAGCGTGGCAATAAGAGGCAAGTTCGTTTGGGCTTGCCTCTTCTTATGCACGTGACGCTCACCTATAGCTTTAGGTCTAACCCCACTAACCCTCTCATGACCAACAGGACCGATCCTTTACAGGCATATTGGCAACTTCATGGTTGCTGGCAATCAACCATTTTGTTTCTAACCACGTACAAATCGTGGTCTAAGAAAGTAGCTACTTTGGAAATATATTAAACAATATATTTACTGCAAAACAGCAACGATCTACTGTGTCTTTAGAGCCAAAAGGCTACTACACACAGGAGGTCACAGCATGGGTCGAAAACGGAGAGAAGAGGCGATCAACGATGGCGAGCTGATCGTCGATTCACCGGAAGAGCAATCCCAACCTGAGGTAGTCGAGACACCCGAGCCAGTCGAAGCTAGTCCACCGGCGCAGCCTCATGAACTCTCACGTATCATCATCAATGACCTGATGGACGCCATCATCGACATCCACAAGGCGCTGATTGAGCTCAAGGAGCTCCTGGACAAGCCGAAGCGCAAGGCGCCGATGCTAGCACAATCGGTGGATGAGGCCCGCATACCGCCGGGCGAACCTGACGCATCTCTGGTCTGTCTCCGCATCGGGATCCCCCACGGACGTGACGCCGTAGTGCAACCCGCTGCAGTCTCCCTGGATAATCATGCCGTGAATCAGTAGCGCCTGGAGGATGCTGAGGACGGTCGTCTCCTGTCCAGTTGAACCGGCGGTCGCGAAAGCCGCGCCTATCTTACCATCGAGCTTCGTGTGGTGCCTGACGCTCTCATCCAGGAACCTCTTTGTCTCCGCGGACATGGTTCCGTAGTAGGTGGGTGAACCGATGATCACTCCGTCGACGTCAAGCAGTTCATCAACGCTCGTCTCTTGAATCATCTTGCACGCCACGTCCAACCCCTGCTCCCTCAGGGCATCAGCGATTCGTCTGGCTATTGACTCGGTGCGTCCAGTATGCGAGTCGTAGAGTACCAGCACTCCGGGCATTTCTCCTCCTTCGTCGATCGCTCACTGCGACCTGTATACGATTCAGCTTGCCTGCATGCCGTCGGTCCACACAGTGTTCCCCTGGGTCACGGCGTCTCGTCAATCTCTGTGGAAAGGTCCGTGCTCCTCTCGCGTTGTCGTCTATCCCTCAGTCCCCTTCGCGCTTCCGGTACTGCAGCGCCTCGGCGATGTGGGGTGTGTCGATGGGGTCGGCACCGTCCAGGTCAGCGATGGTGCGGCCGACTTTCAGTACCCGGTGGTAAGCACGTGCGGAGAGGTGCAGCTGGCGCATTGCGGTGTGGAGCACCTCTTTGCCCCGAGGTGTGAGCCTGCAGAAAGCCATCACATCCTTCGCAGTCATATCGGCGTTACAGATGGCCCTGCACGCAACCAGCCGCTGCTCCTGCACCTTTGACGCAGCACATACCCGGGACCGCACCTCTGTGGACGTCTCGCCATGGCCATCACCCGTGAGCTTGTCGTACTCGACACGCGGCACGTCAACGAAAATATCCATCCTGTCCATAAGCGGCCCGCTCAAACGCTTCCTGTACCGGATGATGTCAGACAACGAGCAACGGCATTCCTTGAGTGGATCGCCGTAGTGTCCGCACGGACAGGGGTTCATGGCGCCCACCAGCATGAAGCTGGCAGGATACGTCACGCTTCCCTGCGCGCGGCTCACCGTGACCTGGCGATCCTCCATGGGCTGGCGAAGGGACTCGAGAGTGGCGTGGCCAAACTCGGGTAACTCATCGAGGAAAAGCACTCCACGGTGGCTCAAACTTATCTCTCCCGGGCGTGGCGACTGTCCTCCGCCGACCAGTCCGGCATTGGATATGGTGTAGTGCGGTGAACGAAACGGCCGCTCGCGAACGAGAGGACGACCCCTGGTAAGCAGCCCGGTAACGCTGAACACTTTGGTTACCTCCAGAGCCTCTTCATGTGTAAGCGGAGGCAATATGGTCGGGAGCGCACGCGCAAGCATCGTCTTGCCACTGCCGGGGGGCCCGGCCATGACGAGGTTGTGACGACCCGCAGCAGCTATCTCAAGGGCGCGTTTGGCATGCTCCTGTCCCTTGACATAACGCAGGTCAAACGACTCTTCAGGTGCCGACGAATCACTATCGGAGGGATGCACAACAGGGGTGGGGAGTGGCACAGATCCCCTGAGGAAGCCAGCCAGTTGGGCCAGCGACTCGGGCGCAACGACCTCGACGTCGTGGACCAGTGCCGCCTCCTCGTGGTCGTCGAGCGGCACACATACCTTATGGATACCCGCATCGCGCACAACCGAGACCATCGGCAACATGCCCTGTGTGTGGCGTAGCCGGCCGTCAAGCGACAACTCTCCCAGGAACACCATGTGGCGTACGTCGGCCCGCAGCTGATCCGAGCTCATCAGCACGCCCACTGCTATAGCAAGGTCATAGGCGGGTCCCTCCTTCTTGAGGTCGGCCGGCGCCAGGTTAACCGTGACGCGCTTCCCGGGAAAGCGAAAGCCCGAGTTCCGGATGGCGGACCGAACGCGTTCACGCGCTTCCTGCACCGCCTTGTCGGGCAACCCGACGACCTGAAAAGAGGGGAGTCCTGGAGAGATGTCCACCTCGACTTCGACGAGTGCGCCGTCAAGACCGACCACTGCGCAGCTCAGCACCCGGGCGAGCGTACCCACTAGTGTCTGTCCATCTCAATTGCCGAGAGCTACAGCCATTGCATATTCTTTGCAGTCTGAAAGGCTGACTGTCACGGACCTGACGCCCAGGGCCTCCGCTCTGGCGAGCGCCCGCCCGTGCAGCACTACCATCGGCTTGCCACGAGAACTCGAGAGAATCTCAATGTCGTGCCAGCCCACACCACGATATCCGGTCCCGAGGACCTTCATCACCGCCTCCTTCGCTGCAAACCGCGTCGCAAGCGAGGGGATACGGTCATGGTAATTCTCGATCTCACGCTCGGTGTAGACCCTGCGCAGGAACCGCTCGCCAAACCGGTCGATTGCCCCGGCGATACGTGCAATCTCGATAATATCTGCTCCGATTTCTGCCATTAACCAGCACATGTGAATAGTCTCCGGGCGTCAGCTTACTCACGCCCACTATTCGGGAGGTCGAGTGCCGAATGGTAGCAGCTATCCGCCCGAGGCACAATGGGTCTGGATTCTTGTGCGATTGAGATGAAGCCTGACCATAGGCCCTACCCTTCAGCCAGGCATCTATCCCACTGTGGGAACCGGCAGTTGTCAACGACGGTGACCTTCGGCGCCGTGGTATCATCGGCGTGACATCTGGATAGAACCGGGCATGATGAACGACAGAAACATACTTGCTCCACCCCCATTCAGCATCTCCTGTCAGAATTGTGGTGATCGCATATCCACGAGTCACTGGTCATGGCGGCATGCCTGTGGCGGGACACTTCGCCTGGATGTTGCTGTTGACACTGCACGCGTCGAGGCATGCCGCACCGGGACATGTTCGCGACTCGACCGATTTGGCCCTGTGCTGCCATTGCAGCACACCCCACCGACCGCGATAGGCGACACGCCACTGCTCATGGAAGAACTCAGTGGTGTCCGCATAGTCTTCAAGCTCGAACACCTGAACCCCGGGGGCTCGTTCAAGGATCGCGGAGCCTACGTCACGGTTGCGCGGTGTGCTGAATTGGGATTCGACTCGATCGTCGTTGACTCGTCGGGGAATGCCGGAGTCGCCATCGCACTCATGGCACTGTACCTGGGCATCAAGGTGGATGTTTTCCTTCCACGATCCACATTGTCCGGTAAGAAGCAGCTGTTGCGCACCCTCGGTGCTGTCCTGCACGAAGTCGACGGCAATCGCATGCGCGTGCACGAAGAGGCACTGGCATGTGCCGCCACCGGGCCTGCGTACGCGGGTCACTGGTGGAATCCCTATTTCGCTCACGGGGTGAAGACAATCGCCTATGAGGTTGCCGGGCAGATTCCTCACATCGACTCCGTCTTTGCACCGGTTGGGGCCGGCACGCTACTGCTTGGCCTGCACACCGGATACCTGGAACTCCTTGCTGCGGGCGCCGTTACTGTCATGCCGCGACTCGTTGCCGTGCAGGCCGCCGGCTTTTCACCGGTGGCAGCAGAACTCGGCGTCTTCCGCCACGCGGGAATGGTATCGCGCCTGGCCGATGGGATCGCCATCACCGATCCTCCTCGGAAGCATCAGATTGCGACGGCGGTGAATGAGTCGGGCGGCCTTGGCACGGTTGTGAATGATGAGGAGATCGAGGCAGCCGTCAGGTGGTTGCTCGCAAGGGGCTATGTTGTTGAACCGACCAGCGCCGTACCTGTCGCCGGCCTTATGCGCTGTATTGCAGACGGACGGATTCGTGCAGGCGAGACGGTGCTGATACCCCTGACCGGCACGGGCATGAAGGTGCTGGATGAACTTGCGAAAATACGCAGCCGGGCCGCTCGCCAGTAATCGCCAACGCCATCCCTCCGCGCGAGTACAGCCAGCATTTGCGCGAGACACCTGATGCACGCGAGCATGCAGCCATGCGAGCACATTTCTCCGGCGGTTGACAGCAGACATCGTTTGAGAGAACATTTTCACACGGAGGTGCTTGCATGACCGCAGAACTCAGTGAGATCGCAAGGGCAATCAAACCCTCGGCAACCCTTTCACTGAAGACCGAAATCACCCGTATCGAGAACAGCTACGGTGTTAAGATCATCGACCTGACCGCCGGTCAGCCTGATGTTGGCCCAACAGATGACGTCATCGGTGCCCTCGCGGAAGGTGGCAAATCGCACCTGTACGGCCCCATTCCGGGCGAGCCGAACCTCAGGTCTCTGCTGGCCGAGGTAACCAACCAGGAGACGGGCTCATCATTCGCTGCCGACCAGATCATTGTGACCGTGGGTGCCAAGGGCGCTATCGATGCCGTGATGCGCACGGTTCTGAACCCGGGCGATGCAGTGGTCATTCTATCACCCTACTGGGTCACCTATCCGGAGGTGGTCGCTATATGCGGCGGCACCCCGGTGTGCGTTGAATCCAAGCCCGATCTTCATCCAGATCTTGAGAAGATCGGTGCTGCCGTACGCGGCAATCGCACCAAGGCGATTCTGTACAGCTCGCCGAGCAATCCCACTGGAGTCGTGTATTCCCGCGAGGAATTGTCGGCCCTCAGCCACATCGCTCGCGACGCGGGCATCTGGCTGATTGCCGATGAGATTTACCGCGAGTTTGCGTTTGACGGCAAGATTGCACCCAGCATCTTCTCTGTCCCGGAGGCTTACGAAAAGACCGTGCTTATTGACGGGCCATCAAAGCGGTTTGGCATACCAGGCTGGCGCCTGGGATTCCTGGCAGGACCCGTGGAGCTGACGAAGGCTGTGAACGCGCTCCTGGGTCACACAAGTAATGCGTCGCGCCCTATCCAGTATGCAGTGGAGGTCGCTTATCGCAGCGAGCAGGCACGACAGGCGACCATGACCATGGTCAGGCGGTACCAGCAGAACCGCGACCTCTTCGTACAGGGACTGAACGACATTGGCGGCATTGCGTGCCCGCAGCCTGAGGGTGCGTTCTACTGCTTTGCCGATGTCTCTGCACTGTACGGCCAGTCGTATGAGTACGATGGTAGCAACACGGCGACTGTCACAAACTCCACAACCTTCCGCGACTTCCTGTTGCGGAAGGCGTTCGTGGCAGCGGTCGAAGGCGGACCGTTCGGGATGGATACGCACATGCGTTTCTCACTGGCAGTAAGCGAGAAGGACTGCACCGCTGCCCTGGAGAGCATCCGCAAGGCGGTCGCCGAACTGCATGACTAGAGAGCGACACTGATGCCGCGTGATGCCAGATATTCTTTTGCCTCGCGGACCGAAATCTCGCCGAAGTGGAACGCCGAGGCGGCAAGTACTGCCGAGGCTCTGCCGTCGACGATTGCCTTATAGAGATGCTCCAGCGTCCCAGCACCTCCCGATGCGATGACCGGGATGTGCACCGCTTCAGCCACTGCGCGGGTCATCTCGATATCGTAGCCATCCTTAGTGCCATCTGCGTCTTTGCTTGTCAGCAGGATCTCACCCGCACCAAGATTCTCCACCAGTCGGGCCCACTCTACAATGTCCAGACCCGTGGCCTCATGGCCGCCCTTCACAACGACCTCAAGGCGAGGCCGACCCGACCCGATGTGGTTCTTCTTGCCGTCGATAGCGACCACCAGTCTGCCTGAACCAAAACGAGTTGCTGCCTGCCTTATCAGGTCCGGGCTCCTCACGGCAGCGGTGTTGATCGACACTTTGGCCGCGCCCAGATCGAAAAGAATCTGCATGTCGTCGCCTGTGCGAATACCGCCTCCCACAGCGAAGGGAATCGACACCGCTCCCGCCAGCTGACGTATCCACTCCATCTGCGTGCCTCTGTTTTCAACTGTTGCCGCAATGTCCAGTATCACCAGTTCATCTGCCCCCTGAGCTTCGTATGCCTTGGCCGCGTCTACGATGTCCCGGGCATCCCGTAGATTCTCGAACTTCACCCCTTTTACCACACGTCCATCCTTGACATCGAGACACGGGATTATCCTCACTTTGCTCATGCCGTAGTAGCTCCCTTCATTTACTCACTGCCTGCCTGGAATAATGATGACAGTCGACACAGCAACACGCCATGTTCTGTGGGGCCATGGCTCGCACCAGCCACACCCTCATACATTGAAGAGAAAGTGAATTACGTCTCCATCCTGCACGACGTAGTCCTTTCCTTCGACGCGAAGCAGACCTCGTTTACGGGCCTCGTGCTCGCTGCCACAGGCAGCCAGATCATCGTACGTGACGACCTCAGCACGAATAAACCCCTTCTCCATGTCCGAATGCACTTTACCGGCTGCATGGGGCGCCACCGTGCCGTGTGGCACCATCCACGCACGGGTCTCTTCAGAACCGGTAGTCAGGAACGATACGAGGCCGAGCTGTCGCAGACACTCCGATACCACGCGGTCAATCGTGTCAGCAGGTGCACCAACTGCGTCACGATACTCTGTCGCCTCTTCGGGGCTAAGCTCCATCAACTCCATCTCCAGCTTTGCACACACGACCTGCACTACGAACGCCGGGAAACGAAGAGCGAGGTCCTGCTGGATAGCGGACGCCCTCATGAGGGCGCCTTCCGCAACGTTCGCAATCAGCAACACCGGCTTGGAGGACAGAAACTGATAGCCGGCAAGCATCCGGTCCTCTTCGGGAGAGAGCGACTGCTCCCGGATGGGTATTTCGCGTTCGAGCTCACTCTTGATGCGCTCCAGGAGTGTCAACTCCAGCTGCTGACCGGCGCGCTCTGAGGCTTTTGCCGCTTTCATCCTGTCCTTCAGACGAAGCAGCCGGCGTTCAAGAATGCCAAGATCGGCAAAGGCTAACTCGAGGTCGAAAGAATCGACATCGCGGGCTGGTTCGATAGAGCCAAGCGGGTGTGGTACTGAAGGATTCTCGAAGCAACGGACTACCTGCAGCAGGGCATCTGCGGTCGAAAGGTATCCGAGAACCTCGGGAGATAGACCGTGCCCCTCATGACCCTCCCGTGGCTGGTAGTTCACGTCGGCCAGGTTCAATTCGGCAGGTACGATGCGTGCCGAATTTCTGATGCGGGCAACAACCTCAAGACGCGGGTCGTGCACTTTCCGCACGCCGATGTTGGGTTTGAGGGCGGACGAATAGGAACCCACCTCCGCAAGCCCCTGCGTCAGGGCATTGAACAGCGTGGTCTTCCCACTGTGCCGCAGACCGACGATAGCTGCCTTCATCGCTCAATCTGTGGCACATTGTACCACCGCCATACCGGGATACTGCCGGGTGGCACTCAATCCCCATGCTAGAATGCCGCTGTGCTGCACATCATATACGGTACGGATTCGTTCACCGCGCGTCATGTCCTTCGCGACGTGCTGGTATCGACGAGCACGAATACCGTTGAGAGCGGAAGTGTGCATTGGATAGACGGTAAGTCGGCGACACCTTCGCAAGTCCTCGAAGCGTGTGAACAGGTGTCGCTCTTCGGTGATAGACGACTGGTAGTGGTGGAAGGTCTCCTGGCACGATTTGGAAAGGGAGACTCGAAAGACAGGGGCGCCCGGTCGAGAGGGCGCGGCAAGCGACCCTCTGAATTGGGCGAGTGGGAACCGTTCGTCGCGCGAGTTCAGGTGCTTCCTGAGGCGAGTGTACTGATACTCCTCGACGGCGACCTGACCACTACGAATCCGCTGCTTATTGCCCTGGCGCCCGGCGCCACCGTGAACAGGCTCGATCCGCCTGCAGGGCAGGCTCTGGTGCAATGGGTGCAACGCCGCGTTGCGGCGCTGGATGGGTCCATCGACGGCGATGCCGCTCAACGACTGGCAGCGCTTGTCGGCAGTAACCTCTGGCAGCTCAATTCTGAGATTGAGAAGCTGGTAACCTTTGCTGATGCAAATGCAGTTACCACCGGTATGGTCGACAACCTGGTAGCCGACAGCCCCACTCCCAACGTGTTCATGCTGGTCGATGCGATTGTTGAGCGAAATCAGAGGCTCGCGCGCCGCCGGCTTGATGACATGTACCAGAAAGGCCTCTCCGCAGGCTATGTATTCAGCATGCTCACGCGCCAACTGCGTCTCATCGCCATGGTGCAGGAATCGACGGATCGACGGAACAAGACCGGTTCTTCTTCAGCAGAACTGCAAGGTTTGGCACCATTTGCACTTCAAAGAGCGACCCAGCAGGCACAACGGTACTCCGAAGCGCAGGTGCGTTATGCGCTTATCAGGGTGGTTGAGGCGGACAGGGGCATCAAGACCGGCCGATCGACCGACCTCGTGGCCCTGGACATGCTGATCACTGATTTGCTGAACTCAGCCTCCGCATGACTCGATCTCCCGCGTAGCGATCACAGCCTCAGGCCGCGTCGCCACACGTAGATATGCTAAGATTTCAGACACATCTTCCCCAGAGGCATACACGCATGACAAGCGACGAAGTCCGCAACCTTTTTCTGGAGTTCTTCCGTGAGCGCGGCCATACAGTACTGCCCAGCTCATCGCTCGTGCCACATGGCGACCCAACACTTCTGTTCACCACTGCGGGCATGGTCCAGATAAAGCCGTATTTCCTTGGCATTCAGACGCCGCCTAACGTTCGACTGGCATCCTGCCAGAAGTGCTTCCGCACTACGGACATCGATTCAGTTGGAGACAGTACCCACCTTACTTTCTTTGAGATGCTCGGCAACTTCAGTGTTGGCGATTACTTCAAGAGGGAAGCAATCGCCTGGGCCTGGGAGTTTGTCACGGACCACCTGCACCTTGATCCGGAGCGACTCTGGGCGTCAGTGTACCTTGACGACGACGAGGCGTTCACTCTCTGGGAAATCACCGGAGTTCCGACTCACAGGATCTACCGTTTCGGTGAGAAAGACAATTTCTGGGGACCGGCGGGCGACTCAGGTCCCTGTGGCCCATGCAGCGAGCTTCACTACGACCGCGGAGTGCAATACAGCTGTAACTTGCCCGAGTGCGGGCCCAACTGCGACTGCGGCCGGTTTGTTGAGATATGGAATCTGGTTTTCACACAGTACGATCAGAAGCCCGATGGAACTCGCATTCCGCTGCCCGAGCCTAACATCGACACCGGAATGGGACTCGAACGAATCGTTGCCGCCGTACAGGATACGCCGGGTGTGTACGAGACCGACCTCTTCTCTGACCTGATTAGCCTCATCGGTACGCTGACTGGCCAGCGCTACGGTGAAAGCGCTGAGATAGATAGAGCAATGCGCATAATTGCCGAACACGGGCGTGGCATGGCGTTTCTTGTCGCCGATGGCGTGCTGCCGACCAACGAAGGTCGGGGTTACGTGCTCCGACGCATTCTGCGGCGGGCGGCACTGTTCGGACGCCGAATAGGCCTCACCGGACCTTTCCTGGACCAGGTGGCGGATGCCGTTGTGAACCAGATGGGAGCATCGTACCAGGAACTCACTGCACAAAGGGAACTCGTACTTGACGTCATCCGGGTCGAAGAGCAGCGTTTCGCCGCCACCCTGGAGACGGGCGTTGGAATCGTTGATGATCTCATCGAACAGGCACTGGCAAGAGGGGCAGACACGCTTGCCGGCGAAGACGTATTCCGTCTCTACGATACCTTTGGTTTCCCGCGAGAACTCACCGCTGAAGTTGCCCGCGAGCACAACATAGCTATCGACGTGGATGGATTTGAGGCGGCACTCGAGGATGCGCGGAAGAAGGCACGCGTATCCCACGCATTTCGCGGCGACGCCCACCTCGACGCATGGCTCGCAGGAACACCTCCAACTGAGTTCGAAGGATATGAGTCGCTCTCCCTTCAGGGCTCCATCGTTAGCATGCGCAAAGACGGAGAACTGGTCGAGTCGGCTGTCGAGGGCGATGAAGTAGACATAATCCTCAACCGCTCTCCATTTTATGGCGAAATGGGCGGACAGGTGGGTGACAGCGGCCGACTCTCTAGTTCGGCGGCCGAAGTTGACGTCCACGGGACCGTGCGTACATCCTCCGATGTAATCGTTCACCGGAGCCGTGTCACAAGAGGCCAACTCAGAATAGGGGACACTGTCTTTGGGCAGGTTGAAGAAGGACGGCGACTCGACATCGCGCGCAACCACACCGCTACGCATCTCCTGCAGGCTGCACTGCGCGCCATACTGGGACAGCAGGCGACACAGCGCGGCTCGCTTGTGGCACCGGAAAGACTCCGGTTCGATTTCTCGTGGATGGGCGCCGTGGATCAGGCGCGCGTTGAAGAGATCGAACGTTGGGTCAACGAGAAAGCACGGGCCAACCTGCCTGTTTCCACACGCCATACCAGCTACGACGAAGCCATGCGGTCCGGTGCGATAGCACTGTTCGACGAGAAGTATGGCGATGAGGTCCGCATCGTCACCATTGGCTTACCACCTATCAGCATTGAACTCTGCGGCGGCACGCACATAAGCGCGACAGGACAGATCGGCATGTTCCTCATTGTCAATGAGGGCAGCGTAGGGACAGGACTGCGCAGAATAGAAGCGGTTACCGGTCGCGCAGCCGAGGATCTGGTAAGGAAGAGAACGAGAACCCTGGAATCCATCGCGCGCAGGATGGGATCAACGGATGTCGACGTCCTCGACCGTGTCTTCAGCGTACTTGACGAGACGGATATCCTTCGACGACGTATCGCAAGCCTCGAGCGGCACCTCGCGGCCTCAACCGTGGAGTCGCTCGTGCAACAGGCAAGATCGATCGCCGGTGTAATGGTGGTTGTTGCTCGAGTGGACGGGCTCTCGATGAATGTGTTGAGAGAGGTTGGCGATTCGCTCCGCGACAGGCTGGGTGACTCTGTCGTCGTGTTTGCCACCGTCGATCAGGGGCGGCCTTTATTTCTCGTGATGGCCTCTTCTTCGCTGACGACGAGAGGAATTCACGCAGGTCATATTGCTATGAGGGCCGCCAGGGTTACCGGCGGTGGGGGAGGGGGGAAACCGACGATGGCTCAGGCGGGGGGAAAGGAAGCTTATAAGTTGGAGGAAGCTCTCGCCGAGGCAACGCGCGCCATTGAGGAGCAACTGTCCTCACGACCGGATGCATAGCATGCGATGGCTCTGTCTTGATCCTGGAGAAAGACGAACGGGTGTCGCTGTCAGTAGTCCGGAAGGCACATTCTCCATGCCGTTGACGGTGCTGGAGCATGATGAGTGCGGCCCCTCACCCACGAATGTCGCCACGCTCATGGACGAGCACGGCGCCCTGGGACTGGTCATCGGCCTGCCGCTGTGCATGAATGGCTCGGCTTCATCTCAGACCATGTCGGCGCTCGCGCTGGCGCAGCGTATCTCCGCATACTTGAATACCAGTCCTGAGGTACCGCCTGGATTGGCGTCATTGGAATCGCTGAAATCCCCTGCCGGCGACGTGAGGCGACCGGCAGGCCGGACGACCTGCAGGCGTGTCATTCTGTGGGACGAGCGACTCAGCTCGTGGGATGCGAACAGGGCCGTGCACTCCGGCAGGGGCAGTACGGAGAGGTGGAAGCGACGGAAACGAATACTGGACGCGCATGCCGCGGCCATCATTCTGCAGAGTTTCCTTGACACTTTCGAGAATGCGTAACAGTGAAGCCGCGAGCTTGCTCAGAATGACGCAAGGTTAGGGAGCAAGCCTACCAGCGTCCGAACATGTGCCGCGCGATCATCCACTTCTGAATCCCGTGAGTGCCCTCGTAGATCGCAGGGCCTTTCGATTCACGATAGATTCGTTCGACCGCGTAGACTGCCCGGTCAGCGCCGAGCCGCGACACGAACCCATAGCCGCCATACCCCTGCACCGCATCGGGTGCCACCTCACGTGCTATCTCGGTGCTGTAGTGGTTCGCCATGGCAGTCTCGGGCTCCGGAAACCTTTCACCCGCATCGTGACGTAGCGACGCCTTGCAGCATAAGTCACGAGCCATTGCGATATGGGTGGCGTGCTCGGCACCTGCCGCCACACATCTCACGTCCGTTGCCACAGGTCAGACCGTCCGATCCACGAACTGTCGCACACTTGTGCGCACGGTGCGCGCATCCTCAGGATGCAGCCAATCGTGGTAGAGCACGTCCTGCAACCGCACAGGTCGATCCACGAACAACCTCCAGCTTCGACTCCAAAGTCAATTGGTGTACAATAGCGTCACTCTTGGCTTTGGGTCAATCATCATGTACAACCACGCAGACCGTGAGGATCAAGGAGGTGAATCTCTGTGACTTCAGGCAACACTAAACAAGAGCGGATTGAAAGGGCTTCAACGAAGGCCGGTGACTATGAAGAATTGTCGGTCAATTGCGCCCAGGGTGCGCTTGCCGCGCTGCAAGAGGAATTCGGACTTGAAGGTGGAAAGGAGCTGTTGAAAGCCGCAACATTCTTCCCGGGCGTGATGAGCAGGAAGGAGACGTGTGGCGCGCTGCTTGGCGGACTGATGGCGATGGGGCTTGCGTACGGAAGAGACAAGCTATTTGATCCTTCGTGGAGCACTCCAGAGGCAAACGAGGAGATGTTCCGCTACCGTAACAAGGTATGGCGCTACTGCGAGGCCTTCAAGGCCGAGTTCGGCAGCACTATGTGCGGCGATATCCGGCCGCTTCTCATGGGAAGAGACTACGACACAATGATCCCGGAGGAACGCAGGCAGTTTCTCGAGGACGGGGGAAGGAAGAAGTGCCGTGTTCCCCCTGAGGCTGCAGCCCGCATCGCTGCTGAGATACTTCTTGAGGACGAGGCATAGCCCACTGCATGTCGCGGCTTCCGAAAGACTGCAGGATCATTGCAGCATCGGTGCGAAGCCATATGTCCGTTCTTGATACAGTTCCCACATGAGTGCCGCCACAGGAGTAGCAACGCATTGATGAAATCGCACGGTTGCGGTGATCTCCGCAACACTCATACAGGTGCGCGTGTCACACTGGCAGGATGGATACATCGTCGCCGTGACCACGGTGGCGTCGTGTTCATCGATCTGCGCGACAGCACGGGTATCGTGCAGGTGGTACTCGATCCGCAGCGCACGACCTGCGCCAAGGAAACGATACGTTCACTGCGTCCTGAGTACGTCATACAGGTGAAAGGGGACGTCACAGCCCGGCCCGCAGGCACCGAGAATCCACGGATAGCTACAGGCGAAATCGAGGTGGTTGTATCTGAAGCCGAGGTCCTCAACGACTCCCCAACTCCACCTTTTTACATCAATGAGGATGTGGAGGTCGAGGAAAACCTTGTTCTGAAATATCGGTTCCTCTATCTGCGGCGACCACGCATGCGGGAGAACCTTGTTCTCCGTCACCGCCTCATCAAGGGTATACGTGATTTCCTCGACCGGGAGAGGTTCCTCGAGATTGAGACCCCCATCCTCATCAAGAGCACTCCAGAGGGTGCACGAGACTACCTCGTTCCCAGCCGAGTCAATCCCGGGAAGTTCTACGCCCTTCCACAGTCGCCCCAGCAACTCAAACAGATTCTGATGGTAGCGGGATTCGAGCGCTATTTTCAGATAGCCCGGTGCTTTCGTGATGAAGACCTCAGGGCGGATCGACAGCCTGAGTTCACGCAACTCGACCTTGAGATGAGTTTTGCGGACGAGGATGACATTTTGAATCTCATCGAGCGGATGACGGTAGAACTGATGCACCTGGTTCGTCCAGATGCTTCGTTTGCTCAGCCGTTTCCGCGGATGACCTACACCGATGCCATGGCACGATATGGCACTGACAAGCCCGATCTGCGATACGGCATGGAAATCGTCGATGTTACGGATATCGCCGCGCACACCAGTTTCAGCATCTTTCGCTCCTCGCTTGAAGCGGAAGGAGTAGTCAAGGGTATATGCGTGCCGGGCTGCAGCGGTTATTCGAAGCACCAGCTGACGGAGCTCATCGATCACGCGATCTCTGCAGGTGCAAAAGGCCTCGTCACCCTGGCGGTCGTGGACTCGAGCAACACCGATGGAGGTATCAGGTCCGTGCTGACCAGGCATGTGACTGGCAACCAGATGCGCGCGCTAATGGATAGATTTGGCGCTCGGGACGGCGACCTGTTGCTGGTCGTTGCGGATACCGAGTCTACTGTGTGCAAGGTCCTTGATGTCCTCCGCAGAGAGATGGCGACACGACTCAATCTGGTCGATTCCAATAGCTTCTCGTTTGCGTTCATACTGGGCTTTCCATTGTTCGATTGGAACGAGGAAGCACACCGCTGGGATTCCATGCATCACCCTTTCACCGCCCCACCACCAGATGATGTGCCACTGCTGGACACACTTCCCGGCAAAGTCAGGGGCAGACACTACGATCTTGTGTGTAACGGCAACGAGCTTGGCAGTGGCAGTGTGCGAATACACCAGCGCCTTCTGCAGCAGAAAGTGTTCTCAATCCTGGGCTACTCTGATAAGGCAATTGTTGAGAGGTTCGGTCACTTCTTGCGCGCACTGGAGTACGGTGCGCCTCCTCACGCCGGCATCGCCCTTGGTTTGGACCGTATGGCTATGCTCCTTGCCGGTGAGCAAAGCATACGCGAAGTTATTGCATTCCCGAAGAACCAGAATGCTGTTGACCTGATGACGGACAGTCCATCGCTGGTCGATCCCGCGCAACTGGCAGAACTGAACCTTTCCCTTAGACGACAGCGAATAGACAGGACCTGAAGCTTATGAAGAGCACAGCGAAGACCATCGAACGCCGGCAGGTGGAACTGCACATTGAAGTTGAACCAAACGAGTTTGACGACGCCAAGGCCAAAGCCTTCCGCTCCTTTGCTGGAAGGGTTCAAGTTCCCGGTTTCCGCAAGGGGAAAGCACCCCCACACATTGCTGAACAGCATATTGGCCGTGAAGCGATCGTGGACGAGGCCATCGAGCGCCTTTTTCCAGAGCTATACCAGCAGGCGCTTGAGACGCATAATATACAGCCTATTATGACTCCGAACGTAGAGCTCAAGCAGCGTGAGCCCCCCACGTTCATTGCCATCGTACCCCTTGCGCCTGCGATTGACCTTGGCGACTACCGCTCTGTGCGCATTGCGCATGAAGAGGTGTCCGTTACCGACGAGCACGTGCATTCTGCGCTCGATCAGATACGAGAGAGTCAGGCGGTACTGGTTCCCGTTGAGCGCGCACTTCAGTTTGGGGACTATGCGCTACTCGATGTGCACGTCGATGTCGACGGCCAGGCGCTCCTGGACCACAAAGGCGTGACCTACGAAGTGGTTGCTGGTGGAGAAATGCCCGTGCCCGGATTCCCGGAGGAACTCGTTGGGCTGTCTGCAGGGGAGTCCAAGACCTTCACGCTGGAGATTCCCGGCGACTTTCGCGTTTCCGAGGTCGCAGGGAAACAGTGCACTTGTACTGTTACCATGCAGCAGGTTCGGCAGAAGGAGTTGCCCGAACTGGGCGATGAAATGGCGAGGAGCTTCGGTTTCGAAACCCTCGACGTGCTCAGAGAGAGAGTCGGCTCGAACCTCGAGTCCCGGGCCCGCGACGAAGCTCGTTCGAAGGTAGTCCAGGCGGCGCTTGATGCGATAGTAGGACAGGGTAGTGTAGAGTTTCCGCCCGTGCTTGAAGAGAGGGAAATCGATGACCTTCTTTCTGAGGAATCGAGACGTTATGGCTATAAGAACGTTGAGGACTATCTCAGGATGACGCCACGCTCTGTAGAGCAGATTAGAGAAGACCTACGGCCGCTGGCCCATAGACGCATCGTGAACGGCCTTTTACTGAACCGACTTGCGGAGAGTGAGAAAATTGCAATCAATGAAGCTGAAGTGGATAATAGGGTCGAGGAGCTTCTGAGCGAAGCACAAGACAAAGAGAGAACGCGTGACCTGTTGGCATCACCGCACATCAGGGAGGCAATTGGCGACCGGCTGCGCACCAGTCGCACGCTCGACAGACTGGTAGCAATTGTCACAGGAGAGTCTACGGCGGTTGCGGGATCAACGGGTGACTCAGAAAGTTCAAGCGAACCGGAGGACGAATAGCAGATATGGACACTTTGTCTCAGATAGTTATTCCGACTGTTACCGAAACCGGGGCTAGAGGAGAGCGCGCCTACGATATCTACTCTCTCTTACTGCGCGAACGGATAATCTTCCTCGGGACCCCCATCAATGATCAGGTGGCCAACCTGATCGTCGCACAATTGCTCTACCTCGACAGGGAGGATCCGGACAAGGATATCAGTCTCTACGTTCATTCGCCCGGCGGTGTAATCAGTGCCGGCCTGGCCATTTACGACACGATGCAGCTTCTTAGGAGCCCGGTTTCGACAATATGTGTTGGGCTCGCTGCCAGCATGGGGACGGTGCTCCTGTGCGCCGGCACAAGAGGTAAACGATATGCGCTGCCCAATGCCACGATACACCTGCACCAGGCTATCGGCGGTGCTCAGGGCCAGGCTGCAGATATCGAGATAGCTGCGCGTGAGATCATGCGATTGCAGGAGAAGATACGTGACATCCTGGCAAAACACACCGGACAGACTATCGAGAAGATCTCGCATGATATCGACCGCGATTTCTATCTGGACCCGAACCAGGCCAGGGAATACGGACTGATTGACGAAATCTTGACGAAACCAGAGAAGAAATGAATTTCTGTCTTGCTCACTTGCCAGGTGTGACGCTGGGACTTGCGACCAGGGCCGAACGTTTCTGGGGGCTCGGTGAGGCCGGGCTTGCTGTGGTGTTGTTCCTCACTGTCTTCCTCATTATCGTTGTTGGTTGGCTGCTGCATAACACCGGTCGCTGGGACTGAGCGTTTGGCATGGTCGGCGTCGGGCTCACGCTACCATCCAGCGTGTCCGTATGGTATTATGCCACTGGCCACGACGGTGCTACATGATTCTGCGCACAAGTCGTTCGCGGCTATCCGCTCGCGGCTTCGGTGTGGCCGCCGGTATGTGCACTACACATCACGAATTCCCAGCTTCTCCAGTGCTCTTCACAGTGAGAGGAGGCCACCGGGAGGGAACTGTACACAGCAACACTCCCAATACTTGCTACGGAGGACCCTGAGTGAACATCATCGTACCTGTGAAACAAGTACCCGACATGGAGCGCGTCAAGTTCGATACTGAGGCGGGAAGAATAGACCGGAGTTCTGCTTCAGGTGAGATCAATCCATTCGATCTCAATGCACTGGAGACTGCGGTACAGCTGAAAGAGAAGCTTGGTGGCGCAATCACCACCGTCAGCATGGGACCGCCTCAGGCCGAGTCTTCGGTCCGTGACAGTCTTGCGAGAGGGTCGGACCGTGGGATCCTGCTGGTAGGAAAAGAGTTCGCGGGAGCGGATACCTGGGCTACATCCTATGCCCTTGCTGCCGCAATAAAGAAACTCGGAGAGTGGGATATTATCATCTGTGGAGAGAAGACAGTAGACGGCGATACCGGACAGGTGGGGCCAGAGATCGCTGAGTGGCTTGCCATCCCGCATATTGCGTATGTGTCAGAAGTGCGTGAGGCCACTGACTCCACTATTACGGTGTTATGTGAGTTGGAGGCCGATCGCTACGTGATTGAATCGCCCTTGCCAACACTACTTACTGTGACGAAAGACATCAATGTGCCTCGCATCCCCAGCTTCAAAGACAAGATGAAGGCACGCAAAGCGGAGATAGAACACTGGGGTGCTGCGGAAATCGCGGACTTCGCGGACCCCGCAAACCTTGGATTGAAGGGCTCTCCCACCCGGCTGAACAAGGTCGTCATTCCTTCCGAGGAAGGCCGAAGAGGAGAGGTGTTCCGGGGTAGTCCCGAGGATGCTGCAAAGAAAGTCGCCGATGCCCTTCAGGCACTCGGTGTGCTTGGGAGTGCAAAATGAGCATTGACGAATACAAGGGTTTGATGGTCTTCGCCGAGCAGCGCGAGGGCAAAATTCATCCTGTCGCGTATGAGTTGCTGGGAAAGGGTACCGAGATTGCACAGAAGCTCAATGTCGAAGTATCGGCTATCGTGCTGGGTTCGAACATGGGCGATGAACTCAACGAGCTCTTCTACCACGGAGCTCAAACGGTCTACGTGTTCGACCACCCGGTACTTGCTGACTTCGACCTGCTGAACTACAAGCACAACATCGCCCGACTTGTGAATGAGGTCAAGCCCGAGACCATTCTGATTGGAGCCACCCATCTTGGACGGTCGCTGGCTCCCCGAATTGCCGCAGCAGTCAACACCGGGCTGACGGCCGACTGCACAGCACTGGAAGTTGGTGAGGAGGGTAACCTCGTCCAGATCCGTCCTGCGTTCAGTGGCAACATATTCGCGTATATACGGACCACTACGCGTCCACAAATGGCAACGGTCAGGTACAAGGTGATGCAGGCGCTTCCTCGTGACACTTCCCGAAAAGGCGGACTGATCCAGAAAGAACCTGACATAATTGATTCCATGCTGAAGATTGTTGGCAAGGAAACAACAGGTGGTGTGAACATAGCCGAGGCCGATGTGATTGTCTGTGGCGGCCGGGGGGTGAAGCGCAGCAATGACTTCGCGCTGCTGCAGGAGCTTGCTGATGCCCTTGGCGGCATCACCGGTTGCACGCGCCCAATCGTGGACGATGGGTGGATGGGCAAGGAGCACCAAGTGGGATTCAGCGGCCACACCGTGAAGCCAAAACTTTACGTAGCTGTTGGAGTATCGGGCAGTCCCCAACACCTCGCCGGGATGCGCGATTCCGACGTCATACTGGCCATCAATGCGGATCCATCCGCTCCGATCTTCAGACTTGCAGATTACGGAATTGTTGGCGACCTCTATGAAGTCGTCCCGAAGCTTGTCGCCGAGGTACGGCAAAGGAGCTAGGACTATGGTGACAGCAGAGGCATTGAAGGATATCGTTGGCAGCGACTGGGTGGTTACGGCCAAGGATCAGATAGAGCCATACAAGATCGATTCCACACCCGTGGCGATGATGCCCAAGGCGGCGGAGAACATCATCGTGGTTAAGCCGGCAACCGCTCAAGAAGTATCCGCAATCCTTAAACTCGCAAATCGCGAGACGACTCCTGTGTACGTGCGTGGTGGCGGAACAGGCATGGCCGGTGCTGCCATCCCAACACACGACGGCATCGTCCTCTCCATGGAGAGATTCGATAAGATCGAGGAGATCGACAGGCGAAGCCTCATGGCAGTTGCACAGGCAGGTGTCACCCTGGGTGAGCTGCTGGAAGCAGCCGATGCTGAGAACATGTCGTTCCCGCCCCATCCTGGCGATGAAGGCGCCCAGCTTGGCGGTCTCGTCGTCTGCAACGCGGGTGGAGCCCGTGCAGTTAAGTTTGGCGTCATGCGCAACTACGTGAAGGGAATGGAGATTGTCCTTCCTACTGGTGAGATAGTAACCATGGGGGGCAAGCTCTTGAAATGCAACACCGGGTTGCCTCTGATGCACCTGATCGTTGACAGTGAAGGTATTCTCGGAGTAGTTACGAAGGTTACGTTGAGACTGTATCCCAGGTTCCCTGGCACTGCAACGATGATCTTCTCTTACGATGACAGGAACGAAGCCATCAACACGGTGCCAGCAATACTGCAAGCCGGGATTATTCCGCTTGCAATCGAGTACATGGACCGTGACATTGCCGAGCTAACGGCCAACTACCTCAATATGACATGGCCTGCTCGAGAGGGCAAGGCCTTCCTGATCATCATCCTCTCCGGATCAAACGAAGACGAAGTCTTCTCTCAGGCCGAACAGGTTGTCGAGGTTTGCCAGAAACACGGTGCCGTCGACACACTCATGGCCGAGCGACGTGAGGAACAGGCAGATATCCTCAAGATTCGGAGTGAGGTGCAGTCCGCAGTCTCGCCCAACGCGGATTCACTTGATACAGCCGTGCCACCGGGAGAAATAGGCACCTTTATGAACGAAGTGGACAAGATTGCCGAGAAGTATGGCACCAGGATACCGGTCGTGGGCCATGCGGGTGATGGCAACCTGCACCACATACTCATGCAGGATATCGCCGAACGTGGACTTCTTGATGCTATCAAGGAGGAAGTCTACGATGCAGCCATCAGGCTTGGCGGGACGGTGACAGCAGAGCATGGGATAGGAAAGAAGGGTATCCACTTGCTGGACAAGTACACCGATGAGCGGCAGAAGCAACTGATGAGGGATATCAAGAAAGCATTTGACCCAAATAACATCCTGAATCCCGATACTGCTATTGTTCCGTGACCGCTGTGAAGTTGTAGAGCACAGGCGGGCCCGTGTCACTGCGGTGCGGGCCCGTTTTCGTATTGCCGGCTAACTGACCGCTACCGGTGCCACCAGCTCTGAGGGTGACACAAGTTATCACGGTGTGACCCGAGGATCTTCGACTGCCTGCATGTGCATACCTGTTCCTTGATCGGTCGTGCACATGCTGCAAATGCGAACAGGTCACAAGCTGCTATAACACGAAGCGGAACCGCCAGCCCGGCTACGGTCCACGATCAGCTTCGCCAGTCGAACGTTCAACCTCAGCAGTGAGGTCAACACCGCCTTCGAGCGGCCTGCCGCTACTATCATGTGGCTGACTTCCAGAGATGACGATGCAGTTGGAGGCAAGGGCACGTAGCGTGGTGAGAATCAGAGGAAACTCGCGCCGCAACTCGTGCGCACGTATCGCATCCGCGAGTGTGTCCAAATCCCCGGCGATTCGTAGGGAGGCAAAGGGCTCCCCCTCGAGCGAGAATGAGAAATACGAGACCACAGGGCCACGGTCCAACTCCGGAGTAGCCACATGTATCATGGCGCCCGTCCGCGTGGCGCCCGTTCGCGCCAACTCGGCCATGACTTCTCGCCAGGTACCTTTGGGCCCGTCCGGAAGCGCTGGATGAAGGTTGAGCAACGGGTACTGTTCACACAGGTAATCGCTTACGATGAGCATATACCCTGCGAGGAATATCACGTCAATGTCGTAGTGTCTGATGCGGTCCGCAAGGAGCTGATCGAATCGTGTTCGCCAGTCCGATCCGGTGTATGTCTGCCTGAATCCGCTCGATGATTCACACACAAGAGGTATTCCCTGTGAACGTGCGTAGTCGAAGTACCGGTCGGTCTGTTCTGCTTCACCAGGTACCCTGTTGCTGATAACAACGGAGATGCGCGCATCGAGTGTTCCAGCCTGTATGCTCTCCAATACCACGCGCAGTAAGGCAAGCGAGCCCTGCCCGCGTGCCGTCGACATCCAACCCAGTTTCAGCATTTGTCCCTCACCACCCTAGCATACATACTCGCGAAATGAATCAACAGGCTCGATCTAACGCCGAACGGCCGGGCATCAGCAATGGCCTTCAGAAAACTCTCAGCGTCAGTGAAGTCGGGCATTTCAACCCTGGAGCGGCCTATTTCCCGCACCGTATGCGCGTCGCTGCCTGCAGTCACAGAAAGACCACAGGCTTCGGCGAGGCGGCTCGCCGCGGTCCAGGAATTCCGGAAAAAAGTCCGTGAGTTCACTGCTTCGATCAAATCGACTCGCGAGAGTACGTCTTCGTTAAGAATGCGATTGGCACGCACCACATCGCGCGATGGCACAAATCTTCCGTCACGCCATGCGCCCAGTTCAAGGTTGGCGGAGACACGCTTTCGCCCGAAAGGATGAGGGATGCATACAAGTCCTCCCTGTTCTTTGATGCGAGCAATAGTCTCTAGGGGCGAAAGCCCTTTTGGAACAGGCTCAATAAGGAAGAGTCCGATAAGCTCGCCCTCACTCGTACCGATCTCTTCTCCAACGATGACACGCAATTCGCCACTCGCGCGCAGCTGCAATGCTCCCTCGATAGTGTTGTGATCCGTAATCGCGACGCAATCGAGGTTTGCACGCCGCGCTCCACCAATCACACGCTCCACTGGTGTTGCACAATCGTGAGAATGACAGGTATGAAGATGTAAGTCTACCGAGATCATGAAGCCTTCTCTATGTACGTATCTGTACGCGTATCGATACGAAGCACATCACCAACCGAGATAAAGAGGGGCACCTGGACAGTTGCCCCGGTCTCCAGGGTGGCAGACTTGCTTCCGCCGGTGGCCGTGTTACCCTTGAAGCCGGGTTCAGTCTCGACTACCTCAAGCTCAATCGAGATAGGCAACTCCACGCTTACCACATTGCCGCTGTGCATCAGCACCTCCAATTGGAGGCCTTCTTTCATATACTTGATTCCGTCGCCAATTTGCTCGGCACTCAATTCGAACTGATCGAATGATTCAGTGTCCATCATGTGGTACAAATCACCGTCTCTGTATAAGAACTGTACGGGTCGGTGTTCAAGAAACGCCGGTGTGAAGCGTTCAGTCGCCTGAAACGCACGCTCAATGACGCCTCCACCTCGCACGTCACGAAGTCGCAACTTCACCTGTGCAGAGCCGCGGCCCATCTTGATGTGGGTGTATTCAGCGATCTGATAGATCTTGCCCTCAAGCTCGATGGCGATTCCCTTCCGCAACTGACTCGCATCGATCATCTGTAACTCCCTTCTTAGCTCGCATCTGAATACGCGCTCTCCGTCACGCTCTTCAACCGTCCATAGCACGGGCGCCAATCACGATTCAACGCGTCACGGTATTCGATGGGATTATCGGGTTGTCTTTATCAAAGCGCGTAAGCAACCGCGCTCCGCCGGCACTCAAGACCACAGTGTCTTCAATTCTAACACCGCCCCACCCGGCAACATAAACGCCCGGTTCTACTGTGAACACCATACCCTCACAGAGGACATCGGAAGAACGGCTGCTGATAACAGGGCGTTCGTGAATCTCTAAACCAACGCCATGGCCCAGTCCATGTACAAAACACTCCTCCATGGACGCTCGCCTGATGACACTTCTTGCGATTTCATCAGCTTCTCGTGCCGCCATGTCAGGACGTAATCTGTCTACCGCCGCATGCTGCGCAGCCAGAACGGTGTCATACACTTCTGCAAAGCCGGATGCCATCTCCTTGAGAAAGACCGTCCGCGTCAGATCGCTGCAGTACCCGTTGCAGGAGGCGCCCAGATCAATAACGACAGGTTCGCCTTCCTGGAGCTTCTTATCCCCGGGTGACGCATGTGGTAGGGCAGCGTGTGGCCCGGACGCGACGATTACCCCGAATGGAACAGGTCCACTACCGTTCTCACGTAGCCAGCGTTCTATCTGCCAGGCAAGTTCCACTTCCGTCATCCCCGGACGCATAACCTCCACCACATGTCTAAAGGCGCCATCGACCAGGGCTGCAGCTTGTTCAATCCAGTGCAGTTCACCTGCCTCTTTGATCGCTCTCATTTGCTCAACAAGGCCGGTGGTTGAACGCAACTCACACGAGATACTACGCTTCACAAGCTCCGATCGGAGTTGTTCAGTTCGAGCGTACGAGACGGATTCCGCTTCAAAGCCCAGACAACGTATACCAGCCTCAGTCACATGCGAGACAACGAAGTCAATCAGTGAGTTAGCGACGAGACAGGCCCGGCACCAGGGGAACTCTTGCCGTGCCTCTTCGATATAGCGCGAGTCCGTGGCAATCACAACGTCGTCGGTGGATATGAGAAGCCAACCATACGATCCTGTGAACCCGACAAGATACCGTACATTCGGGGGCGAGGATACAAGCAGACAGTCAATCCCCTCATGATCCAGCAGCTCACGTACCCGCGCAATGCGCGCCTCGAAAGCAGGGGCGGCGGGGTTATCCTCCACCCTCATTTGTGCTCCCATATCTATCATTCGCCAGTGCAGTAACGGCATCACAGGAAGCGCACTTACCCTTGCCTCTGCCATGTGGCAGCAGCACTTTTCCACATTCCGGACAGGGTGTCGGCAAAGGCCTGCGGTTGGTTGCGAACTGGCACTCGGGATACCTGCTACAACCGAAGAAGGTCTTTGCCTTCTTAGACCTCTTCTCTACGATGTCTGCACCGCACTCGGGACAGTGTGCTCCCGTCGGCTTCACAATTCTCTGCGTGGTCCTGCACTCAGGGTATCCACTGCATGCCAGGAACCTGCCAAACCTCCCGGACCTGACTACCATGGGACGACCACAGCTGGGACAGACTTGATCGGTAGGTTCCGTCATATCAACTCGTTTGACACGCTGTTCAGCTCCATCAAGCTCCAAAGAGAATGGTTGGTAGAAATCGCGCACCACAGACACCCACGCTCTCTTGCCGCGAGCGATATCATCAAGCTCCGTTTCCAGGCGCGCTGTGAAATCGATGTCCACCACTCCTGGAAAGTGCTCCACAAGCAGGTCGTTTACCACGTAGCCGAGCCTGGTCGGTTTGAACCTGCCTCCTTCTTTCATCACGTACTCGCGTTGCTGGATCACAGAAAGTGTTGGGGCGTACGTACTTGGGCGCCCAACTCCTCTCTGCTCCAGGGTCTGCACGAGTGTTGCCTCGGTATACCTCGGCGGCGGCTGAGTGAACCTCTGCTCCTGGCTCGAGTCATGGTACACAAGGCGCTCACCCTTGTGCACATCCGGCAGGCCAGAACCTCGCGCCTCATCCATTGCATCGTCGGATGATTCAACGTAGAGTGCGGAGAAGCCAGGGAACTTCACTCTCGAACTGGTCGCCTCAGCCAGGAATCCGTTGTCGCCTCCCAGATCTGCATTCACGGTAATAGTCGTCACTTCATTCACCAGCGGTGACATCTGGCTTGCCACAGCCCGCTGCCAGATAAGGGTGTACAGCTTCGATTGGTTGCCATCGAGGAATTGCCTCACGCGGTCAGGCGTGTTGGCGACACTGGTTGGGCGTATTGCCTCATGTGCCTCCTGGGCAAATCTGCTCTTCCCGGCATAGGAGTAGGCCCTGGCAGGGACATAGTCAGGACCGTAGGTGTTGACAATGTAATCTCTGATCTCTGCGACCGCAGCCGGCGCCATCCGGGAGGAGTCGGTTCTCATGTACGTAATAAGGCCGGTAGATTCACCATGTCCCAGCGTGACGCCCTCATAGAGCTGCTGGGCAAGAGCCATGGTACGGCTCGCGCTGAACCGGAACTTGCGCGCCGCCTCCTGCTGCAACGTACTGGTAGTGAATGGTGCAGACGGCCGACGCTGCACGTCCTTCACCCTCACATCTGCCACGGAGTAATCAGCGGTTGCCAGTTTCGCCACAGCCTCGGCGGCTGCTGATTGGGTGGATATTTCCAGCTTCTTACGGCCGTGCGTGCCAACGACTTTCGCCCAGAAGACCTCATCACTGCACGTTCGCCCCACTTTGACCTGAAGTATCCAGTACTCCTCTGCCGTGAAGCGCTCAATCTCGCGCTCACGTTCGACGACGATACGAACGGCCACGGACTGCACGCGCCCGGCGGAGAGACCACGCTGGACTTTCTTCCAGAGCAAGGGACTTAGCTTGTAACCGACAAGCCGGTCGAGAACTCTGCGCGCCTGTTGGGCATCAACGAGATGCGTGTCGATTCCCCTTGGCTGTCTGAACGCCTTATCTACGGCCTCAGGGGTGATCTCATGGAAGACCACTCTGTGCAGAGTTCTTCCGTCATTGTCGAGATGGGCGGCTGCGATAAGGTGCCATGATATTGCCTCGCCTTCCCGGTCGGGATCTGTCGCGAGAAAGATGGAGTGGGTTTTCGCAGCGGCCGTACGTATCGCAGAGACGGTCCTGGACTTGGACCGGGGTATCGAGTATGTTGGTTTGAAATCGTTGTCAACATCCACGCCAAGCTTGCTCCTGGGCAAGTCGCGAATATGTCCCAGGGAGGCAACAACGTCATATTGTCGCCCCAAGATCCGGCCTATGGTGCGTGCTTTCGTCGGCGACTCGACGATGACAAGTCCCTTCTTCAAGACACCTCCGGCCGCCATCGGCCTGTTACGATGTAGTTCATACTCCCAAGGTTACGAACGATTCCCTGGAGTTCGAGCAACGTGAGCGCAGCCGCAACATCCTGACTGGGCAAGTCGAGACGCCGGGCAAGCTCATCGGAGTGTACGGGCGTAGAGCCCATCTCTGCGAGCAGACGGATCTGCACAGAATCAGCCTGCATCACGGGGAGGGCTCCCGCCACCTCGCGCGGCAACTCGACGCCGAACTCAGCTAACACGTCGTCAGCGCAGAGAACCAGCTTTGCTTCTCCACGCTGGATGAGCCGGTTCGTCCCTTTGCTTTCCCGGGAGAACATACTACCAGGCACAGCGAATACTTCGCGGTTCTGGTCGAGCGCGTATCGCGCAGTTGTAAGCGCGCCGCTGTGCTCACCTGCTTCAATGACAACCGTGCCACGACTAATGCCGCTCATAATCCTGTTGCGTTGCAGGAAATGCTCTCGACGCAGCTTGACACGGGGTGGATGCTCGCTGACCAGTGCCCCCCTCTCGAGTATGCGTTGCGCCAGTGCAAGGTTCTCCGCAGGGTATACGGTATCGAGTCCACCTGCCAGCACTCCCACGGTAATGCCGCCACGCTCGAGTGTCTCGCGATGTACGAGGGTGTCGATTCCGCGGGCAAGCCCGCTCACGGTAACCACTCCTGCAGAAACCAGATCGCTCACGACTTCGCCTGTAACCTGGCGGCCATAAGACGTAAGCCGCCGCGTGCCTACTATCGCCAGCTTCAGTCGATCACAGGCGGGCAGTTCCCCTCGAACGTATAGCACCGGAGGACAGTCAGGGATCTGAGCCAGCAGATTGGGGTACAGAAGGTCGTCGGCTGTCAGCGCGGAGACGCCGTGTTTACGCAGATTCTCCAGCTCACACTCGGGCGAAATCGTCTTCCGCGCGTCGCACAGGTGTCCTACAACACGTTCATCCAGTCCGGATGCAGTTAGATCGTGCGCGGTCGAAGTCCAGGCTCGTTCGAGCGAACCGAAATAGGACTTCAGTTGCCGGATGCGGCCATTCCCTATACCCGGAACGCGCGACAAGGCCAACCAGAATGCCAGCTCGTTCATAATCGGATGCGCAGTCGAGCGCCGATTGTAGCATAGGATGCGACATCGGAAATGTGTAGAGATGATATCGCCATTTCACAATGATGGACTAGCCGGTATGACCGTCCGGATCACTCGGGGCATAGAACGTCTATGGTCAAGTGTGTAACGATCCCTGGAGGAATGGCGGAGAGGGTGGGATTCGAACCCACGGTCGCTTGCGCGACACGCGCTCTCCAGGCGCGCCTGATCGGCCACTCCAGCACCTCTCCGCGGAGAGGGTGGGATTTGAACCCACGGTGCAT
>PWUU01000056.1 GCA_003562475.1 Dehalococcoidia bacterium | reverse complement strand
ATTCCGGGGACACCTTACTTCTCTCCACCGCCGGCGGAGGTTGCCGGTGAGCGAGTTGCGAGCGAGGGTCTGCAGGACTGCCATGGCAATTCCGCGGACACCCAACTCATCTCGCTGCCGGATGTCGGAAGCATCATGAGCAGCATGCATAGCGCACTCACACCGGGCCAGGTAGCGAATTCGATCAGCAGTCATATCGACTGCGGGGCGATGCACTCGCGTCTCGCGCGACCACGATGACTTTGCGTTTCGGGGCCGCAGCTTACGCTGCGTTGCGACCTCACAGGTTGTAGTCTGTGGGGTCGTGGATCGAGTGGTAGTCACTCTCGTAGAGCCAATGGCACCAGATGTTTGCACTCTTGATGCTGAGTCGACTCCTCGCAGCCGAACTCCGCCAGGCCGCAACTTCGGGCGTGAACTGAGGAGCACACTTCCGTGCGACGTATTCAAGTGCCGGGCGTAGGTCGGTATCGGTCGACGCAATGACACCTACGTCGCACAGGCCATCCATGGCGAAGGCAACAAAGTCGATAGCCAGCGCGACATCGATTCCCTTCTCCTCTGGCTTGGAGTTCGGGTACTCTGGCGGGTATCGCAAGGTTCGCGGGATCACAGTGACTCCCGACTTCGTCCATGCGGAGCATTGCCTCATGTGAGCCGAGTAAGTTCGTGGATCCTTGGTCGCATCAGGTCGGCCCGTATAGACCCGGACTTCGAGCAGTGTGCGCATCGACTCGGATGACCCGCCACGACTGCAGATCAGTTTGCCGAGCCGCCACGGATCCACTTGTCCGAAGGCATGTGGCTCTGAGTGGAGACAATTCGGTGGTAGGAACGCGGCCCGGGCACCGCGATAGAGATTCTGGGCGTCGACAAAGATGACAAGGCGACCTAACACAATCCCCTCAATGAACAAACCCCGCCAGTTACCTCCCGGAGGAGGGAACGGCGGGGAGTATTACGGTCACTATAACCCCCAGAGACAATTGGTGTCAAGGTCGGCAACGAGTCAGGTCGGCGACGAGTCTGTCTTGAACCCTTGGCTGATCGACGCACTTCTGACTGTTCGCCGCGAATTCCGAGGACACCGTGCGCGCAATGCGCGGGAATTAAGGGGACACCACACTTAATTCGCAGACAGTGACGGGCGTGGTTCACCTGATCTGACCTCGCCCGTCGCGAGACGCCGGCGGTGGCGTTCACAATGCCAAACACCACACGAACCGACGGGCGGGATGTATCCCGCCCCTTCCTACACCCCTCCCCACACCGCCGCCGGACCGGTGTGGGAACCGGCACCCTACATTAACCCAGGCCACCCGTCCTGCGGGTTGATGTGGGAATCGACCCCTACGACGGACCGCCCGACACCATCCACATCCCCGGACCACACTAATTCGGGGACACCACACTTAATTAAGGGGACACCATACTTAATTCAACCGACGTACGGAGTCTCCCTAATGAGAGCGGCTGCCCTCCAGGTCATGCGCAGTCAGCTTCGGAATTCCGGAGAAAAGTAAGGTGTCCCCGGAACCTGGGGTTCTCTCAACTGCCCTTCATCCGATCTGTCAGCAGTACGCTGAGTGCATCCGGGTTTGCCACGGGTGGAGCACACATGGTTCGATCGCACACGTAAGCTGCCGCCCGCCCATCGACCAGATCGTGGTTGCCTGCGACCGGCGCGAGAGCCGCCACCTCATCATCCATCTCGGACACAGGGAGCAGCACCAGCAGATTATCCGGCGCGTAGACGGAGCCCGCGTGTCGCAGCAGTTCGCGCGTGTCCTGCGCGTTGCGCTCGCCGACCACCACCGTGACGCGGCTGTTGCCGGAGTGCAGCATGTGCGCCATGAGGATTCCTGGAAACTGTCCCGGACTGCGCGCCACGGTTGTCCCGAGGGCCGAGAACAGGCGGTCGGCAGCCTCGACGAGATCGCGCCGTTCAGTGAGCCTCGCCAGCCGCACCAGCACGAGGCCGGCAACCGAGTTGCCCGATGGAAGCGCACCATCGAATACCGGCTTGACGCGTACCAGCATCTGTTCCCCTTCAGCGCCGACCTGGAAGAAATCTCCTGCCGGTTCATCACGGAATGAGACCAGCATTCTCTCGACGAGTTCCAGAGACCAGCGCAGATGACGCACGTCCTGCGTCGATTGAAACAGCTCAAGGAGACCGTGCGCCACGAAGGCGTAGTCCTCGAGGAAGCCGGGAGCGGAGGTCCTGCCGTCCTTGAAGGAGTGCATGAGCACGCCGTCGGCCCGGCGCATTCCGGCCATTATGAACTCCGCAGCTCGCGTTGCGGCTGACACAAACTCGCTGCGATTGAGCACTCTGCCCGCGCGCGCCAGAGCCGCAATCATCAGTCCGTTCCAGTCGGCAGATACCTTCTGATCCACCAGAACCGGCTCCCTCTGCTCCCGCGCCGCCAGAAGCTTCGTCCTGGCGCTGGACAGGAGCCGCTCGACCTCGGTGGGCGGCAGACGTAGCTCGTGCGCCACCACTTCGGGCGGATTGATCAGGGCCAGAGCCAGTTCCGCATCCTCGTGCGGCTCATTCGATCTGCTCCCTCTCTGCTGTCCGCCGCTCATTCCCATGGAGATACGCAGTACAGTCAGCTCATCCACCGACAGCAACTGGCGCAGCTCCCGCAGGCTCCAGAGGTAGTACGCACCCTCCACACCCCCTGAGTCCGCGTCCTCTGCACAGTAGAATCCTCCTTCGGGACCGGTCAGCCTCCTGAGCACGTAGTCCAGCACATCTCCTGACGTCTGCGCGTGGGCTGCGTCTCCCGTCGCCAGATATGCGTCGAGGTACGCGTCCGCCAGCAGTGCCTGGTCGTAGAGCATCTTCTCGAAGTGGGGCATCGCCCAGCGCTCGTCGACGGAGTAGCGGTGGAACCCCGACGCGAGGTGGTCATAGATGCCACCACGCCGCATCGCCGTCAGGCTGCGCTGCACCATGTCGAGGACCTCAGGATCGCGGCTGTCCCACCAGTGCATGAGCAGGAACGAGAGTCGCGCGGGCATCGGGAATTTGGGTGCGGCTCCGAATCCTCCGTTCGTGTGATCGAAGTCACGCTTCAGATCTGCGACCGCCCTCGAACGGGCGTCTGCCGGCAACCCTGAGCCCGTCGGTGTGACGAGTGCCCGCCTGGCCGCCTCAACGATCTCGTTGCCGGAGCGCATCAACTCTCCGCGCTTCGATGGTTGCGTCCAGTAGTCTCTCACGTACGCAAGCAGTTGGAGCAGACCCATACGTCCTGAACCGGACTCGCGGGGCAGGTACGTCCCGAGGAAGAACGGTTTGCCGTCAGGCGCCAGAATCGCTGTGAGAGGCCAGCCGCCCTGGCCGGTGACGAGCTGCGCCATCGTCATGTACACCTGGTCGATGTCGGGTCGCTCCTCTCTGTCCACCTTGATACTGATGTACGACTCATTCAGCAGATCGGCGACGGCACGATCCTGGAAGGATTCTACCTCCATGACATGGCACCAGTGGCATGAGGAGTAGCCGATGGAAAGGAAGATAGGCTTATCCTCGCGTTTCGCCTTCTCGAGCGCCTCGTCACCCCAGGGAAACCAGTCGACGGGATTGTCGGCGTGCTGAAGCAGATACGGGCTTGTCTCGAACTGGAGGCGATTGCGCCCCGCCCCGGACTCTCGGTTGAAAACTGAATCCATATGGCCTCCGATGGCATGGGCCGGTCCCGGGAGCCGTGAAGCCCGGCTTGATCATGCCTCGCGATATGTCACGCTCGCCCATTGTAGCGGTCGGGGAGAGGCGCCGCGAATCGACGGGTGAACACGTGGCTACGCCAACCTGAATTCAGGGACACCATACTAATTGCCGTATGCGCCGTGGATGCAGAAGGGATGCGATGATTCACCCATCAATTCCGGGGACGCGATACTAATTGCCGTATGCGCCGTGGGTACAGAAACAACACAGGACAGGGATGGTGGCGGCGTTCACAGGATCGATCGCCCGACGAACCAACGGGCGGGCGGGATGTATCCCGCCCCTTCCTATACCCCTCCCCGCACCGCCCACGGGCACGATGCATCGTGCCCCTAGCAGAAGGAAATTCCGAATTAACGGGACACCATACTGGCTTCGTAACGTCACCAATTTGCTCCAGGGGTTTACGTCTATCTTGGTGGATGTCATACTGTGTGTATGTACAGGCGACAGGCCTTTCTGCTTGGACTCATCGAGGCATTCGGTGGCGAGCTAGGAAGAACCGATTGCCAGAAGCTTCTCTTTCTCGCCGCACAGCAAGAGTCGGATACCAAGTATTACGATTTCTTCCCGCACCACTATGGCCCGTTCAGTCACATCGTGATGCAGGATAAGAGGCGGCTTACGGAACTTGGGCATCTTAGTGATGAGGACGGGTTTGTTCTGAAGCAAACTGCTGGGTATATGGACAGCCTTAATGCGTCTGATCATGCCGCTGTAGTCCGCCTGGCGGCCAGCATGGGAAGTGTCCGAGGGCGTGAGCTTGTCAGACGAGTCTACCTGGCATACCCGCACTACTGCTGCAGAAGCCGCGTGAGGAGGGATATGCTGACTGAGGAGGAGTGGGCGAAGGTGCGTAGCAAGTGGAACACAGACTTGTCTCCCTGTCTCTTCACAATTGGGTATGAGGGCAAGACCATTGATGCGATTCTGCACAGTGTTATCGTGCACAATATCCGGAGCGTCGTAGATGTCCGGCGAAACGCCCTATCCATGAAGCACGGGTTTTCCAAGGCAGCACTTCGACGATATCTTGCCGCATCTGAAGTGCGATATGTGCACCACGGGGAGCTGGGTATCCCGTCTGCGCTCCGGCACGAACTTTTCGGCTCGCAATCGTACGACGCGCTGTTCGCAAGGTATCGAAACGAGATTTTGCCACAGGTGAACGCATCGCTACTTGAACTGAGACGTGAAGTCAGTGAGCAGGGTCGGGTGGCCCTCCTGTGCTTCGAGGCAAGTCCTGGGTGCTGTCATCGTCACGTGGTTGCCGAAACCATGGCAAGTGCTATGCCTGGATTGCACGTCTTTGACCTGTCAGAGGACCGCGGTGTATCTGCCTGAAACCATCAACAATGCAAGGGTCCTTGTGACTGTCAAGACCTATCCGCAACCTTCGGGTAAGTATGGCGAGCTGGTGTGTACCGCCGGGCTTCTTGACGGAGATAAGTGGATACGGATATATCCGGTGGCTGCTGAGTTGCTGGCCAGCAGTGTGAAACTACCGAAGTACTCATGGATTCGCCTCGATCTGAAGCGCAGGGCATCGGATTTCCGTCCGGAGAGTTATTCTCCCAGGCGGGGAATTGATGAACCCTTCGTCCTTGATGGGCGTCTTGGCACATCCCGCGCATGGGCCGAAAGGCGCGAATATGTTGAGCGCGAGGTGTTCGAATCGATGACGGATCTCATCGCATGCGCGAAGGAGAGGCCACCCCGTTCACTGGCCACTCTGGCACCCCGGGAAATCACTGAGCTCGTCATTGAGGCTGCGTCGCCTACGTGGCGGGAGAAATGGCTAGTACAGAATCAGCAGGGCAGCATGTTTGAGGTCGACAATGACGGCACGATTCAGAGAAGAAGACTAATCCGCAAACTGCCGCACACATACTCCTTCAGGTTCCTGTCCAAGGGTGACGCGCGTCCGAGGACCATGCAGATTGAAGACTGGGAAATAGGGGCACTGTACTGGAAATGCCTGAGTCACAGCGATAATGATCCTGAGGCCGCCAATCGTCTCGTGCGGCATAAGTACATGACAGAGCTGTGCTCAAAGCGAGATATTCGCTTCTTCATGGGAACGACCCAGGCGCATCATTGGGTTTCTCCCAACCCCTTTCTGATCATAGGGGTCTTCTATCCTCCAAGAGGGACACAGATGCAGCTACTATAGTGGTTGCTGGCAACTCCGCAATGGCAACTCCAACTCCGGGGCCACCTTGCTTATCGTGACACACATGAAGGAGTTAAGTTCCGGTGCGCATTAGGGCTCGATTGGCTGTATGGTAATCTGGAGACACCATGGTAATTTGGGGTCACCATACCAATTACCGTATGCGCTGTGGATACAGAAGGGATGCGATGATTCACGGAAGAGATTCGCGGCATCGACCATCGGGCGTGTCGGTCTGCGGGCTTGGGTTCTCCCCCGTCTCTGTACGAGACGCTCAGGGAAACAGTACTGCGTTAATGGCGGATTAGCAAATTAACGCAGCATGAGTTCCATGTATCGAATTATGCAGAGGATTCGCTGGATTGATTCCACGCGAGTTGCGGATACGCCGCCTGAGTTAAGGGGACACCATACCTAATTCGCAGACAGTGAGCGACGTGGTCCACGTGATCTGACCTCGCCCGTCACGAGACGCGGGTGGTGGTGTTCACAGGATCGATCGCCCGACGAAGCAACGGGCGGGCGGGATGTATCCCGCCCCTTCATATACCCCTCCCCGCACCGCCGACGGACCGGTGTGGGAACCGGCACCCTACGTTAACCCCGGCCACCCGTCCTGCGGGTCGATGTGGGAATCGACCCCTACGACGGACCGCCCGACACCTCCCGCGTCCTCAGGCCGCACTGTCGGGGATACCATACTTAATTCAACCGACGTACGGAGTCGACCGACGGGGAGCGGCTGCCCTCCAGGTGATACGCAGTCAGCTTCGGAATTCCGGAGATAAGTAAGGTGTCCGCGTGATTGCAATAGGTGGTGGGGTGAACGGTGGGATTTGAACCCACGATCTCCAGGGCCACAACCTGGCGCCTTAACCACTCGGCTACGCTCACCGTGAACGCCCTATTATACCGTGCGCCGCGAGTGTGTCAAAGCATGGTACTCATCCATGGTCGAATCGGCACACAGGCGAAGTGGCGAGTAGCGGCGTTCCACGAGGATGAGGTGGGAGACGTGACTGCCTTCTCTAGCGCCGGGTGGACCGTTCGCCCGGCCGCCCGGAAGGAGACGAGTTCATGAAAGCCACAACAAGACTCGAATTCGCACTGACATTGATTGTGACGGAAGGTCATGGCGCTCTCAGTCCGAGGTACTTTTGTTTATTGACAGCAGTATTCCTGCACTGCTAGCTTCAGTGGTGTTTGCACGTGTTGGTCGGTAATCTACGAGGACGACGGTCCGGCCGGGTGGCCCATTCTCGAGCAGGATCGCGAAAGGCAGGATACTCCCGATATGACACCTCGAGACAATAGCGGATTTCAAAACAGGCCAACCGAAGAACTGCAGCCAGGCATGGATACTGCTGTCCTGGGCAGCCGCGTAGAAGACCCGTTCGACGTCAAGCTACGCCAGCTCGTGGAGTTGGCAGGGGATATCATCTGGACTGCGGATATGGCCATGCGCCCTACGTATGTCAGCAACTCGATTCAACGTCACCTGGGCTACACGCCACAAGAGGCTATGCAACTGACAATGGAGCAAGTGTTCGCGTCACACTCGTATCAACTGGCCATGGGAACCCTTGCCGAGGAGGTGGCGAGGGACCACGAGCCGGGTGTAGAGGATGACAGGACTCGAACGTTAGAGGTGGATCTTGTTCATAAAGATGGGCACCTGGTTCCGGTTGAGATCTGTTACAGCGCCCTGCGTGATGCGCATGGCCAGATTACTCAGGTGATGGCAATCGCACGCAACATCACCGAGCGGAAGCGGGCGCAGCAGGCGCTTGAGGAAAGCGAATCCCGCTATCGCGGCCTTTTCGAGCGGTCGCTCGACATGGTGATCGTTATCGACCTTGAGGGCAGGATCATCGATGCCAACCCCGCGACCGCCCGGCTGTCCGGGTATCCACTGGACCGATTGATTGGTCGTCACGCCTGGGAGTGCTTCACCGAGGAAGAGCGACTGGTCGCCATCGACATGCTTTCCACCATGGTTCGGACAGAACAGGCCCCGTGTCTTGTGGAGTTCCACCCCAGGCGGAAGAATGGCAGGGTGTTGGACGTCGAAGTGAATGCATCGCTGGTGTATCACGAGGGCACACTGGTGGGCGTTGAGCTTATCTCACGTGACATCACCGAGCGTAAACAGCGTGAACGCGAACGTGCGCAGGCTGTCGTTCGACTCAACAGGGGGATGGCAGCCACCATCGAGGCCATGTCTGCGGCAGTGGAGATGAGAGATCCCTACACGGCCAGCCACCAGCGACGCGTCACCAGGGTCGCACGCGCCATCGCAGAAGAGATGGGTTTGTCCGACGAATCTCAGCAGGCGCTGTCAGTGGCCGGGGCGCTGCACGACCTTGGCAAGATTAGCATCCCTGCCGAGATACTTGCCAAGCCTGGCCAGGTCACCGACGCGGAGTTCCAGCTTATCAAGGAGCATCCTGAAGCGAGCTACAACCTGCTCAAGAGCATCAGGTTTCCCTGGCCCGTGGCTGAGATCGTCTTTCAGCACCATGAGCGGCTCGATGGCTCTGGCTACCCGCAGGGGCTAAAGGGCGACGAGATGCTTCCCGAGGCTCGTGTCCTCGCCGTTGCCGACGTATTTGAGGCGATGTCGTCGCATCGACCCTACCGGCCTGCACTCGGAACTGCAGCAGCGCTTGAGGAACTGGAGCATGGCCGTGGGACCCTGTATAACCCCGAAGCGGTCGATGCCTGCATACGGCTGGTTCGCGATAAGGGCTTCACCCTCGAGTGAGCAGAGGATTTCCCGACTCCCGCAGCGCAGCTCAACGGCCCTGACCTGCCCGCGGCAACCCTGGCGGGAAGCTGGAGTCGGACAGTACGGGACCGGCCAGCTCCGAGGGATGTCGATTCATAGCACCAGGCGGAGGCAAGTCCCTGCACCAGGGACTTGCCTCCGGTCTGTCGCGCAGCCTTTCACGGGACGACTGGCCATGTGTCCTGTGACGCTCCATGGCTATGGCAGCCCTTCCGCGCCGCGTCAACTCACGTAAGAATGTTACCGAAGAGGGGTCGCTCACTCATTTAAGAATGTTACTGGAGGAGTACTGCCTCCTTTGTGGTGTTTGTGCTGCTGTCTACGTGTGATTGTCTCAGTCGGTCTATCGCCTGGTAGATCTCGTTGCGGAGT
>PWUU01000061.1 GCA_003562475.1 Dehalococcoidia bacterium | reverse complement strand
GGATGTATCCGTCCCCTACATATACCCAACCGCACCGCCCCCGGGTCGATGTGGGAATCGACCCCTACAGAAGACACCCATGACCCCGCCAGGACGGGCGGTTCGCGAACTGCACCTACGGTGGGCAAGGCGGATGGCGGGACGGATGTATCCGTCCCCTACATATACCCAACCGCACCGCCCCCGGGTCGATGTGGGAATCGACCCCTACAGAAGACACCCATGACCCCGCCAGGACGGGCGGTTCGCGAACTGCCCCTGCGATGGACAATGCAGATGGCGGGACGGATGTATCCGTCCCCTGCATATACCCCAACCGCCCCGCCCGCGGGTCGATGTGGGAATCGACCCCTGCAGAAGGCACCCGTGACCCCGCCAGGATGGGCGGTTCGCGGACCGCCCCTACGATGGACAATGCGGATGGCGGGACGGATGTATCCGTCCCCTACATATACCCAACCGCCCCGCCCCACGGGTCGATGTGGGAATCGACCCCTACAGAAGGCACCCATGGCCCCGCCCGCGGGTCGATGTGGGAAGCGACCCGCAGGGCGGACATGGGACTGGCTCTTGTGATCCCCGGCATCGCAGATCACATCGCCGCGTAGTATGCCAGACCGAGCACACCGGGGCCGGTATGAATGCCCATAGCCGGTGTGAAATCGGTCACATACAACTCCTCGCAGTGGAAGGATGCAGTCATGCGATCGCGCAGCCGTTCAGCCTCTTCAATCCTGTAGCTGTGGAAGACCACCCCATGCAGTGCCCGGCCCGCCAGCTCATGCTCCACGATGTGCAGCAGGCGCCTGGTAGCGCTCTCCCTGCCCCGGGTGACAGCGACGGTCTTCACCTCACCGGACAGCGGCCGGATCCTGAAGACAGGATTTGTCTTCACCACGGAATTCGCCCAGTGGGCGGCCATAGGAACGCGACCGCTCCGTGCGAGGTAGTACAGCGTGTCGAGGAAGGCAACAAGCTCGACACGCTCCATCACGGCTTGTGCCGCACGGGACACTTCGGCAAGAGTCGCGCCGCCTGCCGCTGCGCGAGCCGCCCTGAGAACCACCAGCCCCTCGGCGCCCGCAGCTGTGCCGCTATCAAGCACCGAGATCCCGACATCTCTCAGCGTGTCCCGTGCTGTTTCCGCGGCGGTCGTTGCCGACTGGTGCATGGCACTGAATCTCCGGGTGATGGTGATAATGAGCACATCACGGTGGCTCGCGGCCACTCGCTCTATTGCGGCATAGTAGTCGCTTGGAGTAGGAGCGGACGTGGTCGGCAGGACCTGCGACTGTTGCAGCCAACGGTAGATCTCATCAGCGGTGATGTCGATTCCATCGCGGTACGTACGGTCACCCAGGAAGAACCGCAGCGGCACCGTCTCGATGCCGAGAGTGGCTACGAGTTCGGGGGGTAGACACACCGTGCTGTCCGTTACCACACCCACGCCTGCCATAGAACCTCACCTGCTCGCGACCTGTACGCCGGTACATCCGGGATAATAGTATCAGAAGGCCATGTGCATCACAGTTTCCCTGCGACGGTCCTGTTGTCCTCCGGCCATTCGGCAAGACCAGCTACCCGACAGACAGTCACCGGCGTGGATCCTCTCCCGCGTACCTGGCCTGGCCCGTGCCTGCCGGGACCAGCCATCAGAAACGAATCGCGGGAGGTGAACGGCCCGGGTGCGAGCGCAGATGCCGTCCTGGCTTCTCTCCACGAAAGATAGCGACCGCGACCTGCGGGTAGACCCACCGGGCGGCCACGGTCATCGACGGCTGCAAGTACACGGGCATCACCGGATGCTCGACGGCACGGGCTCACGCGGTGAGGTGTCGAGCTGGCGACCGCCTCGCCCTGAGTGCCCGATTGGTACACGCGGTCACGGTTGCCTTCAATCCGAGGGCTTTCCACACAGGCTGGATAGCCTGATGCCAGATCGGCCACGCCCAACCCTGACGGTCCGGGGGTTGCATCCGGTCGCGTCTCGATACCGGGCCGGTCCATACCTGATAATGACTGGCCTGTACGACATCTGCTACGATATGCCCCACGCGGGAAGGCGCTGCGGCAAGGGGTGTAGACCGGCCACCTGACAGTCGCGACATCACATGCCGGAGCGGGACGCATGTCCGGAATCAAGGTGTTTCCGGCCGGATTGAGGCGCCGGTCATGTACACAGGAGGCAACTCGTGGATACCTCGGTGATTGTACCACTCGTGGCAATTGTGTTCGTGTTCAGTATCCCGCTGCTGGCCATCTGGACCGAACACAAGCGGGACATGGCGCTGATTGAGAAGGGACTGTATAAACCGGAGAAGCCCGGGCCCCGGGGGCAGGCAACGCTTGTGTGGGGGCTCATCCTGGCGCTCCTGGGCGTGGCACTGCTCATCGGTTCCCTGCAGGTAATGGAGGCCCTCCTGCTTCCGGGGATGATTGTCGTAGCTGTGGGCATCGCACTCCTCGTCTACACTTTCATTATGAGGCGCGAGAAGCCCACAGAGTAGCGGTCGCACGGCGGCCGTTTGCCAGGTACCGGGTGCGCGCGAGCATTCGCGCAAGGAGGTGACGGTATGCAACAAACGTGGAAGCCTACTGTAGGCGGCATTCTCGCGATAATCTCCGGCAGCCTGACCGTGCTGACAGCACTGGTGTTTCTACTCGGCATGGCTGTTCCGATGGGCCACATGGGCGTTTACGGCATGCGGGTCTTCAGTGTGGGCCTGCTGGGTATCCCGTTCATCGTCCTCGGCATTGTAGCCATAGCGGGCGGCATATTCGCGCTGCGGCGCAGACAATGGGGATTCGCGCTCGCGGGATCCATCTGTGCGATCCTGACACCGTGGGCGTTGCTGGGCATTCTCGCCACAGTGTTCGTTGCGATTTCCCGGGACGAGTTCTCAAGTAGTTCATCGTCCGGTCCTGCAACACCTTCTGTGTGAACCTGCCCGTGTCCGGCTGGAATGTCGATGACGACCGCGCCTTGCCGGGAAGTGTGGCATGACTCAGAAGAAGAACGTCACCTGGTTCGTGATTCTCGCGGTGGTCATCTCGTGGCCCCTGTTTCTCCTCCCCCTGGTTCTGCCCGGGAGTGCGCTCGTCGCCTGGGTCCTCGCCATGTTCGGTCCCGGACTGGCAGCGATCATCGTGACGCGCTTCATCGCCCGTGAGAGCTTCGCGTCGTTGAATCTCAGGCGCCTGGGACCGAAGCGATTCTATCTCTGGGCGCTGCTGGTGCCTCCCGTGCTGGCGGTGCTCGCACTCGGGTTCACCCTGCTGTTCGGCATAGGGACACTCGACACGAGCTTTGCCCTCATCAGGGATGCTCTGCCGGCAGATGCCACGCCGGTGCCGGTGGAGCTGATCGTCCTTGCCCAGGTGGCTGCCGCGATACTGCTGGCGCCGTTCGTCAATGTAGTGCTGGGGGCCATGGGCGAAGAGCTTGGCTGGCGGGGCTTCCTGCTGCCCCGTCTCGAGGAGCTGGGCAAGTGGCGTGCGATACTACTGAGCAGCACCATCTGGGGGCTGTGGCACGCACCGGCCATACTGCAGGGTCACAACTACCCGGAGCACCCGGTTCCCGGCGTGTTGCTGATGACGGTGTTGTGTGTGCTGCTTGGCGTGTTCATGAGCTGGCTGTATTTCGAGACGCGTAGCCCCTGGGCTCCTGCGCTGGCACACGGCTCCTTCAATGCGAGTGCAGGCCTACCGTTGATGTTCCTCGTCCCGGGCGTCAACATGACCTGGGGCGGCACAGTTGCCAGTGTCAGCGGCTGGATCGGTCTCGCGCTGTTCGCCGTGTGGCTGGTCGCGACGCGGCGGCTTCCTTTCCCGAAGCGTGATTGACCCGGGCAGCCGGACATCGGCACACGGACCTGCCATCCGTCGCCTCCTGCTGCGCAGCGCCGCAATCGAGGGCATCCGTGCAGTCGACACCGGATTGCCGCGTCGGGTGCGGAGGAGCAGCCCACGTCGAATCATTCGCCTGGGCCGCACGAATCGACGCCGTCCACCGGGTTTGCAGCCTGATTTCTCAGCCGTGAATGCCCGGTTGTCAGACATGAATAGCGGGGGCTATCAGGCTAGTATCACCGTCACCGGGCCTGTTCCGGCAGCTCCCCGAGGATGCGGCTGTGCACATCCAGATCCGTGGTGCTGAAGAGGACGAAGCGAATGAGTTTTACATTTGACAACGTCGGGATCTCCTCCAGCACCGTGCGCAGGGCGATTCGGGCTGCTGCCTCGACCGGATAGCCGAAGGCGCCCGTCGAGATAGCCGGGAAGGCGATCGACCCGAGACCGTGTTCCTCTGCCAGCCGCAGCGCGTTGCGGTAGCACGAGGCAAGCAGCTCGTTGGACGGCTTGTCGATCCCGTACACCGGACCGAGGCAGTGAATGACGTGGCGGTTCGGAAGATTGTGAGCACCGGTGATGACCGCCTCGCCCGGGCGAATGGGCGCGAGGGGTCGACACTCCTCCTCGAGCCCGGGCCCCGCAGCCCGGTGGATGGCCCCCGCCACCCCTCCACCGATTCGGAGCTCCGCGTTGGCCGCGTTGACTATCGCGTCCACATCAGGCTGGTGCGCGATGTTGCCCTGCACGCACTCCAGCACGACCCCAAGGTATTCCCTCTGCATCGTGATCAGGCACCTCCCCTATCGGGACTCTGTCTACATGATACAACGGCCATGGGGCGAACGCTCCGTCGGTGCCGTCAACGAGAGGTTGCTACGCTGCGAATACGCAAACGATCGGGGAAGATCCGTGCCCGGCTGATGATGTCCAGGTACTCCCGGTAACTGACCACCCTGTTGCGTCGCCTGCCCGTTATCTCCCGGACGATGCCGGCCACGCTCTTCCTCCAGAAACATGCGCGTCATCTCGGACAGTGCGCGGGCTACCTTCGTCCATTGCTTGAAGCCATCTGGCGGATCGCGGTATTATTGCCAGTGAGAACTATTACTATATTCCATGCATCGAAATACCCGACAGCGAAGAACGATCCTTCATGTCCTGTGAAACGCCCCGACACGCCCAACGGCTGACGCGGTGTATGAGTGAGTCAGAAAGACCATGCCCGGGGCAGCAAGAGCACGACGGAAGAGAAATCCGCGTATACTATTGGAGCAGGGCGGCATATCGGCATTGGTGTTGAGCGGAGCTGTAACGGGGTCCGAAGGCAGACACGAACCAGACGATCACCCCGTGTGCGAAAGGGGTGGAAAGGTGTTCGACCCTGATAAGAGCTTCTTCACCGGGAACTCAATGCACGTATCGAGGCGAGAGGCCGGCCCAGGATCTCGCATCACCAGCTGCAATCCCGCGGTCTGTGTGCAGACTGCAGAGATGCGCAACATATATTTTGAGGAGGTCATGTCATGGGAAAATCTGTTAAGGGTACGCAAACGGAGAAGAACCTGCTCACCGCATTTGCCGGTGAGTCGCAGGCGAGGAACCGCTACACCTTCTTCGCCAGCAAGGCTCGAGACGAAGGATTCGAGCAGATTGCGAACGTCTTCATCGAGACCGCAGGCAACGAGAAGGAGCATGCGGAGGTCTTCTTCAAATACCTCGAGGGAGGTGACGTGGAGATCTCCGCTGCGTATCCCGCGGGAGTCATCGCCGACACAAAGACCAACCTGCTGCAAGCTGCAGCCGGCGAGAAGCTGGAGTGGAGCGTCATTTACGCCGACTTCGAGAAGGTTGCCAGGGAAGAGGGGTTGGAAGAGATAGCCGTCTCGTTCAAGGAGATTGCCGAGGTGGAGGAGTTCCACGAGGGACGATACCGGAAGCTTGCGGCAAACGTGGCCAACGGAGAGGTATTCAAGAAGAAGATGCCCGTGAAGTGGCACTGCACGAACTGTGGCTACATCCACGAGGGAACCGGGGCGCCGGAGGTGTGCCCGGCATGCAAGCACCAGCAGTCGTACTACGAGCTGCTCGCTGAGAATTACTAGCATTGCGTGCATACCCACACGTGCGCATAAGGGAGGACAGGAAGCAGAAGAGGAGGAGAAAGCCCCCGGGCTCACCACCGCCTCGGGCGCACCGGTGCCGGACAACCAGCATACGATGAGCGCGGGCCCCCGCGGCCCCGTCCTGCTGCAGGACGTCTGGTACCTGGAGAAGCTTGCGCATCTCGACCGTGAGGTCATACCCGGGCGGCGCATGCACGCGAAGGGGTCCGGTGCCTATGGCACGTGGACCGTGACCCAGACATCACGAAGCCCGCCGGGGCGATGGGCATCCCCGTGAGCGACATGCCGAAGCAGGTCACCGGCAATTGAGTTGATCTGCGCAGGGCTGCCGCGTGTTGAGGGCAGCCCTGTGGTCGTTACCAACTCCCCGCCCCGCTGCTCGGGCGAGTGGTCACCGTGGCCTGTGCTTCAGCCAGAAGACCTGTTTCGTACGGAATACGAGGCGGAAGACCTCGGCGTCGCCGCCTGCGTGGATGCGACCGCTGAGATTTCTCACCCAGCGCTCCGGCAGGCCGGCGAGGCCGTGCAGTGCGCCGACGGCGCAGCCGACGATGGCAGCGATGGTATCGTTATCCTTTGTGTCGTTGACAGCTCTCACGATCGCGGTCTCCGGATCGTGGCCGTGCATCGCCAGGATGTAGAGCACCGATGGCAGCGTCTCCATCAGGTAGGCACCGGAGCCCCATGCCTCGCACGCATCCAGCGCAGGGCGACGTTCCTCGTATGCGGCGCGACACACCTGGGATGTGTATGAGGCGAGCGGCCCCTCGTAGGGAGAGGCTTCGCGCCTGGTTACCTTGTAGCGTGTCTCGTCGCCCTCGATGTCCTCTGCGTACGAGCAGAAGGTATCGATCCACCACGCCGGCTCCGGGCTGTCACGCATCGCTAGCAATCGCCAGAGCAGATCCACGAACGCCACGCACGCGGCGATATTTCCGAACGCGTTGTGCGTGAGCATGGTGTTGAGCGCGGCATCGGCGTACATCGAGTCGTGTGGCGACTGGAGGTATGGAATGAGCACCGGCGCGATGCGCATCAGCGCTCCGTTGCCCAGCGAATCGGTACCGGAGAGCTGCCACGGGAGTTTCTGGTCCCGGAATCTGCGGACAAACTGTGACACCGCGTTGCCGATGCCGACGATGGGTTCGGCGCAGAATCGTTGGCCCAGCCTTGCGGGGACCAGTCCGCCATCCTCGAGCAGTTGCTCGATCGTCCAGAAGGAGAGCTGGGTGTCGTCCGTACCCGAGCCCACAGGTCCCATCGGATGTCCCGATGGAAGGAAGTCGCGAATCTCTCCATACAGGCTTTGTCGACGCGCAGGCGTCATCCCTTCCGTAGGTGTGCCCAGCGCATCGCCGATAGCCAGACCGATGAGCATGCCCTCAACCTTCTGGAAGTCGAAATCCGGAGGCAAGGGTGGAGGGGTACGCTGCAGTGTTTCGGGGCGGGCGAGCCGGATGACGCCGTGATCGATACATTCCTGCAGCAGCTCTCTGTTGTCGATCATACTGCCCGGCTCCCGCCTGCATTACGTCCGCACCATGCCGGCGCGGACCGGTTTTCTACGTGTCCTGTTCATCCCAGCCGGATTCAATCTGGTCCAGCCTCTCGTCTCCAATTCCGAAGTGGTGTCCGACCTCATGCAGGATGGTGCGGCGGATCTGCTCCGCCACCTCCTTATCCGTGTCGCAGGAGGCTTCAATGGGACGCTGAAAGAGCGTGATACGGTCGGGAGGCACCAGCCCGTACGAACCCACGCGCTCGGTCTGGGGCACACCCTCGTACAGGCCGAGCAGCGTGTCCTCAGGTGACATTTCCAGGTCACGCAGCAAAGCTCCGGAGGGCTGGTCTTCGACGAATATGGCGACGTTGTCCAGCAGCTCATGGAATTCCTGCGGGAGACTCTCGATCGCTTTCCCCACGAGTTGCTCGAAGCGGCTCCTCTTCATCTCCATCAGCCCTCTGGTTCTCAGTCGTGCCGGGCGCGCCACCATGATAGCATCTTGCAAACAGACTGGATGCGGCACGCACCTGCGCGCCCCACCGGGAACTACTCGATGTCCCTGCCCCGGGAAGGGACCTGCACCACTAACGCGGCGCCTGCGTTGCGACCTGATCGCCCTCGTTAAGGCCGCTGACGATCTCGACCATGCGATCGCCCCTGAGGCCGATGCCGACCTCGTGGGAGACGGGTCTTCCGTCCGGGTCGATGAGGTAGACGATGTCACGTCCGGCCTCCCTGAAGATGGCGGAGGCGGGCAGCGTGAGGACGTTTTCGCGGCGCTCGGCGATGATGTTGGCGGTGGCGCTCATGCCGTCCTTGACGCGGGGGTCGGGATCGGAGAGGCTGACGGTGGTCTGGTACATGACGACGCCTGCCTGGATCATGGCGGCCTGGGAGATGAAGGTGACGGTGCCGTCGACCTCGACCGCCGGGAGGGCGTCGAGGGTGACGTAGGCCTCCTGGCCCACCGTGATATCGGCGATATCCATCTCGTCGATGAGGCCGGACATCTGCAGGCGCGAGGTGTCGACTATCTGGAAGGCGGGGCTGGCTATGGTGGCGGCGGTAAGGACATCGCCCTCGTTGACCTCGACCATGGTGACGACGCCGTCGATGGGTGCGGTGACGGTGGCGTCATCGAGGGCGTCGCGGGCCCGCTGCAGCTCGATTTCGGCGGCGATAATCGCCTCTGCGGCAACGTCGCGCTGCAGCTCCATGACCTTGACGGCGATGGGGAAGTCCCACCGGCGGGCCTGGGAGCTCTTCCTGGCGCTGTCGATGTCCTCCAGGACGCGGTTCAGCAGGACGGTGGCCTCGGTAAGCTCGCCGCGCTCGATGAGGTCGCGCGCCCTGTCGACGCGATCTGCGGCGTCATCGAGGGACATCCAGAGGCCGGGGACGTCGATCACGTAGCTGCCGTAGTAGCTGGGGTAGATGGTGTCACGGAGCTGCTGGTCGGCGATCTGGTATTGCACACGTGCCTGCTCGACCCGTGTCCTGGCGAGGTCGATGTTGCGCTGGAGGTCCCTTGAGTCGAGTTGTGCGAGCACGTCGCCGCGGCGAACCGAATCGCCTTTCTCGACGAGGACGGAGTCGACCG
>PWUU01000077.1 GCA_003562475.1 Dehalococcoidia bacterium | reverse complement strand
TCCTGTGCTCCCGGACTCAAGCTCCGAAAGTCTGCACGTCCTTCCATGCTGCTCTCCATGTCTTACTGGAGCATAGCATGAAACGGCCCTAAATGGGAAATATTTAATGCTCGGGTTAGTATCTTGAAGGAAATGCGCTCACCGAGGCATACCGCAGCGCGGACCTTTTCGTGTTTCCTTCAACTACCGACACTTTTGGCTGCGTCATTCTTGAAGCCCACGCCTGCGCGGTGCCGACCATCGTCACTGATATCGGAGGCCCCCGTGATATCGTCATTCCGGGCGAGACCGGCGCCATCGTCGCAGGTAGAGATCCACTGGCACTGAAATCCAGTATCGAGTCGCTGCTCGACCGGGAACGGCTGATGCAAATGGGCTTGCGTGCGCGCGCACTCGTGGAGGCGAAGAGCTTCAATCACACCTTCCTGGAGTACTGGAAGTGCTACGAAGGCACGACCCTCTGGTCAGCCGGCGCGCCAACCGGGCGCTCTGCCTCAGTAGTTTGAGGCACGCAGTGCGTCTATCTTTCCGGTGACCGTATAGACGGTTCGTTCACAAATATTGGTCACCCTATCGGCACAGCGCTCAAGGTTATGGGCCACCCAGATAAGGCGCGTTGCCCGCGTGATTGTCTTCGGATCCTCGAGCATGAATGTGAGCAACTCCCGGTATACCTGGTCATAGAGCCCGTCGACCACGTCATCCTCAGCACTGATCTGGATGGCTGCGTCAGCGTCCCTGTTTACAAATGCCTCGATGCTCCTGCGCAGCATGTCACGCGTCTTGTCTGCCATACGCGGGATATCGATAAGAGGCTTGAGCGGCGGCTCGTCACCTATCATGACGGCGATCTTCGCTATTCCCTCGGCGTGGTCGCCGATGCGCTCCAGCTCATCCAGGACGTGAATGATGGAGAGTATGAGTCTCAAGTCACCAGCAACCGGCTGCTGGGTTACAATGAGCTGCACGCAACGCTCCTCTATCTCCAGGCACTTGCCGTCCACGGACGCATCCTCTGCGATGATCTGGTGCGCCAGATCAAGATCTCTCTCCCTGAGCGCGAGTATGGACCGGGCAATCGCCTTCTCCACCATACTCGCGAGGACTCTCAATTCGTCCTGGAGTTCACGCAGGTGCCGACCATATGTCTCCCGTGGCATCATCACCTCCTCGTTTAGCCAGAGCGCCTCGCGGCGCGACATCGACCTCTTGAGCCCCATGGACAAAGAACCCACACCTGTAGCAGATTCCACTACAAGACCAGTTGGCTCTACCTGGCTGCAAGCAAATTTCGTGCCAAGACCCTACCACCCCGCTGTGCGGTCAGTGGAGACCCACATCTTAACCCAGATTTAACACCATGCTAAACCATTCTTAAGACTCGTCGCCTAGACTGGTCTTCAGTGAACCACGATTATGATAAGAATACTAGGGAGGTAATGGATTTGATCACCTGCATCACCAGGCAGACAGGCTGGCTGGCCCTGGCACTGGTTGCCGGGCTCGTGCTTACCGGGTGCGCCAACCACGAGGCACCACCGGACAATACAGATGAGCTGTCGGGGTTCTTCAACATCATCGGCTCTAACACAGTGACTCCACTCTCCACGCTGTGGGCTGAGGAATTCATGATGATTCACCGGAAGGTAAACATAGCCATATCCGGACCTGGCTCGGGCGCAGGCATCGCAGCACTCATCGACGCAACTACAGACGTTTGTCAGTCATCTCGTCCCATCAGGCCGAGTGAGATAGACGATGCGCACGCAAAGGGAGTTGATCCCTACGAGATAGTGGTGGCCAGCGACGGACTTGCGGTCGTCGTCAATTCCGCGAATCCCGTGTCCGAGCTTACCATCGAGCAACTCTCTGCCATCTTCTCCGGCAAGGTGACCAACTGGAGAGACGTGGGCGGAAACGACGGCCCGATCGTCGCACTATCCCGTGACACCAATTCCGGGACTCACGTGTTCTTTAAGGAGACCGTCGTTCAGATGCGTGGCCTTCCACACGAAGACACGAGCCTGGAGTACGGCGCAAACGTCCAGTTCCTGCCTTCAACCTCTGCCGGCGTGACCGAGACGGCGCAGAACGTAAACGCCATCTTCTATCCGGGCCTTGGCTACGTGACCGACGAGGTAAAGGTGCTGGGAATCAAGGTGACCGACGCCGATCAGGCGGTTAAACCGAGCCTGGAGACCGTGATTGACGGCAGCTACCCGGTAGCCAGGCCGCTGCTCTACTACACCGACGGCGAGCCAACCGGTCTTGTCAAGGCGTTCATAGAATTCTGTCTCTCCGAACAGGGACAGGCCATGGTCCCCGACAGCGGCTACGTCCCGGTGAGGTAGATTCGTATAGAATAATAGGCTGTCGTAGGCTGGCACCGACACCATGTCTGGACCAATACGTAAGACCTCGCCAACTACAGCCGCCGCCGAAACCCGGAGAGTGTTTCGGCGTCGGTCACGTCTTGGCGAGAGGCTCATCGAAACTTTTGTATTCGCCAACGGTTTCATCGCGATTGTTGTCTTACTCGGGGTTCTGTTCCTGTTGCTGCGCGAGGGACTCCCGGCTCTTGCCTACACACCACCGTGGGAATTCTTTTTCGGCACGAAGTGGTACCCGGTTTCTGAACCACCGACATTCGGGATCATGCCGTTCTTCGTCGCAACACTGTGGGTAACCGCCATATCCACTCTCATCGCTATCCCACTGGGCGTTGGCTGCGCCGCATATCTGGCCGAGGTTGCACCGACCCATGTCAGAGAAAGCATCAAGCCTATCATAGAGATCCTGGCGGGATTTCCATCCGTAGTACTGGGGTTTATCGGCCTCGCACTTCTGTCGCCTTACGTTCAGAGTCTTTTCAATCTGAACACCGGTCTCTGCGGCCTCACCGCCGGCATTATGCTCTCGTTGATGAGCCTCCCCGTAATCGTCAGCGTGTCCGAGGACGCCCTGAACGCGGTGCCGCAATCCTTCCGCGAAGCATCCTACGCGCTGGGGGCCACCAGGTGGGAGACGATAATCCACGTTTGCATCCCCGGCGCGATATCGGGCATTGCCGCCGCCATCATGCTGGGCGTGGGACGAGCCATCGGCGAGACGATGACCGTCCTCATGGTCGCCGGAGGCGCACTCGCAGTCCCGGCCTCCCCAACCGACCCCATGATGCCGATGACCGCAGCTATCGCCTCAGGCATCGGTAACGCAGTACGCGGTGGTCCGCAGTACCAGGCCCTCTTCGCAATTGGCATCATCCTCTTCGTCATGACTTTGTTTGTCAATCTCATTGCCGACCGTGTCCTCGAGAGGCAGAAGCGCAAATTCGCACGCACGTGATACAGAAATGAGACAGCGACATATCACCCAGCAGATCGCTCTTGGGCTGCTCGTAACAGCTACTATCCTGGTCGTGCTGCCGGTCATCTTCATTATCGTGCACATGGCCATTCAAGGCGCACCGGCACTCAGTTGGGAGTTTCTCACCGCTCCGCCGCGCATGGCGGGGAAGGAGGGGGGCATCTTCCCTGCAATCGTGGGCACCTTCTACCTCATGCTGGGCACCATCCTGTTCGCCCTGCCGGTCGGTGTGCTCGCGGGGATCTACCTTACTGAATACGCGCGAGACAACTGGCTCACACGCATAATCAATATGGCCATCCTCAATCTCGCAGGGGTCCCGAGCATTGTATTTGGTTTGTTTGGACTCGGCATCTTCGTCATGCTGTTTCAGTTCGGCATGTCACTGCTCGCTGCCAGCCTGACCCTCGCATGCCAGGCGCTGGCACTGACTATCACCACCTCACGCGAGGCGATACTCGCAGTTCCACGTGAGTTTCGAGAGGCCAGCCTCGCGGTCGGCGCCACCAGGTGGCAGACCATTCGTCACGTCGTGCTGCCACAGTCACTGCCGGGCATCGTGACCGGTGCCGTACTGGCCATGAGCCGCGCAGCGGGGGAGACAGCCCCCATTCTTGTGGTTGGGGCAGCCTTCCTGGTGCCTGGCCTCCCCACATCACCCTTCGATCAGTTCATGGCCCTCCCCTACCACCTCTACACAGCGGCGGCGCATATCCCGGGAATGCCGAAGAGCGTCATGTGGGGAACCGCCCTTGCCCTGCTCGCGGTGGTGCTTTCATTTAATCTCATCGCAATCTTCATACGTCTTCGCGTCCGCCGGAGGAGACTCGCCTGATGAACGCCGATACATTTGCCAGAGACGACCGTCAGCCTCACCTGAACGCGCCCAAGCTACGATCGTTCGAGGCTAACCTGTTCTATGGCAAGTTCCAGGCCTTACGCAGCATCAGCCTCGAAATCCCCGAGCGAGCCGTCACCGCCATCATCGGGCCATCAGGATGTGGCAAGTCCTCTTATCTCCGGCTTTTCAACCGCATGAACGACCTCATCCCCGATGCCCGCGTCGCCGGACGGATCGAACTGGATGACACTGACATCTATCAGCGGGACGTCGATGTCGTCGATATCAGAAAACGGGTGGGGATGGTGTTTCAGCGGCCGAACCCATTCCCCATGTCGGTATTCGAGAACGTAGCGTTTGGCCCACGTCGGCACGGCCTCCGAAACCAGGAGGAGCTCTCGCTTGCGGTCGAGCGGAGCCTGCGCCAGGCAGCACTGTGGGATGAGGTCAAGGACAAGCTGGCCCATTCGGGACTGGCACTGTCCGGAGGACAGCAGCAGCGCCTCTGTATTGCTCGCGTGCTTGCGGTAGAGCCCGAGGTCATCCTGATGGACGAGCCATGCAGTGCTCTCGACCCTGTGGCCACGCTCAAGATCGAAGACCTGATGCGAACGCTGTGTACCGAATATACCATTATCATCGTGACCCACAACATGCAGCAGGCGGCACGCGTGTCGGATGTCACCGCCTTCTTCATGATGGAGCAGGACAGGGCCGGTGTGCTTGTGGAGAGTGGCCCCACTTCAGAGCTATTTACCAATCCCAGAGAGAAGACCAATGAAGACTACATCACCGGACGGTTCGGCTAAAGTCCAAAGGAATCAACGCAATGGAAATCAGGACCGGCTACCACAAGAGATTGAGAGAAATCCGGGACGAGGTGCTCGCACTCGGGAGCATGGTGGAGAAAGCCCTGCTGCACTCAGTCGATGCGCTCAAAGCACGGGATCTCGCAACAGCGCGACAGATAATCAACGATGACATCCACGTGAATCGCAAGCGGTTCACCATAGAGGAGCAATGCATTCAACTGATCGCTACCCAACAGCCGATGGCAGGAGACCTTCGAACGATCGTGTCCGTACTCAGCATAGTCACTGAACTGGAACGCATCGGCGATTACGCCGAGGGTATCGCACGCGTGGTCGTCATGATCGGTGACGAACCGCCGCTCAAGCCGCTAATCGACATACCGCGCATGGTTGAAAAGACTACCCATATGCTCCGCGAAAGCCTCGAGGCCTTTTCGAGTCGTGATGCAGACGCCGCCAGAAGGATCGCTGCGCGAGACGATGAGGTCGACGGTCTCTACGACCAGATCTTCAGAGAACTGCTTACCTTCATGATAGAAGACCCCAGAACAATCACAAGGGCCACCCGCCTAATCTGGGTCGCCCATAACCTTGAGCGCAGTGCCGACCGCGTGACGAACATATGTGAGAGGGTCGTCTTCGCTGTTACCGGCAAGATGGAAGAGACAAAGCCAGAAGCAGACTGACACGCACAAGCGGCACAACTCCAGCTATCAGGTACCAGCATCGACGACCGGCAAGGTGAACGAAAACTTCGAACCCCTTCCCTCTACACTCTCCACCCATATCCTGCCACCATGCCCACCAATTATGTGGCGCGCGATCGCCAGTCCCAGTCCGGTACCGGAGCTGGCGCGTGACTTGTCCGTCTTGTAGAACCTCTCAAACACCCTGTCCAAATCTTCCTGCGGAATGCCAATGCCGGTGTCCTCCACCATGACCCGAACCTCTCCGTCAGCCTCTTCCGCTGCAACTCTGATGCTGCCCCCTTCCGGGGTGAACTTGATGGCATTGTGCAGCAGATTCACCAGAACCTGCTCAAGCCGGCGTTCGTCTCCTCGCGGTGCGGGCAGATTATCGGCCACACTTACTTCCAACTCCAAGCCAGCCCGCGACGCCTGTGCTTCCAAACGTTCAAACGCGCGCGCGATGACCGCACCGACACTGACAGGTATCCTCTCCAAAGCCACCTGGCCGCTCTCGATGAGGGACAACTCGCCGAGCTCATCAACAAGCTGGCTCAACCGATCCACCTCAATTCCGATCCGGGAGACGTAGTCACTCACAACTGTCACATCATCTCCCCTTCCGGGGCCAAGAGTTTCGGACAGCAGTTTGAGTGTGGTCAGTGGTGTCCGCAATTCGTGCGAGATATTCGCAACGAAGTCTCGTCGCACCTTCTCCAAACGCCTCAACTCGGTTTTGTCCTGGAAAACAACCGCACACCCTTCGCGCCGACCCAGTGGCGTTGCGCTCACGTTTACAAATCGCCTGCCGGGCTCGGTCTCGACGAGAGCCTTCTGCTCCATGTCCGAGGCGAGGCACCTTTGCACCAGCTCGTGCACCTCGTGATCATGCATCACCTCAATGAGGCTCCGTCCAAGAACGCGATGCTCAGGAAGTCCCAATCGTTCCTGCTGCGACCTGTTCGCCAACACGATGATCCCGTTGGCATCGGTGACGAGGACTCCATCACTTAGACAGGACAACACGGATAAGACCGCCTGTCGTTCCTGTTCGACACGCGCCATTCGATCGCGCAATTCCTCAGCCACTCGATCAAAGGCTTGCGTGACGGCATGATACTCCCTGGAAGGCCGAGGCTCGCCGCCGGAGGCTCCCTGCCGCCCCGTCCCGGTCGACGCCGCAGCCACCACGCTCTTCACAGTCTGCAGAAAGCGGCGTCGCTCCACCCGCGCGACCGTCAAAGCCGTGGCAATAGCGAGAGCAAGTGCCAGGAGCACATACACAACTGTAGATCCAATGGATTCAGGCATCCCACCTAGTCTCCCTGCGGTGAAGACGGGTGTTTCGTCCTCATTGTACGCTCACAAGACGGCCTTCTCACTCCCATGCACGTGGAGGCTCATTCAGGCCTCCAGCTTATAACCCACCCCACGCACGGTGACCACAAGAGAAGGATGTGCAGCATCAGTCTCGATCTTCTGCCGCAGCCACCGTACATGAACATCAACGGTTCTCGTGTCACCAGCGTAGTCGTACCCCCACACCTTCTCAAGAAGGTGGTCACGGCTGAAAGCCCGCCTCTTGTTCTGAGCCAGGAATGCAAGCAAGTCGAACTCCTTAGGACTGAGTGGAACCTCCTCACCGCCTCGAGTGACAGCATGGCGCACAAGATCGATAACGACGTTGCCGATCTCAATCGTGTCCGGCCCGGAATCGGCCACACCGGCCGATTCTTCACGGATGAGCTCGGTCCTTCGCAACATCGCCTTCACGCGAGCCAGCAATTCGCGCAGACTGAACGGCTTGGTGACGTAGTCGTCAGCCCCCATCTCAAGACCAACGACTCTGTCGATCTCATCCGCTTTCGCCGTGAGCATGAGGATTGGCACACTCATCTGCTTGCGAAGAATCCTGCAGACCTCAAGGCCATCGAGCCGAGGTAACATTATGTCGAGAATAATCAGGTCAGGTTTTCCTCGTCTCGCCATATCCAGTGCTTCCTCTCCGTCTCTGGCGGTTACCACCCGGTAACCCTCACGTGAGAGGTTGAACTGCACGATGTCGAGCAGGTTTCCGTCATCTTCGACCACGAGAATGGTCTTACTCATACCACGTGCCTCATCACACACATAATATCAGTATACGCCAACGATTCAGGGCACTCCCCATAAGTCCTCCAGCCGGACCGCTTGCCGCTCCGCCCCAATTCAGATAGCATGTGACGGCCACAGCGACAGACCCAAGGAGGATACGGATGGAAATCAAGAAGAAGGGTCTCCTCGACTTCCGCCGCATGAAGGAGGAAGGACTCAAGGTCACCTGGCTCACTGCCTACGACTACCCTACCGCCTGCTTTGAAGAGCAGGCCGGCATCGACATGATCCTGGTGGGCGATTCGATGGGCAACACGGTCTACGGGTACGCGTCGGGCACACTCCCTGTCACGATGGATATGTGCATCGTGCACTGCCAGGCTGTACGCAGGGGCGCTCCCAATACGTTCATCATGGGCGACATGCCGTTCGGGTCCTACCAGACAACACCCGATGATGCCGTGAGAAACGCGGTTCGATTCTTCAAAGAAGCCGAGGTGGATGCCATCAAGCTCGAGGGGGGACGACGAGTTGTGCCGATGATCCGCGCCGTTGTGGACGCCGGCATGGTACTGTGCGGCCACATCGGCCTGACGCCCCAGAGCACCGGACAGTTTGGCGGCTACAAAGCCCAGGGCAGGACCGCTGAGACCGCGCTTGAGGTCATCAAGGACGCGCGCGCGGTGCGTGATGCCGGTGCAGCCATGATCCTGCTGGAGGCGATCACACCCGAGGTTGGTGGTTTCATCGCCAGGGATCTCGACATCCCGGTGTACAGCATCGGTGCGGGACCGCATTGCGACGGGCAACTCCTCATCGTGAGCGATGTACTGGGTATCTGGGAAGCGTTCAAGCCGAAGTTCGTCCGACGCTATGCGGAGCTGGCCGACATGTCGGTGAAAGCCATCGGACAGTACGTTGAGGACGTGCGCGAAGGACGTTTCCCCGAGGACGTCCACTGCTACAAGATGATCGAGGGCGAGGCCGAGAAACTCGAGGAACTTGCCAAGAGCCTCGAGTGACCCCAACACCGAGCGGAGACAACATGTCCCGAAAGGCAGCACCACCCTGGAAGACGGATAGCTGGTTTGTGAGTCCCTGGAACTTCGTCAACGAGGTTACCGCGGACTTCAGGCCTCCCTCCCGCCTCCGGATTCACGATGTGACGCTTCGCGACGGAGAGCAGCAGGCCGGCGTCGTCTTCACACGGGCGGAGAAGATCCGCATCGCAGAGAAGCTCGCCGAGGTCGGTGTGCACCGCATTGAGGCCGGCACACCGGCGGTCTCCCCGAACGATGAGGCCGCGATCAAGGAGATAGTGAAACGCAATCTTGGCCCCGAAGTATTCGTCCTCAGCAGGTGCATGATAGATGATGTGAAGCGAGCCGTCGATTGTGGAGTCGATGGCGTCACCATCGAGATACCATCATCAGAACACCTCGTCGAGCATTCCTACAAGTGGTCGATGCAGAAGGCGATCGACCTGTCCATCAAGGCTACACAGTTTGCGCATGAGCAGGGCCTGTACGTCTCTTTCTTCCCGGTTGATGCGACCCGGTCCAACATCGACTGGTTCCTGCAACTCATAGAACGTGTCGCCGCCGAGGGTCACATGGATGCGCTGGGACTGGTTGACACGTTCGGTGTCCTCTCTCCACACGGTGCCGCCTATTACACCCGCACGATGCGCAAGCGTATCGCCAAACCCCTTGAGGTTCATTTCCACAATAACTTCGGCATGGCCGTGGCCAACACCGTCATGGCCGTCCTCGAAGGTGGTGAGGTGATTCACTCCACCATCACCGGCATCGGCGAAGGGGGCGGCAACTGTCCCATGATCGAGGCCGTCATGGCACTGCGCATCCTGTACGGCGTGGAGGCGGACCTCAAGTACGAGTTGTTCACCGAGGTTTCCGAACTGGTCTCAACACTGGCAGGACGAGGGCCGAATCGTCCCTTCGTCGGCGAGGAGACGTACGACGTCGAATCCGGGATGGTCGTAAGCTGGCACCGGAACAGCAGGAATGAGTATCCGACTGAGACTGTACCAATACTCCCTTCCCTCGTGGGACATCGCGATCCTCGCTACGTAATGGGAAAGAAGAGTGGCATTGATTCCGTCGCCATCTGGGCCGAGAAGCTGCAGATCGACCTCGACAAGGAACAGGGCGCCGAGGTACTGCGCCGGGTGAAGCTTTACTCCCACGACGTCAAGCGGCAGCTCACCGAGGAAGAGTTCAAGAGTATTGCGGACGACGTGAAGGCCGGGAGATAACCGATGCTGAAGATCGACTATGAGCTACTCGGCAGACCGCTGCGCGTCGATGAGCCGATTGAGGAGCTTGGCATCAGTTCCTACGACCGGCTACGCGACGCGGTGAAGGCCGGGGATACGGAGACGGCACTTGCACTAATCGACTACGTGCAACTGGAGGGAAAGGGGTTGCACGACCTCTACTGCGACTGGGTGTACGGACTGCTGACCTGGATATCCGACAACTGCGGCGAGGAACGGCTTCTGGACGTGCTGCGGCACTCCAGGCAGATGATTTCAGCCGTCTTCCTGGATCAGTTGAAGAACCTCAAGACCAGAAAGCAACTCGTGCAGTGGTACACAGAACAGATGCGCGCGCACCGCTCCGGCCCCGGGGAGCGTGGCGAGCTGACCGTGCGCGAAGAGGAGGATCGGTTCGTCATCTCATGTGATCCCTGCGGCGCAGGAGGACGGATGCGCCGCGGTAGCCCGATTGACGGCACGCCGCCGCGAACCGATCCGCCGTTCAACCTGGGAACCACGAAGAATGCCCACCCGTGGTCCTGGGGCAAGGAAAACGTCTCCTACTACTGCCTGCACTGCTCCGTCTGGCATGAGCTGATGGCAATGCAGGCGACGGGAGTGCCCACCCGGCTCGTCGAGGAGTACGACCCTGACGACCCGGACAAGCCGTGCGCGCTGCTCTTCTACAAGGATCCCGAGAGTATACCCGAGGTGTACTACCGGCGCGTCGGCCTCGAGAAGCCGGCAACTCCAGGGACGCCCGCAGGGGAGCGCGAAGAGTGACAGGACTCAGACAGGGGCAAGACGACACCGTATCCTCCCATTTGCTCGCCATGGAGGCTGTCTTATGACACGTACGCTGATTACCGGAGGGTTCGGATTCATCGGCAGGTATCTAACACTTATGCTGGCCGAGGCGGGGCACGACATCACGCTCTTCGATATCGTCTCGGACGACGCATTCTTGCAGCAAGCCGGCAATCAGGTGTCCGCCGTGCAGGGGTCGCTCGCCAACTGGGCCGAGGTTACAGGCACAATCGCAGACACGAAGCCGGACCACATCATTCATTCCGGCGCCATACTTCCCCCTGCAAGCGAGTCTATGCCGCAGGCAGCATTCGAGGCAAACATCACCGGCACTTACAACGTGCTCGAGGCCTCACGCCTGTTCAACGTCGATCGCGTGATCTACGCCAGCAGCATTGCTTCGTACGGACCCGATGCGCCTCGCGAGCTCGTGCCCAACGACTTCGCCCAGCACCCAACCGGGATGTACGGCGTCAGCAAGGTCTGCAGCGAACGATTGGGCGAGTACTACCATCGTCGCTTCAAGCTCGATTTCCGGGCAGTCCGCTTTCCACCTATTTTTGGACTCGGCCGCGCGGCATCGTCTGGCTGGACCGCATACACGTCGCTGGCAATCGAAGAGGCCGCCCTCGGAAGACCCTACGCCATGCGGGTTGCGCCGGAGACGCCGACCGGTGTGCTGTACATACGCGACGCCGCACGGAGCCTCGCGGACATCGCAACCGCCGACAACGCCTCGCTCACCCGGCGATGTTACAGCCTGCGCGGCTTCGTCGTTACGGCCCAAGAACTGAGAGACGCGATCATGCGTCAGATGCCCGACGCCCACATCACGTTTGAACCGGACGAGCAGATCACCGCATTCATCAAGTCGATCCCGCAAGAGCTTGACGACAGCCTTGCGCGTGCCGACTGGGGCTGGCAGCCGCGATACGGGCTGGACGATGCCGTTGCGGATTTCGTGGCGACGACCCGCGGCACGTGACCGCATCCGCGCGGAGCCGCTCATGCACTGCAGTTCATTACGATGGAGGGAATCACGTGCTCATACGTCACATCGACGACATACCATCGGTACCCTATGGCGAGGGAGCGCAGAAGCGCGTTGTGTTCGGGCAGAAAGAAGGCGCCCCAACCTTCGCGATGCGCATCTTCGATATACCCCCCGGCGGAGGCAGCTCGAATCACGCTCACGATTTCGAGCACGAAATCCTCATACTCAAGGGAACAGGCGTACTCAAAGCCCCCCGAGGCGATGTACTGTTTGGCCGGGGCTCCGCTCTCCTCATTTCTCCCAACGAGCAGCACCAGCTGCTGAACACCGGCACCGAAAATCTCCAGTTCATCTGCCTGGTGCCGCTGCGCGGTGAAGATTGCTGCTGCCCGCTGTAGCGACACGGACGAAGCCGGCTCCGCCCGTGGTACCATGGGCAAGGCCAGGCGACGCGACCGGCCACCTCGGGTCGCGCTGGAGGCATGGTCATGACGGTCGAACGCCACTTCCTCGGATGGGATGCACCTGCACTGCGACGGGTCCGTGACCACCTCATACGTGACGCTTCCGAAGGACCTGTCGACCTGCGGTCGACTCTGGTGGTAGTGCCCACCAGGCACGCCGGTCGCCGTCTGCGCGAGGCGCTCGCCGTCGTCTGTCACGAGAAGAACACTTATCTGCTTCCGCCGCGGGTAGTGACGCCTCCTTCGCTCATTGCGACGCTCGAGACAGATGACACACGACAGAGGCTCGATGTCTTGGCAGTCTGGACGCGACTTTTTCTCGATATCGATCCGGCGCACTACCCGGGGCTGTTCCCGAAGCCACCATTGCGCACGTTCGCGTGGGCGCGCAGCACGGGCCAGCTGCTGCACTCGCTGCGCCGCGAACTGCTCGAGCACGGACGCACCATCAGGGACGTCCTGCAGTCACACGGTGACCGACTCGAAGAACGCCAGCGCTGGGAGGATATGGCCCGCCTCGAAGATCTCTACGTAGCGCGCTATCGTGCGGCCACCGGAGAACAGGAGCCCGGACAGGCGAGTCTCCAGGCGGCGACGAATCCAGCGATTCCCCCCGGCATCGAACGAGTCGTTGTCGCGTGTGTCACCGACCCTGCGCCCCTCGCACTGCAGGCGCTCTCAACAGTTGCACAGACGGTCGAGACAACCGTGCTCATACACGCGCCGGATGAGTACGCCGCCATGTTCGACGGGTGGGGACGCCCTCTGGCTGCCGACTGGCGCAGTGAGACGATCGAGATACCGGACATCAACGACACCCTCGTCCTCGCAGGCTCGTCCGCAACCGAGAGCGCATACGTCGTGCACCACGTCAAGAGTCACGGCGCCGACGTCGCGGTCGGCATACTCGACCCGGAGGTCGCACCATACCTTGAAGCTGAACTGGAAGAAGCCGGACTCGCTGCATTCGATCCCAACGGCGTATCCGTCGCAACAACTCCATTGGCGCAGCTGTTGCGCGCGTATCGCGACCTCATCTCCGACGGCAGCTACCGCTCGCTCGCCACGCTCCTCCGAAACGCAGACGTACTCGACTATCTCTCAGCCTCGTCTGCACTGCGCGCAGACAGGCTGCTCCAGGAACTCGATGCATATCAGAATCACTACCTGCCCACGACGGCCGGCGATATGCTCAGGCGTTTCCGCGAGGGTGCGTTCACGGCCGAGCTTCCGGCATCGCGGCTCACGAGCCTGCAGCAGGCCATACACATAGTTGCGAAACTATCGTTTGGCTCGACCAGTGAGCCGATCGAAACACGCATCCGGCAGTTCCTGCAGACCGTGTTCGCACACCGGGAACTCGAGTACGATTCGCCGGATGACGACGCATTCAGGGCAGTTGCCGTGCGTGTTGACGAGGCGCTGCGGGCCTCGCCCGGCTCATCGCTCCGCGCCCTCGGATTCACCGATGCCGAGGTGTTCGATATGCTGCTGGACCAACTGGGAGACGCCAGGTTTGTGCCCCAGCGGCCCCGCGACTCCATCGACCTGGAGGGCTGGCTCGAGCTCCAGTGGAATGACGCCACTCATGTGGTCGTCACCGGCATGAACGAGGGCAAGGTGCCCGCTCGACTGAGCAACGAGACCTTCCTGCCCGAGTCGCTTCGCGCGGCTATCAGAATCAGAACGAACGACGACCGATACGGGCGTGACGTGTATCTCACGCGCTCGCTCGTCGAGTCGCGCCGGGCAGATGGCCGGGTGATGCTCCTCGCCGCAAAGACAACCGCCAGTGGGGACCCGCTGCTGCCATCCCGCATCCTGTTCAGGTGCAGCGATGCCGAGCTTCCGGAGCGCGCCTCACGATTGTTCGGGCCATCCGCGGACAGTCGCGCGAGCGTTCCCTCGACCGTCAGCTTCAGGTTCAAGGCCGATGCGCCACTGCAGGGCGCTCCACCGGCACTCACACATGTGTCGGTAGTGGGGCTGCGCGACTACATCGCCTGTCCGTTCAGGTTCTACCTGAAGCACGTGCTCAGGATGGAGACGCTCGACGACCGCAAGCGGGAACTGGACGCGCTCGACTTCGGCTCGTTGGTGCACCACGTCATGAATGCCATGGCGGCCGACGAGCGTATGAAGGAGTGCGACGATGCGAGACTCCTCAGCAAGCACCTTGTCGCGAGGACTGATGAGTGGGTGGCCGACAGGCTCGGCTCATCACTCCCCCTCAACATCTCAATACAGCTCGACGAAGCACGCGACCGACTGGCGGCGGCAGCACGGGAGCAGGCCCGATCAGTCGCCGACGGCTGGCGAATCGTCGGCCACGAGGAGTCGTTCACGTGCGTGCTCGACGGTCTTGTTGTACGGGGTCGCATCGACCGTATCGACCGCAATATCGAGACCGGAGAGATACGGGTGCTCGATTACAAGGCATCCGAAAACGGCAAGACACCGGAGCAGGCACACCTCGACACGTGGCGCGAGACGGCCCTGCCCTACACGCAATTCAAAGGCGAGGGCAAGCCCAAACGCTGGATAGACCTTCAGCTTCCACTCTACGCGCTCATGATCCCGGAGCCTGTCCGCCGTGCCGGGCCTGTCACCGTCGGGTACTTTAATCTTCCTGCGGACCCGGCCACGACCGGTGTGGTTACATGGGAGGGCTTGGACAGCAGCCTCACGGCCGCTGCATACGCGTGCGCAGAGGCTGCTGCGAAGGACATCCAGAGGGGCGTATTCTGGCCCCCGGCTGAGAGGGTTGATTTCGACGACTTCGAGTCCCTGTTTCCCGGAGGCCTGAACGACACGACAATCGATCCCGGCTCGCTCGCCGCCAGGGACAAGGGGGACACGGCATGTCCGTAGCACCGGCGTTTCTCGCGATCCGTGCATCCGCCGGCTCGGGCAAGACCTTCAGGCTAGCGCACCGGTACATCCGACTGCTCTCCGAGGGCGTCTCTCCCGATGAGATAGTGGCGCTGACATTCACCCGCAAGGCCGCAGGAGAGATATTCGACGCCATCACAGGGTACATCTCAGCAGCCTGCCTGAGCGAGAGTGCAGCGACACAGACCACCTCCCACCTCGGCGCCGGCGCTCCCCGGATAACCATGTGCGATTATGTCACTATGCTGCGTCGCCTCCTGGAGAGCATCCACCGGCTCCACATCGGGACGATCGACAGCTTCGCGGTCAAAGTAGTCAAGTGCTTCCCGCTGGAGTTGGGAATACCATCTTCGTTCGAGCTGATGGAAGGAGACAACGCGGCAACACAGAGCTTCCGCCGCCGCATACTGGACCAGATGTTTGCAGGCGACCCCACCAGCGCTGACCGCCGCCGGTTCCTGAGCGCATTCGAGCAGGCGCGTACCGGTCGCTCCGGCAAGGGAGTGGAGGCGCCACTATCGGATTTCATTGCCGCATACCAGGAGCACTACCGCGTGCTGCCGGAGGCAGATCGCTGGGGCGAGCCGTCCGCCATCTGGCCGAACGGCAGTCCGTGGCTGGAACCGGTTGACGACGTCAATGATGTGGCGAAGCGGTTCCTCGCGTGCATCACCGCACCGGGTCTGTCGGATGCGCATCACGACCGCTTCTCCGATTTCGCCAGTGCAGCCGCGCGTCACACCGCGTACTCCCGGTGGGACGGCCCGCTCAGGTACATGATGGATAAGCTTCTCGCCTGCGCCGGCGACCTCATGTCGGGCTGCGGCACGGTCAAACTCAACAGGACGGAATACGACCTCACGGGTGATGCCGCCCGCCAGGCGCTCGCGCTTATGAAATACGTCATCGCGACGGAACTCAGGGCTGCGATGGCGCGGACGCGAGGCATTTACCACGTCATCGATATGTACGACACGCTATACGACGAGGCCGCACACAGGGAGGGACGCCTCACCTTTGCAGACGTGCAGCACCTGCTTACAGGCCGCGGCATGGCAGGCTCGGGCGCAGCACTCACCGGTTCGGCGACGGCGGCACACGAGACATCCCGGCTCTACATCGACTACCGGCTCGATGCGCACCTCTGGCACTGGCTGCTGGACGAGTTCCAGGACACGAGCGACCTCCAGTGGGATGTGCTCGGGAACCTCATCGATGAGGTGCTCCAGGATGACACGGGCACGAGGAGCTTCTTCTACGTCGGCGATGTGAAGCAGGCTATCTACGGATGGCGGGGCGGCAACCCAGAGCTGTTCGACATGCTGCTGCACCGCTATCCGATCATCGAACAGGACGTGCTGCAGCTTTCGCGCCGGTCCGCACAACCCGTAGTCGACACGGTCAACACGGTGTTTCGCGAGATCCCGGGCGAGCCTGACCTTCCGAAAGGACTCCCAGGACGGTGGAGGTTCGAGGAACACACGACCATCCACACCGACCCGGAGACCGGGTGCATGATGCTGCTCGAGCCACCATGCGACGGCGGCGAGCTCAGGCCACGACCGGAGGACCGGTACCGTCTGGCCGCGGGACTGCTCCGCGATATCGACCCGACGCGCAGAAGAGCGCCCGGAGATGACGTCGCGCCGCTCACGGCAGCGGTCCTGGTGCGTACAAACGACCAGGGAAAGGCGGTGGTCGACCTCCTCCGCAGAGAGTGCCCCAACATGACCGTCATCCACGAGGGCAGGGCCGCCATCAAGGACAACCCGGTGGTGGTAGTGCTGCTGTCGCTCGTCACGCTCGCCGGACATCCAGGCAACACGTTCGCCTGGCGCCACCTGCAGATGAGCCCGATCAATTCGGCGCTGGGGAATGACCGCCATACGCGCGACGCGCTGTCGCGTCACCTGCTTCGCTGCATACAGGCCCATGGATTCGAGGCGCTTCTGCGCGACTGGAGCAGGCGGCTGGATTCAGTCACCACGCTCGACGCGTACGGCAGGAAAAGACTTGGCGAACTCCTCGCCGCGGCGACCGAGTTCGACGCAACGGGCAGCCGGGACTGCGACGAGTTCCTCGATTTCGTCGACGACTACGAGTTGCACGAGCAGGCTGCCGACGATGCGGTTCGAGTGATGACCGTGCACCAGGCGAAGGGACTTGAGTTCGATGTGGTGATACTGCCGGAGCTGGACGACAGGCTCAGCATGTCGAAAGCCCGCGACACATCGTTTGTGCTCGCGCGCGATCCTCTCACGAACCAGCCGCTGTGGGCGCTCGAGCTGCCTCGGCGCGATGTTGCCATGGCCGACCCGGTGCTGGCGGCGCAGCTTGCGAAGATGGAAGAGGACGCCGCCCTCGAATCGCTCTGTCTCCTCTACGTAGCAATGACACGCGCCAAGCGAGCGCTGTACATCGTCACGTCATACCCGGGGAAGACGGCCTCCTCATTCACGCAGGCAGCATTCCTGAAGCGGCAGCTCACGGGTGGAACGAAGCCAACCGAGGCTGGCGGCAATCCATACAACGTCGGCGGCAGCGTGTATACATGCCTGCACACGGCGGGCAACCAGAAATGGTACGAATCGCTGCCACACCTGAAGAAGATGCCCGAGCCAGTGGTGACACAGGTTGTTCCGGGAGAAGCCGCACCCGCGGCACACGGGAGACTCGTCGCCGTGCGCCCCTCCGATGCCGACGACGCAGAGAAAGAAGCGGCGAGATTGTTCGACCCGGAAAGGCGACAAAGACTCGACGCCGCCGCGGCAGTGCACGAGCTGTTCCGACTGGTAGCCTGGGACGATGAGGTGGAGGTCCCCATCATTGTCTCGCAGTGGGACGGCGGCCGCAGCCTCGATGAGGACACGCGGAAAAGGGCGTTGCACCATTTCCGCACCGCGATGGCACACCCCAGCATGCGCTCGATACTGCGCAGGCCCGACGGCAGGGTCACGCTATGGCGTGAACGGCCGTTCGACGTCGTCCTGGAGGACAAGTGGGTCACCGGCACGTTCGATCGTGTCGTCATCGAGCACAACACAGACGATACTCCTCGAACGGCAACCATCTACGACTTCAAGACCGACGAGATCCCCGCGGCAGGCGTGCCGCAGCGAGCAGCACTGTACCGCCTGCAGATGGAGCTCTACCGAAGAGCTCTTTCCCGTATCCTGCACATCATGCCTTCGCGTATTCGACTGATTCTGATCTTTACCAGTCCCGGTATCGTGCATGAACTATCCCCACGCAACTAACCGGAACGCTTCTGCACGCGAGCATCAGCACGCAGGTCAGCCGCACCTCTGCACATCCTTATCTGAGCTACACCAGGATTGTGAGGGCAGTGGGCAAGTGCTATACTGGCGCGGGTTTGAGTCGGTGTCTGTTGGCAGTCCCGCGACGGAAAGCCCTTGGATGACTTCGTCTATGATGCCGCGCCATCGTCCATCGCCCCACGTTGAGCAATGCAACGGTCACGCTTCTTCTACGGCTGGGTGATAGTCGCCGTCGCGCTTACTCTGATGGCGGTCGGCTATACGTTGCGCAACACGTTCTCGGTTTTCTACCCGGTGCTCGTTGATGAATTCGGCTGGGAACGCGGCAACACCGCCCTCATGTTTTCGATCAACATCATCGTGTACGGCATCACCGCACCGCTCGCAGGAGGACTGGTCGACCGGTTCAACCCGAGATTTGTCCTATCGGCCGGCGTCTGCATAATGGGCGGCGCCATTGTACTGTGCAGCCTGGCTACCGAGCAGTGGCACTTCTATTTCCTGTACGGCGCAATGGCAGCCACAGGCCTCAGCATGGCGGGAGTCACCCCATTGAGCGCACTCATCGCGAGATGGTTCGTCCGGCGGCGCGCGCTCGCCTTCGGTATCTTCAACATGGGCTTCGGATTGAGCCTGCTCTTTGCGCCCATCGCCCAGTCGCTCATCTCCAGCCTCGGACGTCAACAGGCGTACCTGACGATAGGACTGCTGGCCATCGCGATAGCTGTACCACTCGTCGTCATCTTCATTCGCAGGACACCGCAGGAGAAGGGGACAGCGCCAGACGGTGTGTTCGTTCCGCCGTTGCCGCCGGACGGGTCTGTCCAGGCGCGTATGGAGACCGCATGGATGCGCACCGAATGGACGCTGCGACGGGCAATGGCTACGCGCCAGTTCTGGCTCATGTTTGCATTCAATTTATGCCTGATGGGCCTCGCGCAGCAGATGATCATCGCGCACAGTGTCTATCTGTTCCGCGACAGCGGGTTCGCTCCGCAGCTCGCCGCGAACTCGTTCAGCATGTACGGCGTCGGCATCACCATCGGCTACCTCTTTGCCAACCTCTCCGACAGATTCGGTCGCGAACGAATCCTCATTCCCAGCTGCCTCATGGCCGCTGCGGCCACCTCCCTGTTGTTCCTCATTCGTGATCCATCGCATGTATGGCTGGCATTCCTCTCCATGTTCTTCTGCGGCCTGGGTATGGGGGCTGCGGTGACGACCTTCTTCGCAACGGTAGCTGATCTGTTTCAAGGTCGCAGCTACGGCGCCATCCAGGGGTTCATGGTCATGGGATTCTCAGTCGGCGGCGCCTTTAGCCCATGGTTCGCAGGGTATATGCATGACGTGACCGGAAGCTATTCGCCCGCAGTGGCGATCGCCGTCTCCGCGCTTGCGGCAGGCGCCATACTTGTGGCGCTCGTTGCGCCGGGCAAGCTAAGGCCGGTTGCTGCATTGAACGCGCAGCGCCCGGGAGGTAGCAGCTGATCTGATGCGCCGTCCCCCTTTCTTCTACGGCTGGATCGTCCTTGCGGGCGGATTCGCCATCATGCTCCTTGGTTACGCCATGCGTAACACCTTCTCGGTGTTCTATCCGGTCATCGTCTCGGACTTCGGCTGGACACGAGGCGGCACCGCATTGATGTACTCGGTGACGCTTCTGGCCTACGGCCTGTTCTCGCCAGTCGCCGGGCGGCTCGCCGACAGGTTCCATCCAAAGTATGTACTGGCAACAGGCGGTCTCGTCGTCGGCGGCGGCATCGCCCTGTGCAGTGTGGCAAACTCGGTGTGGTTCTTCTATATCATCTACGGCATCCTCGTAGCGATCGGGCTTAGTCTCATAGGCCTCACGCCCCTCATCTCAGTGCTATCCCACTGGTTCGGCAGCAAGCGCGGAGGCATGCTGTTTGGCCTGCTGGGTGCGGGTTTCGGGATCAGCCTGGTATCCGCACCCCTATTTCAGTGGCTGATCTCCGACTACGGCTGGCGCATGGCCTATGTACAGATCGGCCTCGCCGCAATCGTCCTTATCGTGCCTATCAGCCTCTTTCTGATGCGCCGCAGCCCTCAACAGCAGGCTCTGGTCGATAGCGATGAGAAGGCACAGCAGCCGGATGCCATATCTGCCGATCACGACCGCCACACGCACCAATGGACCATACGTGAGGCTCTCCGCACACGATCGTTCCGATTGTTCCTCGCCATCGGATTCTGCAACATGGGGTTTTCCCAGCAGGTCACCATCGCCCACCAGGTCTATCTGCTCCAGGACATCGGACATGATCCCATGACGGCGGCAAGCATGTTCAGTGTGTATGGCGTTGCCTTTGCCGCCGGAAATGTATCGAGTTTATTGTCCGACCGATTGGGCAGAGTCCCTTTCTTCGTGGCAGGCTGCCTCGTCACTACCTCAAGCATACTTCTTCTCCGCATCCCGCCGGACCCAGGCTCGTCGCTGATCCCATTTCTGTTCGCGGCATGTGCCGGGTGGGGCCTTGGCGTATCTCCGCCCACGTGTTTTGCAGCCGTCGCCGACCGTTTTCACGGCAGGAACTACGGTGCCATTCACGGCACGATGATTCTCGTCATTTCGATCGGAGGCGCCCTGGGACCCTGGCTTGGGGGCGTGCTACACGACATTACGGGGAGTTACCATACGGCATTTCTTCTCGTTCAGGCAGCACTTGTGACAGCCGTAGTCCTGATGCTATTCGCAACGAGGCCATCGGCCATGCCACGTGACTCGCGTCAACCTCCCGGATGATCCGCCCACCATAAGTCCCTGTTGCCCCCCGGTCAGGCTTCATTTATAATCGCCGAATCCACTGCGCCACAAGAAACGCCCGACGGTGATATCAAGCACCTGGACAGGGGAGGTCTGACCACCTTGGAGTTCATCAAGCGACTGGATGAAGTAGGCATCACAGATGTGGGACTTGTAGGAGGCAAGAATGCCTCACTGGGGGAAATGCTCCGCGCCCTCAAGAACAAGGGTGTCCACGTGCCATCGGGATTTGCTGTCACCGCCGAAGGGTACCGGCATTTCATCGAACGGGCCGGCGTGGACCGGCAGATTCGGAGCATTCTGAGCGATCTCGACACGCGGGACTACCGCGGACTGGTTTCCCGGGGCGCGAAGGTCCGGGGCATCATACTGGGAGCCTCGTTGCCAGACGACCTGGAGCAGGAGATTCTGAAGGCGTACGAGGCAATGGAGCAGGAGTACGGCAGCGGGGTAGATGTGGCGGTGCGCAGCAGCGCCACCGCCGAGGACCTCCCTGATGCTTCCTTTGCAGGACAACAGGAGACATACCTGAACGTGAAGGGGGCAAAGGAACTGCTCATCAAGGTTCGTTCCTGTTTCGCGTCGCTGTTCACCAATCGCGCCATCTCGTACCGCGTGGACAAGGGATTCGACCACTTCGATGTGTACCTGTCGGTTGGCGTGCAGAAGATGGTTCGCTCCGATCTCGCGTGTTCGGGTGTGATGTTCACCATCGATACCGAGTCAGGTTTTCGGGACGTCGTCTACATCACTGCCGCCTACGGACTCGGCGAGAATATCGTTCAGGGGACCGTCAATCCCGACCAGTTCTACGTCTTCAAGCCCACGTTGCACGAAGGATTTCGGCCAATCGTGGAGAAGCGCCTGGGCACAAAGGGCAAGAGAATGGTCTACCGGCCCAACGGGCGTGGCACGAGGCAATCGCGTGTCCCGGTAGCAGAGAGACAGCGTTTCGCACTCACCGACGACGAAATCGTACAGCTTGCCAGGTGGGGCTGCGCCATAGAACAGCACTACGGCAAGCCGATGGATGTCGAGTGGGCCAAGGATGGCCAAACCGAGCAACTGTTCATCGTACAGGCGAGACCCGAGACCGTCCACTCCCGCTCGGGCACCGTATCACTCCAGAACTACGTGCTTGAAGGGACAGGGAAGCTTCTCATAACCGGAGAGGCCGTAGGCACCAGGATAGGACAGGGCCCGGTCCATGTCATCGCGAGCGCTGCGGACATGCACAACTTCTGCGAGGGAGAGGTGCTGGTCACCAACATGACCGACCCCGATTGGGAGCCCATCATGAAGGTCGCCGCTGCAATAGTCACCAACGAGGGAGGCAGGACATGTCACGCGGCGATCATCAGCAGGGAACTCGGAGTGCCCTGCGTCATCGGCACGGGCAATGGCACCAGGGTCCTCAGGAAAGCGAAGGAGGTCACAGTCGACTGCTCCGAGGGCACCGGCAAGGTCTACAATGGACTCCTGAAATACCGCGTCGATGAGATCGCGCTCGATAACGTCCCCCGACCGAGAACGCAGATCATGATGAACGTCGGAATTCCGGACGAGGCGTTCATCAGGGGACAGATTCCCAACGACGGTGTGGGGCTGGCGAGAGAAGAGTTCATCATTAACTCCTACATCGGCATCCATCCAATGGCGCTCTATAACTACGAGGACCTCAAGAAGACCGCGGAATCAGACAGGAAGGTGGCACGAGTGGTTCGCGCCATCGACAAGCGCACGGTCGGCTACAAGAACAAGACGGACTTCTACGTGGATAACCTCACGATGGGCATCGCCAAGATCGGTGCAGGATTCTATCCGAACGACGTCATTGTCCGATTCTCTGACTTCAAGACCAACGAGTACGCCAACCTGGTCGGTGGATACCTCTACGAACCGGAGGAGAGCAACCCCATGATCGGGTGGCGCGGCGCATCGCGTTACTACGACGAACGCTTCAAGCCTGCATTCGGCATGGAGTGCGCTGCTATCAAGCGCGTCCGCAACGAGATGGGACTGATCAACGTGAAGGTCATGGTCCCGTTCTGCCGCACTCCGGAAGAAGGCCGCAAGGTCATCGAAGTCATGCGCGAGTTCGGGCTGGTGCAGGGAGAGAACGGACTCGAGGTCTACATGATGTGCGAGGGGCCATCCAATGTAACTCTCGCCGGCGAGTTTGCCGATGTGTTCGACGCGTTCAGCATTGGCTCGAACGACCTGACACAGCTCATGCTGGGGATCGACCGCGATTCTGACACGCTCTCAAAGATCGCCGACGAGCGGGATGAGGCAGTCAGGCGGGTGGTCAAGAGGATTATCGATTTCGCCCACGCCCATGAACCTCCACGCAAGGTCGGCATCTGCGGCCAGGCGCCAAGCGATTTCCCCGAGTTCGCAGGATACCTGATCGAGTGCGGCATCGATTCCATGTCGCTGAACGCAGATGTGGTCCTGTCAACCCGCATCCGCGTGGCTGACCTTGAGATGCTTGGCCTCGTGGACAGCTAGTTCGCACACAACCGCCGGTGTTCCCTCCGGGTTTGTCACGCGCGAGGCGTCCGGCGTGCTATCCTAATGCCAGTCATCACGACTGTGCGGGTCTGCCGACATAGCATCACGGGCACCGGCACAGTCCGGCCAGCATATGAGTGCGATCTCAGACGTCAAAGAACAGATCGACATCGTGACGCTTGTATCAGAGTACGTACAGCTCACGAAAGCCGGCAAGAACTACAAGGGGCTGTGCCCGTTCCACACGGAGAAGCACGGGTCGTTCTTCGTATTTCCCGACCGACAGGGCTGGCATTGCTTTGGCGCATGCGGCACCGGTGGGGACGTGTTCTCTTTCGTGATGAAGAAAGAGAACGTCGACTTCAAGGAAGCGCTACGAATGCTTGCCGCCCGTGCCGGAGTGACCCTGGTGCGCCCGCCTGAGGCTTCATCCGAAAAGGACGCAGAGAAAGAGCGGCTGCTCGCTGCTGTCGAGGCAGCAGCAGAATACTATCGCACACTGCTGCTCACCGCAGATAGTGCCACAAGGGCACGAGAGTACGCGAGCAGGCGCCGAATTCCGGTGGATGGAGAGACAGCCGCTGCCTTTCGACTGGGCTACAGCCCGTCGGGATGGACGGCACTCAAAGACCTGCTCATGTCTCAGGGCTTCTCAGAACAGGAGCTTACCGACGCCGGACTACTCTCCCAGCGCGAAGACGGGAACACATACGATAGGTTCCGGGATCGTCTTATGTTCCCCATATGCGATGTGGCGGGCAGAGTGATTGGGTTTGGCGCGCGCGCACTTGGAGATCTCCAGCCCAAGTACCTGAACTCACCCCAGACACGTGTATTCGATAAGGGCCAGGTGCTCTATGGAATCCACAAGGCCAGACCAGCCGCTCGCCGGGCAGACCAGATCATCCTCGTGGAAGGCTACACGGATGTCCTCCAGGCACATCAGCATGGATGGGAGAACGTGGTTGCCCCGATGGGAACCTCGTTGACGGAACACCACGCTTCCTTGCTCTCACGCATTACCAGGAACATATATCTGGCACTCGATGCGGATGAGGCGGGACTGGCCGCTGCCATGAAGACCATACGTGAGACAACCGGTAGATTTCGTAAAGCCTTCGGACAGCGGACAGTCGCAGAGTTCGGTCCAAGGGGGAAGCAGACGTTCAGGTCAATCCTTGATGCCGACATACGTGTGATTGTTCTGTCGTCCGGCGAGGACCCTGATAGGATCATCGCAGAATCTCCGGATACGTGGGCGCACCTGGTTGCGCACGCAGTCCCGTACGTCGATTTCTATGTCGACACGCTTATGCGTTCTGCCGAAACCTCGACCGCACGCGGTAAACGGGAACTCATCGCAGCCTGTGAGCCGATCATCGGAGAGCTAGAGGACTCAATGGACCGTTCGCGGTTCTACTCCAGACTCAGTCGAGCGCTTGAGATTCCGGAGCGCGAGCTTATGACGGAACTGGCACGCCTCAGCCGGAACAGGAGCCGGAGACCGACAGAACATGCTTCAGCGGAGGCCGCGCAGCCACATCGCGCTGGGTCCAGCACAATTGAGGACTACTGCCTTACTCTCCTCCTCAAGAACCCCCAATTGCGGGAAGCCGCAGACGGACTTGAGAGCGATCACTTCGAGACCACGGAGAACCAACATATATATGAGGCATGGAGGGCGGGGGCAAACGAGGATGGCCTTCGTTCGTCACTTGACGCTCTCCTTGTCGAGCATCTAGACTACCTCCTGTCAAGACCATTCCATCCAGATATTCCCGGAGACGAAGAGATCCAGAGACGTGCCCTCAATGAATGCATTCTCCGCCTTCAGGAACGTCAGTTGAAGCGCCAGCAATTCATCATTGAAACGACGCTGCAACGCGAGCGACAGGAACAGGGGCTTGAAGCTGAACTCGCGACGCTAGAGCAGACCGGTGTCGCTTCCACTGCGAGACTACACGAGATTTTCCTACGGAAGAACCGCAGAAGCCGAGATAAGCGAGGATAACCATGGAAATGATTCGAGACACCAGTTCGACTGATCTTCAGGACGAGCCGGCGAGCCCGGCGACTGAAGGATATGGCGAGGAAGAGACGGACGAGCCGGATACCACGACTGACAGTGAGAGCTCCGATGAACCAGGGTTGACCCTGGTGGCGGACGACGTCAAGGCGACGATAAGTCTTGAAGATCATGAGGTCATCGACGACTCAGTCCGCATGTACCTGCGTGAAATCGGGCAGGTGCCGTTGCTGAACGCATCGGAGGAGAGAGTTCTCTCCAGCAGAATCGAGCGCGGGCGCCACCTCGCCAAGCTCGAGGACGCACACTACAAGAAGTCCTGCGCACACCTCACGGCAGTCGACATGACAGTGGACCTCATCGGCCGTGTGGTGAGGGCCCATCCTGTGCTGGACGTCATCAGGGAACAGCTGGATATCGAGGAAGGGCTCACGATCGGTCAGATCGTGAATATGCATGAGCTTCGAGTTGCCATCGACAATGATATCAAACCCGGCCTCGTTACAGCTGTGGCCGAGCATACCAACCGGACCGCTCTGGCGGCGGATGAGGCGATCGTGAGCCTCTCGGTGAACAGCAGCGTGTTGCCGCCAAGGGCCGTAGAGCTGTTGGCGGCCGGCTCACTGGAGCAGCTGCGGGAGATCATCGCGGAAGAGCGCCTTGCGTCCTTGTTCCAGCCTTACGAGGATGAATTCCAGCGCCACTACGATGCAGTGAAGCGCGCGGCACTGCACGCGGAAAGACACCTCACCCAGGCAAACCTTCGCCTGGTGGTAAGCATCGCCAAGAAGTACATCGGCCACGGGATGTCGCTGCTGGATCTCATCCAGGAGGGCAACATCGGTCTGATGCGGGCGGTGGAGAAGTTCCGCCACCGCAAGGGTTACAAGTTCAGCACCTATGCAACGTGGTGGATACGGCAGGGCATCACTCGGGCTATCGCCGATCAGGCGCGAACCATACGTATTCCAGTGCACATGGTTGAGACTATGAACCGGCTTCTGCGCACCACACGCCAGCTGAGCCAGGAGCTCAAGCGTGAGCCGAGTTACGAAGAAATTGGACTCCGTCTCAACATGAATTCGGACCGGGTCGAAGAGGTCATGGACCTGTTTCACCATGAGCCCATCTCACTGGAGACTCCCATTGGTGAGGACGGGGACACACGCCTGGGAGACTTCGTGGAGGATCAGACAAGCCCGGCTCCTGCGGAGGTCGCCACACAGGAACTGCTGAAAGAACAGCTGGACAGAGTGCTCGACGAGCTTACTCCAAGAGAGAAACGAGTCCTTCAGCTTCGATTTGGACTCAAAGACGGACATGCGCGCACGCTCGAAGAGGTCGGGCAGGAATTCAATGTAACCCGTGAGCGCATACGCCAGATAGAAGCAAAGGCACTCCGCAAACTGCGACATCCGAGCCGAAGCCGAAAGCTCAAGGACTACCTCGATTAGCAGGCGATGGACGACTTCAAGGCAACAGAAGAACGGTTACAGCGGCTGTGGGCTCCCTGGCGTATCGAGTACATTCGACACTCGAGGGATACCGATTGTGTATTTTGTTCTGCGCCGGCGGGAGACGATGACGAGTCGGCGCTTGTACTCCACCGGGGACAGTGGAACTTCATTATGATGAACGCGTTCCCCTACAGTCCCGGCCATCTCATGGTCGCGCCTTTCAGACACACAGCCGAACTGGAGTCGATAACCCGTGAGGAGAGCATCGAGCACCAGGAGTTGGTCAGACTGGGTGTCGCTCTTCTAAAACGCGCGGCACACCCCGATGGATTCAACATAGGCCTCAACCTGGGTCGAGTTGCCGGAGCTGGATTCGACCACCACCTCCACACACATATCGTGCCCCGCTGGCTCGGCGACACCAACTTCATGCCGGTACTGTTCAACACACGGGTGATGTCGGAAAGTCTGTCCTCAATGTACCAGCGACTGAAGGACGCCCTGGAGTAACAGGCTCAGAACAGGGGACTATCCGCCACCCTCATCCGGCGACACGATCCCACCTACTTCCGCCCGCAGCCTCTCAAGCCGGTCCTCAGGCACAACGCAGATGAGGCTATCACCAACCTGAAGCCTCGTCGACTCGCTCACCACCTGCGGTCCGGCCCCCACCCTGACCAGACACGCGGACTCTGCCAGAAACGCGACATCCGTCTCACCAAGCTTCCTCTCGCTGAGACGAGAACCTTCAGTCACTCTCACCTGTACCACTTCCATTCCCTCCTCCTCGAGTGTGAGCAGGCGCATGAACGGAAAGACCGGCATTTGGGCTTTAAGGTGCTCCAGTAGCAGTGCCGCGACATCAACAGTGTGCTCGATGCCAAGCTTGTGGAAGATGTTTCGGTTGCGCGGATTGTTGAGCTTCGCGACGACCCTTGGGACACGGTATTTCAGCTGTGCCAGCTGGCACGCAGCCAGATTGACCTCATCTGCGTCGGTCGCCGCGATGAATACATCGGCCCGAGAGGCACCCGCCTCATCAAGACATTGGATCCGGCACCCTTCGCCCACAAGAGTGACACCGCCAAGCTCTTCCTCCAGCCATTCTCGCTGTCTGCTGTCCGGTTCAATGACAAGTACCTCGTGGCCAGCCTCGATGAACTCCCTGGTCAGATAGAACCCCACCTCTCCACCACCAACAATTATGATGTACACGAAGTCACTCCTCGAGACGTCCTTTGACGAGCCTGGCAAATACCATTATCGGGCTAATGGCCTCCAGTCCAAGGGCTTTGTAGAACTGCTCACGCGGAGGATCGTAGATGCGACAGATGACCTTGCGCACGCCAAATATGTGTTTCGCTATCTGCGCGGCCATAGCGTTACGATCGTCATCCCGTGTGAGGGCAATGAATGCATCTGCAGACATCAGTCCAGCCTTGCGCAGCACTTCTTCATCGGTTGCATCTCCCACCACCGTTGTTCCTCCAAACGACTGCGGAAGCCTTTCGAACTGGGAGAGCTCCGTATCGATAACTGTAACGTCATGCCCTTCCTGGTCCAGTAGCGTGGCAAGTTCGGAGGCAACGCGGCCACAACCCATTATCACAGCGTTCACGCTCGCTCTCCTGACGAAGCAGCTGCCCTGTAGAGAACAACGTGGCACGGTGCTTCTTTGAGCACATGAGATGTTGTGTTCCCGATATCGAACATGCCAAGCCGGCGGCGGTACGCCACTCCCATGACGATCAGGTCAGCACAACCCTCGATTGCCTCTCCGATAATGGCGGGGCCGGCTTCCCGGGCCTGCAGCAGACCCGTATCGATCTCGTAGCCATACTCATGCGCAATCGCCTCGGCACGAGACAGAATCTCTTCCGCCCTGGCCGACTGTTCCCCGAGCGATGCATCGACAGGGAGACTCCTCTCCACCTCTATGACGTACACTGCATAGACCGACGCGCTGGTGTCCTCGGCCAGGCCACATGCCATGCGGATCACCTCGGCGTCGACGTGGTTTCCACTTATCGGCACCAGTATCTTTCCAATGTCCATACGGCGACGGATAGTAATGACTTCCGCATAATTAGTCAACACATACCGCTACTACTGTAGAAGTTCTGCTACCGCCAGCGCCAGAAAGAAGCACTCACCAGCGCCATGACCGTCACAAACTCGAGCCGCCCTACCAGCATCAGGATCGCGAGTACAATCTTGCCCGCGTCAGGAATAAAGGCATAATCCAAAGCAGGCCCAACTCCCGCAAGGCCGGGGCCCACATTCCCAACAGTCGCAGCAACGGACGCGAATGCGGTCACGGCATCGAGTCCCAGCGCGCTCATGAACAGAAACCCTCCCACGAGTGAAACCGCAAACAATCCACCCATCCCTGCAACGGCGGAGACTATGGGCTCAGATATTGTCTCACCGCCAACCTTCAGAGGCATCACCGATCTCGGGCTGAAGGTCGCTACGACCTGCCGGAAGGAGTACTTGACGACGATCAGTAATCTAACGACTTTGAATCCACCGCCAGTTGATCCAGCACAGGCACCGACGAGCATGAGCACCAGCAGAATGCTCCGCGACAGGTAGGGCCATGCGTCGTAGTTGGCCGTCGTGAAACCGGTCGTGGTCTGAATCGACGCCACCTGAAACGCAGCGTGCTGCAGTGCCTCTGTCGGAGCCATACCTGTCCTGCTCACGAGTTCGATTGTGACAACACCGGCCGCGATCGCGAAGATTCCAATGTAGAGTCGGAACTCCGGATTGTCCACCAGGGCACTGAGTCGCCCGCGACGGAGGGCCAGGTGGTAGAGCGCGAAGTTGACTCCCGCAACCAGCATGAAGAAGGTTACGACGGTGGTGACAAACGGCCTGTCGGCATATGCGCCGATGCTCTCACCCAGGTGCAGGAAACCTCCGGTGGGCATGGTCCCGAACGTGATGTTCATCGAGTCGTAGACCGGGATTCGCGCGCCAATCCACAGCAGTCCGAACAGGATGAAGGAGAGCCCCACATACAGAATCCACAGAGCCCGAGCTGTATCGACCACACGCGCGCGGAGCCGTCCAGCTTGAAGACCGGGCACCTCGGCTTCAAACAGCCGCGCCGCACCGATGCCGAGCATCGGAAACAGGGCCACGAAGAAGGTGATGATGCCCATTCCACCGATCCACTGCGTGAAGTTCCGCCAGAGGAGTATGCTGGGGGGCTGCTGGCCGATGGCCGGCATGACCGTCGCTCCGGTCGTCGTGAATCCCGACATCGATTCGAAGAAGGCATCGACGAACGACGGCAGAGTTCCCGAGATCGTGTACGGCAGGGCGCCGATGAGCACCCCACCCAGCCAGGTCCAGGTGACGAGCGCAAGCCCTTCTCTCCTGGAGAGGCCCCGTCTGTCCGAGCGAATGAAGCGGAACAGCGCGAGTCCTCCGAACAACGCAATGGCCATCGGCACGAGAAAGCCCGCATGAGCCCCGTCACGGGCGACGGCAACCGACCAGAAGAGCGGGAGGAAAAGCGAGACGCCAAGTATAGCCAGAAGAATGCCGAGATATTTGAGGACGATCCGGATATTCACGGCGACTTAAACAGACGTTCCACACCGGGAATCGCGTCAATCATGGCGGCAACAATCACCGTATCCCCGGGCTCGATAGTCATGGAGCTGGTTGGAGCAAGTACTGCGTCACCCCGGACAACGGCACCCAGGACCGCGCGCTTCGGCCACTGTAACTCTCCGATTGCCTGCTTGCTGATACGTGCGTTCGGGCCCACCACAAACTCGATCACCTGTGCATCCTCTTTGCCAAGCAACGCAACCGACACCGCACCGCCATGGAGAATGTAGTGTGCGATACGGCTTCCGCAGAGCAAGAGTGGCGACATGGCGACATCGACGCCTATCGCTTCGGCAAGTGGTATGTACTCCGGTTCATCGACTACGACAATGGTTCGAGAGACTCCCACATCTTTGGCCACGAGGCCGGCAAGTATATTGAGCGACTCGTCTCCCGTAGCGGCAACGAACGCATCCGAGTGGGAAACCCCTTCGCCCAGAAGAAGCTCGCGGTCAGGCCTTCCACCCTGAATGACCACGGTGCGCTTGAGTCGCGAGCTGATCTCTTGAGATCTCGCGACACTTTTCTCGATGAGTTTCACCTGAACACCGCGCTTCTCGAGCGCCTCTGCAACGTGGAATCCGACTGTGCCACCACCGAATATGACCACCGTCCGTGGAGAACGCCGGGGCACCTCGAAGATGGCGCCGAGCTGATCCATATCCTTTCGAGCCGCCAATAGGTAGAGCCGATCGCCCTTCTGCACGCTGGTGTCAGGAGACGGTACTCCTATGTCATCGCCACGCCCCAGCATCACAACGACGCATGGCCTGGGAAACGGGATCTCCGAGAGCCGTTTCTCGACTACTGCGGCACTCCCGGCCCTGAACTCACGCAGCTGCACCCTGCCGTCGGCGAATTCCTCCATGGGTGTCACGTAGAGTCCTGAAAGGATCGAGACGATTTCCCGCGCAGCTTCGATCTCGGGGTTGACGAAGAGGTCGACTCCGAGACTCCGCGGCCGTACGATCTTGCGCGTTGCATAGGGCGATCTGCCACCAACAAGGAGGTAACCCGCATACTCCGGGTTTCGAATACGAGCGATTGTCTTCTTGACTCCGAGCTCCTTGGCCATAAAGCAGGTGATCATGTTGGTCTCGTCCACCCCCGTGACCGCTACCAGGAGATCGGCGCGCTGTACTTCCGCCTGCCACAGAATCCTGGGTATGACAGCATTGCCAACTACAACCCCCGCGTCCAGTTCCCGGCGGACCTGTCCCGCCGCTTCCTCATCCTGCTCGATAACGACAATCTCGTGTTTCTCTCTGGAGAGAAGGCTGGCAATGTAGAAACCTGCAGCACCCGCACCGACGATTGCGATGTACATTGCGTCTTCAGGATATCAGCTATGCCACGTATGTGTACGGGCTGGGGTACCGGAACTACCGAAGAAGGACTGCGTTGGACACACCATTACACGTCTCCTGGCCGTGCGCTATTTGCAGTATACGACTGTTCGCGATGTCAGTACTATCCGGATTCACACAAGTCAGCGATTGTAGAAGCTTCCCCATGACCTGTCAACAGCGACTCCGCACGGAGTCGCTGTAGCCATCCCCGTGACTTCACATCTCTCTGCAGCACGGAACTCATAAACCTGTAGACGTGATCCTCAACTTCACGCGCCAGCCCGTCATTCAATCGTGCGCGACAGGAGGTATCCAGTGTGTTGGCGAGGCAGAACCTCAGGACCTTAAGCGCATCCAGGCTGAGAGGTCTCGCATCGCTACACAAAGGAGAGCACTCGGGGCAAAGGACGCCGCCCCAATCTATACTGAGGGAATTCTCCTCAGGACGCAACGCAGCACCACAATTCACACAGCTCTGCAGTGCTGGACAGAAGCCCACGTACTGAAGCAGCCGCAACTCAAAGAACCGGAGCAGTACCTCAGTACACCCACCTTGACTCGCCGTACTGAGCGCCGCAATCAACAGATCGTAAAGCGCCCGGTTCGGTGAGCCCTCAACTGTCGACGCATCAACCAGTTCGGTCAAATAGAAGCCACACGACATGCACCAGAGATCGGCCTTCAGCTTGCTGTACGAGTCAACGGTGACTGCCTGGGTGATGAGGTCGAGGCCGCGACGACGAACGCACTGAAATCGTCCTCGTGTGAGCATCTGGACGGAAGGGCCGAGAGTGCTGCCTGGACGCCGCGCACCACGAGCAACAAACGTGAGCTTGCCCTCGTCACGAGTGAAAAGAGTCACTACCCGGTCGCGCTCACCCACAGCCGCATTTCGGATGACAAGACCCTCAACCTGGTAGTCTCTGCCGCCGGTCATGGATCGTCACCAGAACCCCTGGCGCGAGTCGAACGCCTGGCCAAGAGTTATGTCATCAGCATACTCGATATCTGCTCCAAACGGAAGCCCTCGCGCAAGCCTGCTGACGCGAACACCAGCCGGACTTATCACCTGACGAATGTACATCGCAGTGGCTTCACCCTCGACCGTTGGATTCGTCGCGAGAATCACTTCTCTCACGCCCGTGTTCCACACCCTTGGCAGTAGTTCTTGAATCCGTAGATCCTCCGGCCCTACACCTCGAGCGGGACTCAGCGCGCCGTGCAGCACATGATAGAACCCGCTGAAGCGACCGGTGCGCTCGACAGGGGGTATATCCGCCGGCCTTTCGATCACACACAGTATGGAAGAATCCCGCTGGGTGTCGGCACAGATCATACAGGGATTCTTGTCGGTTACATTGAAACAAGTAGCACACAATGTGAGGCTCCCCTTCAACGCACGCAGAGAGTCTGCGAGTTCCTCGATGTCGGCATCGGCGCTCTGGAGCAGATGATAGGCGAGTCGTTGTGCGCTCTTAGGGCCGATCCCCGGCAATTTGCTCAACGCAAGGACCACCCGCGCGATAGGTTCAGCAGTGACTGACATGCGGATCACCACCTTTCACAGTCCTCGATTACTTCGGACTTCTCGGCCGCGCCCCGAGCTTGAGTGCCGCCTCGACAAGATGACCCTCTGCTCTCACATCGGTAGATGGATTGGATTGACCGCCTGACTGCACTTCAAGCACACACGCTATCCGGTACGGGCGTCCGTAGAACTGATGGAGGCGCTCTTCCACAACATGGCGATACTTCGGGTCTTCCACCTTGTTCTTATGAAACTGGTGAGAGAATCGGAGTACCAGCACTCCATCTTCGAGAGATACCGGTTCACACGCGCTTCGTAGAAACGCGTCGAGATTGCCGCTTGAGCCAAGCCCTCGAAGGGAATCAACGTACTCTCGCCAGCTCGCGCGCACCCGGCCAAGCTCACCGGACATATGCTCCAGCTCTTCCCCCTGCGGAGAATGCCCATCGACCGGACTTCGTGCCGGCACATCCATCATCCCAGCCGCGGGTGTTTGCTGGAGCTGTTCCTCCGGTTCAGCTCCTCCCACCAATTCCGGAGAATGCAGTTCGGCTTCCCCCGTTTCGACTGGCCGCCCGCCACCAGTACTTGCAGCACGGGAGACAACTGGTGGTGGCTCCTCTTCGTGCACGGAGCGCCCCTCGGTCTCGCCGGACCGGATCGGTTGTGCTCCCCTGTCTCCCGGTACAACGCGGGCCGAAGATGGCGGCGTCCGTTTCCGAACGCTCTTCTGCACCGCGGGACCATCGCTCTTCTCACCTGCGGCCTCAACCTGCGTGGTTCCGGCTACACCGTCCACAAAGGCAATTTCGAGAGCCAGAAGTGGGTGGGAGGCATCCTTCGTATTACTGTCACCGAAGAGCCGCATGGCCCGGGAGATATCGCCGAGGTCAGCTTCTTGTGCAATCTGACGCAGCTCTTCGATTCGCTCAACTCCGCCCTCAACGATATCATCACACCCCGACTTGACGAGTAGTACATCACGAAGGGACATGACTACCTCGCGGCTGAAGTGACGCATATCCAGGCCGTCGTCGCTCGCCTGGTGCAACACACGAAGTCCCCCGGTCAGATCTCTGGAAGTGAGCGCACGAAGCAGTTCGATGACATGCGATTCATCCGCAATGCCCAATCCCTCTCGCACATCAGCGGCCAACAGCTGTCGCCCATGACTTGCAAGCAATTGCTGCAGGAGGTTCTCTGCATCACGCAAGCTGCCGGCCGCAGCGCGAGCTATGGCCGCAAGACTCGTATCCTCTATTTCAATACCCTCCTGCTCACAAACAAGTCGCAGTTTCGCTGCAATCGAGTTCAGCGCCAGCCGCCGGAAATGGAAACACTGACACCTCGATACAATCGTAGGAAGTACTCTATGGAATTCCGTCGTGGCAAGGATAAACACCACGTGAGGAGGCGGTTCTTCCAGCGTCTTCAGCAGGGCATTCGAGGCCACGTCAGTCAGCATATGGACTTCATCGACGATGTACACCTTGCGCCTGACCATGCCGGCTGCATAGTTGACGCGTTCTCGGAGCTGGCGAATGTCATCGACGCCACGATTACTCGCCGCATCGCTCTCGATGACGTCGAGACAGCGACCCTCCGAGATAGAGACGCATGCATCGCATTCGTTACAGGGTTCACCATCCGCTGGACTGAGACAATTGACAGCCTTTGCCAGGATGCGTCCGGTGCTCGTCTTCCCCGTCCCCCTTGGTCCACAGAACAGATACGCGTGGCCAACGCGATTGCTCCTCACCGCGTTGCGAAGCGTGGTGGTGACCGTCTCCTGGCCGACTACCTCGCCAAGGGTCTGCGGCCGCCACTTTCGGTAGAGGACTTCTGATGACATGACAGTGACGCAGGTATTATACCAGCGCGCAGAGAAAGGATGGAGTAGGGCGTCCCCTTGTGATCAGGACGTGGTCTTCGTCTCCAGATGCGCAATGGTCGCATCGAACTCCCGAGAGAGTTCCGCCATAAGCTGCTCGATCCTCGGCTTCAACTCTTCAGGCGCCTCATCGAGCACACCTGCAAGCAACTCGAGGGAGCCTTCGCGATCGGCGTTGAGAACCGCGATAGGGGACAGAGCCTCAGAGGGGTCCGGCGGCGCCATCGTCAGGAAGACTTGCCCGTCGGAAAAGTCGAACAGAGCACTCGTAGACATCTGAACGAGGAGGCGCATAGCTTCACCCGCCACGAGGATAGCTGTGTCAGCATCTCCTCTCCCTGCCATGCTCGTCATTTCGGAGAGTCTGCGCTCAACATACTCGAGCTGGAGTTCAGTTCGCTCGTATTCTGACGTGGTCATGACCAGACGCATCTGCTCAGTCGCCGTCTTCACCGGATAGAAGAACCCGGTCGGTAGTGCATTGAAGGATGCCGCGAGCACACCAAGTCCTGCGAGGCACACGACCATCGCGGTAACCATCGCTGTTGCCCAGCGTCGCTGCCACCACATTGAGAGGTAGCCAGGACGAGGTTCCTTACGTGCAAGCCGGGCAAAGAAGAGGTTTCTCATTCGGGTGCGCGCTGCTCTTCTGAACTGCGACGATGGCTCGACAGCTCTCAATTGATGAGCCACCAACTCGCCGGTGTGCAGCAGTGGCGCCAGTGCCTCGAGCAATTCGGGGTCGTCCGCCGCGCACGACGTAATATCTTCGCCGGCTATCAGCCGGTCGACATATCGATCGAACAGTTCCTCAACTCTTTCGTTCATGAAGAGAACTCCATCAGCTTCCTCAACGCCACTATCCCATTGTATTGCAGTGCCTTCACCGTACCCGTACTCTTTCCAAGGGCGCTGGCAACCTCCGTCGTGGTAAGGCCCGCACCAAATCGCAACCAGATAACCTCGCGCTGTGCCGGCGACAGTTTGCCGATGTTGTGCCTCACTTTCTCGAGCTGCAAATTGTGCTCGGCGATATCCGCTGGATCCGGGTCGTCCAGCGAGAGAACAGCTTCCTCCGAATCAGCTCTCTCCACCCGCTTCTCTTTGCGAATATGGTCGATCATCTTGTTATGCGCAATGCGAAACAGCCATGACGCAAAGGGTACGTCTCGCCACTGAAACGAACCGATCACCTCAAGGACCTTGGCAAATACCTCCTGTGTGATATCCTCAGATTCCGCCTCGTTGCCCAGTCGGACATAGAGGTAGCGGTAGACTCGATCGAAGTTCTCTTCGTAGAGCTTCGTAAAAGCATCTACATCTCCCCGAGCTGCCCGGGCTACAATTTCCTGCTCTTCAGACATCACAACGATGTCTATTATAAGACAAACGTGACAACGTGTATGGCGGTTTATGTCCGAGCCGAAAACCTTTCACTAAGTCACAAGCACAAAGGAGGCACGAGGCTCCCCACACCACCCGGATTTGCACAATGAGGCCCGCTCGAAGTGTCCCTCATTCAGACGATAGAGGTGATGACACCTTTGCACCGATCAACGGAAATCAAATACAGTACTACGGCGGAGTTCCTACTCCGCCGTAGCGCCGGAAGGTGGCACAACACATGCCGCTAGATGCCTTTTTGCGCGACGAACACAGCGAGGTCTGCAAGCCTGCAACTGTATCCCCACTCATTGTCGTACCAGGCGAGCACCTTGACCATATTGTTGTCCATCACCATAGTGCTTGGGCTGTCGAGGATAGCGCTGTACGGTGAGGCTTTGAAGTCGCTGCTCACCAGTGGCTCGGTGCAGTACTGAAGGAGTCCCTTGAGACTGCCTGCTGCAGCATCGGCAAACGCCTTATTGACGTCATCGACGGTGACATTCTTCTTGACGTCGGCGACGAAGTCGACGAGAGATACCGTGGGTGTCGGCACGCGAATTGCGATACCATGGAGTTTGCCTTCCAGTTCCGGGATCACCACCCCAACCACTTTTGCTGCGCCTGTAGTCGTCGGGATCAAATTGATTGCCGCCGCACGAGCACGCCGCAAGTCCTTATGGAATACATCAAGGATTCTCTGGTCGTTGGTATAAGAGTGGATAGTCGTCATCAGCCCCCTGCTGATGCCAAAGGCGTCATTCAGCACCTTGATCACCGGCGCCACACAATTCGTGGTGCACGACGCATTCGAGATTATGTGGTGCTTCGCGGGTTCGTACTGACTCTCATTCACGCCCAGCACAAGCGTGACATCCTCGTTCTTCCCTGGAGCGGATATGATGACCTTCTTTGCCCCGGCAGCACGATGAGCACCAGCTTTCTCCGCGTCCGTAAAAAGACCCGTCGATTCGAGGACGACGTCGACACCGAGCTCTCCCCACGGTATCTGCGCGGGATCGCGCTCTGCCAGCACCCGAATCGGTGTCCCGTCGACGACCAGCGATTCACCATCAGCTTCGACTGTCCCCGGGTACACTCCATAGTTGCTGTCGTACTTGAACAGGTGTGCGTTTGTAGCCGCATCAGTGAGATCATTTACGGCGACAACCTCGAGTATGCCTCCAGACCTCTCCTTAATGGCCTTGAGAGCCAGGCGGCCAATACGCCCAAATCCGTTGATTCCCACTCTTGTCATGATGCATATACCTCCCAGTTCCTATTTGGCAAGATAGACTGTCCTGCCATTCTGATCCAGCGTGGCTATTTTGCCGCAGGCATCGAGGTGTCTCAACCACGCAATTACCTCGGTCACTCCCGCCCTGCGTTCCCGAGCGTGCAGGTCTTCATACGCGGCATCACTCGCATCAACCCCCCGATACAGCACCCGGGTCACCTGGTACGCGTCCTTCAACCCCTCATCCAGCACCGCAAGGATCTGGCGCTGTCGAGTCTCCAGCAAACGACGCAGCTCCTCCGATCGTATCCCGAGACTGTTGAACACAGGACCATGGCCGGGAAAGACAAAGCTGACCAATCGCTCACTGACGTACTCCAGTGAACTCTTGTACTCCGCAACCGGGTCTTTGCCCGATTGGGGATTAGCACCAACATGAGGCATCGCATCGAACAGGACAATGTCGCCGCAGAACAGGCGTCGTTTGCGCGGATCATACAGGCAGAGATGACCGGGTGTGTGGCCGGGGGTGTGAAGCACTTCCATTTGGAACGTGCCATTCGATATGGTATCACCGTCCTCCACCACGACATCCGGCTCTACTGCCGTCACATATTGCGCTCCCCACGCCGAAGCTGCGCGCATCCGGGCTGCCTCATCTGCCGGCACGCCGTGCGCCAGCAGCATTTTCTCCGTTTCCTCTGCCAGACTCCGATAATCCACATATCGCGAACGAATAAGTTCCGCGTCCGCCCGGTGCATGACTATCTTTGCGCCGCAGAGTTCCCGTAGCTTCGCAGCCATACCAAAATGATCGGGGTGCACATGAGTCACCACAATCCAATTGATGTCCTCAAATGCCAGGCGCTCGACCCGCAATTGCTCACGGAAGGCCCATATCGCCTCCGAGCTATCCCATCCACAATCGACAAGTATACTTCCCCGGTTTCCTTCAATTACGTAGGCATTTGTCAGCCGTTCGATGCCCTCTGGAAAGGGGATACGCAACTGGTGTACGCCTGTCACAATCTCCACGAACCACTACCTCACGCTATAGAACGCATTTCTGCCGGCGTATCGAGCCGATGCCCCCAGATCCGCCTCGATACGAAGCAGCTGATTGTACTTCGCAACACGCTCGCCCCGGGAAGGAGCTCCGGCCTTGATGAAACCAGCACTTGTCGCAACCGCGAGGTCCGCAATTATCGTGTCCTCCGTCTCTCCCGAGCGGTGGCTCACCACTGCGGTCCAGCCCTCCTTCTGTGCCCGTTCCACAACCGCCATAGTCTCTGTAAGGGTACCAATCTGATTGACCTTGATGAGAATCGAATTCGAGGCCCTCAGCCCTATGCCTTTCTCCAGCCGCTCCATGTTCGTTACATAGAGGTCGTCCCCGACAATCTGCACTCGCTTCCCAATCCGCGCCGTCAGCATACGCCAGCCATCCCATTCCTCCTCAGCAAGACCATCCTCGATGCTCAGGATTGGATAGTCGGAAACCCACTTTGCATACAGCTCAACCATTCCCGTGGCGCTCAACTTCTGTCCATCTCGCTCCAGGAGATACTGGCCGTCCTTGTAGAAGCTTGAGGCAGCGGGATCGAGCGCCAGCACAAAGTCCGAGCCGGCCTCATACCCGGCACGATCTGTAGCCTCCAGGATGAGTTCGAGAGCCTCACGATTTGAGGACACCTCAGGTGCGAATCCTCCCTCATCTCCCACCGCCGTGCTTAGTCCTCTTGCGTGCAGCGCTGCCCTGAGGGATTGGTATACGTCGCAGCTCATTCGCAGACCCTGCTCAAACGTAGCGGCGCCGACCGGCACAATCATGTACTCCTGAAAGTCGGTTGACCCCATGGCGTGCTGCCCACCGTTGAAGACATTCAGCATCGGTACCGGCATAAGCGTGGCATGCGTCCCGCCAAGGTATCGGTAGAGAGGAATGTCGAGGAGTGCGGCCGCGGCCTTTGCTGTTGCCATGGACACGCCAAGCAATGCATTCGCGCCAAGCCCCGACTTGTTCGGAGTTCCATCAATTCTGAGCAGCAACTCGTCCACCGCCGATTGTTGGAGAACAGACACACCTCGAATCTCGGGGCCGATGCGCTCGGTGACATTTCGTATCGCCTGCAGAACCCCTTTCCCGCCAAACCGAGAACGATCCCCATCTCTTAGTTCAATCGCCTCAAAGGCTCCCGTGCTTGCACCCGATGGGACAGCTGCTCTGCCATGCCGGCCACTCTCGGTCCAGACGTCCACTTCAACCGTAGGATTTCCACGCGAGTCGATAATCTCCCGTGCCCTCACGTCAGCAATGCGGGAATCTCTCTCAACGGAACTCACAAGCATCACTCCTTTCCGGTCGCAAACTTCATCGCGAGATTCACAGCTTCAAGCGGTGTCGTCACCTCATGCAGACAATCCGTATCCGAGTCGACTCCGGCAAGTTTCCACGTACCGATACCTATCACGGGAATGCGCGAATCAAGCGCAAAGGCGATTTCACTCAGGGTACCATACGCCCCACCAATCGCAATGACAGCCTGACAGGAGCGTACTACCGCGATGTTTCTCGCCTGGCCAATGCCGGTAGCGATTGGCAACGATACCCATTGATTTGCTGCAGTTCTATCGTTACCGGGCAGGACACCGACCGTGAGACCACCACGAGATCTTGCTCCCCTACACGCCGCCTCCATCACTCCGCCAAGTCCTCCACACACGACCACTACATTTCTCTCCGCGAGCAACGCTCCGACCTCCTCAGCCAGGGCCGCCTGCTCGGAAGAACAGTCGGACCTGCCTATCACCGCTACGGTAACCATCATGGCGCCCATACTACACTGTTGAACCGACTCATTGCAGCGTCGATGCCTTCTTCAACTATACAGTCCAGGATGTCGCTGACTCTCGATATCGCTTCCTCTATGATGGTCTCTTGTTCAGCCGTGAACGAGGTCAGCACATAGTCGATAAGCGAAGCCTCCGACCATCCAGTCGATCCCGGCTCGTCAGGCCTGCCAATTCCCACTCGCACCCTTGGGAATTTATCTGTATCAAGTGCCTCCAGGATCGATCTTACCCCGTTGTGACCACCTGAACCACCGGAGGGTCGTACCCGGAGCCTCCCGAGCGGCAGGTCGACATCGTCATACACTACTACCAGATTCTCCGGTGATATACCGAGAGCGTGTGTCAACGCCAGTGCCGATCGCCCACTCAAATTCATGAATGTTCGAGGTTTTGCGATTACGACATGCGCGTCGGCCAGTTCTAACTCGGCCAGTTGAGCGCCGCACGCGTTCCGCGCGAAGCGCACTCCGTGCCTCAACGCGAAGTCATCCGCACAGCGGAACCCCACGTTGTGCCTCGTCCCGGCATAAGCCGGACCCGGATTGCCAAGTCCCATGATGACAGTGGTGCGCATTGCTGAACCCGCATTATAGAGGAGCACCGGTTCCAAACCAACCGCGCACTGCCGCGTACATGATTCTTGACACTCTCAGGGGGTCACGATACCATTGCACGACTATCGATGCATCATATCCATTTGCCTCTAGCACTGCTTCGTATTGAATCTCAGTTACACGCACAATCGGGACATTGTCCAGGGAGGTATCCGTATGTTCTATGAAGTCAATCTGCCAGATCCCGGCAAAGACAAGGTCGCTGCCCTCATCACATTGAACCCGGCAGCATCAAGGCGCCTCATCGCGAAGGCCACAGTAGCCCTGCCTGAAGTGCAGGCCGCCATGAAGAAAGGGTGGATCATCATTGCCCGTGGCATCACGGCCGCCTATGTCAGCGAAGAGCTCTTTAACATCACCGTGGAGCCGAAGTCACACCAGACGGTTGGGCTTGTTTTCAATGGTGCCACTAACGCCAACTGTGCACCCCCGCCATGTACGATGCACGTAGTGCACGATGGCAAGGTGGTGGAGAACGCAGACTCCAACGTGGAGATTCACAATTTCGGCCCAGATGACGTGTTCATCAAGGGTGCCAATGCGATCGACCCCCAGGGCAACGCGGGGATCATGGCGTCGTCACTCAAGGGTGGCACCTGGGGCATGTTCACCCCCATAACCACTGCACGCAACTCTCACGTCATTATCACCGCAGGACTGGAGAAACTGGTCCCATCCGTGATGGATGCGTCCAACCACAGTGGGGTCTACTACTACAAGTGGAGTCTCGGGTTGCCGGCCAAGCTCGTTCCCGTCATCACCGGCAAGGTGGTTACCGAGATTCAGGCGCTGGGCGTACTTGCCGGCGTCAAGGCATACCACATCTGCTCCGGCGGAGTGGGGGGCTCGGAGGGCGCTGTGACCCTATCGATAGAGGGCGATGAAGCACACGTGAAGAGGGCTTTCGACCTGGTGACCTCCATAAAGAACGAGCCTCGCGCTACGTGTGGCGAGTCCTACTTCGTGAGCTCCCCGGAGGACTATAGCTACGACGCCCAGGCACAACTCGACACACTTGGCGGAATATAGGGAACCGCCTGGCTTCACGAGAGCACCACGAAGGCCCGGAGAAGTCTCCGGGCCTTCGGTGTGAACGAGACACGAGCGTTGCATCGGTGGGAGACACTCGGGTCCCTGCCAATTGACCGGCGCACAGTTCAGGATGCCGGCAGCAATGGCAGAGGGGCGTCAAGGAGCAATCATGAAAGTCGCGCGCTTCAACTACCAGGGAACGCAAGGCTGGGGCACCATCGATGGGGGTGACCTCTACACGCTTCAGGGAGACCCTTATGGCGTTTTCGCAAGAGGAGAGCGACTCTGCGCTCTCGGTGACGCCAGACTATTGGCGCCCGCAGAACCGACTATCATCGTAGCCTGTGGCCTCAACTACATAGGGGAGATCAAGCATCTCGGCGCCGAAGTCCCCGAGGAGCCATCGCTCTTCTTCAAGCCACCTACCACACTGCTTGACCCGGGCGCGGAGATCCCGTACCCGGCAATCACCCGGGAGCTCTCGCACGAGGCCGAACTGTGCTGCGTCATCAAGAGAACCACGCGCAACGTGGCCGAGCACGAAGCGCTTGACCACGTTCTTGGCTACACGTGTGGCAACGATATCGGCATGATGGACATCCTGCAGAAGGATAAGGGGCTCATCACAAGAGCCAAAGGCTTCGATATGTCATCCGCACTGGGGCCATGGGTTGAGACCGACCTCGACCCCACCAATCTGGCCATCAAGGGAAGGGTGAACGGCGAGGTGATCCAGGACAGTAATACCTCGGAGATGCTGTTCGGCGCCGCCAGGATAATCAGCTACATATCAGAGTTCATGACCCTGAGAGCCGGGGATGTGGTCTTCACCGGCACTCCCGAGAATGGTCACTACGTGGTTAACGTGGGAGATGTCATGGAAGTGGAGATTGAGGGCATAGGAGTACTCCGCACCCCGGTTGGCCCGAAGGAACGCGCCTAGCACCTGCGTCTCCTCCGGTCCTGCATCTTCCGTGCCGAAACCACGGATACACACAGGGAGCAGGACTATCACCGGCCTCCTGTGTGTCTTTCCCACGACACGAAACGCGCTGCCTACCAGTGAGCCTTTGGTTTCTTCCACGGGTAGGCTCTTAGCACATCCTCATTGACCTCGGTGCCCCATCCTGGTCCAGCAGGAATCTTCATGCGGCCGGCGGATATCTCCGGCACCCTGGTCACCAGCTCCTCTCGAACAGGTACGTCATCCACATCCGTCTCCATGATGTGCACGTTCGGAATGACGGCACACAGGCTCGCGCTAATGAACGAGGCGAAGTGACTGTAGTAGTTGTGCGGCGCCATGTTGAACTCGAACACCTGGGCGAGATCGGCGATCTTCTTCGACTGGCTGAAGCCGACCCATGGGACGTCCACCATGAAGACATCGGCACTCCTGTTCTGGAAATACGGCAGGAACTCACGCATGTAGATGAAGTTCTCTCCCGTACATATCGGTGTACTGGCCAATTCCCTGATAGCGCGCAGTGCCTCAGGACTGTACATGTCTATCTCAAGCCACATTAGCCTGTACGGCTCGAGCACGCGTGCTATGCGAATGCAACTCTCCGGCTTGAAGTTGAAGTTCAGGTCGAGACATATATCCACCTGGGGACCCACTGCATCACGAAACGTCCCGATGAGCGTCTCAATATGTGAGAGCATCGCATTGTCCGCGACCTGATCGGTGGTTCCCAATCCTCCCCCGAAACCGTCGAAGTGCACACGTGCTGGATCCCCGGGAAACACAATGTTGGTCTTGAGCGCTGAATAGCCGGCATCGATGACTTCTTTGCCGAGCGCATGTATATCAGCCATCGTGCGTATGGGCGGCTTTCCCATCTCAGGATAGAGGGCGCGTGTGGTCGCACAATGTGACCAGTAGACACGAACATCTTCACGAGTGGGACCACCGAAGAGTTCGACGACCGAAATGTCAAGTGCCCTCGCCTTGATATCCAGCAGCGCCAGTTCGATGCCAGCAAGGGCTTTTGCTCTCGCGCCCAGCGGCCCTTGAATAGCCAGCCGGGCCATGTCCCAGAAGCGCATCTCGTACGCACGCGGGTCGGCACCGATTAGCAGGGGTTTGAAATCCTCCACAGCCCCTACGACTGCAAACGGCCCTCTTGGCACACTGCATTCACCCCATCCTGTGACGCCCTCATCAGTGCTGACTTTCACGAAGGTCCATGGGCGCCAACCTGCATCAAAGACGAACGCTTCCACATTAACGATTCTCATGTGCCGCCTCCTCTGGAAGATGAGTGGAGCAAGTGTAGCAGATGCGAGAATGGACCTGTACGTACACCTGAGCGCAGGTCGCCGGGTCCCTGTATCTCGAGCTGGCGATCACCGGCTGGACGCGTCGTGACTGCACGTCACCGTTTCACGGAGCGTGACGCCCTGGAGATGGAATCATCCAGGGCAACTGGAGGACGTCGCACGTCAGAAGCCGAAAAGGCCATGACCGCCCAGCCTGTCCAATTCGGAATCTTCAAGATCATAGTCGGGGTGATCACCGGGGAAGCGACCGGCATACGGGTCGATCTCCAGTTCTCGCCTCTCTTCATCGTCCACGTCCAGAAGCCAGCGATCGACTGTGGGCGCACCTCGCCTCGACCTTCGAACGTTCTTCATGTCTGCCATCGTATACCTCTCAAAACCTGTTCGACCTGTAGCACACCTCCACCGGAGGTCCAGGACCCTCGTCGCCCGAAGGACGAGACACGACAGCATAGTGTGCTGAAGCTGACTGTTGGAAACCTCCGATCCTCCACAACAGAGCAAACGAGAAGCAATTATAGCGTCTTAGCCTCTGGTGTCAAGAGGTAAACACCTCCTATCGAGGAATAATCTCGCGATTCTTCCTCCGAACATCCGACAATCGAGATTCTGAAGCTCTCGTCCGCCTTTCGCGCTACCCCTTCACCCCGGTCTCGCGTCAAGATGCTCGTGCATCATGCGCTTCCTCCTGCTGGAGCACGGCAATTATTTGCTCCCACTTGCGAAACACGGTGCAGCCCTCCTTCGCTTCGTGAGCCTGATAGAGGACTCCAGCTTATGTCGGGGCTGTTCCCGGGCAGGTCAGGGTACCCCCTTGGCATAGTGGGTCTCCCTGGCTGCCAGCTTGCTATGGGGGTAGGAAGATCCTGGTCCTCTTTGCTCCGGGAGCTTTCAAGAGGATAGAATAGCGCTCTCTCACGGCCATTGTTGCCAGTTGCCGAAAGGACTATTGCACCCCCGCAGCCATCGGCTCGTAGCGCGGCTGCCAGATGTCAACTGAGATACAAGGAGTGTAAAGGATGCAGAAGAAGGAGCCGTATGCAACACCGGAAGAGTTCAACAGCAGAGTCATCCACTATCCTGACCTGCCATTCACAGAGTTGGCACCCGGATCGAATAGCCGGCTGGTCTCGTCGGGCAAGGTTCTAATCAGCTTCCTTGACCAGAAGCCAAACAGCTACTTCGCCCCACACCGGCATGACGTTCAGCAGATCATGATTGTCCTCGATGGCGAGCAGGACGAAATTGTGGAAGGCAAACTGTACCGCCTGAAGAAAGGCGATGTCCTGGTTCTGCCTCCAGGCACTGAGCACGGCGGCTACATCCCGGAGGCGGGGTGCAAGGCAATCGACATCTTCTGTCCCCCCAGGCAGGACTTGGCCGACAAAGCCAGAAAGCCATCCTTCGCTTCCTCAGACTATTAGAGGATTCCAGCTCAGATTGGTGGTGATCTCGGCGGCAATGTCACTCGATCCCGGCAAACCTGCCAGACAACCTCGAATACGCGTGGAACCGGCAACTGGCAACCCGAAAGCCGACCAGCGAAGCCGCTGGCGGTGTCGGGACAGGTGGGCGCGGCATCAACCCCGGAGATGATGGCGGGATTCCCGCCAGGAACTGTCTTCAGGCTCGCCGGGTGAGGCAGCCGCACCCCGAAATGGAACCGTGTCCGGGATTACCGCAACATCGACGCCCGTCGTTGCTTCAGCCGCAGAGAGCCTCTCCATCCGAAGCCACGTAGTCCTGGCTCCTCAGAACCACTGTTGGCACGTTCACGCTGTCTTGAACCACGCGCGGTATTACTGAGAGGCGCACCCCTCCATCCGCAACTAACACGCCGGATGTACTGGAACACGCAAGGGTTATCGCATCGATCCTGCGGCTCAGAGTACATGCAGCACCCTCGAGGATCGCTGTCGAAAGCGAGACGCTTCTTGTACGCGTGTCGATGCCAGCAGAAGTGCCTCTCAGATCAGCGCTCCAGAATGGTGTTCTTTCACCGTGCAACCATGGCTGGAAATCTGCCTTGCGGCACAGACCGTCCCCCCATTCCAGCAGGCACAGAGCGTCACTGGTAATTGACAGCCACGACACGCCAGCCTAACATACGAGAACAGACGCGCAATCATACTGGTCATGCCCACCGGAAACGATCGAGCGAGACGGCACATGATCATCGGGAAGCATAAGGAACGGCCCAGCGAGGAGACCATCGAGAGCGCCAGATTCATCGTGGCCTTTCGCGCCACTCATGCGCCTTCCAGGTCGCGCCATGCCCCCCCCGTCGAAACCAGTCCGCTGAGCGCCGAACTGTACTCGCAGCTCATTGCCAAACTGGATAGTCTTGGCCTCGCCGTCCTGTTTCGCACACGCAAGGGGCTCCTGGACAAAGAAGAAAAGCTCCACTACCGTATTATCGATCGCGAGTCGATACGCCTCGAGTTCGCGGACCGGCTCACCGTAGGCGCAATCGACGGTCCGCGCGAGCTTGTCAGCATCGGACGCTACACCCCGGGAGGATGGGAGGAGCGCCTCAAGGAGGCGTACGACGAAGCCCTACGCCTGAGTGTGTTGCATGATGAGGTTACCTCCGTGGAGGACCGTCTGTCGAAGAGCGAGAACCCCGAGGATGTCGTTGCCCTGCTCGATTCCGCACCGGACCGAGACCGAATGCTCCGAATGCTCTGCCTGAGCCCGAAGCATAGCGCCAACGCGTATACGCTGTTTATGTCTCACATTCTCGCCGACCGGATACTTGATGCGCAACACGTCATTGAAACTGCAGTCGAGCTGAATCCGAATGATGCACGGCTCCACCTGACGCTCGGCAACTTCTACTGGGCGGCTCTATCCAATGCGAAGGGTTGGGGGCCCGGCAAGGAGCCAGGACCGCTCAGGCTTGTGACGCTTGACAGCCTTGAGATGCCATACGAGAAAGCTCGCAGTCTCGCTCGCTCGCACTTCCTGGAGGCAATGCGCCTCTCGTCGCGGCGGGAGATCGAGGAAGAGGCCGGGGCACAACTCGCAACACTGCGCTCATAGACGTTGCCCCTTCTTTCACCTGCACCTGAGCGGACCCGGCCTGATTGCACGTGTGCCAGCACGCTGTCATAGGTCCATTCCGCGGCAGTTGCCAAGATCCTTGAGGAATTGCTGCACGTCCGGGGGCAAAGGAGCCGCGTCACACTCCCGATTATGCAGGAGCGCCTCGTACCGTGCTTCAAAGTGGGGCAGCACCGCAGCAAGATCGGGGTTCTCTGTCATGGCGCGGTCAATTGCCTCTGTCTGTTCCATCGCACGCTCGACGTCGGTATGATCGATGCGGACGCCATAGAGGCCCTGGACTATCTGTAAGAGCCGGACCTTCCCGGCATAGTCTTCCTCGACTTGTACGTACTGTGGCAGGTGCACGATACACCACATCGTCTCAATTCCCATCAGAGGAGCTCGTTGGACAATCTGAAAAGTCAGCGTTGAGGGTCCCTGGTATTCCGTCGGAAGTACCTTCAACCGACGTATCTCCGCTTCTACCTGCACCCCGATTCCTCCACCGCTCACCAGTAGCGGACGTGTGTGGGGCACCATGTCATACATGCTCCCAAGCCAGAGATAGCGCCGTACGCCCAGCGTGCTCAGGAGCGATAGAACTGATTCCACATATGTTTCTCCGAATATGTGGGGTTCAAGCATCTTGACAATGACGAGATCCGGACCATCAGGAGGGTTCGCAATGCTCACCGATGTGTTCGGTATCGAGAGCTCTTGTTTGCCGTTGCGCAGGTCCACGGTAGGACGATACCGAGTCAAGTCGTAGAACGAACCCGGCCGCACCAGCGAGGCAACATGCCGGGAGCCGAATTGCTGCTCGACCTCAAGCAACGTAAGAGCGCCGACACTGCCTGCGTCAATCCATGGCCGCAGCATGGCCAGAGCATGAGGCTCTCGCAGGTCCGGCAACGGCTCAGCAAGTTCGAACGCGCCGATCCTCATCGTGTATTCACCCCGCGACCGTCCTGACATTTTCGATGGAAGTCATGATGCTGTCAAACGGCGCACCAGGATATCATTGCCATCGCCGCCAATTCCTACTACGCACGTCCATGGCTCGAGCACTCAAGCGGGACAGTGACTGCGGTGTTTCAACCTGGACCACAACAGAGGACCGGTAGCAGCACCGGCCTTCACACTCTCGTGTGATGCGCCTTTTGTTACTCATGATTGCCTCTATGACTCCCAGAGAATGGGGTCATGCCGCCGTTTCTTCTTGGTGCCGTTCATCCAGTCCTGATACGCTATGAGACACCGGTGGCCCTGCCGGCACGTGAGGCACGAGCCACTTCAGGGTGTCGATCGGACCGCACAGGTGCGGACGGCGGTGTCACTGGCGTACAGTGTTCTAATGGGAAAACCCGAAGGCTAAGCCGAAGAAGGAGGAGGATATGCCCGACCACGTGTACAAGACCATTGAGTTGACGGGATCGTCTACAACCAGCATAGAGGATGCCGTACGTACGGCAATCGAAAGGGCAGGGAAGACAATTCGGAACATGCGCTGGTTCGAGATTGCTCAAACACGCGGCTATATGGAGGACAATAAGATAGCCCACTGGCAGGTCACCGTGAAAATAGGATTCACGGTCGAGTAGCACCACCCCGAGGAGACACCAAGCAGACTCGAGTGGGGGCTGCGACCTTTGCCCTGTCGCAGCGGAATTCCGAGGCCGCGTCGCCGCACCGCGAGCGCGCTGTCTACCTTGCGAGGAGTCGCATAACCCTCACTGCGCAGGATCCGGGTATTGAGGAAGACTCAAACCCCAATACAACTCATGGGATGAATGACCTCCAACTTGTCATACGTCTCCAGGCTGGTGCCATCCCGAATGTCTCCGCACGTGCTCACAGAAGCCAGCACTCCTTACTGCCTGGCTGAGGTGAAGCACATGGCCGTTCCTCTTGCAGGCACGGACAGGGTGCCGTAGAAGACATCCGGCACGTCACTCACTACCTCCAAATGACCACGCCTGACAGATGATGACATCCAAGCGCACCAGAAGAGAGACACGTCATCCAGACTGCCGAGGAAGCGATTCGAACCCACACTCCCTTCTTGGAAGCGCATCTTAACTCCGACACCAAGGTTCCAACAGGCTGACTCGTTTTCAACATTACGCCTGCCTGGCAAGAATCGTCTTCCTGGTAGAATCCCCTCTCTCGCCAAGTCTCTCGTTCCTACGAGCTCGTCTGACTAAGTGCTTCCCAGCTTGGCATTGTCATCTACATTGGTTGCCGGTGTCGGCTGGTTTACGTGGGCGGTTCTTCAGGCAGGCCAGCGCAGACGGTCGCAAGTCACTACAGGGCGTGTGCCCACCTCAGCCTGCTGATGCCTTGCCCCACAACTCCTCCCAGCCCAGTCCCACGTGAAGCGCACCCAGATAGCTTGAGCACGTTGTGCCCGGTGCAGATGAGCCGCCTTTTCGACACTCACCTTCTCCTTGCCCCTGAACAGACACTGGCGGAAACCTCTTCCCTGTGTTATCTGCCCGAACACCGGCTCATCGAGCTCCTTCCTCAGCCCATGACGCCTCCATCCCTGCTTCATCCTCAGCTTGCGCCGCATCCTGTCCGCTGTCCATAATCCCTCTGGTATCCGGCTCCGGAGCGCCGCCGGCATCCGGCACGTGTGCGGCATCCTCTCCGGCTACATGTACACCTTTACGCCCCTGGCGCTCAACTCCTCTACCGCTTCCCTAGAGCAGTACCCCGCATCCGGCGACATCTTCCGGGAGAACTCTCCTGTGTTCGCCTGTACCTGCTCCATCAGTGGCACTATCCGCTCTCTATCCGACGGACGGTTCGCCACACCGCAATCACCCCCGCGTCAACTCATATAGGAACGTCATTGCAGTGGGCAGGACGGAACGTTCCGCACACCTGTTACAATACATGAGTCTCCACGTAGCAGGAAGTCGCATCTTATGAACGCAGGCGCCCGCGCGCGAGAGTCACGCTTCTTCTACGGCAACTGGTTAGTGCTAGTCACTTTCGTGTTCATGCTTCTCACCATCGGCTGTGGCTCGTACGCATTCAGCCTGTTTGTCATGCCGCTGCAATCGGCGCTGGGTTGGGGACGAGGTCAGATCATGGCTGGCTTCACTATCTTCTTCGTGACGATGGGGCTCGTCTCACCGCTAGTCGGTCGGCTGGTCGATGGTTACGGGGCGAGATCGGTCATCCCCATCGGTGCCATGGTGATGGGTCTTGGCTTCCTGGTGATTAGTCGTATGAGCGACCTCCACCTCTTCTACCTCGGTTACGTGCTGGTCGGAACTGGCGCCGCAGGCATGGGACAGGTTCCCTCGAGTGCCGTGGTTTCTCACTGGTTCAGAAAGCGCCGAGGCACTGCCATCGGGTTCATGGCGGCAGGAACTGGAGCGGGCGGGCTGATTGCGCCCCTCATCGGCAGTATCATCGCCGGTTACGGCTGGCGCACTGCTTACCTGGCGATGGCCATCATCATCTGGGTGATCGTTGTTCCACTCGGTGCGCTGGTGGTGCGCACCCGACCATCGGAGATGGGCATGTATCCGGACGGCGCCCCCATCCTCCCGGGTGAACAATCGCAGCCCGCCGTAGTCCTCCAAGGTATCACCTTGTCCAAGGCCGCGCGAACGCGCACGTTCTGGTTTATCGCGTTCTCCTTTCTCACTGGCTGTTTCGCCACGACGGGACTCATGCAGGCACCGGTGCCATTTCTCCAGGACATCGGATTCCCCATTCAGACGGCCGCGTCCGCCCTCGGCGTCATGGGCATCGGCAGCGCTCTCGGTAAGGTGTTGTTCGGATGGCTCTGCGACAAGATGCAGCCGAAGCACGTGTGGGCGCTCGGACAGGTCGTATTGGCATCATCGGTTCTGATACTGCTGAGCATCCGCGGGGAATCTCCAACCACACTTATCTGGGCATATTCGCTCCTCCTCGGACTGGGAGGGGGAGCCTGGCTGCCCACGCTATCGACACTGGCCAGCACCAGCTTCGGCATGGCGTTCTACGGCGCCGTTTTTGGAGCGCTCAACTTGGCACAGAGCGTCGGCACAGCCACAGGTCCGTTTTTCGCGGGGCTGATGTACGACGCTACGGACACGTACTACTGGGCATTCGTCACCTTTGGCGTGCTGTTCTTCTTCGGTATTCTGATCATCCTTCTTGTCAAGAGGCCCAGTGGTCCGTAACGCCTGTGATTAATGCGCGGGCGAAGTTGGTCTGGAAACCCCCGACAAAACAGGATCGGCTGTAACGTAGGACGCGGGCCCCCCCACATCCTCCCGCTTCAAGATACGTGGTAGGGGCACCTATTTGCAGCGGAAGGCCTTCCTCACACATGCTGACTACAAGCGCCAGAGCGAGGTGGGTCCAATGGAGCAGTCATCTGAAAGAAGGGGTGTAGTCCCACTTCTAGGAACCCTGTGAAGAAGATGCTTCAGCCCATTCGTGTAGAAGCACTGCCGGAGGATGACTTCCGTATCTCCAGCGCAGGTGGAGCGGTCCTGTTGGCACCGGGACAAACGGCTTCTGAGGCAAGAAGGTAGCTCATGATGTCGTTCGCCGGCTCGTGGAGCCCTGCCTCCAGCACAGGCAAGAGTTGCCACCACATGTTGTTCCGCAACTCCTTCCAGTGACGATGTAGACATTCCAGTAAGCGACTCCTGCCAGGGAACTGACTGCCTGCTGTGCCGATAAGATTCTCGAAACACTGAGACAGGTGGGATTCCTCGTTGATGGCAAAGTGAAGGAGAATAGTGGAACTTGTAGAACTTGGTATGGCTCCAAGACCTGCGCTCGCCAGCCAGGTGAAGATGATCCAGATGGCCTATAGCTAACACCACCTGTGACACAACACCACCCCCTCGACACCAGGGATTGCGAGGCAATTCCCGCTATTGAAGAGACAGAGGGAATAGGATAGAGTGACAATCAGGCGGGTATCGCTCGGCCCCAACCAGTCGGCCAGTTTCGTCGGCAAGTGTGGCAACTTCGCCCCGTGACCACGACCTCGAGTCGCTGGAATATGCACCCGGACGCAGAACACTGAGTTTCCACAAGATCAAGGAGCACAGCAATGGCTGAGAGAACATGGATTTTCGACTGGAGGGAACTTCACCAGTTCATGGCACGTGTCTTCACGCGCATAGGAATGCCCGAGGAGGACGCGGTGACCGAGGCCGATGCTCTCATCTGGGCCAATCTCAGAGGTGTGGACTCTCATGGGGCAGTTCGTATTCCATGGTATCTGGAGAACGTGAACAAGGGCATCATGAATCCACGTCCAAAGATTCGGATCCAGCTGCAGACAGCGGCAGTAGCACTTGTTGAGGCTGACCGTGCGTTCGGAGCCGTGGTCACCAATCAGGTGGTCGAGCTTGCTCTTGAGAAAGCAAGGGCGTGCGGGATCGGCTGGGTGTTGATACGAAACCATACACACCAAGGCGCTATCGGGCAGTACGCCCAGAGAATTGCATACAGTGACATGGCAGGTCTGGTTGTGGCATGTGCCCAACCCAACATGGTCCCTTACGGCGCCTGCGTCGCGGGTCTGAACAACTGTCCAATTGCAGTGTGTGTACCCGCCAGGCGGTACCCTCCTCTGGTGCTGGATATGGCAACCAGTGTGGTGGCCCTCGGAAAAGTGCTTGTCGCCTGCGACTCTGGTGCCAAAATCCCGCAGGAATGGGGACTCGACATCAATGGAAGACCGACAACCGACCCTGAGGCTCTTGCAGCACTCCTTCCAATCGGTGGCCCAAAGGGGTCAGGAATGGCCCTGCTATTTGAATGCCTCGCAAGCGTCATGGCAGGGAATGCACTGGTTCAGCCAGTCCTGGCATGTGCATTCGATGAGCGATCAGGCATTGAAGACGCGCGCAGCACGCCCGCAGATCGTTTGGCTACGCACAATCAGAACAGTATTGTGGCGGCGATTGACATTGGTCGATTTATTACCCTGGAGGAATACAAGAGCCAGGTTGACGATCTTATTGACCACCTGAAACTGCTTCCAAGGGCGGATGGATTTGGGGAGATCTTAATGCCGGGCGAGCGAGAGGAGCGCTGCTACGCACTGCGCACTAGAACCGGTATCCCTCTGCCTTTCGGAACTGTCGCCGCCCTGGAAAAGATTGCGAGAGATCTCGACATCGAGTTCATTGAATATGCGTCTCTTGACTGAATAGCAGTCGCAATGCCAGGCAGCAAGCTAGAGCGCGCTGGCTCTAGATGGGCGTACAGACGAGGACTGAGGTACAATCCGCCCACCAGGTACGGTCAGCCAGCTGCAACCGTTACCTACTCCTCGCAATTTCCTCATTGTAGGCAAACAACGCCGCGGTGCCCCCGGTGTGAATGAAGACCACTGTATCTGTTCGCTTGAAGCGTCCCTTCTTTATTGAGTCAATGAGTCCAGCCATTGCTCTGCCCGTGTAGACGGGGTCAAGGAATATGCCCTCCGTCTGAGCTACAAGCCTGATAGCATCTACGCATTCCCTGTCGGGCACTCCGTACAGGTCTCCAACATAGTCATCATGTATCTCTACATCGTCTTCTTCCACCAAAGTGTCGAGGCCCAAATACTTGGAGGTAGCATTTGCGTGTTGGATTGTGGCTGCTACAGCATCAGGTGCCTTCCGCAGAACAGAAAAGCCCATCACCCTGCAGCCTGCACCCAGTAGCTTCAGTCCCAAGGTTAGTCCTCCCTGGGTTGCCCCACCAGCATTTGCCAGCACGACGTAGTCAGCTACAACATTGCTGTTCCTCAATTGCTGAGCCAATTCGTCGGCGCCACTTACCCATCCTACGGGCGCGATAACCGCTGCAATGTCGGGAAGATTATGTTTGAAAATGAATGGTTTATATCCCTCTGATCGGAGCCGATCGGCTACTGCATCCAGCTTTTCTGACACATACGTTCCACCAAGCTGAGTCATGTCAGAGAAATCCAGAATCTCGATGTCTGACTCCAAAATCTCGTGAAGCAGAAGGTTCCCCTGCGTCTCGTTATGTACACCCTTCAGCAGAACGAAGCAAGGTTTCATTCCCAGCATGCGTGCTATCGCCGCTGCCTGCACGCACGTGTTTGACTGAGAACTGGCAGTACTAACGAGCGCGTCGTATCCCTGTTCCTTGGCATATCCAAGAATGAACTCCTGCATACGACACTTGTTTCCGCCAAGCGCCAGTCCGGTGAGGTCTTCACGTTTAATCAGGATTCGTGGCCCGTTCAGAACTGACGAAAGCCGCTGCGCGTCGCTAATAGGAGTCGGGAAGAAACCAAGCCTGAGTCGTGGCAGGTTTTCGATTACTGGTATCATACATTTCTCCTCTTGGGGTACTGACAAAGAAGGCATCTGGCCCGCTCACTTATACCTTCCTCTTAACATATATGGTGATCGTGGGACTACGTGGCGATCTGTTCAGGATTGGCCACAAGGTCAACAACGGTCATGCTCAGCGCTTTGGCAGAATCAAGAAGACCACGGAGTCCAGCCTCAGAGGCAGACGCCGCGACAAATTCCGGCGTATGTAGCGCCACTCCCACAGGAGCTATGGCTACCAAGGGATGAATGCTGGGCATCATATGACTGACCACGCCGAAATCTGTACTGCCGAAGGCTTCACCTGAATCTGAAAGCCGCATTTTCCGTCCCAGAGACTGCATGTTTCGTTTGAAGAGTCGAGCCAGGATTGGATCGGTGCGCAGGGAGGGAGAACGCATGCCCCACTTGTATTCAAGTCGAGCGCCGCTAGCAGTAGCGGCGCCAACAAAGCAGTTGATGACCTTCTGTTTGAGGATATCCAGGTAGTCATCATCCTCGGCCCGTAACATGAATGTTGCGGCACTGTACGCTGGTACAATGTTAACCGCATCCCCTCCCTTAGTAATAATGCCATGGATGCGGGCGCTGTCCTTGATGTGCTGTCTGAGCGAATTAATGGAAGCGAAGGATTGGAGCATCGCTTCCAGGGCATTGACACCTGCATCGGCGTGGGCAGCAGCGTGAGCGGGTTTGCCAAAGAACTCAACATCGAGGTTCTGGATAGCGAGGGCTAGAGGAGCAACAATATCTCGTGTCTCAAAATGCACCATCATCGCCACATCCAGATCACTGAAGGCCCCCCTCTCTGCCATTGTGTTCTTGGCCCCATATATCTCCTCAGCAGGCGTGCCAATCACAATGAGACTGCCCCCGAACCGGTCTACGGCTGCCTTACAGGCTATCCCGACTCCGGCGGCGCAGCCGGCCATCAGATTGTGACCACAGCCGTGACCAAGGTCAGGTAGCGCATCATATTCAGCTACAATGCCGATAATCGGCTTCCCTCGACCATAGCTCGCCCTGAAAGCAGTTGGCAGTTCACAGATGCCCGTCTCGATAGAAAAACCGTTCTCTCTCAAATACGCGGTTAACCAGCCTGCTGCTTTGAACTCCTCGAACGGTACCTCGGGGGTGGAATGGATTCTCAGACTCAACTCTCTCAACTGTTCTGCTCGAACATCTATTTCGCCAGTGACCGCAGTCTTGAGAATTCCGGCTTCCATGATTCCTCCCACCAGTTCCCGATACCTCTTTATCCGAACAAGAGGTTCGGTAGCCATGTCACTATCGGGGGATACACTATGCAAATCACTAGACCAAGCGCTTGCAGTGCCACAAAAGGCATAATCGCCACATAGGTGTCTCTCGTGGTTATGGATTTCGGGGCGATTCCCTTTATGATGAACAGCATCGTACCAAATGGTGGCGTCAGGTACCCCATCTGCGTATTGACTGCGTAGAGGATTCCAAACCACAAAGGATCGAACCCAAAGAATGGAAGTAAGGGGAGAAAGAGCGGAGCGGTGATCACCAATATGCTCAGCGCATCCATCAGACAACCCAGGACGAACCAGACGATCTGAATGAGTATGAGCATAGTCCAGGGACTTATGTCATATGCCTCAAGCAACTGCTGCACCAGCCTTGGGGCTCCCAGTCCCACATACACAGCGGCAAACACCTGAGCAGCCATCAGTATCCACATCATGAAGGAGACGACTCTGATCGTAGTCAAGGCCGAAGTCTTCAGTAACTCCCAGTTAAGCCTGCGGTGGATAGCGGTACATACCAGAGCGCCAACAGCACCTACTGCGGCAGCCTCAGTAGGCGTGGCCATGCCCGCGTAGATCGAACCAAGGACAGAAGCTACCAGGGCGAAGGGCAGGATCACTCCCTTCAAGGAAACGAGTTTCTCCCGGATACTTACCCTCTCGTCTGGCGGCAGAGGAGGGCCAAGACTTGGATTCAACTGACATTTCACCAAAATGTACGTAATGTAGAGAACTGCGAGGAGCAGCCCTGGAACCAGCCCAGCGGCAAAGAGCCTGCCCACCGATACCTGGGCAACAACTCCATAGACAATCAACACTATGCTGGGAGGGATAAGGGGCCCCAGCACTCCTCCCGCCAAGACACTACCCATCGCCAGAGTCTTGGAGTACCCCCGTTTCAGCATGGCTGGCAAGGCTATGATACCCATGGTCACTACGCCAGTAGCAGCGATTCCTGACATCGCAGCTATTACGGTGCAGATGGCGACCGTCCCGGCTGCCAAACCACCTTTGAGACGGCCCATCCAGCGGTACATCATGTCATACATAGCCTCTGCTACACCGGAACGTTCAAGTGCACATGCCATGAATATGAACAGGGGGCCCGCTATCAGAACCACAGTCGACATCATCCCTAGAGTTCTAGCCACAACCATGTATAGTCCGCCGGGTCCCCAGAGCAGGGCGGCGAAAAGCGTTCCTATTCCACCGAGTACAAAAGCTACGGGAAGCCCCAAGGCTAACAGAATGAACATGGAACCAAATAGGAGAAACGTAATAGTCAGTATGTCCACTATCTCACCTTCGTGTAGTCGCCATGTTTCGCGTTACCTTCGGCACTAAACTCACGTCCGGTTATGGCGGTGTAAGCATCCTTAATTGTCTTTGTCGACCCCTGAAGCAACATCAGAGCAGCCGCCGCAGGTACGGTTAGCTTAACTGGCCAGACAGGGGGGCCCCAAGGGCTACCGGAGTACTCCAACACCCTCACGCTAGTCAGGGCCATCCTGCCGCCATGCCACAGCAACGTAATGAGAAAAGCATAGAATGCTATCCACGTTAACAGGTCAACAATGGCTCTCGTCCGGAGGGGAAAGCGATTGTAGAGTAACTCTATATTGACATGCGCACTCCAGCGAAGGGCGTAAGCTCCCCCCATGATGAAGTGCGCCGCATAAAGGAACTCCGTAGTCTCGTGAACCCAGAAGGTGGGCCTGTTGAATACATACCTCATTACGACCTCGTATACAAGAAGGAACATCATGGGGTAGACGAGGACGGAGAATAGCCTGCCCACCCAATTGTTCAGGCTGTCAATAAACCTTATGTAAGACGAAACATACCTCATGATGGCTCCACTTCATGTGAGGGGGGGCAACGCGCCCCCCTTCACTTCAATACACTTGCGGCAGCCTGACCAAACGCAAACCGCAGATGACTCGGTGTCAATCCTACAGGTAACCTTTCTCCCGCATGAAGTCCAGGATTATGTCGATACCCTGGCTAACCCTCGCATCTTGGGGGCCTATTTCGGTACGAATATCGTCCAGGATCTGCACCGATACTTCCGTAACTGTTGCTACATCCTCGGGTCCCCACTCAATATAGGTGACCCCCCACTCAGGAAATGATTGCTCAAACATGTATAGCATCTCCAGTGACACACGCTGGTGATAATCATGTACGAGAGCCATGTCCGCAGTGTCGACTATCGCCTTAATGTCATCGGGCAAAGCCTCCCAGGCATCTAGCGATAGCATGGTCACCATCCCCTGTGGCGCCTGCCATGGCGGTCCGATGAAATAGGGGCAGACCTCATAAAGCTTGAGATCCCGAAATATCCACCAGGCTGTACCACTACCATCAAGGGTGCCCGTGGAGATCGCCATGTAGGTTTCCTCGTGAGGAAGGAAGACCGATGAGCCACCAAGCGCTGTCATGGTGTCCGACATGGCACCAAAAAACCTTACCTTGAATCCCTCGATATCCTCTACCCCATAACGCGGTTCCGCACTCCAGAAGTATGTCTCGCCCACGCTACGGTGGTTTAGAGGGTGAATACCCACCTCCCTGAAGCCGTCTCGCATTAGCTCATCAAGCCCTTGAGTGTGGAACAGATCAAAAAACTCAATTTCGTTTCTCCAAATCAGGGGAGGAAGGGAATTAGGGGCAAGCCAGCCTGTGGGATGTGTGCCCCTAAAAAGGTCCAGCCCGAGATCGGCCATCTGAATCGCACCTTCTTTCAGAGCGCCATCTACCTCGGTAGGTGCTACTAGATCCCCGCCATAATACATTTCGATCTTAAGCCTGCCACCGGACATCTTGTCCACTCGCTCTATGAACGCGGGAAATAGATGCGCAGTGGTCATGAAACCTGGCGGATGATGCGCTTGAAACCTCCAGTTGATGACTTCCCGCGGTGGTTCAGGAGTAGTGTCATTCACCGGCGGAGTTGGTGCGGGCGCGCAGCCCCCAACAATCAACACTGCGATGACCATTGCTGCTACCAATGATATAGCTATATTACGACGCATCCGTCGATCCTCCTTGCCCGATTTCTTTCCTATCTCTCTTTCTTGACCTTCTCTTGCCTCACAAGCATCACCTTCCTTCCTCTTGTCTCGGTGCGCAATAAGGAAAATAAATGTGGCATACTACCCTTCACGTTGTCAGTGTCCGTGCCTAATGTTACTCGCGCGAAGGAAACTGACCCGGCATCATCTGTCATGGTTTCCGTGTAAGTTGCCGATGGTTAATCCTGATAGTCGCACATAGAAATCTTAGATGTCAAGAGGTGGAAGGAACATCGGGGCTGTACGTCGATAAGTGTGAGATGCTCATGCAGCGATAGGCTGAGCCTCCTGTCTCTTGCTGCGCATGATACTGTCTGAGGCTCCTGGAGTTACGGTAGACGTAAGCCACTCGTGCGAAGACCTTGATGCGTGCTCCGCACTACAACGTGTGCGGAGAGACATCGAAGTGACACCAGATCGGCTTGGCGTCGTCTCGATGTGCAGGGAAATGCTCAAAGCACCTCGGATGGAGTCGTACCTGCTTCAATAGATCGCTCCGCTTCTCCTGACGTTAGCAGCCAGGGTTGCTCTCGTAGACATTCATAGCACAAGCATGGTGGCGTCGCATGTCTCAGATATCATCCACTCTCATGAGCCGAATGACCCGCAAGCCACCTCAGGGTATCCATCTCTATTCCAGTCGCGAGAGATCTTTCAGAGTTTCCGTCAGTACCCGGATGCCCGCCTCGATATCACTCCAGTCGCTCCACTCCATAGGCGAATGGCTAATGCCTTGCTGACTCGGGATGAATATCATGCCCGCAGGAACGATTCGAGCCAAGTTCATTGCATCATGTCCGGCGTGACTGTGAATCCTGCTTGTCGTCAACCTCAGTCGGCATGCGCACCGTTCAATCGTGCCAACAACTGTGGGCGAGAGATCAGCGACTCCGAACTTGTGCCTGACAACCGCCTCTGTACTTACCTGATACCTGCCGCCCAGACCAGACACAGCATCAAGGATCTGGTTCATGAGGATTTCCATCCTCTCATCAACCATCTCTCGAACATCAACGCCCAATTCCACTGTCTCAGAAAGCACATTCGGTGCATTTGGGAAAGCCTTCAACCTCCCGACGGTGGCCACAGCAGAACCGTCGTACTGTCTTGCCATGGTTTCGGCATATCGTTTCACTTGCAGGATAAGATCGGCAGCACTAACCAAAGCATCCGTTCGTTCCGACATTGGAGTTGTTCCAGCATGATTCTGCTGACCAGTGATGACAATCGAAAGCCAGCTGGACCCAATGACTCTGTCCACCACACCAATCCGGGTTCTTGTGTTGTAGAGTCTCGAGCCCTGTTCAACGTGCAGTTCTACAAAGCACGCAACGTCATCAGCCAGTTGCATCTCCAGATCTCCGACGTGGCCACTCCACCGGAGTGTCTCACGAAGCGAAGTGCCGTTCTCGTCTGTTAGATTCAAGGCATCAGCCTGAGATAGCATTCCCGCAAGCACGGCGCTGCCAATGGCACCCCTGCCAAACGCTGATCCTTCTTCTCCAAAGAACACTGCAATCTCAATTGGACGTTCATGCGGATACCCTTCCTCGGCAAGTCTCCTAACGGCTTCGAGTCCCCCTACCACTCCAACAACTCCATCAAACTGACCCCCATTGGCAACCGAGTCCAGGTGAGATCCGGACATGACAGCTCTGGCGGACACGCGACCCTGTCTCCTGCCGAACATGTTACCCACTCGATCGAATCGTATCTCAAGGCCAGCCTTGCGCATAAGTCCCAGAACGAACTCGCGGGCATCTGTCATCTGCCGAGTCCCTTCCAGCCTGAAGATACCCTTCGAAGGATCAAGTCCTTCCGCCCTATGTACAGCGACTGGTTCACGCCGTCCAAGACGGCCGAGTTCAACCACTTCCTTTCTCACGCGTTCAAGTGACATAGTCCTTCTCGCAGTCTCCTCAGCTTAGGTGCGAACGGTTCTGATGGAGCGAACACGATCGTCTGGCTACGTGTCACAAAGTTAGTGCCTGCATATCTACGAGTCACAAGCTCTCACAGCAACAGCTACACGCCAGCCCTGCAGTTGTGCTTCACTTCGTTTCGACTACGCGTCTCGCAGTCACAGTTATATCGACTTGACGAAGAGCACATGCCAGCCGACTCAAACGACTGGCTGATCACCAAGGCATCCACAAGTATGTTCTCCTACTGCTTCATCGACGTAACCCGATATCTTCCCTAACCAAGTATGTTCCCACTTCTTGAGAAGGGATGGTCAGCTAGCCTGTGACGCTTCGAGCCAGAGCAGCCTCTGCATGTATTGCCGAGGTGTCAAAGAACGGTATGCCGATTGTCCCGCTCTCACGAAGTAGCAGTGGGATCTCCGTGCACCCGAGTATCAATCCCTGGATCGACTCTTCGCTGACCATTCTTCTCGCAATTCGGACGAATTCGTTTCGTGTCCCTTCCAAGATCCTTCCTATCGAAAGCTCATTGACCAACCGACTATCAATATACTCTCGTTCAGTCGGTGAGGGAACTATCACAGAGACGCCACACTCGGCAAACACACGAGGATAGAAATCCATCTCCATAGTCATCGCTGTGCCAAATAGGCCAACCTTCGTCAGTCCGCTCTCAACTACTCTCTTGCAGGTCACCTCGACGATGCTCAGTAAAGGCAACTCCGTTTGCACCTGTATTTCGTTGAAGACCGCGTGGGGCGTATTTGCGGATATGAGTCCGAACTGGGCACCAGCTTTCTCGAGACTGCGGAATACTCCCGCGAGGTATGATGCTACGTCACTCCACTTCCCATCGACCATCAGTGAATACACCTTGTCATGGTCTACACTGTAGATGATGATGTCCGGATATCTGATCACGTGCCGTCCCTTCAGAGGCTCCATTCTATGGCAGAGGTCAATGAGGACACGATAGTAGTAGAGCGTTGATTCCGGACTGAGACCGCCGATCATACCAATCGCCTTCGTCTTTATGTTGACTCCTCCTATCTTGTTAGGCACGCCGGCTCGATGAGCATTCCTCACCACATGCGCCTGTATTGTCTTCATCGTCAGTGTATGACAATCAGGATGAGTTGTCACTGGCAAACGTACCAAGACGTCTTCTTGACCAGGTCGAAAAGCCTCGTATTCCGCCACTTGTACTGCTCATGCCCCAAGGCAAACCCCCTCAACTAATCGGATCACCTTCGCCACACGAGCAATACAAACGTACACTGGAGTCCTCGGTCGACTGATGAAGGGAAGGGTGACCCAGCTTCGCAGGGCAGGCAAGCGGTGAGCGGAGCAGTGGATGATCGCGGTACCCCAGGCACTTAAGCGGGGACACATCTAGCCAAGCGCTGTCGCAACCACGGTAGCGGTGACGCAGCATACTACAGCTGCCAGGCGCAGTACGCCGGGATGACTGTTAGGGAGTTGCACTTGTCGAAGACGTTGGAGGCGGACAACAGGCGGTTGAAGCAGATTGTGGCCGACGAGGTGCGTACGATACGGATTTCGGTGCGCATACTCTATAGCCGGCAGCACTCCCTCAACAGTAAGAGGAGAAGTCCTCAGGAGTTTCAGGGCGAGATGTGAAGCATGAGTCCGGTATTCTGAGCTTCTCCCATGGATCAGGGCGTCGTGTTCCCGAACGGGGAAGCATACGGATACTGCTGGATCATGTTCCCGGCATGTGGGCCAGAGTGCCCAGGAAGTCGGCTTCAGCAAGTGTTTGCTTCCCAAGACACGTGTCCCTTCACGTGAGCCTGCTGCCGAAGCAGAACATCCGCCTTAAGGTGGTGCAGCCCGCCCTGGCCGTGCGTTCGTCGCTGTGACGCTTGACCTGTATTTCCCATCCTATCGGGCATCCAAGGAGTTGCTGTTCAGAGATTCCACACTTTGGTGTTGACCATAGCTGCCGAAAGGAGTTCTGCAGCACATTGTTGGCAAACGGTCCTGGTGAGACATGACCGACATGACGGAGCAGAGGGAAGGCATCGACTTAGCTTCAGAAACTGGTGCCGAGGGTGGGATTCGAACCCACACTCCCTTGCGGGAAGCGGATTTCAGGTCCGATACTGACCGCGCCACGACGTCGTTTTACGTACAAAACAGTGTTATGTTGTCAGTGCCCCGACAGTCGATTTGTTCGTGTCGTGCCATCTTGGGTCATCTTGTCACCTGCAAGATGGTAGATAGTTAGTAGATTTCTTCAGCTTCACTTTGTTCGTGGCGACCTTACCCGAGATTGATGCCGGTGACAACCGGGGTCGTGCCGTGTTCCCCATGAAGGAGTGGCGTCAGACCGCCGAGTGAGCCTTGTGGATAGTGCACGTGACGTTTCCCCTGTCTCTTGAACACTGCAGATGCGGTTGAGGATCAACACAGCTTCATGTGAGTCTCCGGCTTAGGTGGGCATCATCGTTAGGACAAGACAGGGGCAGGGTTAAGGTGGATTCCTGCTGTCTTCCTATACGTCATTCGCCGCTTCGGGAGTCACAGCTGAAAGGCCCCGGCCATTACGAGTGGCGCAATACTGGAGAACTCACCACGTGGGGTGCTCCGGTGGCTTCTGCCTCTGTTGTCTTCATGCCTTCTGCAGGCCAAGTCTCGAACGTTCACAGTTGACACTTCCCGAAGGATTCCTGCTTGCCGTCGCACGGCCAAGTGGTGAGTTCAATAGATTCGACCTGGGCGGCAGCGGAATCAACCAACTCTGCAAGCCCCCGCATTTGCAGCAGCTGGCGGCCGGCTCATCACCAACGAAACAGTCTCACGGTCGCATACAGCGACTTCTTCACGGCGCCATGGCCCCTTCATTCGCTGGAGGTCACTTAGGCCGACAGTCAGCAATCCGTTTGTCACCGAAATACACGACATCTTGGTCGAGGATTGCATCAATGGATACACGCGTGTGGATAGGGTGGCTGTTATTGCACGGCTGGAGGCTGTGCACGACGGCACCAGATGGAAGTTGCACCTGGTAAAGGTAATGGCCACCCTGAAATACCCGCCCCTTGATAACCCCAATCCCGTTCGGATCAGGGTTGATGCTTACATGGGTAGGACGAAGCATGATACTGACCGTCTCATCTTCTGGCATCTGCTCCTGTGCTGGGATGTTTCCGACTTCAGTTACGAGCTGTCCATTCTTGATGGTGCCGGTGATGAAATCAGCTAACCCGATGAATCTGGCTACAAAAGGAGTCGCGGGCTTCTCGAACATGACCTGCGGAGTATCCACCTGTTCCACATGTCCCACACTCATCACTCCGACGAGGTCGCCCATGAACAGGGCCTCGTGCTGGTCGTGGGTCACAAAGATCACCGTGGCTCCAGCATAGGTCAGGATATCCTTGATCTCAGCCCGAATTCGTATTCTAAGATCTGCATCGAGGTTGGAGAATGGTTCATCCAGTAACAGCACCTTTGGGTCCGGTGCCAGGGCACGTGCAAGTGCGACGCGCTGCTGCTCGCCGCCCGAGAGCTCATGCGGCATGCGGTGCTCCATCCCCTCAAGACCGACAAGAGAGAGCATTTCCGCAGTTCGCTCTTTCCGGTCGACGCGATTCGCGATGCCGAAGGCGACATTTGCGGAGACGTCCAGGTGAGGGAACAGAGCATAGTCTTGGAAGACAATCCCCACCTTGCGGTTCTCGGGCGGCAGAAATACACCATCACCGCTGACCATCCTGTCGCATATCTCGATGGTTCCACTATCAGGCACGTCGAAACCGGCGAACAGTCTCAGTAACGTGGTCTTGCCACAGCCGCTCGGCCCAAGCAGTGCCAAGAACTTACCCTCTTCGAGCTCCAGGCTGACATCGTGGATGGCCGGCGTCTGCGCGTAGGCCTTACACAACCCTGTGCAACGTACGGCAATGCTAGTTGTCATTATTACTCTTCTCCCTGATCATCAGAAAAGCCATCGGAACAGACGACAGCAAGATGAGTAGGAGCGCAGGAAACGCGGCCCTCACAAATGACCCTTCGGATGTGGCAGCCCAGACAGAAGTGGCGAGCGTTCGGAACCCAATTGGGCTCAACAAGAGAGTGGCGGGGAGTTCTTTCATCGTTGTCAGGAAGACCAGGCCTGCCCCAGCCAGGATTCCTGGGCGCACCAGGGGCAACGTAACCGCAGTCAACGTCTGCAAAGGCGTGCGTCCAAGACTGCGCGCAGCTTCCTCAAGTCGTGGACTAAGTTGCAGCAAAGATGAGCGGATGGCTCCCACTGCTTGCGGCAGAAACAGCACCACATAGGCGAAGACCAACATCGCAAGAGTCTGGTAGGCAAACGTCGCATAATTGGCGCCAAAGAAGACCAGCGCTAGAGCAATGACTATCCCGGGCAACGCGAAGCCAACATAGGTTGCTCGCTCAAGAAGTCTGCTGAACAGGCTGGAATAGCGCACGTCCAGAAAAGCGACAGAGATGGCGGCAACGGCGGTGACCACCGCCGCCAGACAAGAGACATACACCGAGTTCCATCCATAACCAGTTGTTTGCCAAAGATCACCACCAACGGACAAGCTGCGTACTACCCAGTAGCCCAGAATAGAGACGGGCATGACCAGCGCCACAAGAACAACCACGGTGCACAGGGCGAGGGCCGGCCACCGCCATCTGCCCAGCCGGATACCGACTGGAGAGCGCCCGGCCCCGGCAGCAGCCCGGTGGTACTTCAGATTTCCCCTTGTACGAAACTCCAGAAACAGGATTGCTACCGCTATGACCACCAGAACCAATGAGAGACCGGCAGCCAGGGTCCTGTCGAAGGAAGTCTGGTACTGGAGATATATGGCCCAGGTGAAAGTCTCGTAACGAAGGAGTGATACCGCTCCGAAGTCTCGCAGCGTGTACAGAGCTACAAGCAGAGCGCCGGCCGCCATGGCTGGGCGAAGCTGAGGCAAGACTACCCGCCGAAAGACACCCCATCGTCCATGCCCCAGGCTGCGAGCGACTTCATCCAGGCGAGGGTCCAGACCGCTAACGGCGGACTGCAATGGAAGCAGAATGTACGGGTATGCGACCAGAGTAATAGCAAGCAGCGCTCCCGGAAAGCCATATATTTCCGGCAACCTGTCCAAACCGAAGGGGCCGGCAAGCGTCTGCTGTAGTACACCGCGTGGTCCGAGCGCTGCCACAATCACAAAACCAATTACGTAGCTGGGGATTACCAGAGGAAGAACAGTCAAAACCGACCATAACCGCCGTAGCGGCAGGTCTGTTCTCTGGGTCAACCAGGCAAGTGGTAAGGACAACGCCAGTGATACTACCGTCACTGCTACGACCAGAGCCATGGTCCGTCCCATGATCTCAAGAGTGCGAGTACGGAATAGCAGACTCCACAGCTCAGTGCCTGCCCCCGTTGCCCGTAGCACCAAGTAGCCCAATGGCAGCAAGACCGCGATGGCTATCAATGCTGCCGATAGCCACAAGGCGATCGGGGGAAGTGTACGGTTGCCCACCCGACCTGCCTTCTCACGTGCCAACTTCGTGAGTGTGGTTGCCATACTTCCTAGGGGACTATCCCCACCTCCCTCAACAGATTCAGCGTACCCCTCAGATCCGCCATATCAGCCATGCTGATTTCGGGGCTGCTGATTTCGGCCAATGGGGTCAGCAATCGGTGCGTAACGACACCCTGTATCACAGGATATTCATAGGTTCGGGTGGCGAAATACTCTTGCGCAGTCGGAGAGAGCATGAACTCAAGAAACTTCTCCGCAGATCCTTTGTTGTCGGACGTATCAAGAATGCCTGCACCCGCCACCAACATCACGGCTCCCGGTCCGCCTGCTCTAGGGTGGTAATTCCGTACACGGAAGGATTCTCCCTCGTCCTCAAGAAAACGGTAAAGGTAGTAGTGATTCGGCAGCGCGACGTCGACTTCACCCGTGCCAAGTGCGGCAATCTGGGCGGTGTTGTTGGCGTAGACTTTGGGGGAATTAGCCTGCATGCCCTCTAGCCAATGCCTGGTCTTCTCCTCTCCCCACACATGCCTCATCGCAGTGACCATGGCCTGCAACGAAGCATTGGTAGGAGCCCATCCAATGCGCCCCCGCCATTTCGGATCCGTCAGATCAAAGACATCATCAGGCAGTTCCGACTCTTTAACGTGCCGGGTGTTGTAGGCAATGACGCGCGCCCGTCCGGAAACACCGACCCACTTGTGTTCCGGGGAGACGAACTCGGGCTCTACGAGTGCGAGAATGCTTTCCGGCAGCCGCGTCAGCAGCGCTTCAACAGCTCCTATTCCGCCGGGGTCCTGGGCGAAGAATACATCCGCCGGACTGTTCCTGCCCTCTTCCATAATAGTGGCCGCCAGTTCGGCAGTGCCAGCATAGCGGACTCGGACATCTATGCCGGTGGATTCACTGAAATGTTCAATCACCGGCTGAACCAGTCCTTCCGCCCGACCCGAATACACCGTAAGGGCTTGTGAACCTGGCGACTGTGGAACGTGCGGCACAGTTGGTGCAGGCCGAGTGCATGAGGTTGCGGCGATGACCATCATCGAGAGCAACACCAGCAGCGTCGCCATTCTAAGGCGAGATGACATGTCTCCTTCTCCTTTCGATCTCATTGCGTGTCAGCCAGGGACTCTAGTTGTGATGAGGATTCATACGGAAACCCATGACTGTCTGTCTCTGCCCTGTCGCGACCATTAGTAGATACCAAATTGGTTCGTTAGTAGATACTTACTCTCAATGGCACACAGGGCATCTGGGTAGATGCAATGACACTTCTCGGCACTGAAATCTAGGTCTTACCGTCGGGGATTACCCAGACCATTGCCGCTGCTTTGGTTCCAAGGGAGACCGACTTCGTGCCTATCGATACTGATATCGTGCCAGCATAATCAGCTACTTCTTGGACCGTGATTGCAGCCCCTGGTTTAACGCCCGTCCGCTCGAAATGTTCCATGAGTTCAGACGAACAGTCTGCCTCTTCAGAAATCCGCTCCACGACAGCAGTTGAGCCATCGATGACACTGCTCAAGGGCACACCGCGTGCAACAGGTAGCGCATGGCCCATCGGTATAGGGTTCCCATGCGGGCATGTCTCAGGTTCTCCCAGAACGTCATACAGTCTCTCTACCACTCTCTCGGTCATTGCATGTTCAAGCAAACATGCCTCCTCGTGTGTCTGATGCCACGGGATCTTCAATATGTCTGTAAGAAAGCGCTCAGCTAAGCGATGACGACGCACCATACTTATGGCCAGCTGCGTATTTCGGACGAAATTGGCCACCGTCACGGAGGAAATTGGCCACCTTGTCGGAGCAAACTAGGCCAGCGTCACGGAGCAAATTGGCCACCCCGATGATGGCTTAGAAGGGAAGCGTCGCTGGGCAACGAACGGCCATAGAATCTCTGTCGAGGAGGTTCTGATGCCG
>PWUU01000122.1 GCA_003562475.1 Dehalococcoidia bacterium | reverse complement strand
TGCCAAGCTCCTCATCGATCAACGGGACAAAGAAGAACTGCGCGACCCCGTCTGTCGGCTTCAGTTCATTAGAGACCGCGATTGGAGGAGCTTCCACCATGGACTGAGGTGGTGCAGCAGAGCGGGCCCTGGTTCCGGGCCAGTTGTGAGGCCGGAATCCGGGGCCCACTGGAGTTTCAAGCCGGCTGCGAAGTGCGTGCTACAGCACCGGCTCTAGCGTTACGCTGATACCCTGGTAGTAGATACCGGTGAGACCCTCGAACCCGGAGTCGGTGCCGACCAGCAGCCACAGCTTGCCGTCATCGCTCGCGGTGACCGTGTAGCCGTGCTCATGGGAACGCTCGAGCGTCACGTAGGGCGGGTTGCCCAGGTCGATCTCTTCCGCGGGCAGGCCGTTTTCAATCGTCCCCACGATGGTGGCTGCGTCGCCTTCGCCGCTGTTGCCGCCGCCTTTGTCGACGTTCATCATCCAGTAGTCGTTCTCATCCAGGTACGGCTCGGGCTCGATGGGGGCGGCGCCGGCCTTGAGGAATACCGCCTCGCCTGGCGGGCCCCCGACGCCGACAGCACCGCTCGGTGCGTTCGAGGCGAACGTGATTTCGAAGATTATCCTGTACTCCTGGCCGGGAACGATACCATCATCGGTCGTCAGGCCGCGCTTGAGGAACATGAACAGGTCATCCGACCGGTTCATACCCTGCAGGTAGAAGCCGGTCCCCTCGGTGTCGAGCTCATCGGGCAACGGGCGAAGCCCGGCCTCCAGCTCCATCTCCATATCCCGGTGGTACTCGGCAAAGCCGCCTTTCCAGCCCTGTTTTCCGTCACGGAAGTCGTAGTCCACGTTAATCGATTCGGGAACGGACGGCGGGTCGGGTGGTTGCGGTGTCGCGCAGGCGGTCACGACCGTTCCCATCGCTATAATCAGTGGAATTGCCATCAGCCTGTGGTGCATTTCGGGTTCCTCCTCGTCCTGTAATCGTTGTTTGCTTCGCTATAGCCATATACGTCATCCGGCCGGAAGTATCACAAAGCGAACGGACGCCCTAAACGGTCCTTGATGTGCGCGGCGCGATGCCGCGGTGGTGGTTGGTCAGACAACCCCGCGGATATCCGGACCCTGGCGGGTGAGCTCCGACTGTACCGCCCGGTAGTCGACCGCCTGAGGAGTGGAGCCGCTCCGGGCCGCGATGGCGGCGCACACGCCCGCTGCGTGGCCTGTGGCGACGCACACCGGCATGGCACAGATGGACGAGGGCGCCTCATAGTGTGTTGGCAATCAGCGAAATGGGACACCTCGTGGACCGAACACTTGCGGCAAGATCAGGTGGCGCCACCCTTCACAGAGTGTACAGTTTCGACAGCCCTGGTTGTGTCCCATTATCGCTGACGGTCTATGGGTCTGTTCTTTCTTTGCTAACATGATGGTCGTCGTTAGTGTTCTGGCGCTAACCCGTACAGCCAGGTGGCCTTCAGTCAAGATTGCCGGTGCTGTATTTGGCTACACACATGGTGAAGGGTAGGACACTGCTATCGGCTTCCGTCAGGACGATTACCGACGTGGATGCAAAGGGAGGGTAGATGTTTTCGCGACGGACGACGACAGTTGGACAGAAGGCGGCCGTACTCACTTGCTGTGGGCTTATAGTCCTGGTATGCGCGGCAGGATGCGCCGCCGACACAACAGAGCCTCATGAGGACGATGCGGCCCTCCACGAGCTCATTGAGACTCTGCTTATGGACGAAAGCGCTGAAGAGAGACGGTGGGCAGCTGCGACTCTCGGTCAGCATGGAGATGTGAAGGCCATTCCCGCGCTCATCGAAGCATCGCGTAAGGACGAGGATCGAGGTGTTCGGACTCAGGCTGTGTTGGCCCTGGGCCGGATTGGCGACGCAGAGGCTGTGGAGCATCTAACGCAAGTCTTAGCGGATGAGGATGAGGATATGAGGCGGCAAGCTGCTCGAGCCCTTGGAGAAATTGGGGATCAGCAAGCCAGTGAGCCACTGTATGAGGCACTGCGTGGTGACCGATCTCCGTATGTGAGACACCTCGCAGCCTGGGCTCTCGGAGAGATCGGGTCTGACAAGGCAGTGCAGGTGCTGGTTGAGTCTCTTGAGGCAGACGGCTCTGCCTACGTCAGAGTTGGTGTGGCTGCAGCCCTCGGTTCAATCGGCGCCCATGAGAGTATCGGACCGCTGATCGACACTTTTCGGGACGTGGACGCGAGAGTGAGGTGGGAGGCAGTGAAGGCGGTGAGCATGATGGGACAGGCTGCAGTAGAGCCTCTTGTACTTACCCTGTGGAAGGGCCCCGGCGACACACCGTCTCTTGCGGCGTTTTCCCTGGAGAAGATTGGCCATCGAGAGGCGAAGGAGGAAGTGGATAGGTTCTTGCTGGAGAGAGGGATCGATTTGCAGGAGGTGAGCGAGGACTACCAGCTCGACTGGCCGTACGATGTAATGGTGCTGGTACTTGAGCGCTATGGCACCAGGGAGATGGCAAGGTATTTCTCAAGTCTGCGCCTGGAGGACTTCGATGACCCCGGCCAGTGGGCCACCGTCGTCCAGGCTGCTCAGGATTGGCTCGCGGCGCGCAGCTAAGCGTGTGAGTTGAGGACGGCCTGTCGCTGGCATGGGAACCGTCGAATGTGCGAAGGGCTGTGGCACTCTGTATCGGAAGTCCATAGCGCGACAGTATAACCCTGCTGGGCCTCGAACTGGCCGGATTCTCCTACGCCTGTTGGCAATCAGCGAAATGCGACACTTTGTTGACGGAACTCTTCCGGCATTACTCAGAGTGTGTCAGAGTCGATGCGCGCAGGATGATGGGCCGACAGGACCATGTGAATGTAGAAAGTTGAAAGCACAAGAGCGGTGCTTATTGATCAGTATATAGAGACTGGCTATCTTCGGGTCACGATCATCACACCTGGAGGTAGCTTCACCCGCAACACACCGAGCAGCTACTTCAAGCAGGATTCGCACTGACTTCAGGGGCTAGGTGAAAGATGCCCGGCTTGTTCGCGGGGTAAGCGTCGCCTCCCATGGCAATCTGGCGTGGTGCCGGCAAGGGTGTACAATTATCAGGAGGAGGCTCTGGCTGCATAACACGGGCAGTGCGCAGCTAATCACCTCTGTCAGTACGAACAATTGGAGGTGCAGAATGCGGAAAGAGGAGAATACTCCGGAAGACAGGCAGCTTGCAACGACCGACGTCATGAATCTGGAAGACACGCAATTGGCAGAACAACTGTACAACAGTGCGGGGCTGGCCCCCGTGGTTGGAGCAGGGCTGAAAGACTACGATAAGCGTCTTCAACAGGAAGACAAAGTGATTGCCAAGGTGCTTGGCCCGCGGAGGAGTGACATACAAGGATATGGAGAAGCTGTGGCCAAACGGGTTGCCTTAGCGGTATATGCCCTTCTCAATAAACAGTATGGCGGGCAGATGGGAGACCTCCGGTCGTACATAATGGCACTGGAAGACGAGCGCAACCGGGCAAACACGAGGTATGACGAATTGATGGGACGAGTGGTTGGAATACTGGGAGACGAGTACAAAGAGTTGAGGACTGATTCCAAAGACTTCATGGAAAAGCTCACGACAATACTGGGGGAAGACCTCAAGGAGTCAAGGATTGACCACGGAGTGCTTGCCGAGAGATTGGCCGACATTGATGGTCTAAGATCACAGATCGGAACTCTGACGCAGGAAAAGGAACGACTGCAAGAACACCACGAATCGCAGATGGCTGAGCTGGATTCACGGATTAATAGTCTGGAATCGGAAAAGACGACTTTGGCTGCTGACCTCGCACGCTTGAACGCAGCCTATGATGGACTGAAGGCGGCGGTAACGACACTGGGGGCAACGATACCTCACAAAGAAATAGGTGAAGACTTGGGGGAGGAGTTGTATGGCAATCTACTCAAGGATTCGAAAGTCCCTCACACCGTAATAGATGGCGTGGGAAAATTCATTGATATTAGGAAGCACCTGCGACTCGCAGCGGCAAGAGGGGCTGAAGAAGCGACCAGGCAATCCGAGCAGACGTTGCGTAATGCCTTGAGTGAGTAGCTGAGATCAGATTCAAGACACAGCAAACATGACGAGGGCCTCGCGAGGTGCGAAGCACAGTCTGGCAGTAATGGACATTGTCAAGGCAGCCGGCATGGGGTTGGAGCGGGTAACCGGGGAGCTTGAAGTGTCACGCTTTCGAGCTACAAACCTGACGATTTCCGGGCTTGACAGCACGGGAGAAGTTCTTCAGCTACTTAGCGAGCCTGTCAGCGAACTCCCCTCTTGTTGGCCATCTCTTGCTCGATGGTTGCCTATACCCTGAAAAGGCTTCCTTTCGAATCAAGCCCTACACCTTCGAAGATCTGAAAGCGTGAAACCGGAGCCTACAAATCACGAATACGAGCTGGCCGTTGGCGACTGCCATGCCAGTGATGGAATTGGTCACGGGATGCCCAGGCAATGATATGATCGTGACCACGCCGGTCACGATGTGTTGCTTATTTGAGCACGGTTAACACCGGGCGCAGACACCTTGACTCGGCCATGCCATAGGTTCTCGAGGCCTTGCTCATACTTCTCGGCCTCTACCTTTTCCAGTTTAGATGGGCCAGCAGCCTGATTTCAACCGAATGTACTTGTCCGGCAGATTAGTGACACATCACCTTCCTTCGATTGTGATGGTACTGTTGCAGAAATTGAAGTGTAGTCAGATACCCCGGGGCTTGATCAGGATCAGCCTCCAACAACCACCGACTCCAACTCATGCTCGACTGTATCATGCGTCACGGGCAAAGTATCATGTTCCGAAACTACCTCGTAGGTCACGCCGTCCGTAATCACCACTATGGTGCCGTGGACATTGGTTCCATAGACAGAAATATCCATTGCTGCCAGTCGGTTCAGCATTTCAGGATGCGGTTTGCTCGAGGAGAACACTTCGCGGAAGAACCTCGTAAGCCAGTTCACCTCTCCCGCCGAGTAAATGGCGACCTCGGGCTGCACCGCTTCTAAGAACTCCTGGCTGGAAGCCCCTCGAGAGCCGTGATGGCCCAACTGAAGAATGTGGGCACGAAGGTCGTGCCTCCTGGCTATCATGCTGTGCTCGGCATCAATTCCGGCATCGCCTGTGAAGAGGAAGACTACAGCGCCAAAGGTGATGCGTACGGAGAGAGAGTCATCATTAAGATTTCCCGTTAATCTCTCCGGATGCACCACTTCTATACGGGCAGAACCCAGGGTGTAAACTTCGCCAGCCCTGGGCTCATTATACGCCGCACCAGAGGCGGCGACGGCATCAATCGTCTGCCTGAAAGCCCGAGTGGTATCGACGCACCAATCTGTCTCCATAACCCGGGGAAAGGTACGGATAGCCCGCTGGACAGTCTGGGCAGCTGTAATGCCCCTGGACATCCAGACCTCGGAGACAGGAAAGGCATGCAGCACCTGGGGGAACTGTCCTATGTGGTCGTCATGGGGGTGAGTTCCGATTAGGAGGTCAATGGATTCGACGCCTGTAGCCTTGAGATATGGCACTACTTCGTCTCGGTCGGGCAGGCCTGCATCTATCAAGATGGTGAAGTCTGGACCTTGCAGCAATGTGGCGTCGGCTGTGTCAATGTCCATGTAGTGAACCTTCAGCGTCCCGTGGGGTTGCGGTGTCGGTTCTGTGGCTGGTATCGGCTCAATCCCGGGCGCTGGTGTGGGCATCTCCACGGGCACTCTGCACCCGCTCACCAGGACGGTGCCGACGAACAGGATTGATAACAGAGTTCGATGCACAATCTCCTTCCACCCGGCGTGGCAATAGTGCTTGATGTTTAGTCTACATAATCCCTGGCAGGCATTGGCCTTCACGTAGTTCGTGACGACATTTCTGGTCGATACGTCTGCCTCTACGTTGGCCAGCTGGCCTGACCACTAACAAGTGCAAGGGCACACTCACCTTCGCTTTCTCCGACTCCTCACCCGGCTATCCACGTTTTCACGCGAACCACCTGGCTTGGTCGTCGGATTGGCCTCGATGAATGTGCCCAGTGGTATATTGGCAGATGATGATGGCCCTGTCAAATCCCAGGCACTAAGCAAGCACATAGTAATGGTTGAAAAGTGCTTAGCCCATTTAGTTCCTATCGGCCAATCTGTGACGGGACCCCCGGCAGTGATACTCGTCGATAGCTTGGTGTGGAGTTTTGACCCTGAATCGAGACGCCGTGTATCCTGACAATGGGTTCAGGACCGGGCCCGTCCTAGTTCAGACCCTGTCCTGATGATGGAGGTAAGGTCACCGCCTGCCAACAATCGCAAGGAGGAGGATTGCATGTCATCAAGCAAGGAGCCGGAACAGATACTGAAGGATAGCATCGCCCAATCCAGGCGGAAGATTGAGGAAGAGAAGAGGATGGCACCTGAAGGAATCAGGAAGGCAAACCTCGCCCGAGCACGGAAGATCGAACGGCACTTACGTCCACCCACACTTCCCGTTGGGATCAGATTCTGGAGAGAGAATGAGCAGATACCAGGCGATGCCGGCACGAAGCCACAGTTCAAGTTCACATGGTGTCAGTACCTGTCAGATATACGCAATAATGGCGCGGACGACCGGGAGATCTTCCTGGTCAGGCGGGAAGATATCACGTGCCATATCGCGCCTGCCATTCTTGGTTTTGAGGAGATGTCGACTGACCTCGCTGAAGGGAGGGTCCTCGGGGAGATACATTTCCTCACTAATGAGCTTTGTGCCAGCGCAATTGAGTCAATTCCCCGGGTGCCATTCAGAGTTCAAGCGATAACGATTGGCGCCCTTGAAGACTTGCCCGTGGTACCGGACGTCATATTCACGGCAATAACGCCTGGTCGTACTAACAAGGTCATGGATGGAGCAATGTGGCTTAAGGGCGGCCGGTTCCTCGTCCAGTATGGCAACGGCTGTGGAGCATGTGGTAATGGCACCGCAGAGCCTTTCGTCACGGACCAGGTGGCTACCATTGCGTTCATGTGTCACGGAGCACGTCGCTGGGGTGGGTTCGAAGACTCCGAACTGGGATGCGGTGTACACATAGACAGGTTCGACACGTGGATTAGGGGCATGGAGGCCACATGGCTAACCGGCCACTCATATCCAATAGCTCACCAGCTGGCATCCCCGAACAGGGAGACGCACCACAAACAGAGAGGCGTGGAATACGAGGACGCGTATCCATATTGTCTGGATCATTAGTGACGAGATGGTGACCTTCCGCCCGAATACGATGCCAGTGTGAACCCGAGTCCTTTGAGAGACCAATGAAGCAAAGGTGGACTTGGAATGACACGCGAGCGGTACATACAGGCGGCCTCTACAGCGACTGAGGGTTAGAAGGGTTAGAATCTTGAGATGCACCCACGTGGTCACGAAAGTGAAAATCCGACACTCTAGAATGAATTACCTTCTCAATGTATCAAACAATGTATTAGCGTCGTTTTCGCTGACGCACTACTGTGCTCTTGAGTCAGCAAAGCCGGCATCACGAGACAGCAGGTCGTCAGAAGAGCGAGAAGTCCCGATCGAAGCGGGTGCTGCGGAACAACGTGAACAGGCGCCATCTGAAGATCTTACATCTGAGGTGCCAACACCCGAGATTCCACAGGAGTTTAAGACTCGCCCACTGCACGCACACCCGAGCGATCACTCCCACCTGGTGAACCACAGAAACTCAGGTGACCCTCTCGGATATCATGTCCACACTTGCCGAGCTCAGGCAGATGCTCCAGGGTCAGCACGACAGAACGGCGGTGATGTGTCACTGGTCTACTGGATGAGTGAATGGGGGGCGCTGGTCGGTGGGCTCGCGGGGTGCTACAATAGGTCGACCTTTAATTCAACCCGGTGAGGTTGGCAAGGGCGCCATGAGACAGCGACAACAGTACACATCACGCAGATGTCGCCCTCCGTCCCATTCGGGGCGTGAGGCGCGTCAATGAGTGCGAAGCAGCTCCTGAGTTCCACTGATATTGCCCGTGCACTTGCGCGTATCGCACACGAGATACTCGAACGCAACAACGGCGCCGAGACAATCGTCCTCGTCGGGATCCGCACCCGTGGCGTGCCGCTTGCCAGCCGACTGCGTGATGCCATTCTGGCTTATGAGAACAGGGTTGTACCTGTAGGGTCACTCGACGTCGTAGCGTACAGGGATGACGTGGGGCACAACTGGTGGTCACACTCCAGAGCTGAACGTAAGGCTGTCATGAGTCGTGCGGCAACCGTCCCGGGGGGCGCCAGCATGGACGATGGGAGCGAGGTGCAATCACAGGTTGTTTTCCCTCCGCCTTGCAACGCCCTTCCTTTCTCGATTACCGACCGCAATGTGGTCCTGGTTGATGACGTGCTCTATACCGGGAGGACCATTCGTGCAGCCATGGACGCACTTATTGACACGGGCAGACCACGAAGCATTCAGCTGGCAGTCCTTGTCGATCGTGGCCACCGGGAACTCCCAATACGTCCGGACTACGTCGGTAAGAATATCCCCAGCGCAAGAAACGAGCTGGTTCGTGTGCGGCTTGCGGAGACGGATGGAGAGGATGCCGTGACCATTGTGGGCAGGCATTCGGCGAAAGGAGTGCGTCAATGAGTAGTGATGCAGGGGCGGTCGCGCAGGCACTGGCAGGGCGGAGTTTCGCCAGTGTTGATGACTTCTCGAATCAGGAGCTGGCGTATATCCTCGCATTGGCGTCCGATGTCGCAGAATACAAAGAGTCATTCGCTTATGCATGTCGCGGCAAGATTATGGCCAGCCTTTTCTTCGAGGCGAGCACTCGCACGAGATTGTCCTTTGAGACTGCAATGCTTCGCCTCGGCGGGCAGCTGGTCAGCGCGATAGATATTGGCGCTACGTCTCTTGCGAAAGGTGAGACTCTAGCTGACATGGCCCGTGTCGTCGGGGGTTATGCCGACCTTATTGTGATACGCCATCCATGGGAAGGAGCGGCTCGTGTTGTGGCAGAGTATGCGGGAATCCCCGTGATCAACGCCGGCGACGGCGGACACGAACACCCAACCCAAACACTCTGTGACCTGTTTACGCTTCAGCGTGAGCGCGGACGATTGCAGGGACTGCGCATCGCATTGTGGGGGGATCTCAGGTATGGCCGCACTGTGCATTCGCTTGCCTTTGCGCTGGCACGTTTCGGTGCAACCATTGTGTTTCGTCCGGGAATTGGCCTTGCGGCTCCCGAACATGTGCTTAGCAAACTTGCGACTGACTACGGTGGTGAACTGGTTCGTGGTGATGTCTTGTCGCAGGCTGAGGGCGAAGGCGTACTGCCGGTCGATGCGCTCTATATGACGCCGCGCAGCCCTCATCAGCTTGCCATGCTGCCGCACCTTACTGCACAGCTTGAGCTTGACCAGGGAGTGGACGCACTCTACGTGACCCGTCTGCAGAAGGAGCGCATGGAGACGATGAAGGAAGATCTTCGCCCCGAAGATTATCCGGTGGTTGATCGGTCGCTGCTGCGGAAGAAAGGGTTTGAACGAAGTCTCGTGCTCCATCCTCTGCCGCGGGTTGATGAGCTGTCGCTCGACATAGACTCCGATCCACGCAGCCTCTACTTCAAACAGGCACACCAGGGCGTTCCCGTTCGTATGGCGCTCATTTCCCTGTTGCTTGGCTGCAGCCCACGTCGGGTAGAGCCCTCTGAATGGTTCGAAGATGACTGGCGGCCGGTCGCCCATCCGCGTTACACACACGAGACCGGGGTGCGCTGTGCGAATGAACGCTGTGTGACGAATCAACCATCTGAATTGCGGTACTTGCCCCGGAAGTTCGTGCTTATCGTCGGCAGGCCGCCGCGATTGCGCTGTTCCTATTGTGACCACGAGATGGCACCGCCTATCGTTGCCACCGCCGAGGCGTATGATGAGCCGTTGAGCAGACGCAAGTACCATCCTGCCCGGAGTCGATGGGCTACCACGATACGACCGGAGAATCTGCTGCTGTTCGCGTCCGCGGAGGATGCTGAGGCGGCGGGCTTGCGTTCGGGGGTCACGTGACTGCGTCCTCATCGCTTAACGTGGTCTTCCACGGCGCGCGGATCGTTGATCCCGTGTCGGGACGTGATGCTGAGGGCGATCTGATCGTGCGCGACGGCGCTGTTGTCACACGCCTGGGGGACAGTCACGAGGACTTCACACATGTCGATTGCCGGGGGTTGGTGATTGCCCCCGCTCTTGTCGACCTGCATTGTCACCTCCGTGAGCCGGGGTTTGAGGAGAAAGAGACGATAGCGACCGGAACCGCTGCGGCGGCGGCGGGTGGCTTCGGCACGGTCTGCTGTATGCCTAACACTCGGCCCCCACTCGACACAGTCGCCCGTGTGATCGCATTCAGTGAGATGGTACGCCGCGATGCCTGCGTAAAGGTGTTGCCGGTTGGAGCAGTGACGCTGGGAAGGAGAGGCCAGTCCCTCGTTGATGTCCGCGGTCTTGCTGACTGTGAAGTCGTCGGGTTCAGCGACGACGGTGACTACGTCGCCGATACTGTAGTCATGCGTGACGCGTTGAGCCGGGCAGCACTGGTGGGATTGCCCGTCATTGATCACGCGCAGGATGGAAGGCTCGTTGCTGGCGGAGTGCTCAATGAAGGACCCGTGGCGAAGCGTTTGAAGCTCCGCGGGATGCCTGCCGAGGCTGAGGAGCTTGCAGTGGCGCGCGACATCGCGCTTGCACGCCTGACGGGTGGCCATGTGCATATTGCCCACATCACCACCGCAAGAGCCGTGGAGATGGTGCGGCGCGCTCAACAGGAAGGAGTCAGGATTACGGCTGAAGCGACCCCTCACCATATGCTGTTAACGGAAGAGGACGCGGTGGTTGTTGATTCCTCCGGTGTCAACTGTTTCAACAATCAAGCCAAGGTGAATCCGCCATTGCGTGGCAAAGCTGATGCCGCCGGCGTTGTCCGGGGTGTCGATGAGGGCGTAATTGATGCCATCGTCACCGACCACGCGCCACACACGGTAGCCGATAAGTCTGGATCACCTGGCGAAGCTGCCTTTGGCATCAGCGGATTCGAGACAGCGCTCTCATCTGTGCTAACGCTGTGTCACAGTGGCGGTCTTTGCCTCCTCCGTGCGTTGCATTGCCTCACAGTGGGCCCTGCCGGAGTTCTTGGGAGGAGATCAATCTGCCCCGGCCTTGAGTCAGGGACAACGGCTCACCTGGTGCTCTTTGATCCCGATGCCACGTTTGTCGTGGACGCCTCCCGCTTCTTGTCCCTGGGTAAGAACACGCCGCTTGAAGGGCGCACACTGCGAGGCCGCGTGCTTGCAACAATCGTGGATGGTCGCTGCGCCTATGCGTCGGAATTGTTGCCCGGCAAGTGCATGGGCGGCCGCCCGCTTGGTACTGGTAGAGGAGATCTGTCCGACTCTGTTCCAGGGTCCCCGGACCCGACGTAGGAGAAGAACGACAATGGAACGACCGTCGAAAGTGCTCGTCATCGGTTCTGGCCCTATCATCATAGGCCAGGCTGCTGAATTCGACTACTCAGGCACTCAAGCTTGTCGGGCCCTTCGCGAAGAGGGCATCACCACGGTCCTTGTCAATTCCAATCCGGCGACAATCATGACCGATGCGGGAATAGCCGACATTGTCTACATAGAACCCCTCACTCCGGAGGTGCTCGAGAGGATTATTCAGAAGGAGAGGCCAGATGGTCTGCTACCAACTCTCGGCGGACAGACCGGCCTGAATCTGGCGGTGGAGCTTGCCGATTCCGGAATACTGGACAGGTATGGAATGCGCATGCTGGGGACGTCGGTGCAGACTATCAAGGATGCGGAAGAACGCTCGCTGTTCAAGGATCTCCTTGTCCGCATCGGCGAACCCGTACCGGACAGCGCCATTATTCACTCTGTCGAGGAGGCCGAGGAACTGGCACACACCATTGGACTGCCACTCATGGTGCGTCCATCCTACACCCTGGGGGGCACCGGCGGTGGTATGGCATACACAATGGAAGAGTTGAAACAGGTGACGGCGAATGGCCTTGACTGCAGCATGAGCAGGGAGGTACTGGTTGAGCGGTGTCTTGCGGGTTGGAAGGAAGTAGAGTTCGAGGTTATGCGTGACACCTCCGACACGTGTATCACTATCTGTTGCATGGAGAACCTGGACCCGATGGGGGTGCATACCGGCGACAGCATTGTGGTGGCGCCCAGTCAGACGCTGACCGATCGTGAGTACCAGATGCTGCGTTCAGCCAGCCTTCGCATCATACGTGCTCTTGGTATCGAAGGTGGCTGCAACATCCAGTTTGCCCTCACGCCCCATCCGATAGTGGCGAAACACTGGGCTCCGGACCAGGTGGACGCTGTGCAAAGCCAGTACTACGTAATTGAGGTGAACCCCCGCGTAAGTCGAAGCTCGGCGCTGGCCAGCAAGGCGACCGGTTATCCGATTGCCCGTGTGACTGCGAAGGTGGCAACAGGGAAGCGTCTCGACGAGATCCGGAACATGGTCACGGGCCAGACCCTCGCATCGTTTGAACCGACTCTCGACTATATTGTGGCCAAGATACCCCGCTGGCCGTTTGACAAGTTTGCGATGGGCGACCGCGTGATCGGCAGCCAGATGAAGGCGACCGGTGAGGTGATGGCGATCGGGCGTACATTCGAATCCGCCCTTCAGAAGGCAGTGCGTTCGCTTGAAGTTGGCAAGAAGACTCTACTGTGGGAGGATCCCAAGTGGGGCAAAGAGCCTGGATTCGATGGCTATCCTCTGTACCCGAACGATCTTCGACTCTGGGCGCTCCTGGGGGTGTTGCGACGGGGTATGACCGATGACGACGTATGCCGGGCTACCGGTATTGATCCGTGGTTCATCTACAAGCTTCGCAACATCCTCGATATGGAGAAGAAGCTTCTCGGGGTGCAACTCACCCCCGGACTCTTACGGGCTGCCAAGCGCATGGGCTTCTCCGATGAGAGTATCGGCGTACTGGCGGATAGGTTGCCCGAGCAGGTGCGCGACGTAAGGAAGCAGTGGGGAATTGTGCCAGTCTACAAGACTGTCGACACGTGCGCGGCGGAATTCGAGGCGGAGACCCCATACTTCTACAGCACGTACGAAGAGGACAACGAAGCAGCTCCTATCAGGGATAAGAAGGCGGTCGTCATCGGCAGCGGGCCGATACGTATTGGCCAGGGCATCGAATTTGACTACTGTTGCGTGCACTCGGCATGGGCGCTGGAGGAGATGGGGATCAGGAGTATCATGGTCAACTCGAATCCCGAAACAGTCTCCACGGATTTCGATACAAGCAACCGACTGTATTTTGAGGCTCTTGATGAAGAGAGCGTGAGGGACATTCTCGATAGAGAGGGCCCGGACGTATCGCCCTCGATAGTGCAGTTCGGCGGGCAGACTGCCATAAACATGGCGTGGCCTCTTTCGCGGAACAATCTTCCCATCCTGGGCTCAGGCGCCGAGGCTATCGATATCGCTGAGGACAGGAGAAGGTTCGAAGACTTTCTTGCTCGCCTCGGGATTCCGCAATCACCCGGTGCTGGAGTCACAACCATGGAAGAGGCCCTGGGCGTAGCCCAGAGTCTCGGTTACCCGCTGCTGGTTCGTCCGAGCTACGTGCTCGGTGGCCGGGCAATGGAGATCGTCTACAACGAGACGGAGCTAATCCGGTATCTTGTGATGGCGCTTGAGCTCGATGGCCGACATCCGGTGCTTATCGACAAGTACCTGCTCGGCAAAGAGGTAGAGGTAGATGCCATCTGCGACGGCGAGGATGTACTGGTTCCGGGGGTAATGGAACACATCGAGCGGGCAGGGGTACACAGTGGCGACTCAATTGCTGTCTATCCGGGTGTCAATCTCACCGATAGGGAAGTCAACGCAATGCTGGACTACACCACGCGCATAGGATTGTCCCTCGGTGTAAAGGGTCTCATCAACGTGCAGATGGTCATCGTTCGCGAGGATGGCAAGTCCTCGGTGTATGTGCTCGAGGTGAACCCTCGTGGGAGTCGTACCGTGCCGTTCATGTCCAAGGTAACCGGTGTCCCGATGGTCAAGCTTGCCACCAAGGTCATGGCCGGCCTGTCGCTGAAGGAGCAGGGGTATCGCGGCGGCCTCTGGAAGAAGAGTCGCCTCGTTGGTATCAAGGCGCCGGTCTTCTCGATGTCCAAGCTCATCGGCGTAGATAACTACCTGGGACCGGAGATGAAGTCAACCGGCGAGGTGATGGGCATCGATTTCGACTTCGCTGGTGCGCTGACAAAGGCGCTGATAGCATCTAACCTGATGCTGCCGGCACATGGCAGTCTACTGCTGAGCATTGCTGATCGCGACAAGACGGAGGCACTGCCCCTCGTGAAGAGCCTGCACGAGTTGGGCTACGGCCTCCATGCGACGGAAGGAACGGCCGCAATGATAGCGGCGCTTGGAATGCCGGTTCAGATGGTAACGAAGAAGCTGAGCGAAGGGCACCCGAATGTGCTCGATGTGATTCGTGGTTCGTCTGTTCACGCGGTCGTCAACACCATCACCGGCGGGCGTCTTGCGCTGAAAGATGGCTTCGCAATTCGTCGTGCAGCCGTGGAACACCGCATCCCCTGTTACACGTCACTTGATACATTGCGAGTGGTGCTGGATGCGGTGACGACTGTGGGCCGTGCGTATAGTGTGGAACGCATGGAGACGTATCTGAAACGGCGGAGGAAGTAGTGTTTCAGTTGACAGTCCCTGTGGTGCACGCGGAATCTGTGGGGTGGCAAGACAGGCTGCTCGTGCTTGAGGTTCCCCAGATGGCGTCCGTGGCGCGGCCTGGACAGTTCGTGATGGTGCGTTGTCGAGACCTGCCGCTGAGGCGTCCCGTTAGCATCCACGCAGCATCGGAGGACAAGCTTGCACTGCTGTTTCGAATTGCCGGGACAGGTACCCGGTGGCTCTCAGGAATTGAACCTGGATCTTGTGTAAACCTCACCGGCCCTCTGGGAAACGGGTACTCCATGGGTAGCGACGAAGGTCGCATGGTGCTCATTGCGGGTGGCATGGGTATCGCCCCATTGTTTTTTCTCGCTGAGCGACTGGCCGCGGCGCACCGGGTGGTGCTGGTACACGGCAGCAGGTGTAAGGACGAGCTTTACCAGGCTCCGGATCGGTTGCGGGAGTTGATTCCCGAGGTTCGAGCCCTTGATGCAGTGGACTGGCTGTTTGCGACCGACGATGGGTCGGCGGGTGTGTGTGGCTCCGCACTTGAAGTGGCCCTGCCATACGTCGAGGATGCGGCACAGGTCTACATGTGCGGCCCCGTCGCCATGTGCGTCGCCGCACACGAGTTCACTGGCGACAGCAGTGACGTTATAGGCGGCATCCGTGACGCAGCGTGCACACCGCAGGCACGTGAGCGCCTCAACTGCGCGGAAGTGTCTCTTGAGGTGCGAATGGGATGTGGGGTCGGTGCGTGCTACTCGTGCTCGATTCCTACTCGTCACGGGCGCAGGAAAGTGTGCAAAGACGGCCCGGTGTTCAGACTCGATGATGTGCAGTGGGAGGGGGTGTGCACATGATGGTTGCGACATATGAGTTGACGCTGCAGACAAAGGGTGACGGCGATATCCTTGATGTCACCCGACAGGTAGGAAGTTGCCTGGAGCAATCGGGCGCGAAATCGGGCATCGTGGTAGTAGCTGTGGTGGGTTCCACCGCAGGAATCACCACTATCGAATATGAATCAGGTCTGATCGCCGATATTCGGAAGGCATTCGAGCGACTAGCGCCTGCGGGAGTTGCCTATGATCATGATCGCCGCTGGGGCGATGGGAATGGTCAGTCGCATGTCAGGGCCTCAATGCTCGGGCCATCCGTTACGCTGCCCCTGGTGCAGGGCGCCCTCGCACTCGGCACGTGGCAACAGATAGTGCTGATTGATTTTGACACCCGTCCCCGAACGCGTCGTATCGTAGTCCAGGTGGTCGGCGAATAGCCTCAGAGTTTATCCTGAGGACTGCCTGTCGCCCCGTATAAGCGACATGAATTCTGCCCTGGTGGCTCCCTTTGTGCGGAAGGTCCCCCTGACTGCAGAAGTTACAATGGTCGTACCGGGCTTCTGTACCCCCCGCATTACCATGCAGAGGTGCTGTGCCTGGATGACCACTGCAGCACCGTCAGGGTCGAGGGCGTCGAATATGGCGTCTACAATCTGTCGGGTCATTCGTTCCTGCAACTGGGGGCGGCGCGCGACAACGTCCACCACACGAGCCAGCTTGCTGATGCCGATGACCTTTCCTGCCCGTCCGGGTATGTAGCCCACGTGCGCCACGCCGAAGAAGGGGAGCAAGTGATGCTCGCACATGGAGTAGAAGGGGATGTCGCGGGCAATAATCATCTCCTGATGCCCCTCGTCGAAGCTGGCGGACAACTCCGCGGAGGGATCTCTTTCGAGACCGGAGAATAGCTCGGCGTACATCTCCGCCACGCGTCGAGGCGTGCCCAGGAGACCTTCGCGGTCCGGATCTTCGCCTATTGCAGCCAGAAGTGCTCGTGTAGCGTTCTCTATTGCCTCGGGTTGCATCATATACCTCGCAGTGTCGTTATCGGAACGATTTACGGGATTCAGCCAAACAGTGCCCGCTTCACGGATTGAAGGTCGGCTGGGAGTTGCATCGGCGCCTCTGCGTATCTGGCAGGAAGGCCTGGATCCTTGAGACCATGGCCGGTGAACACGCACACTATCCTGGCGCGAGACAAGTCGTGTTCAGCACGCAGCTTCATCAGACCGGCCAGCGAGGCTGCCGAGGCAGGCTCTACGAAAAGTCCCTCCAATGTGGCGATGCGGCGATAGGCGTGCATGATCTCGTCGTCGGTCACCATCTGAATCACCCCGCCCGACTCATCACGCGCAGCCTCGGCTCCTCTCCAGCTGGCCGGGTTACCGATGCGGATGGCAGTGGCGATGGTACGGGGGCGCTTGACCGGTTTGCCTTTGACGATGGGGGCAGCGCCTGCTGCCTGGAAGCCCATCATGCGCGGCTTTGTCGTGGACTTGCCCAGTTCGTGGTACTCTACGAAGCCCTTCCAGTAGGCAGTGATGTTGCCTGCGTTGCCCACGGGGATGAAGAGAAAGTGGGGTGCGTCGCCTAGCTCGTCGACGACCTCGAATGCTGCCGTCTTCTGGCCCTCGATCCGGTGGGGATTGAGCGAGTTCACCAGCGCCACGTTATGCGTCTCGGATAGGATGCGGACGATAGTGAGAGCTTCGTCGAAGTTGCCCTTGATTTCTACGATGCGGGCACCGTAGATAATGGCCTGAGCCAGCTTGCCGATGGCGATCTTGCCCTTTGGAATGACGACCAGAGTCTCGAGACCAAAGCGAGCCCCATAGGCTGCTGCCGAAGCGCTTGTGTTACCGGTGGAGGCGCAGATGATGCACGTGCTCCCGCTCTCCACCGCTTTGGCTACTGCGACGACCATCCCCCTGTCTTTGAACGATCCCGTCGGATTACACCCCTCTAACTTGAAGTAGAGCTCGCCGACGCCCAGCTCCCGCTCCAGCGTTTGTGAGCGGACGAGTGGTGTGTCGCCCTCGCCCAGCGTGATCATTGGCGTGGACGGTGTCACCGGCAGAAGCTCACGGTATCTGGCAAGGACTCCCATCTTGTTCATGTGCGTAGGCTCCTGTGCTGGCGCGGCGGTAGGCGTCAGTGCTCCACCCGTATCAAGGCGCCCACCCGGTTCACCAGCGGCAGTGCCGCCAGTTCGGCTACAGCGGACTGGACCGACTGCTCGACAGACGGATGTGTCAGGATGACTATCTGTGCGGTCTGGGCGGCCTCGTCGAGTTCCTTCTGTATGACCGAGGAGATACTGATGCGGTGATCGCCGAGAACGCGGGCTATTTGCGCCAGCACGCCGGGCTGGTCCGCCACTGACAGCCGGAAGTAGTAGCGTGTCACTATCTCGAACATTGGAGCTATGGGGATGCGGCGGTTCAACTCCATCCGGGGCTTGATGATGCCTCCCATGGCGATGTTTCGAGCGATTGTCAGTACGTCGGCCACCACGGTGCTGGAGGTTGGCCTGCCGCCTGCCCCCCTGCCGTAGAACACCAGTGTGCCCACGAGGTCGCCTTCTACCTGTACGGCGTTGTAGACGCCGTCGACGGTGGCAAGCTGCGTGTCCAGAGGAGTGAGTGCGGGATGCACGCGTGCCTCGAGGGTCTCGCCACGCTGCTTTGCTATGGCGAGGAGCTTCACCGCGTAGCCCAGCTCATGCGCGTAGGTGAAGTCCTTTGGGTCCAGGTTTGAGATGCCCTCGCGGGACACCTCTGAGGGCCTTACGGGCGTGTGAAAGGCGAGGCTGGCAAGTATCGCCAGCTTGTAGGCCGCGTCTATTCCCTCGACGTCGTTAGTGGGATCCGGCTCAGCGTAACCGAGCTCCTGCGCCTCGCGCAGCGCCTGCTCGTATGGCAGGTCCTCTCTCGCCATCTTGGTCAGGATGTAGTTCGTCGTTCCGTTGACGATGGCGCGTATGGCCGAAATCTCGTTTGCGGCGAGGTCCTGTTGCAGCGGCGAGAGTACGGGGATGCCGCTGCAGACGCTCGCCTCGTAGCGAAGGTCGACTTCGTGCTGCGTGGCGAGGGACAGGAGACGGTAACCATTCTTCGCGATGACCTCTTTGTTGGCGGTAACCACGTGTTTGTCGCCGGTGATAGCGCGCCGAATGTAGTCGAGTGCGGGTTGCTCTCCACCCACCAGCTCGATGACGATATCGATGGAAGGGTCGTTGAATATCTCGTCGACGTTCACGGTCAGGAGTTCGGGCGGGAACGGGTACGTGCGCCGCTTTGCCAGGTCGCGCACGAGGGCCTTTTTCAGGGTCACGGAGGCGCCGACCTGTTCCGAGAGCCGCTCGGAACGCTGGAGCAGGATGTGGGCAACCTCGCTGCCGACCACCCCCAGGCCAAGAAGCCCGACGCCTATTTCGCGCATGATGCCGCTCCCTTTATGATAGTACGCGCTCGATTGCCCAGTTCTTCTGGGCTGTTGTCATCAACTGCTCAACTACAGCCTGCCTGCTTAGTGGCTGGTACCACTCGTCGAATGCTGCGGATGCAAGTGCATCCGCCACGTTGGCGGACATAGCGCGAGTTTCGCGTTCAAGCAGACGCACCACCCAGTATGCGCCCGAAGTCTGGATCTCCGTCTCGCGTATCGGCTCACTTATCTCGTTGAGCTCGAGGTCGAAGACCACCTCGTTGAACGCCTCGGTGACGACGTCTTCCGGCGTAATCCAGTCGAGCTCCGCATCCGGGAACGTGTCATGTATCTGCGAGTACTGTGCGGCGATGGTGACGAAGTCCTCGGTCTCGAGCCGCTCCTTCGCTCGGAGCGCCTCCTCGAGGCTGCCGGCGAGGATGACCCGCGGCTTGATGGCCCCGGCATCGTCGCGGTCTACAATCTCGATTATCCAGTAGCCCACGTTCTTGGCGGCGTTTGGATCGTGGATGACCGATGTGGCGCCGGGGTCGATCTCTGCCAACGCGCTAGCGACGTCCGTGCTCGCAAGTAGCTCGTACGGCGCCCACTCATGTACGACGGGTATGTCCGGGTTCGCGGAGTACTCCTCGCTGAGGTCGATCAGTGTGACGCCGTCGAGCACGGCCGCCTCCACCTCGCCGGCCGCTGAACGGCTCTCGACAACCATTATCTCGAAACGAACCTGTTCCTTCTCCGGCGGCAGGGCGGCCAGGAATCGCTCGTGAAGCTGCTCGCTGGCGAGGGATGCCTCGACCAGGTCCCTCATCACCCGATTGTCCTCTACTCCCGCACTTCGAATCTCGTCCCGTATCTGTGCGGACGTGATGACGATTCCCTCGGCGAGAGCTCCCTGGCGTACTATCTCGTTGCGGATGAGTTCTGCAGTGATGCTATCCGCCACCATGCTGAGCTGCGAGGCGTCCATGCCCGCGCTATACAGCTTGAGCGTGTCGACGTAGTAGCCCATGGTGAACGATCTGCCATTCACGCGCAGAACCGTCTCGTTCATCGGGGCGATGCGGTCGATGTACAGTCCGATCGCAACGGCTACGCCGATGATGCCGAGAAAGATGGCGCTCGCGATGACGATCCACCGCTGAATGCGAGCCTGTCTCTGGATCTTGGATTTGGCGTGGCTTGAGAGCTTGATCTTGGGTTGTGGGTGGTGGCGTTTCTTCGTCATGCCTTCGGGGCCTCAGTCGCTGTGCTCTCGTTGTTGCACGATTGCCGATATGATAGCATACTAACGAATCGCAGGTACGGGGTGTAGCGCAGCCTGGTAGCGCACCTGAATGGGGTTCAGGTGGTCGGAGGTTCAAATCCTCTCACCCCGACCAGCTTCTCTTCGCAAGTCAGCCTTCTTCACCCCTGTTTTCCAGCACCCAGGCCATCATCTGACGACATTGTGGCAACATTTCTGTGAGATTCTTCTCCTATGGAAAGCTAGTCATCATACTCAGGGTCGCAGCTTGATCCAATCCTCCAATATGGGCGGATGAGCGGCTCTTCAGGGCTCTGGTGGTCATAAACGGGTGCACACGCGAGTGTCTTGTGATCCAATCAGACCGGTCGCTTGGCGGCAAGCGGGTCGTGAGTGTGCTTGACCGGCTGGCCGAGGCTCGTTGCCTGTCTGAGATGAGAACGTCGGACAACGGACCTGAGTTCATCGGCAAAGCACTGGACGGTTGGGCCTGGAGGACAGGTGTGAAGCTCCACTTTGTCCGTCTCGACAACCCCATGGAGAACCACTGCGCGGAGAGCCTTATCGGCAAGCTGCGCGAGGAGTGTCTCAGTGGCAGCTGGTTCCTGAGCCTCGCCGGCGCGCGAGAGATCATCGAAGCATGGAGGAAGGACTACAACAGCGCCGGGCCGCACAGCTCCCCTGGCGGTCTGACCCTACGGGAGTACGCAGGCATAATGACAGGACTCCAATTGGCTCTAGAATGAATAGGGTGCTAAGACCAGAAGGCCATAGACACGCGTGTGTCTATGGCCTCGTCTCTGCCACCGTGAATACCTGCATGGTGATAGACACAGAGGCAGGCCGTCTCTGCATCAGCATGCTGAAGAGACTCCAGGACGCGCCCTATCCGAGCCCTTACCTGCTCCCGGTTGGAAGGGGTCCGCTCCATCCACCGTCGGGAATGCGACGGAGGCGAAATGCAGACCGCGATTCGGGAGTCATGGCCTCACTTCAGCACCACTTAATGATTTCAAAGCCGCAGCCACTCCGGCTCCGGGTTCAGTCTGAAAACCTTCTCGGCTCAGCGACTTCTCCAAGGCAGAGAGCAGCAGCAAGACGTTCTCGGCCGTGGAAGAGCCCCCCATCAGGCCGATGCGCCATATCCGACTCTTAAGAGGACCCAGCCCGCCACCAATCTCTATCCCGAACTCATGCAGAAGTCGGTTTCTAATTCTCACGTCATCAATACCCTCTGGCACCTGCACCGAGGTCAACATGCTTAGCCGATGCCCTTCCTGCGCGTGGAGCTTCAGCCCCATCGACTCCAGCCCGGCCTTCAAGGCATCACCATGACGCTGGTGACGCTCAAAGGACTTATCCAGCCCTTCATCCATTAATACCGCTAGAGCCTCATGAAGGGCATAGATCATAATGCACGATGCTGTGTGATGGTAGGCATGACTGCCAGTCCAGTATGATGAGATCAGGGATAGGTCGAGGTAGAAGCTCTGGACCTTACGGCTGCGTTTTTGTAGTGCAGCCAGCGCCCTTTCCCCGGCAGTAAACGGGGAAAGGCCTGACAGGCAGCCCAAGCACTTCTGCGAGCAGCTGTAGCAGATATCAATACCACGCTCATCTATGGCCATCTTCTGTCCACCCAGCGAGGTGACCGCGTCCACCAAGAACAAGGCATCATGCTGCCTGGCAAGGTATGATGCCTCCTCAAGCGGCTGAAGCACCCCGGTAGACGTCTCGGCGTGCACCAGCGATAGTAGCTTCACTTTCTTGTGCTTCTTGAGGGTTGCTTCTATCGCAGCAGGTTCGATTATTCGCCCCCACTCCGCCTCCACCGGCACAACCTCGGCACCGCACCTTCGGGCGGCATCCGCCATGCGGTCGCCAAACAAGCCATTTACGCCAACTACAACGACGTCCCCTGGTTCTACGAAGTTGCAGAAACTGGCATCCATCCCGGCGGTGCCAGTACCCGAAATGGCTAGAGTGAGTTGATTGCTCGTGCCAAAGACAGCGCGCAGCATGCTCGCGGTGTCCTCCAGAATGCCCAGAATATACGGGTCAAGATACCCTACCACCGGCTGCAGCATGGCCTGCTGGACACGTGGATAGATGTTGCTTGGACCCGGACCCAGCAAGATGCGGGATGGTGATTTCAGCTCCTCATACAGTTTCTCAGCCATTGGATTCCTCCTCATAACTCGACTATTGTCCCACAGCTGATTCTTCATCGAAGAATGAAGACAGCCTTCGCTACCATGCGTCTTCACTACTGCAATCCAAACGGTTCAGTGCGTGACCTCCACTCTCCTGACCTTCTCCTTTGTTTAATCTTCCTGTTTCTATCACCTCTCCGTCGCCTCATAGTATTTTATCTGCCGCTGCAGCACAATACCACGAATTGCCTCGCAATTCCGATTACTGACAGCGGCGATCTTCGCATGACAAACGGCCTGATTCCGCCTCGTGGCACACGTTCCTGCTGACGTGCACACTCTCATATACCGCTGCGGCAGCGAAGGAACTGCGCACGAGCGGACCCGCTGCAACCTGGCTGAATCCCATGTCTTTGCCAACAGCCTCGAACCACGAGAACTCGTCGGGTGTCAGATATCTCTGAACCGGATAATGATCAAGGGAGGGCCTCACGTATTGGCCGAGGGTGACGACATCGCACCTGACCCGTCGCAGGTCCTCCAGCACGGCCACAATCTCGTCATCCCGTTCACCCAGGCCAAGCATCAGTCCGGACTTGGTAGGCGTGTCCGGGCTGATTGACTTCGCACGATCCAGGAGCTCAATCGCCCATTCGTACCTGCCTTGCGGACGAAGTTGCCGGTATAGCCTCGGAACGGTCTCAAGGTTGTGGTTCAGAACGGTCGGATGGGCATTCTGCACAATCTGAAGTTCGCTGAGAGAGCCTCGAAAATCCGGAATGAGCACCTCGACCATTATGTGGTCATTCCAGTCTCGCAGTGCCTGGATCGTACGAGCAAACTGGGTTGCACCTCCATCCGGAAGATCATCGCGACACACGGACGTAACAACGGCGTAGTTGAGATTCAGGTCCCTGGCGGCACCGGCAACCCGTTCGGGTTCGCCCTGATCGACCGGCAGAGGCCTGCCGACCGCAACCTTGCAGTAAGCACAGCCACGGGTGCAGATATCACCGAGGATCATGAAGGTGAACCTGCCGCTCGAATAGCACTCAAGCCTGTTGGGACAGGCAGCAGACTCGCATACCGTACACAGACTATGATGGGCGATCGTGCGTCGTACACGTTCGACCTGAGGGCCACGTGGTACTGGACGACGAAGCCACCCGGGCATCCTGGTGGGAGTGGCTGCACCTCCGTCGCGCAACTTCGTCCCTCTAGCTGGACGAAGAACCTCAGGCATCTGATTGCGCCTCCGACCTGGTCGTTCTCTTCCACTTCGTCCGAACTGCTTCAGCAGCCAGTGTCACGCAGTCGAGCGTCGGGGCAACAGGAGGCGCGTAGCACGTCTCCAATTGAAGGAACTGCTCAGCCGTCGTGAGATTCAGTATGGCAGCGGCCAGAAGATTGGCACGCTGATGGGCTCCTTCTTCACCGACAACCTGAGCCCCCAGGATGCGACCGTCCTTCGGGTGTGCCAGCAGCTTGGCAGTGATGCTCTTCCCTCCCGGAAAATACTCCGGGAGCGTCGAGCCTGTGACCTTTCCGACAATGGGTTCAATTCCGGACTTCTGGAGCTCGACGCAGGTGGGCCCTGTGGCCGCCACTTCCAGCCCGAAGAGACGGGTGGTTCGGCTGTTCAGCAATCCGTGTGCGAGGCACTCGTCACCGCCTGCGGCATTGATACCAGCCACACGCCCGTGGCGGACAGCGATACTTCCCAATCCAATGGGAACCGGTTGCCTCGTAATGAAATCGTCATACTCAGTACAGTCACCCGCCGCATACACGCCTTCCACGGAAGTCCGGCATCGATTGTCAATGACTATGCCTCCCGAGTGGCCAACTGCACAACCGGCAGATTGTCCAAGTGCAGTATCGGGACTGGTTCCTGTGGAGACAATCACCATATCGACGGAGTAGCTGAACTCCTCACCAGTGTACGAGCTACGGCAGTAGACATGACACCTGTCGCCACTCTCTATCTTGAAGACTGATGTGCCCGGCAGGAAACGTATTCCCTGTGCGGCAATTACCCTCTCAACGAGATCGGCTATGTCTGCGTCAATCATGGCCGGCAGGACGTGTGATTGGACATCGACCATGCACGACAGGAGTGTGCTATCGCCTGATCGTGAACACAGCGCCTCGGAGAGCTCCATGCCGATGAGGCCGGCGCCGATGACCATGCAACTGGATGCACGATCAAGCGCTCCGGCTATTGCCCGAGCATCATCCATGGTGCGGAGCGTATACACACGGTCTTCGAGGCCGCCATCGGGCCGGCTGGCGCCGGGAATAGGAGGAATACTCGCACGTGCACCCGTGGCCAGGACCAGACTGTCGTAATCCATGAGTTCTTCTTCACTGGTGAGTAGCGATGCTGTTGTCACCGTGCGCCGGCTCGGATGAATCGAGGTCACCTCAGTACTGAGCCTGAGTTCAACTCCGAATCGCCGAAACCACTCGGGTGAATACTCGATGAGGCTGTCGAAACGATCGATGACACCACTCAGGACATACGGCAAACCACACCTGGAGTACTCCCCATAGGGTTCACGGCTAACGAGCACAATCTCCGCGGTCCGATTTGTCTTCCGCGCGAACTGGGCTGCCGTTGCTCCTGCAGCGCCGGATCCAATAATCACTATCCTCACTATCCACCCCCTTTGGAGGGCATGAAACGCTTCAGGTGAGAGAGTGACAGTCGCCTCTGAAGAAACAGCGACAGTTTCGTGGCAGTGTCTCTCGAAGCTGGCACGGGGCACATCGATTCGAGCACGTACTCAGGCATTGCTCCTAGCCACCTCTGGCGATTCACGACCATCGATATTCCACTCATTTCGACCGTACTTGTGCTCGATCAGATAGAGCGCCAACTCGACTTCTTGTGGAGACAGATCACTTTCCAGAAGATGCAATCCCATCGTCCGCTCGAACGCCTTTGACACCTCCTTTTCGAATCGAGTGGAACCAAGTGTGGTCGGGGCATGTACACACCCGTGCTGGAGCACAGTGTGTGCGCCCCTAATCTGCGCACTCCCCCCGATCTTCTGTCCTCCGTGGAGGATCAGGTCCGAGTGCATCGGCACAGCGCAACAGAGCCCGGCCGATGTGCGTTCTTCGATGCCCGAGTACAGGTCGAGTCGAACTCCGAGAGCACCTAGCGCGTCCATCAGGGCTTCGTGCGCCTGTCGGTACAGGCCACGACGCGAAGTGGTCGACAAACCACCCCCGCCGACCCGTGCCACGATGGCGTAGCTCAGGTCATTCTCGTGAAGTACTGCCAATCCCCCTGTTGGCCGGCGCACCAGCGGATATCCGTGCTCAAGGTATGTCTGTATCTCCGACACTCCGATTTCCTGGAATCGCCCGATGGATACTGCAGGGGGACTCCAGCGAAATAGTCTCAGCGTTGGTGGCACCACTTCCCGTGCGGAAAGTCGATACATGGCCTCATCAACAGCCATGTTCCAGGGCGCAGTGCACGCTCCAGAGCGAACAAGCCTCCAGTGCTGTCTCATGCAACCTCATGTTTGTACCGCCGGGCACGGAACTCCCTTAACCCTGAGCACCCTTCTCCGCCTCGACGAATTGCGCATAGGCCTCGGCATCCATCAGTCCCTCGAGAGGCGAACTCTCGCCAGGGTGGACGCGTACAATCCAGCCGTTCCCGTACGGATCTTCGTTTAGCAGGCCTGGATCATCACGCAATCTCTGATTGACTGTGGCTATGGTGCCGGTAACCGGCGCATAGACCTCGGAGACAGCCTTGACCGACTCCAGAGTAGCGAAGGCAGCGCCTTGATCCACATGTTTGCCTTCTGGCGGCAGCTCAACATAGACAATGTCAGACAGCTCTTCACATGCGTACGCGGTGATGCCGACGGTCACCATGCCGTCTTCTTCCAGTCTCGCCCATTCATGCTTCCTCGTGTATCGAAGGTCCTTAGGATACATCTGCTTCTCCTTTACCATCATGATCCTCTCGTTGTAGCTTCGCAAGACGAGGGGGCAGAGTCTATCTCTTGTTTACCGGCGCAATGAAGGGCATGGCTACCACCTCGGCGGGGGCTATCCGATCTCGTATGTTGACCACCAGTTCGGTACTAGGATCCGTGTACTTCGTATTGAGCATTGCCATAGCATAGACTCCCTTGAGTGATGGACAGTAGTTGCCAGACGTCACGAAGCCGACAACCGATCCGTCTTTGGCAACCTCCATCCCGTTTCTTGCAATCCCTCCCGTTCGGACATGGAGGCCTGTGAGCTTTCGCTTGACTCCCTCCCCTCTGATTCTGTGAAGAGCATCTCGTCCGATGAAGTCGTTCTTCTCGAATTTCACCGCCCATTCCTGCCCGGTTTCCAGGGGGTTGATGGTCTCGTCAATCTCGTTTCCGTAGAGCCAGTAACATACCTCGAACCTCAACGTATCTCTGGCCCCCAGACCGCAGGGAAGAATGCCGCGGCCCTTTCCTGCGTGCAGCAACCCTCGCCACAGGGTTGTGATGTCCTCTGGGTCGCAGAATATCTCGAATCCGTCTTCGCCAGTGTAGCCGGTACGCGATATGAGAACCTGTTTGGCGAACAACTCACCTGCAGTGAACTTGAATCGGCCGACCTCTGAGAGTGGGAGAGGGGCGCGTACCAGCGGATCGAGAAGGGCCACCGATAGCGGTCCCTGTACAGCTAGCTCAGCGTATTCCGCGCTGCGATTGAATACCATCACATCGAACATGCTGCTGTGTCGCTGTATCCAGTCGAAGTCCTTTGCTGAATGATCGGGAGACGCGTTCACTACGAGAAGCACCCTTTCCTGGCTAAGGCGATAGACAAACAGGTCATCAACCTGTCCCCCGCTTGGGTAGCACATGGGCGAGTACTTGATATCGCCGTCACCCATATTGCCAACTGAATTGGTCAAAAGATAGTCGCTGAATCGGAGAGCGTCTTTCCCCAGCACCTCGATCTCTCCCATATGAGAGACGTCAAACATGCCCACGCGCTGACGAACGGCCAGATGCTCCTCGATGATGCTCGTGTACTGGACAGGCATGCTAAACCCGTCGAAAGGGATCATCCTGGCGTTCAGTGCGATGTGTTCGCCATGCAACGGCGTTCGCAACAGTGCCATAGTCATTCTTCCTGCCAGTAATCCGTGTCTCTTGTCTTTGACGTCACCTGGCCTTTGAGTCTGAGCTCTTCGTCGTACGTCAGAACAGGGCGTCTGGCCGCGAGCACATCATCAGTTCGCCGTATGGGGGTATTGTGTGGAGCTCCAGTTACAAGCTCAGGATCTGTCCTGGCCTCCTCGGCGATTCTGAGCATGACACTTACGAATCTGTCCAGAACTTCCAGGCTCTCGGACTCCGGGGGCTCGATCATCATAGTCTCCTCAGCGTATGGCGGGAAATGCGGGAAGTAGATGGTCGGTGGATGGATGCCGAAGTCCATCAGCCGCTTTGCAATATCGACGGCCTTGACGCCGTACTGACGGTAGTCTCTTGCAGTGAGCACGCATTCGTGACCGCAGAATCGGTCGTATGAGGGACGGTAGTGCCCTTTGAGCTTGGCAAGGACGTAGTTCGCGTTAATTATGCTGGTCTCCGACGCGTCGAACAGACCATCAGGTCCCATTGACAATATCCATGCATATGCTTTCAGCAGCACGGGAAAGTTAGTCCAGAAGCAACGTACGCGGCCAATGCTCTTGTCGCCGGTGTGGGACAGACGATATCTGGACCCGTCATAGGTAACGACAGGATTGGGAAGATATGGTGCCAGTTTGCTCCTCACCCCTACGGGGCCTGCACCAGGCCCACCTCCACCATGTGGAGCGCCGAACGTCTTGTGCAGATTCAGATGCACGACATCGAATCCGGTGTCGCCAGGCCTCACAATTCCGAGCGACGCGTTCAAGTTGGCGCCATCGTAGTAGAGGAGCCCACCCCTGCCATGAACGATTCTCTCAATAGCCTCAATCTCACCATCGTACAGGCCGACTGTGTTGGGATTTGTGAGCATGAGTCCAGCGGTCTTCTCATCCATCAGCATCTCCAGCCGATTGATATCGACGGTGCCATGCTCGTTCGATTGAACCTCGACTACTTGATAGCCTGCCATGGCAGCAGACGCCGGATTCGTGCCGTGTGCTGAATCAGGCACCAGTATCCTGGAGCGTGGCTCGCCCCTGTCTGCAAAGTACTGACGTATGACAAGAATGCCAACGAGTTCGCCGTGAGCACCGGCAGCCGGGGCCATTGTGAACTGGTCCATGCCACAGATCTCGCAGAGCATCGTGTTCAAC
>PWUU01000057.1 GCA_003562475.1 Dehalococcoidia bacterium | reverse complement strand
CGAAGTGTGCGCCAACATTCGGAGCTGCACTCCCGCGGTACCGGACCTCTTTGAACCCATGAGCCGCGTCTCGCACAGTGCCAGTCACGCCAGTGATCACGGTGACCCCGGCCGCAGTCAAAGCTTGATAGGCGTTGGGCCCACAGTTTCCCGTGAGCACCGCCTCAACGCCTTTGGAGGCAATCATCTGGGCTGTTGCAATGCCCGCCCCCTGCGCCGATGCGCCACCCGGATTGTCGATCGCCTCGAACGCCATTGTCGCGGGGTCCACAAGCACGAAGCAGGCGCAGCGACCCAAACGCGGATCCACCCTTGCGTCGAGAGAAGGATCAACGGCTGATACCGCGATCTTCATTCCTGCTCTCCGGAGCCAGTTTCAGCCTCCAGTTCGCCAACGCGTTCGTTAATGGCGTCGAGCTCCTCTCTGAGCATCTGAGCCTGATCCTTGAGGTACTGCAGCTCTTCCTCTCGCGATATCGGCCACGCGCCCCACGGAGTCGCGGGTGTCGTCCACTGCGGCATGCCGTACTGAGGTCCCGGAGCACCCCACACCATTCTGCCGAATCCCCGGCCCCAGCCCCGGCCAAAGCCGCGACCGAAGCCCCGTCCCCAGCCGGTGGCCGGGTTCATGAAGCCAGGCATGCCAAAACCTGCACAGTAGCCTTCTGCGCGGCCGGTCATCGGGCCCATGCCCATCGGTCCTGTTCGATCTCCTCCAGGCATTGTCGTCTCCTCCTTTTCGTATGATAGTGGTCGTGGTGTGTTACCAGCAGCCCCAGGGCGCACGCTGATACGGCATCGGGTACGAAGCTGCACTCCAGCCGAAGCGGCGTGCGAAACCGCGACCGCCGAAGCCAAAGCCTCGCCCTCGACCGAACCCTCGCCCTCTACCGAAGCCGCGTCCCCAACCGTAACCCCACGCAGGTCCGGGGTTCATATAACCGGGCAAGCCGAAACCTGCGCAGTAGCCTGCGGCACGGCCCGTCATCGGTCCCATGCCCGTCGGTCCTGTTCCATCACCTCTCGGCATTTCACACCTCCTCTTGATTCAATCCGGTGCTCAGAATCGTGTTTACTACGCACAGGTCTTTGGTTGTGCGCAAGGTGCAGCTACCTGCGAGCAGGCGTTCTGTCCGTTGGCAATCTCATTGTGTTGCAGTGCCGTCGTCGTCTGGTCCCTGGTTTGCCCCGGTGCCGCGTCCCATCTCATCTGTGTCCCCTTGCTCGCGTTGCATTGCTGCCGCCCTGTGTCGCGAAGTGAAAGGGTCGGCCCACTGCTGGTTCTTAACCGGAGGCCCCCATGGGCCTTGCCAGCCATGCCTCCAGCGCCGCCGTCCTCTGCCAAAGGCCCATGGCGCATGTGGAGCCGGCACCGGTTGTACCTCCCTGCCTCTGCACGTGGGGCATGAGACGGATAGCACGCCAGGCAGAGGGCCCGGTGGCAATGACCATTCACTTCCATCCCGGCGGCACCTGAACCGCCCACCAGGCAGGGCAAAGACGCCGCCCTCAACCTGGATCGCCTTGCCGTTCATCAGTGCGTCAGCAACCTTTCTTCGCGCAGTCTTCAGTATCTTATGAAAAGTCGCGCGTGAAACACCCATACGTCTCGCGCACTCCTCCTGGTGCAGGTCCTCAATATCCTTCAGGCGAATCGTCTCCACCTCCTCGAGGGTAAGAACAACGGTAGCGAGCATGCTTGCGGGCACGCCCGCCGGCTTGAAGAACGTAACTTCAGGAAAGCCCGTCACCTGTCTGAGTTTCATCGGCCTTGGCATGTGTTCCTCGTGCAAAGTCTATAGTTTCTGACATATGTTATAAATGTCCCGTGGTCTTTGTCAAATCGACTGCCGGGATGGAGAGAAGAGAGCTGTGCCTTGGCGGCCTGTCCTCGAGTTCATAGCCGACACTGGTGAGCCGGAAGTCGACCCTGTCTCGCGATGAAAGCTGGCAGCGGGGAACGGATGCGAACCTGATGGCATACGGGGGTCAATCGCCGTGAGAAGAGGGGTACATGGCAACGCCTTGCCCTGGCGACTCGGGAGTTGATGGTGCTGCCACCCAGGCGTGAGGGCGTGCGTTCTCGAAGCAGTGGAGCCACAGGGCGATGTCCAGTTCAGGGACAGTCCACGCCGGGGGTAATCTGCGAACGTATGTGTCCGCGAAATGTTCATGCCATTGCAGTGCGGTATCTACGTCTCCGCTCACATCAAGCAGCAGCGCAATGGCAAGCTGGAGTGCGCCGGACCCACTCTCGCCCCATTGGAATCGTTCGCAGCAGTCCTTTACTCTCCTTGATGCATCTGGTAGGAGTGGCTGCGGCTCCTGCTTGTCTTTCGGGAGTGATGAGTCCTGGACGGTGACAACGGAGTCTGCGCCAGCAGACAGACCGGAGTACACTCGTGAAGGATGGGGGGCCTGGTGAAAATCGGGTAGACGGGAAATACGCTTGTCCACCATACACGTGTAGTGTGCCACACAAGGCGAGGCTCTTGCCATCCGTATTGGAACATACTATTGTTGTCAATTGTACATTGATAGCAGCGACGGCGTGTGGGGAGGTTTCGGTGGCTGAATGAGCCATCTGCAGCAGCGATCACTTCTCCGGCTGAAGGCACATGCGGACGCTCTGCCCGGGTTGGCGAATAAATGACGTGTAACGAGTCGCAGCTTTCAGGTGTATCTGCACGTCGGGCTTCCTCGTTCTCTTCGATATGAGCGAGGCTGGACCGTCAGTATGGTAGACGCACGTGGTTTCGTGTAGAAGCGCGAGAATTCGGTGCCGAAATGTGGTAAAGCCCTATCGCAGGTTGGATCCCTTTATGGTATAGTTGACAGTAGTGAACATTGGCGACAGGCTAGCCCGCTTTCGCGCCGGCCGCTCGCGTGCGAAGGGACGATCACGCGGCGCAGCTATGCGTGACTACCATAGTGTTGAAGAGGCGGGCAGGCATCTCGATCCGCCCGTGACCCGTCAGGCCGTTCACCAGTGGATCAAGAGAGGTGTGAACGGCACCAAGCTTGAGGCGTTTCGCGTTGGCCGAGCGTACCTCATACAGCATTCAGCTCTTGAAGCCTTCTGCAAAGCCACCGGGAAGAAGCTGAAGTCCTAGCGTGCGCTGCCAGCGCACGTTGCCGCTATGCGATCCTGGCCACGGTAGACTTGTGTGCAAGGATCACTTGACACCTGCTGCTACTGTGGATAGCCTGTGCTCATGAGCTACACGTCGCGAGGAAGTGGTGGCAATCGAGGTGATCTCATCCCGGGCGTCGTGAAGCAACTGCTAGCTCCGGGCGAGGAGGTTGAGGCGCGCTATGAGATGATGGGATCGGAAGCATACGCCACAGGAAGACGACTCATCATCTTACGGAGTGGCAAGACGACGAACCTTAACTATGATCGGATAGCCACTATGCGTGAGTTCTCCAGGACTAACATATGGCTGATGCTTGGAGGCGTCGCTCTCTTCGCACTGGGTGGAACAAGCCCGGTCTTCCCTGTTGCAGGCGCATCGCTGATTCTGTTCAGTGTCCTTGCGAGGTCGCGGCGGGTGGAGATTTTCGTGACGGGACTCAAGGAACCCGTGGTGCTCGATGGCGCACGGGAAGTGCTGGTGCCGCTGGTGCAGAAGCTTGCGGAGAAACGCGGCAAACTGCCCCTGTGATTTTCAGCCAGGCCTCTCTCCTGGCTGCAGCGGCAGATTCTTGTCCTATGCCCTCACCACGCGGCTAAGTTGTGGCGTTACCCGAAGGTCCTGCTTGAAGCGCAACGCGAGAAGCATGGTTGCGAAGGCATAGGTAATCACCCAGATTCCGAGTGCCACCAGTGTCGCTTCCATATAACAGCCAAGTACACCGATGCCGACCCCGGAGATGCGGGTAAGGCCATCGATAACAAGGAGCCAGCGCGTTATCCTGCGCCACCTGCCGGGCACGCGCCATGCGAGTCCCGCGAACAGCATGGAGAGCCCCATGAACAAATAGCCTGCACCCTCGAGAGAATTGACGATGGAATGGGGACTTCCGATGACGAACCACTCGAGGCCGGTGGTTACACCCGACTGCAGCGCGTCTCTTACCACGGTACCGGCCACAAAAGAAGTGGCTCCAAGGATGGCACCATAGATACTCGCAAACGTGAGCGCCGCAAGAGCAGGAGCACGGCGATCGGTGGGAAGGTAGAGGTAAATCGCCGCCATGAGGAGTGGGAAAGTGATTGCGAGCAGGAAGCAGGGAATGACCCACGCCATGTAGCCGACCTGGTCGAATGCCGCGGCATATGCGTCTATTCCCTGCCAGGCGGGCAGCCTGCCCGTCCACACAGCGAAGGCGACGACGAACCAGATGCTCCAGATGGCGGTGAGCAGTGCTGCCCAGAAACCCGTGTTCAGACCTGTCCACGACCACTGTGAACGTTCAGGCATCCCCCACCTCCTCGTGCACCCGCGCGCGCCGGCACATTCTATGACAACGCCTCGTGAACGGGGCTATGTGAGCAGCATGATTGCGACGACGATGTCGACGATACCCACGACCAGGGCGACACGGGCGATCAGGCCTCCAGGGGTGAGCCAGGCGAACGGTTTCCAGCTTCTGCCGACTCCCAGCAGCACGAGTAGTATGCCGCTGACGAGGAGCATTACGGGGGCCAGTTGTTCCACTGCAGGGCCTCCTTTTCGGTCCTACCGTGGAGCCAATTGTAGTCGCGTGGGGGGTCCGGAGGCAATGCCTGGCCCGGCACAGCACACAAACCGATGCGGTAACATATGGCAGATGGCCCGGTTGCCCGCATCGATTCGAACAGAGGCGTGGAGTTGACTGGAACACATGAAACAAGTGGCGGTAGTAACCGATAGCGTGGCATGTGTGCCGAGTGACCTGACGACGCGTTACGGGATCCACGTAATTCCCGTTCGAATCACAGTTGGCGGGAAGGTGTACCGGGACACCTGCGATGATCTGCCTCCTTTGCTGGTCCGGTCGTTTCAGGAAACACCGATGATAGACACGACTCCCTGGCCGCCCGAGCACTATTTCCGCGCGTATGAAGAGGTGAGCCGCACGGCTCGCGAGATCGTCCACATTGTGGCGTTTTCTCAGTTCACCTCGACCATTTCGCTGGCGCGGGCCGGTGCGGTGATGGCACAGGAGGCGGTACCCGGGCTGAGGGTGGTAGTGTTCGACTCGGCGTCGACGACCATGGCGCAAGGCTTCATCGCCCTTGAGGCTGCCCGGACCGCCGCCAGAGGCCGGGGAATTGCTGACGTAGTGCTCGCTGCGGAAAGAATACGGCATAGAGTGGACGGCGTGTTCGCTTTCGATACACTTCGGCACCTTGCGAGAACAGGGCGGGTCAACAGGTTGGCATCGTGGGCAGGCTCACTCCTGAACGTGATGCCGGTTGTTGGCTTATCACAGGGCAGGGAGCGGCCTCTCGCTCTGACGAGGTCCAGATTGCAGGCGACACGAAAGATGCTTGATATGGTGTGCAGGGGAGTCGAGCCGAAGCAGCCGGTGCACGTCGCCGTCGTGGAATCCGGACGCCGAGACGAGGCGGAGGAGCTGTTGCTGACCATTCAGGAGCGACTACACCCTGTGGAGTCAATGGCAGTTCGCGTCAGTCCCGTCACGCAGGTGGTTGCCGGCCCGGGCTTGCTCGGTGTCGTGTTTTACGCAGACGACTGACTGGCCGTACCAGTTCAGTTGCGAAAGGTAGGCGAAACAGATATCCTTTGTGCAGTTGTGGCCTGACTGAGTTCCTCTCGTCTCGCGTGCAGGTTGTCGGCAGGGCCGCTGTAACTCTGTTGTGCTGCGTACGGCCGATTTCGGGTTGCTCCTTCAGGGTCGCCGCTTGAGCACGTGCCGGCCAGGAGAGTCATGCGGGCTCCCTTATGGAACCATACAGCAGGGTTACGTCAATGAGGAAGAGAGTGGTATTGTTGAGTCTGCTACCTGCGGGCTTCAGTCTGGGGTATCTCTTCTATCTCGGATGCGCAGCGGGATTCGCAGTCTGCAAATTCTGTAGCGGGGCAGAGAGTGGCATTCAGGGCCGCGTTCGCTCGATTGTCATTCCGCTGAGCAACTACGAGATACATCTGCATCACTGGCTGCTGTCGCTTATTGCCGGCGTCACGAGTGCTGTCCAGGGGTTCTTCCTGATTGCGCCCGGCCTCTTCTACGGTGTGCTTGGCGGACTGGTGCTCCATGGCGTCCTGTGCTACAACGACTGGCACCGGATTGTGAAGCGCCGCCGCCTCGACATTGTGCTGGAACAGGCTGACTCAATGGCCGCATAGACAGTCTCAGGGCGAACGGAACAACGCGACGTCTTTGCACGAATAACCCTCCTCAATTGACGCCGGTTTCTATCTTGACACGACTGAGACTAACAGGAATACTGTCAAGTCTGATAGGGTTACTGGAAAGAACAGGTGACTGGTGAGAGGTGCTGGCTACAGCGAGAGGATGCGCGGTGTTGTTCGTGTTGGTTGCAGTGCAATTGGAGCAGAGCTCGCAATGTGTCATAGACCTGGACGTCACGATAACGCCATGGCATTGGAGATGCTGCGATCCTCGACGCCAGGTGTGCCTGGCTGGCGCGTACGCTATGATTGGACGGCACAATCGTCTTGTTGAGTGAATGTGCCTGTCGGCCAGAGGAGTAAGGATGGAACACAAGAAGAAAGATCGAGAATCGTTCGATGGATTCCATATCGCCGAGGATCTTGATATAGAGAAAGCCCTTGAGGAGTACAAGGCAGCGGATGAACGTTTCTGGGCGCTCACGCGAGAGTATCTCTACCCGCCTGAAGAGGTCCCGTACGTCGGGCAGCGTCAGCTGGTGTTTCCCAATGTTGCGGCACGCGATGCATATGAAGACGCGAGGCACAAGGTAATCGAGGCGGAAGCTCGGTACGAACGAATTGCAAACGAGCGTCGACAGGGCGGGCAGTCCGCCAGTCCTTGACCAAGTCGTCCCACGAGGATCAAGGGAATCCGGCGCACAGCGTATTGCTGTCGCCCGCCCTCGATTCACCCTGTTCCTCCGTGGAGACGGGAATGGCCTGGGTTGTTGATACTCGGATCACCGGTACCTGCAAAGAGGATTTGTCCGCGAATCCCGCGGGAGCTGATCTTTGTGGTCACAAAGAGAGACTGGCGTCATCGTGTTGCGTGGTGCGCTTCCGTCCCATTAGTTGCGACCCATCCTGTTATTCTCAACCGATATGGGCGTTGTTAAGGCAACCGATGTGACGCTGCGCTCGTTTAATTGGCAAGGATCCTCCTGAGAGGAGGCAGGGTATGGATAGAAGGAACATGCTGCACTATGGAGCCGCCGTGGGTACCGTGTTGGTGTTCATGATCGCGCTTGTTGCCCTTACTACGTGCGGCGATGCAGATACGGGAGGCACTGCCGCTCAGGAACAGGCAGTGCTCGAGGCGTACCAGAGGGGCTATCTCGACGGTTACTCAAAAGGGTACTCCGAAGGGTTCCTGGCTGGCAGATCTGCCAATGTGGCGCATCAGCCCACAGCCGAAACAGCCACGAATCCGGGTTGCAGCTTACCTGCCGGCGATGCAGGATCAGCTGAACTTGCCGATGAGTCCGGGTACGAGTAGGTGACGCGCGCCCCGGCGTCCAGCGTATCGTTTCGTGCCATGGCGAGGCATATCTGTCGAGAACTACGTCATGCGCAGCCCGGCCAATCCTGGTTCAACCACTGCGGCAACTCTCTCCAAGCGGCTCGCAGCCTGCGGCGGTGTTCATGCCAGCCGGGATCGTGTCGCGTGAGGAGCGACCAGAATTGCCGGGAGTGGTCCATTCGCCTCGTGTGACACAACTCGTGCAGTATGACGTGACGAACCAGCTCGGGTGGCAGGAACAACAACCGAAGATTGAGGCTGATGGTTCCGTGACGGGAGCAGCTTGCCCACCGCGTACGCTGCGCCCTCACCATCGTGCGGCTCACTGAGAAACCGCATTCGTCGGCGATTCCGACCAGTAGAGGTACCAGGTGCTTGTGAGCCGTGCGGTGTAGCCACCGGAGCAGCGCATCCCGGCATAAGTGGCGGTCGGCTGTGTTGCCAGAGAGGACCAGTGTGCCTTCGGGTCTTTCGCTGACCGTCACGCCGTTCGATTCCGCAGGCCGGTACTCCACGCGCCATTCGCGTTCAACTGCCGGGAGGCTAATGTGTGCGGGCAGTGCCGCACGGGTTGACTGCTGTAGCCACGTGCTGCGTGCCTGGATTCGGCTTGCGGTTCTGTGAATCCAGTCGCGATTCTCTTCAATAACCCCGGGCACTCGCTTCACATCGAACCGTCCTGGCACCACTACCACGAGTTCACCACCAGATGAGAATCGGAGCCAGATGTGTCGCGCACGCGCACTTCTTCGTATCGTGTAGTCCATCTCACTCTGCGTTACGCTGACGGGAGGGCTGAGTGCGGACAGCCTCATCGCATGAGCGTGATTGCCCCACGTCGTTAATCGTGTGACGTGACGCACCAGGGGGCCAGCTGCACCCAATGCTGGCACGCTGGTGAAACAGGCGGTGAACAGCACGGAAGGCTCCAGGCCGACATTCAGTGGGCCGGCAAATGAAAACGGTGAGTCCGGCGCCTATGAGGCAGTCAGGGATGCCTGGCAGAAGTGCCCCCGATACGCCAGGCGACCTCCGTGGCAGGAACAGACCTCTAATCGAGCCAGTGAGATAGCCTGCCACGATACCGCCAATTGTGCCTGCGAGAGCTTCGAAACCTAACAACGGGGCTGGCATGGCGTAGCCAATCGCGAAGCCTCCGGCGGCGGCGAGAGCGGCTGCCATCAGCAGGTAGAGGATCGCTCTCCGCGCAGCGTGTGACGGCTCTGATTGTGACATGCCCTACACTATATGCCTGAAGAAGAGCTTTGCACAACGCCACTTCGTTGTATACAACGTCTGGTGTGGCCTCCTGAGTCGGTGGCCCGGGTGCAGCTTTGCATAGAAGCCGCAGACAGCTCATGGCGTCCTGACACGCGTCGATGCTTGACAGCCGGTTGCCTGTGTGGGTAGCCTTCGCCCGTCACTTCAGAGAATGTGCGGGAGAGCCCGTACGCCGTCTTTGAGGCCCCGGGGACGGCTCTCTATCCAGAGCCTGTCTGCATGAGGAGATGAGATGAGTATCCAGCCGGAACAATCCGCACCGCCGCCGGGTCCCGGTCCACGCAGTGTCTGGAGTATTATTGGCGAAACCTTTCGGCTCTTTGGCCGTCATCTGGGGGTAATGCTACCCATGGTGGCGCTGGTTGTTGTACCGCTCCTCGCGGCTGGCGTTGCCTCCTTTGGCCCTGACTACATGGAGGAGCTGATGGGTGGCCCCGGGAACGGCATGGTTGAACCACTGCAGGGGACCACGATCATTGCCATTGGTGCTTACCTGGTTCTATATGCGGTGGGCATGATGGCAGTGACCGCTGCCGTGTCTGAAGTCGGGGCACGGAGTCTGGCAGGACACGACCTGTCTATCGGCCGCGCCTATGGAGTCGCCATCAGGCGTCTGCCACATATGATTGGAGCAGGCCTTGTCGCGGGACTTGTCGTGGCTGCCCCTGTTGCCCTGGCCGTGGTGTTCACCATTCCAAGCCTGTTTACCCGGGGTGTCCAGCTATTGTTGACCTTGATTCTCCTTGCGCTGGCCGTGTATCTGGCTGTGCGCCTGTTATTCGCCCCGCTCATTGCCCTATTCCAACAGGCCGGACCGCTGTCCGCGGTGAGCCGTAGCTGGGAGTTGGTGTCGGGAGCCTGGTTTCGAACCTTCGGGCTGCTGGTCGTAGTCGGTCTTATCCTGGGCCTGCTGCAGGCGGTGGTCGCGCATATAACAGGGACAGTAGCGGCGGTGGAAGCATTTCTAACGTCGCTTCTGGTACTACCGTTGAGCATTATCGGCAACCTGCTGATTTACCTGGACCTGAGGGCGCGCAAGCAGTCCTACGCGACCGTACAGCTCTCGGAAGAGCTCGACGCTCTTGCATCGTAACTATCCGAACATCCGAACGTCTCGGGTGGAGAGTCAGACATGTGGCACGAGGACGGAATCAAGGAGCTGTTCGACGACATTGCATTGAACTACGACCGTTGGTACGACACGCCTGAGGGTTCCGCTATCCTCGCGGAGGAACTGGCATGCCTGCGGACAGTCGTTCCGGAATTCGTTGGAGACTGGCTTGAAGTTGGGGTCGGCACCGGCCGCTTTGCTGCGGCTCTTGGCGTTCAGCAGGGTCTGGATCCATCACCGCCAATGCTGGCGCTGGCGACGGGTCGTGGCATTCGGACGCAGACTGGAGTCGCGGAAGCCCTGCCCTATGCGGACTGCTCATTCCACGGCCTCCTTATGGTGGCGTCACTTTGCTTCGTAGCAGACACAGAGCGCGCGCTTGCCGAGTGTGCGCGTGTGCTGCGACCCGGCGGCATGTTGCTCATTGGACACATTCCCTCCGATGGACCGTGGGGCCGGGAATATGTCCTCAAAGCGAAGGAGGGGCACCCCGTGTATTCTCTGGCAAGGTTCACCACCGTTGCTGAGACTGTGGGCATCGTCGCTGCCGCTGGCTTCTACCTGGATGCTGCGGCGTCAGCGCTCTTCTGGTCACCGGGAAGCGCGCCACCAGCTTCACCTCGCATCGAGCATGGGACAGTCTCCGGAGCCGGCTTCGTTGCCCTGGGCATGAGGCTCGCAACAGGATGACTTTCCCCTGTGCACGTGCCTGCATAATGGAGTAGAATCCACGGCGCCTCGTTCAGGCGAGAATGGCCAAATGGAGTCACGAGAGACTGCAATACAGGTTCGCGGCCTTGTGAAGCGCTTCGGCGACGTCACGGCCGTTGACGGCATTTCCTTCTCGGTGGCTTCCGGCGAGATATTCGGCTTCCTCGGCCCAAATGGCGCCGGCAAGACAACCACCATCAACATGCTCACCGGCCTTGCGCGGCCACATGATGGTGAGATTCGTGTGGGTGGTATCGACTGTACCCGCCGCTTCAAGGCGGCGCAGCACCTCATGGGCATCGTGCCGGACGAGAGCAACCTGTATCCGGAGCTCACCGGCTTTCAGAACCTCTGCTTCTGCGGAGCGCTGTACGGAATGAGGCGCATCGACCGTGAAAGGAGGGCACAGGATCTGCTGCACCACTTCGGTCTTGGTGATGCGGGCGATCGCAAGTTTGCCGGATATTCTCGGGGCATGAAGCGACGCCTCACCATTGCAGCCGGGATCATGCACCAGCCACCGATACTATTCCTGGATGAGCCGACGACAGGGATTGACATCGCGAGTGCCCGCCAGGTGCGCCAACTCATTGGTGAGTTGAATCGCGCGGGGACGACCGTCTTTCTGACCACCCACTACATTGAGGAGGCCGAACGATTATGCCAACGGGTAGCCTTCATCGTGGAGGGCCGCATCGTTCGTGAAGACGCAGTCACCGAGCTGATGCGGCAGGTAGAAGGCAGGCACATTGTCGAGTTCACTGTGAAACAGGCGACTCCCGAGGTTGCCGCCATGCTGGCTGAGGCCTTCCCCGAGACCGAGATTGAAATGATTTCCCCCACGCAGTTCAGGGCCACATCTGATCAACGTGTTCGCGTCGGCTTGCTGGTTGTCTTCCTGGAACAGCAGGGACTTGAGGTTGCTGAGGCGCGTGAGGCGCGTCCGTCTCTGGAGGATGTCTTCGTGCGCGTAACCGGCCTCGCCGCCCAGGAGATGAAGAGGGAGAAGGAGAGGATGGGAGGGGGAGGTGGCCCCGGATGAGGTATCACATCGCTTTCTGGAACATCCTGATCAAGGATGTCCGGTCGTACTACCTCAAGCCTCCCAACATCAGTTGGGGCATCATATTTCCTCTTGCGTGGACCGGGATGTTCTTCGTCCGATCTGGCAGCGGACTGGAGAGCGTGATGTCGCTGCTGCCGGGAGTGGTCGCGCTGTCCATCCTGTTTGGCACTACATCAGTCCTTGCAGTGACGGTTACGTTCGAGAAGAGGGGACGGTCGTTCGAACGTCTGCTCCTTGCTCCCATACCCCTGGAACTACTCATGCTGGCGAAGACATCCGGCGCGATTCTTTTCGGTGTAATGAACGCGTTTGTGCCCGTGTTGCTGGCGAGCTTCATTACGGACCTCTCAGGAACGAACTGGGGCACGCTACTGCCGGTTGTGCTGCTCATCGCCATGGCCTCCGCGTTTCTTGGCCTGCTCATTGCGGTCTCGGTCAGCGAGGTGTTTGAGGCGCAGACGTTTTCCAACTTCGTGCGGTTTCCCACGATATTCCTGTGCGGGCTGTTCTTTCCTATCGCGATGCTCCCGGCTTTCTTGCAGCCGCTATCGTACGCTCTGCCCCTTACCTACGGTGTTGATGTTCTGCATGATGTGTTTGGAGGGCGCAGTGTCCTGCCCCTGGCGCTCAACTTCGTTGTGCTGGGCGTGTACTGTACGGCGCTCTTCGTCTTCAGCCTGAGGAACGTACGGAGACGCTGGATACTGTGAATCTGGAGTACAATCGTATCCGGCACCATGTACTGTGTGGCCGTTAGGACTGATCCGGTGGCCGCGACGCGGTACAATGGCGAATGCAGCCATCGGGAGTACGTAGAGGAGGGACCGAGGCATGGTCAAGCTCATCTCTCTTGTGTACCGGAAGAAGGGTGTGAGCGACGAAGAGTTCTATTCATACTGGCGTCAGGCGCACGGGCCGCTCGTGGCGCGCGTCATACCCTTTGCAAAGCGTTATGTTCAGAACCACCCGTTGCAGTGGCCGGGGCTCACCTACGACGCCGACGGCATCGTAGAAATATGGTTTGAGGCCGAGGAGCACGCCCGCAGATATCTTGAGTGGCGTGGCACCGCCGAAGCAGCAGAGCTGAAGCAAGACGAGGACCGTTTCCAGGACTTCAGGAAAACGCGGCGGTTCATTGTCTATGAGTACCAGTTCGAGACCACAGGTCGCCCCTGGAATCCTGGAGCCAGCCTCCCCGACGCAGGGGGATAGTTCTTAGGCCGCTGAGATACAGAACCGGGACAGACCAGGGCGTGTCAATCTGCTGGTGACGTCTGTCTGCTGTCTCCTCGCTTCCGGGGAGAGCGGATCTGGTGACGAAGCGACGAACTCCCGTACTTGGTCCCGCACCCGACGGTACACTTCTTGAGCCTCTCCTCTCATCAGCAACATGCTTCGTTAGAAGCGGCGGGTCGTCGAACCGGATGTGTCCCTTGACAGCTTCTCCCGGGAGAAGGGGCAGGTCCGGTGTGAGGGTGAGCACAACGTCAGCACATAGTCGAACGGTACGTGCCTTGCGTCGGTCGGGCGTTCCTGCCGCTGCCTGGAGATATGTACTCCAGCTTCGGCCATGACCCCCACGGTAAGAGGATCGACCTGCTCTGCCTCGACAGTTGCAGAGTACCGTTTGATCGTATTGCCCTTCAGATGACCGTCCGTCCTTCGCCCATGTGGCTGTGGCAGGAGTTGCCGGTGCCTACATACGAACAGGGCCTTGAGCTTCCTGGTGGCCCTGTTCTTTGTGAGACGTGAGATGTGGTTGTGCCGGTCGACTCCGTCACTGTAGCATGACATCCCTCGGCCGCGCAGGCCTTGCCACAGTAAGGTTGTGGTGGGCTACAATGGTGCCACACCGCCTTAGGCGGTGGAGGAGGATTGGTACGGGATGATCAAAGTTATTGCGCTCGTGTACCGGAAGAAGGGCATCAGCAATAGGCAGTTCCTTTCGTACTGGCTCGACAAGCACGGTCCGCTTGCGGTGGAACACATCCCCGGTGTTCTGCATTACACACAGAATCATCCCATCACAAGCCCGGGCTTTGAAGACGATGCCGATGGTATCGTGGAGATGTGGTTCGAGGACATGGATGCCTACGAGGACTACCTGGACTGGCGTGAGTCTGAGGAAGCTCAAGTCATGAGGGAGAGCGAGGAGAAGTTCCTCGATGAATCACGAACCCACCGCTATGTTGTAGACGAGCATGTCTTCAAGAAGGTAGGCACGTTTGGCACCGTGACCCGGTTGGGCTGACCGATCCGACGCCGGGGGTAGCCGGTATTGCCCTGTCCCTGAATGACAGTGCGCCGGCATGTTCAGTGCACGCTGCACAGTTGTCTCGGAGCCGATACGCCATGACTCTTTGTCCATCAGAGCACACGTGGATTCTTCAGCACAAGGCAGCCCCGGGTGCATGTCGGCAGCCTCTCGGCGTATAATTGCGACGCGGGAGGTGAGGAGACATGGCAGACATTAAGGTTGATTGTGTGGGGCAGAACTGCCCCGTACCCCTGGTCGAAACCCGAAAGGCGCTCCGAAAGGCGTCCCCCGGGGATGTTGTCGAGGTGACAGGAACCCATCCTTCATCGAAGAAGGAGATCCCGATGGCGGCGAAAGCAATGGGACTTGAAGTCCTTGATATCGCTGACGAGGGAGACCGCTGGACCATCCGCATTAAGAAGTGAAGGAGGCGCTACATGGGTGATAAGGCTACGATCATCGTGCAGAGTGGTGATTACGACAAACTATACAGCGCACTCATTATTGCCAATGGCGCGCTCGCAATGGGTATGGAGGCCTCCATGTTTTTCACCTTCTGGGGACTTCAGCGTCTCAAGAAAGGCCAGCTGGAGAAAGGGCCGCTCTCGAAGATGCACTTCATGGGTTTGGGCAGGTGGATGGTTAAGAAGCGCATGAAGAGAGCGAATGTCGCCTCGCTCGAAAGGTTGCTCGAGGATTACGTGGAGTTGGGTGGCAAGCTGATGGCCTGCGACATGACAATGGAGATAATGGGCATCCGAAAGGAAGATCTGCGAGAGGACCTCATCAGCGACTACTGTGCGGTGGGTTCGTACATCCAGGAGGCCCGCGAATCTACCATTACACTGTTCATCTAAGTTCGTGGTCCTGGAGAATTCCATGCAGACGTACACCTACATGGACAATGCCGCCGCCACGCGGCTTGACGAACGCGTGGTAGAGGCGATGATGCCCCATTTCTTCCAGACATACGCGGTCGCCACGTCCGAGTTTGGCTACTCCCTCGGCATTGAGTCACGCGAGGCGCTCGATGCGGCCCGCGTGACTGTGGCACAACGACTTGACGCATCGCGGGAGGAGTTCGTTTTCACGTCCGGAGACACAGAGTCCAGCAACATGGCGATCAAAGGCGTCGCTCTTGCCCTTGGAGAGAAGAAAGGGAAGCGCCTCATCGTCTCGAAGATAGAGGATTTTCCCGTACTGCACAGTGCCCGTGCGCTCGAACGGCGTGGATTCGGGGTGACGTATGCGCCAGTGGATGGAGACGGATTCGTCGACCTGGATGCATTGGAGAAAGCTATCGACAAGGAGACCATTCTCGTCTCCATCCAGCACGCGAACCAGGAGATAGGCACGGTGCAGGACATTGGGGCAATTGCGAAGATGTGTAAGAAGAAGGGGACGCTGTTCCATACGGATGCCACCCACACCTTTACGCGTGTGCCGTTGAGCGTAAGCCACGTACCGGCTGACCTGGTAACGGTTTCCGCCCATACGATTCATGGGCCTAGAGGGATCGGTGGCCTCTACATTCGCGACAAGACGCCCATCGCGAAGTGGATGGATGGGGGTTTCCAGGAGTTCGACCTGCGTGCCGGACTCGAGAATATCCCCGGGGCGGTCGGCTTTGCGAAGGCAGTAGAACTGGTGAACGATGAGGAGAATGAACGGCTCAGGGCGATGCGCGACAGGATGATCGACCGGCTGCTCGCTGAGGTTCCGGAAACCACGTTGAACGGACACCGTACGCAGCGCGTGCCGCAGAACGCAAACACCACTTTCCATTTTATCGAAGGGGAGTCCATCATGTTGCATCTGGATATGCGTGGCTATGCGGTGAGTACGGGGTCGGCTTGCTTCTCCCGTTCTCTCGAGGGAAGCCATGTCATCTTCGGCATTGGTGGCGATCACGAACGAGCTCATGGCTCTATCCGATTCACACTGGGTCGGTACAACACAATGGAAGAGATCGACGGCATCGTCAGCACTATCTCAGATATCGTCGCGCAGCTCAGAAAGATCAGTCCGCTGGCGCCGCATTGATAGCTGGAGGGTGGTGTGCGGAGTGCGTTCACAGGATATGATGCAGGACCTGCACATGGCTGAGGCGGATACACCGGGAACGGGTAAGACAGTATTCATTATCAACACGGGTGAGCTGGCGTGAGGCACGCTGCCGGGCTACTCCGGGGCCTGCAATCATGGCGTGCGGCAGGGCAGGCGTGCGTCAGAGAGGGACCATATGTCGTGCGGGGTTACTAACGATGTGAGAGAGGAGGCTTTGACTTGCCATGGGAAAGACCGTGTTCATCATACACACCAGCAGCGTATCTGTGGCGGACCTCAACGCCCTGTTTGCCGACTTGGCGCCTGGCGTGGTGGTGCGCAACATCATTGACGACAGCCTGCTGCCAGAGGTTCTGGCAAACAACGGGGTGACGCCTGCGGTCACGCGTCGCATCTGCCAGTATGCGACGCAAGCCGAAGCGGCGGGAGCTGACCTCATCTTCAACCAGTGCTCATCGGTCGGCGAGGTAGCTGATGTCGCAGCGACGATGGTTGACATTCCCCTCGTGAAGATCGATGAACGCATGGCCGAGACCGCGTGCCGCATCGGTGCGCGCATCGGTGTTGTCGCTACCCTTCCTACCACGATGGGCCCGACGGTGCGTCTCATCAAGAGGATGGCCGAGAAGCTGGGCAAGGAGGTCACTGTTTCCGAGGAATTGACCTCCGGCGCCTTCGAGAAGCTCATCTCGGGCGACCGTAAGGCGCACAATGAGATGGTCATCGCTTCCATCCGCAAGGTGGCGGAGCAGGTAGATGTCGTGGTCTGTGCGCAGGGCAGCATGCTTGCGCTCAAGCCCGACCTCGGTGAGACCCCCGTGCCGGTGCTGATGAGCCCGCCGCTGGGGGTGCAGCATGCGGTGGAGGTGCTGGCGACGTAGAAGTAGTGCCGTAGTTTGTCAAGACGGGATTGCCTCTCGATTGACTCAAGAGGTCGACATGTCGCGTGCACAAGGAGGACGGGAGATGAGTCTGGCGTACACAGAGAAGGTGATGGACCATTTCAAGAACCCTCGTAACGTCGGGAAGCTGGAAAACGCCAACGCAAAGGCGACTGAGGGCAGCCCGGCGTGTGGAGACATGGTCAGTGTGTATCTGAAGATCAACGATGAAACCAGGCGTATCGATGACGTGAGCTTCGAATCGTATGGCTGTGCCTCTAACATCGCCACCGGCTCCATCATCACGGAGCTGGCTAAAGGCAAGACCATCGATGAAGCGAAGAAGATAACCTGGAAGCAGGCCTCCGACGAACTTGGTGGCCTCCCACCTCTCAAGGCGCACTGCTCAGTGCTCGCGGTCGACGGCCTTCGCGGAGCGATCGAGAATTACGAAGAGACACATGGTCTGGTCAAGGAGCGCAAGGCGACTACTGTCGAGGAGGTGCGCCGCCGGCTCAAGAAGGTGATGAATCCGCTGGTCGGTCTCGATCTCGTCAAGACGGAACTGGTCACGGGCATCATGGTGGAGAAGGGCAGGGTGACAGTAGCGGTCGACCTTCCTGAGACAAACCAGTTCGCAAATGTGATTCGCCAGGAGATAGTGGAGAAGATAGAACCGCTCTGGGATGTGAGCGCAGTGGAGGTGCGGTTCACGAAGTGAGTGACGATGCAAGACAGGTCTTTCTTCAGCGAAGCACATACACTTCCTCACGTTATTCGCTGCTTGTCGTTGAACAAGGGGTCCACGGTCTCCGCGGAGAGGAGCAGTCATGCCGGAGTTGCATGACGTTTGAGCGGAAAGGCAAGCCGCAGGCGTGACAAGACGTGAATGATCGTGACATAAACCTGAGGAGACCGTGAGTTACCAGCAGTTGCCGCCGCGCACCTTTGGTCCTGTGCCATCACGCCGCTTTGGCCAGAGCCTTGGCCTGAACACGATCCCGCCCAAGACGTGCACCTACTCCTGTGTCTATTGCCAGCACGGTGCGACCAGCAGGCTCACATTGCAGCGGGAGCCGCATTGTGATCCAGGTGAACTGGCAGCAGACGTGAAGGCTGTCTTCGAGAGACTCGCGGATACACGTCAGCGGGTCGACTATCTCACCTTCGTTCCCGATGGTGAGCCCACGCTTGACTCAGGGCTATCACAGCAGATCGACATGCTAAGGCCTCTCGGGGTGCCTATCGCAGTCATCACGAATGGCTCACTGCTCGCCCGGGAGGATGTACGAGAGGCTGCTGCTAAGGCAGACCGTGTTTCGGTGAAGGTCGATGCCGTTCGCCATAAGTCGTGGCAGGGCGTTGCCCGTCCTCATGGCGATCTAAAGCTGGAAGAAGTCCTGGATGGTATCCTCCAGTTTGCCCGAATCTACCAGGGAGAGCTGCATACGGAGACAATGCTATGTGATGAGTTGAACGACTCCACGACCGATGTTCATCCCCTCGCGGTGTTTCTCGAGGCACTTGATCCGCGGCGCTCGTATCTGGCCGTTCCCACGCGCCCTCCGGCGGTTGCCGGAGTGCGCGCCCCGTCGGAAGACGCCATTGTCCAAGCGTACGGCATTGTCTCGTCTTCAGTGGCCGAAGTTGAACTACTCACAGGTTACGAGGGAGACGCCTTTGCGTCTACGGGAGACCTCGAGGCCGACTTGCTCGCGATCATGTCGGTCCATCCTATGCGTGCCGATCAGGTTGAAGCGCTTCTTGCCCGCAGTGGCGAGACGTGGGATATGGTGGAATGGCTGGTTCGGCAGGAGAAGCTTCGGGAAGTAGGCTTCGCAGGCCGCAGGTTCTACATTCGCCCCCTCCTTTCCCGCTGACTCTGCGAAAGTGCTGATATGGCGCAGCGCCATTGCCCCGACAGGAGCAACAAGTCCCGGAACAAACTGAGACCCGTCACCGGGAAGTGCACGGGCTCTCCGTTATGCGCCGAAAGTGTCTGACGAGTGGTGTTCTGCTGCTACTCGTGCGAGCAAATAGAGCACGGCGCCCTCTTTCCAGAGAGGACGCCGTTTCCTCTTTCTCAGTCGGTGCCCGGTGGGGGAAGCAACTGAGTCGAACTCAATGCCGCCATTACTTCGCAGTTTTGCCGGACTTGAGCTCCTTCCCTTTGCCAGCTTTCACCTTGATAGCCTTTGGCTGTACTGCCTCGGTCTTGGGCATCGTCAGTGTCAGCACGCCTTCTTCAAAGACGGCCTCGGCCTTGTCGACCTTCACGGGCACAGGAATCTGGAGAGACCTCACGAAAGAGCCATAGCGCATCTCTTTCCTGAAGTAGTCCTCCTCTTTGATTTCCTGCTCCTCCTTGTGCTCTCCCTTTATGGTCAGCATGTCACCCGTGACCGAGATGTCGACGTCCTCACCCTTCATTCCGGGCAGCGAAGCCTTCACCACCACCTCTTTTTCAGTCTGGTACATGTCGACGGCGGGCGTCTCCGCTCGTAGAGCGGGGAAAAGCCCGGACGGCCTGACAAACGAATCCTCGAACAGTCGATCCATCGCCTGTCTCAGGCTCGTAATTCCCATCGGTTCCCATCTTATAATGTCCGCCATGCTGTTTCACCTCCTCAACTACATTGTCTAGCTTTAACACACTTACTCCGCCGCTCGCTTCCCCCACAGGCCCGAGTGTTCCCTCACGTCTTCACCTCTCGAACCCGCAACCCCCATGTTCCATGAGTCCCCTCTTCTCCAAGACTGTGGCCAGTCAACAGGACTACCTGGTTCACAGGGAGTCACGGGTGCTTCGGTCAGATGCACGTGTTGCCTACCTGGACTTGACAGTGATCTTCTTGGGTTTGGCCTCTTCAGCCTTGGGAACCACTACCTCGAGGATGCCGTTTTCGACCCTCGCATCGATCTTGCTTGCATCAATCGGTGCCGGCAGCGTCACGATACGGACTACGCCTCCATAGCCCAATTCCGCGGCGAGCCACCTGTACGATCTCGCGTCCTGCTTCTCTGCCTCACCAGGAATGTGTGCCTTGATCGTGACGGTTTCCCTCTCTGCGCCAATCTCAACGTCTTCTGCCTTGACTCCAGGGACGTACGCTCTTACGACGTAGTCCGAATCCTTCTCGTACACGTCGACCGGCATCATCCTGGCACCGGCAAGTCCTGACGTTCCCGCAATCCGCTGCGGACGGACCACGCTCTGTTCAAACAGCCGATCCATAGCATCTCTCAGGCTCACGATCTCACCAAAAGGATCCCATCTGTGCATTACCATTTCGCTTCATCTCCTCTTGTAGTTCTTGTGTGTATGTTATTTGGACGCCGTACTCTCAGTCGTCCTGTCTCATTTCACCGCCCTCCTCCTGCATACCAAGAATCATGGCGATTCCCTTAAAGTTGACGCCCTCTGCTTCCAGCCTGGCCACTTCGCGAATCCTCACAATATCTCGATCGGAGAAAAGTCGCTGACCTCCTTCTGTTCTTGCTGGGGTCACCAGGCCGGCTGTCTCATACTTCCTTATTCGGTGGGCATCTACGCCCGTCATAGAGACGGCAACCGACATCACGTATCTCCCCGCGTCCTCTCCCCATTCTGGCGCACCATCTCTGTGGAGTCTCGTTTCCATAGTGTGGTATCCACCTCGATGAGTCCCCTCTCGAAATCGGTGGTATTGTAATGAATCTAACAGATCATGTCAAGAAACATCACACCCAGGATAGGACAAACTCTCTCGCATCGGCAGATACTATGTTATAGGGAGTAACATATCGTGGTGGAGCTACTATGGCTCGTGAGATAGAGTAGCGGAGAGGTTACTCTCTCAGGGAGGGGTGTGACTCCTGTTCCGGGGAATGGCGTACGGAAGGGAGGGGATGGCAACCAAGGTTCAGCTGCTCTTCTCGCGAAGGACCGGCATGTGGATGTCACTGTGATGCCGCCGGCCGAACGCGGGAATATGGCTACAGAAAGGTGACGGACACCGCTCCAAGCCGGTCGAATACCGCCGTGTAGCAATCCCCTTTCTCGATGGGCTCGGCCCGCACGAGGCTTCCTGTTATGACTACCTGTCCTCTGGTCAGACCTAGATTGAAGACAGCCATCTTGTTCGCCAGCCACGCGAGCACATCGGCCGGGTTACCCAGCGCGGCGGCTCCGGTGCCCGCTGAGACCACCGTGCCGTTCCTCTCCAGCACGACACCAATGGTGCGCAGGTTGATTCCATCAATCGGTGTCAAGCGGCCGCCGAGTACGATACCCCAGGCACCAACGCTATCCGCGGTCATATCGATCGCATTTGCACGCCAGTCCCTGAACCGGCTATCCACAAGTTCAAGCGCCGGCATAACGCCTGCGATTGCAGCCAGGGCGTGGGCGACCGTGACCCCCGGTCCCTTCAGATCTTCCTTCAGAACGCAGGCAATCTCGGGCTCTATCTTCGGCGAGATCAGTTGCTCGAATGCAACCTCGCCGCCATCGGGATGGACTTGGCCGTCCATTAGCAGTCCGAATACCGGCTCATCGACACCGAACTGCTGCTGGGTAGCGCGGCTCGTGTAGCCGACCTTAGCACCGATCAGGCGGGCACCTGAACGCACCCTGGTCTCCGCAGTGGCGAATTGAACACTATAGGCTTGTTGTTGTGAGAGATCGGGAAACCTGTCAGAGAAGGGGGCCACGGGCATTCGGTTTATCTCTGCGGCGAGTAACTCGTCGGATAGCTCCCTTAGCGCTTGTTCCGTCAATGTCATCGCTTTTCCTCTTGAGCGCCGGTCGCCAGTGCGGCGGCTGTCTCATTACTGTCCTATTCGAAACGCGAACCTGTTTGCCTACTGTTGCACTGTGTCGACAAGTCTTCTGCCGAGTCCGGCGAGCGCTGCAGCGATGCCTTCGTTGCTCGCGATCTCCCCTGGTGCAGATGCAAAGGCGCTGACGTCGCCGACCCACTCCAACTTGCACACGTCCGCATATGTACGCAGGTTCTCAAGCGCCTTGCCTACCGTGTCCTCAGCCACTGCTACGCCAACGGCAGACTTGCCCTTGAGAAGCGGCCAGACAGGTATGGTCCTGTCCATGAAGTTCTTCAGCAGCGCCGACAGCATATAAAAATATACAGGCGTGCCAAACACAAACGCGTCTGCTGCCAGCATTTTCGGCAGTAGCGCGTCCATGTCGTCCTTGATGACACACGCGCCGGGCGTCGTGTCATCGTGTAATTCACATTCGAGGCATCCGGTGCAGAGCTTGATATCTTCGTCCTTGAGAAGGATGAGCTCAGTCTCCGCGCCGGCACTGCGCGCAGCCTCAAGGACCCTCCCGACCATCCACTCGGTGTTTCCGTTCCTCGGCGACCCACAGATTCCCAGTATCTTCATCGCAACGCACCTCCCCGGGGAGCCTTTGCTCGCTAGTGTCCCCTCTCCGGGGATTGTACACACATGCAGTAGGGCATGCACATCTACTACTTCGAGATGTGCATACACCGTGACCCCTTAGTAACTCAGTTGCAGTCTCACCGTGCTGGCGCGTAGCACGCATTCTTTGCCTGTGGTAATGTGTGCCCCGGGCGCAATTCGGGCCGGATGCGGTGGCACCAACCGAATGCTACTGCCCGCTGTCTAATCACTGCCATGAGGAAGTACCGTTACTACGAAGTCCTCGAGGTTGGTAGAGGGGCCACGCAGGAGGACATCAATGCCGCCTTTCGTCGCCTCGCCCGTGTGTGGCATCCTGACCGCAATCCGGGACAGGCTGAGGCCGAGGCAGTATTTCGACGCATCAATACTGCGTACCAGGTGCTGGCAAATGAGACCACGAGGGCTGAGTATGATCGTAGCCCGGTGGAATGTCCGACGTGTGGCACTCATGAGGTCCTGGGGATGAACGATGGCCGCTGGCAGTGTAAGCACTGTGGCTGTCGTTTTGACATTACAGGCACTGCTGAGATACACGCAATTGATGCTCCCAGCGCCCCGCCGCTGCGGCGAGCCCGGTTTCGCGCGTTTCAGGCGACACAGTGTTCCTGGTGCGTACGGTTCTATCATCAGGAGCCGCCGACATGTCCTCATGGCGCACCCCAGACAAACTGCGAGTCGTTCAAGCCAGTGGCCGAGGGAGAGCGCAAGACGCATCTGTCCAACAAGGCCATGCCGGCGCTCGTTGATGAGTGGCTGAGACCTGTGGCGGAGCGTGGCCTCATACGTAAGTGTACCTATTGTGGTGCACTCAACCCCAACCCCTCCCGTATGAACGAGCCTTGCTGGAACTGCCACAGGGTACTCAAGGACGAGTGTCCTCATTGCGGCCTGTCGATGATGTTCTACGATGTAGAGCAGGGGGCCTGGCGCTGCGCGAATAACCAGTGTGCAGGCAGGAGCTTCTCGTTTGATAGCGGGATCGGAACGTGGCGAATGACCGGTCACCACCACACGGTGACGCCGCCACCGCGCCGACGGAAACGTCGCCCTACGCAGCCGTCGTGTGTGAATTGTGGGGCGGGTCTGATATACAGCGATCTGCAGAGTCTGTGGTGTTGTGTCGTGTGCCGGAGCTTCTACACGCCTGAGCAGGCAGGCTGGCCGGCGCCACAGGATGCACCGATACCGGTGCGTAGACCGCGGAAGAAGAACGGAGCAGGCAGAGCGTCGTCCGAATGGTCACGCCAGGAGCGGCCTCATGCTCATGTTTATCCGCAGTACGGGCAACCTGTTCGTTCTCGAAGGAAGAAGACGAGGGGCGACCAGGTGCTGCTGGTTGCTGCTATCGGACTCATCATCCTCATTGGTACGTTGGTGGGACTTGGATTGTCGGGCCATCTTGGATAGCTGTCGTGAGCGGCCGGTGGCCGGAATACGCAGTCGCACCGAAGGTGCCGGACTGAACACTTCAAAGAGGCACGTCTACTACCTCTATTCCCTTGGCAACTGCAGGCCTGGTGTAGTGCTTGTCCTGAGTTATCGCCCGCTGGGGACAGATCTGCATGCACGCACCGCAATAGACGCATCTGAAAGGGTGATAAGTCCACTGCCTGTTTTCCAGGCTGACTTCTATAGCAGCAGAGGGACATACACGGGCACAATCACCGGACAAATCACACTTGTTGGGATCTAAATAGATCTTGCCTCGGTAGCCAGGAGAAGGTTCCCTTATGTCCTTGAAGGGATAGCGCCTCGTCGCAGGTCGCGAGAAGAGGTTTCTGATAATCGTTGGAAGCATCCAGGCCATTGTCATTACCTCTCTGTGCAACCAATACAGGGATCGATGGACAGAGTAATTATCGGCACATCAGCTAACTCACAGCCAGGAAGCATACCTAACAGGGCAGGGATGTTGGCAAAGGTTGGCGTCCTTACCCGCACCCTCTCCAGATAGTTTGTGCCATTGCCCTTCAGGTACATGATTTCCTCTCCTCTGGGTTGTTCTACCCTGGAAACGGTTTCGCCCTCGGGATACTTGCTACCAACTGCGACCAATATCTCGCCGGCCGGCATCATCGCCAGGACTTCACGGACAAGCTCTACGCTATGACTGAGTTCCCTAACCCTGACCCTGGTGCGGGCATAGCTATCTCCAGAAGTTTCTACGACTGGGTCGACGCCCAGGCCCCTATAGGCAGCATATCCTGTCTGTCTTATGTCCACTGTAACGCCACTTCCACGAGCCGTCGGGCCGACCGCTCCCAGAAGCTCGGCCTGTTCCTTGGGCAAAATCCCTTTAGCCGCAGTCCGGCGCCTGACGGTACGGTCGTGGAGGAAGACTGGAGCAATGGTCTTATCCAGCATCTCTCTTAGGGCAAGCAGTCTGTCATCTACTTCCTTGGCCATGTCCTTATCTATATCTCTTCTTACGCCGCCAACAGAGCAGGTTGACTGTATTATTCTATGTCCCGCAGTCATCTCGGAAATATCCAGAACTATTTCTCTTGCACGCCAGCATTGCATGAACAAGCTCTCGAAGCCCATGGCATCAGCAAGAAGACCCAGCGTTAAGAGATGGCTATGCGTTCTGGAGAGTTCACTCCAGAAAACACGAAGAAACCTGGCTCTGGAAGGCACCTCAACACCTGTGAGAGCTTCCACTCCCTGGCAATAAACTAAGGAGTGCATGAAACTGCAAATGCCACATATCCTCTCGATGAGGAAGATATTCTGGCGAAAAGTCTTAAGTTCGGCAGCCTTTTCGATTCCCCTGTGCATGTAGCCGATTATGGGGGTGACCCCGACTACGGTCTCATCCTCCAGCTCCAGTTTAAGGTGGACAGGTTCGGGAAATACCGGGTGTTGAGGGCCAAAAGGAATCACCGTTCGTGCCATTCTATTCCTCCAAGTCACATCGCCAGCATCGCCTGCCCTCAGCCATGGCCATTTCCTCAGTCAGCCCAAGTTCAACCTCATCAAATCCCCGTAGTCGGTCGTCGATGGCGAGGCTTGGCATTACGACCCTCTGGTTGTTTCGCGCCCACCTCTCTATAAAGGTCTGGCGTGAAGTGAGATCCTTTATGTCTAATTCCGGAACGGGCAAGACCCCTTCGCCGCCAAGATATCTGTCTATCGAGAGCGTTGCCTGTTTTGCCGACCTCACTGCTTCCACTACGGATGCTGGTCCCGCAATCACGTCACCAGCGGCGAAAACACCTTCTCTTGACGTAGCCATAGTTTCGGCATCGACAATAACAGTGTTGTTGCTGCCAGTTTCCAGAGTAAACTCCTTGGGTACGTCAGGGGATTGCCCAATGGCAGCAATAATTGCATCCACTTCCAGTTGGAACTCACTGCCCTCTATTGGCTCAGGTCGAGGCCTACCACTGGCATCCGGGGCTCCAAGCTTCATGCGAACACTCTCCAGTATGACTGTATCGTTCTTACTCATTATTCTTCTTGGCGCGACCAGGAAGTCGATCTTTACACCCTCGCTTATCGCTTCTTCAATTTCTGAAGTATTGGCTGGCATCTCGGCTCTCGTGCGACGATAGAGGATAGTCACGTCTCTGGCTCCCAAGCGAAGGGCAGACCGAGCTGCATCGATAGCAGCATTACCACCACCAATCACTGCTACCCGATTCCCTAGCTCCGTTCTCTTGCCAAAACTCACGCCTCTCAGGAAATCAATACACTCCAGGACTTTGTGGTGGTCTTCTCCCTCAAGACCCAACTTCATGCCCCGGTGAGCACCTGTGGCAACAAGAATTGCTTGATATCCATCCTGGAAAAGCTGCTCCAATGAGAACACTTTGGTACTGGTCTGTATCTTCGCGCCGAGTTGCTTAACCAGGTCGATTTCTTCGTCGAGAACCTTTCTGGGAAGCCGATATGCGGGAATCCCCACACGCATCATGCCTCCAGCTTCAGGCAAAGCCTCGAATACGGCCACTTCATGTCCCATCTTAACCAGGTAGTATGCTGCAGTAAGCCCCGCTGGTCCTGACCCAACAATGGCCACGCGCTTGCCTGTTCTCCTGGCAGGCCCCTTTTCTTCATAAGTGGCGTGTTCGTAGGCAAATCTCTTGAGCATTCTGACGGCAATAGGCTCTTCCTGCTTTGCCTGGCGGCAGGGAGTCTCACAGGGGGCGAAACACACTCGCCCCAGAATTCCCGGGAACGGCAGGGCTTGCTTTATCACTGCCAGCGCGTCAGCAGGTCTGTTTTCGCCAATAAGCCGAACATAACGCGGAATATCAATATCCGCAGGACAGGCCTCGCGGCACCTGACAGGATGCCGCGTTGCTTCGGTCAACTTATAGGGAGTAGGTTTAAGGAGCTCAGCCTCCGGGCTCTCCTTGGAGCGTACAAATCTCCTCTGGAAATCGAAAATGATGCCACCTATCTGGATATCGAAGTGGTCTTGTATTTCGTTCTCAGCCAGGAAAGCAGAAGGGTAGATGCTGGATATGCTGGGCAAGCTATCTCCCTTAGCGACTCTCACCCTGACATGAGTAAGAGGGTCCGGCGCTTCCTGAGGTTCGAAGTGGTAGATAAGCTCAAACTCGTCAACCAGGTCAACGCAACTGATTGTGCCCAACCTCGCTCTTTCAGCCAGCATTCCCTGTACTGCAGGAATAAGCTCATCCTTATTGACAAATACTTCATGTTCCATATGCTTTAAGCTTCCCTAGTGCCAGTACCACCCCATCAATGATGGCTTCAGGCCTGGCGGCACAGCCAGGGACATAAACGTCGACAGGTACGACTGTATCTATACCGCCAAGGATATTGGGGCACCTGTCAAAAACTCCGCCGGTGGAGCCACACACTCCTACTACTATTACTAGCTTGGGCTCTGGCATTTGGTCATAGATATTGCGCAGTACCCGGTAATTGCGCCAGTTTGCGGGCCCGGTAACCAATAACACGTCAGCATGTTTGGGATTCCCCATGTTGACGATGCCGAACCTTTCTATGTCATAGAGGGGAGTGAGCGCAGCAAGTATCTCTATGTCACATCCGTTGCAGCTGCCACAGCTATAGTGCAGCAGCCACGGGGACTTGATTCGCGATCTGGTGAGAATGTCCATTCGTTACATCCAGCCTAAATGAATTAATAGGGTGTTCAAGGTTATTAGCGTGATGCCGCAGCCCCAGGCAAATTTCACCATCCAGGACCACGAGAGACGAGAGGAGATATTATCGACGACCAGGACAATGAACCAGCCGGCCAAAGCGATGATGAATGATAGCCACCACAGGCTGCCTACGACCCAGAACAGTCCTAGAATAGACAAAACCAGAAGCTTGCCATACCAGTGTCCCAGTTCTATCAGAGCAAGATATGGGCCAGAGTACTCCGTTAGCACCCCCCTCACCAGTTCCTGGTGAGCATGCTCTGACCCGGAGATGTCGAACGGAGATTTCCTCATCACTAAGGCTAACGGAATAAGCAGGGCAGCAAAGGTAATCCACAAACTGGGAAGGAGGGGTTGTCCATGCTCGAATATGTCCGCAATGAGAAAACTGCCCACCTTAAGCGATATGGGAATTGCTGCCAGAAGGAGAATAGGTTCGAGAGCCAGCAGCTGTAGGAGTTCCCGATGCCCCCCATATTGGCTATAGGGAGATTTCACGCTTAGAGCTCCAAGGGGTAGGCAGACACTACCAAAGAAGAAGACAAGTAGTGTCAATACCAGGTCTTGCCTCAGGGCGAGGAGTACTACAGCGGCGACGGTAAGGCCAACAAAGGCACAAGCAAACACAAGCTGAGCCTGACCGGCAACCATGGGCTTCTTGCCCAGGAGTTTAATGATATCGTAGAAAGGCTGAATTATCGGCGGGCCGATTCTTCCCTGCATGTGTGCAGTAAGCTTACGGTCAACGCCCGAGAGCAGCCCCGCGATAAGTGGGACGATTATCACGGCAACTATGACACTCACGATCATCCAACCCGAACTCACATCGCCACCAACGCGAACAGGATAACAAGGAGAACAATGCCTGCAGGAATAACGAACCTGTCAAGCCTTTGTTCTCCTAGAAGACCCTCGATATAGAACCCGCCGGTCATTAGGGGTGTTCTTTCGTCGGCCACAGCAATAAACTCGTCTGACCCTATTTCCACATTCTCTCCGCACATGAAAGCGGGTCGGCTCGCCTCCGGTTTGGCCTTCATAGTAGCTAAGGGAATCAATAGCACTATTGCGACTACTATGAAAACTGGCCAACCGGCAAAGACCCCGCCTGTGGCTCTCAAGAACCAGGTCTCGGTGGTAAAAGCCAGAGTTGGATCGTAGCCCGCACCAACGATAATCGGGACAATGGCAGCGTTGTATAACGGAGCGATGAATACGCTGGACAGCACGGCAAAGCCCAGCAATGTCAACAAGACGCCATGATAATGGGAAATGAACGGCTCCAATCTGGCGCTCTCAGACGTAGGACTCTGGCACAGGAGCCGTCCCAGCCACTTAGCCCAGAATACTGTAGCGGCTCCGATGCTCAGCATGAGGAGCGCCAGCACCAAAGCAGACCATATGCCAATAGCTGATGCTGCCTGAATAGCTGCCCACTTGCTTAACAGGATGCCAAAAGGAACTACCAGCAAAGACAGCATGGCAGTCATGGTTATACCCGTCAGCAGGGGCTGCCTCCTGGCTAGTCCCTCCATATTCTCCACGTCGTTGCTCCGGATATGCTGCTCGATAGCACCCGCACACAAGTAGAGGAGGATCATGGATATAGTAAGAAAGATCACCAGCATGACGCCCGCAGT
>PWUU01000098.1 GCA_003562475.1 Dehalococcoidia bacterium | reverse complement strand
TCTCCTTAACCTTGTTGCCGCGAGACTCAGTGTCTCCTTTTGAGCTGATGCTATTCGCCGCGCACAGAGCATCGATGACTTTGCACATCGCCTCTGCGCTCGGGTCAGCTTGGGCACGGATATACTCCGGCAACACCCATAACGGAGCGCGCTGCGAAATCTGCTCCAGCCGCGTTCCGACGGCGTTCAATGCCGCCTCCACCGTTCCGTCCGCAAGCGAAATGCTCCCGAAAATGACGCTGCTCTGTTCGATGAACGCCTTTTCCTCTTTCGACAGGCGACAAATCAGCTTTTCGCTCTTGATGGCATTAGCGCCGTCATCTTTGACTACTGCCTCGATAATCTCCGCCAGCGTCGCAGTATCTAGCGTTCTGCTTGTAACACCATCAGTCCATTGCAGTTTGCGCTGTCCGGTCAGCCATGTTTTCAGTACGAAGCCCAGCACGAGGGCTGAATGCGGCACCGCCAGCAATCCAAATGGCGGACGCTGCAAGTCAATGTACAGTTTGCGTATGGAACAGGTGTTTCCCGCTCCCACCGTGTTGTCCTGCCATGTCTTGCACTTGTCCCGTAACTGCGTCAGCGGATGGTTCGGATTCGCGTCGAACCATGCTTCTTCGCCGGTGATTCCGTTCCTCTGCCAATTTGCTACCACGGTCTTCTGTGGCCCAGGTTTGGCGAACTTGTCGAACTCCATACCGGCCAGCGCCCAGTTCTGCAATGCGGTCGGCGCAGCGAACGCACTAATGTTGAAGCCGCACAGATCGTCCGTATATGCCTTGAACGTCTGTTTCGCATAGCCGGTGAGCCAGTCTTTCTTCAACTGCCCCCATGTTACTTCCTCAGCGAACGGCTCCCCATTCACATTGGGTTTGTACACTACGAGTTTGGCAGCGCTCGTCACTTTGGAATACCACGCCGCCTTCGCGCCGTTGACCTGCGTTTCGAACACCTTCTTACTCGCGTTATCGCTTGCCAATGCGAGACGAGCGCTGTTTTCCGTGAACTCTTCCCATGCCTTTGCGTTGTCGCGGCAGAAGCTGACCTCCGGCAGCGTCACGAACAGCATCCGGTGGTCTTTGAACTGCTTCGCCAGGTCTTTCGCCTTCTCGGGAATGCGCAGTTGTTCTTGCTCGTTTCGAGCGAGGATGAACTGCACAAGCACTCGGTTCCCATTGTCACCAAAAGACTCGCGTCTTGCGATGCTTGATGCCGAAAGACCGTTGACGCCGTCCGCGCGCACATCAAAACGCTCGCCGTAGTTGACACCTTTCAGCTGTTTAGCCAACTCCACCTCGGTGTCTTTCAGCACGAGATCACCAAACTTCCCATCTAACACCGCCTTCTTCGCCTCGATCTCCTTCGTGTCCGAGCGGTCACGGAAGCGTTCGCAACGTCCGTTAACAATCGCGAAACAGTGCTTCTGCTCGAGGTTGCGTAGGATCGCATCCACGCCCTGCAGAGCGCCGTCCCCCTCAAAACTGCGTTGGATGTTTCCCACCGTCGCGCCCAACAACGGATGCCCCGTTCCCTGCATCTGTTCGACCAGGCCAAACAGCAACACCGCTTTGAATACGCGCCGCTCATCCGGCTGCAGGTCCTGTTCGCGTCGGGCGTACTCCGCCCGTGCTTCCTGCATGGCTTGCCCCGTCCCCAGATCATCCCGTTCCACAAAATATCGCCACAGATGATCCAACGTCAGGAACTGATAGCCATGAACATCCAGCCCACCTCTTTCAATGAACTCTCTGAATTCCTCCCCGTTTAGGAACTCGAACATACTCCGCTGGCTTGATCCGATCGCCACGGATAGATGTTTCAGCAGGAACGCCGTCATCGGATGTAGCGGCAGGATACCCTTGAAATCCATCGCATCAATGCCGGCCTTGTTGACGGCCATGTAGTTTTCAGCGACGCCCTTCACACTATGCCACAGGGCATCGCGCTCTTGCGTCCACTCCGTTGCCTTCTCCGGTTTGACAACAAACGCGTCTGCCGCCAGTTTTAGCGCGGTCTCGTTAGGAAGATCAAGCCGCTTGAACGTAAACCGGTCGTTAGCTTTCCTCGCGCTTTCGGAGCCCGCCGCCACATACGACGAGATATCCGTGTGCGTCACTGGTACGAAATAGAACCTCCCCTGCCGCGAGGCGTCCGCCAACTCCTCCAGCGTCTTCAATTCGGAGCGATTGCGTTCCACGAACGCCGAGAACTCGTCCCAAATATAGACCAGTTTGGAAAGTCCGTTCTCTTTCAAGGCTGAGTCCACCCACGCCAGAAACTCTTCGGCGCTTAGACCCAGATAGATGTGTCGTGCCTCCAGCACCCGCATCGCATCGCTAACCAGGCCTGCCTCCTGATTCGCATCCCGTAGCCTTCTCTCCAACTCACTCGCCGTTTTGATGCCCGCGTTCAGGTGCGAGAGCCGTGCCTGCAGTTCATCGCGCTTTGCGAAGAAGTGCGGTTCATCCTGGTGGATGCGCTCAATGATTTCAGCAAGCCTGCCTCTCAACGGAATCGTATATCCTCC
>PWUU01000004.1 GCA_003562475.1 Dehalococcoidia bacterium | reverse complement strand
CCGGGTTGTGGAGACATGATTGTTCCGGCTATGTGTGCTACCCTGTGATTTTCGACTGCATCCCAGTTCAGGATATTGGCGCCCGAGATGGAGTTATTGCTGTAGCCGGAGTCCGACTCCAGTTGTATGCCACGCCCTATGTCCACCCTTATCTGGTAGCTGCCGGTGTAGTAGTACCATGTATAGTAAGGCCAACCCCGATAATACCGGTTTTCGGCCGTCACATAATAGGTGCCGCTCGAAGGTATGGTGTAGGGATTGATCAGGGCATCGTTGTCCGGCCCGCCTGCCTGATTTGAAGCCAGAGCGGTGCCGGCAGCATTGTAGAGAGTCAAATAGCTGTATGCCGCGCCGTCGGCATCAGGAGTGTCCATCGATACTGACACAACATCCCCGGCCAGCGCCTCGAAACTCCACCAGTCTACATCATACAGCGGCGAGATCGTGCCCGACCCGCGGGCACTAAGATACCCGCTCCCCGCAGGATCTTCAGTAAGCGTTAACGGCGTGGCGGTGTGAATGGTGTCGTTGGGCTCTTCCTCGGGAACAGTGCCCTGAGGAGGCAGGGGCCTGGAGACGGTGAATGTATGCTGGTAGAGGTTCATGGGGTTGCCCAGGAGGTCAGTCACGACGCTATTGGCCGTAAAGCGGTAGTAGCCACTGGGCAGGGGGGCATTCTGGATCACCAGGCTCACGGTGGTGCCCGTGGTATAAAGCGTGCCCATAGTAAGGCGGTAGATGATATCGTCCGGAGTGTCAAAGACCCCGTCGGGCCCGGCTTCCCGCAGGTCCCAGGCATTCCAGGGATCATCGGGATAGGGATCGATGCAATCGGGGACCAGGTCCCCATCTGAATCCGGACCGTCAAACTCAATCAGGGCCCGTATTGAACTGTTCGTATAATCGTACCACTGTCCGTTGCTGCCCATGTAAGCCCAGTTGTAACTGCTCGAGCTACGAGGATACCCTGAAGCCCAGTTGGTGTAGGTCACATTCTGTCCGCTGGCCCAGACCCATGTCCCTTCCACTGCCTGGTCCGTCAATCCGATCCACAGACTCCCATAGCGGCTAAAGTTGGTTTTTAGCCACTCCTGCTCCGCAGTATCGTTAATGGTGACCAGGTGTCCTCCCAGGCTCTGAGCATAGGCCTCGGCACTGGTCCAGGTCATGGCCGAGTCGGTAAGTATGTAGAATTGGCCGTCACGGGCCCACACCATCCGGTTCAGAGCATTGACGGTATCAGCATCCAGATACTCGCTGACTGTCACCGTCAAATTAGTCAGCAGGCCGGAGGTGGTTCCGCCCTCCTCCGGCAGAGGGGCAACGGCAGTGACTCTGGGAGATTCCAGGTCGGCGATATCGATATCCAGCAGGTATTGGGCCCAGTAGCCCGGGCCTCGTTCCCCGGTCCCGGCACTTTCCACTTCAATCAGGGCCCGCAGTGTGCCACTGCCTCCAGCCCTCCACTGCCCGTCGCTGCCCATGTAAGCCCAGTTATAGCTGCTACCGCTGGTGGGCTGGCCCGAGGCCCAGTTGATGTAGGTCACATTCTGTCCGCTGGCCCAGACCCAGTTGCCTTCCACCTCCTGGTCCGTCAATCCGATCCACAGGTTCCCGAAGCGGCCGAAAGTGCTCCTTAACCACTCCTGCTCTTCAACATCGTTGATGGTCACCAGGTGCCCGCCCAGGCTCTGGGCATAGGCCTCGGCATCAGCCCAGGTCATGGCCGAGTCGGTCAGCACATAGAAGTGATCTTCATACGCCCAACGCGACAGGTCCACTCTGGCATAATAAGCTCCATCGGAAGGAATAATGCCCTGGAAATGACCATCGGCAGCATCGCCATCGGAATCGGTCACAGCCGTGCCGCTGCTGTCCACCACCCTGACCCTTACGGCAGATTCCAGGCTACTGAAGGAGGGCAGCCGGGTCGTCAAAGTCACCTCGTTGCCGGCATTCAAGATGCCCAGAACGTAGTGATCTATATCAAGCGTAGATCCCTGCGGCGCCATCAAGGTGCCACCTACCGTGGCCGTCAGGTGGCCCGGAGTGCTGAAGTCCCATTTCAGGGTATTGGCCCCTGAGATGGAGTTATTGCTGTAGCCGGAGTCGGACTCCAGATGGATGCCGCGCCCTACGTCTACCCGCAACTGGTAGCTGCCTGTATAAGAGCCCTGCACAATCCATGCTCCAGACGTAGCGTAGTAACCCCGCGTGCCTTCGGCCCGCACGTAATAAGTGCCGCTGGAGGGTATGGCGTAGGGATTGGTCAGGGAATCGTAGTCCGGCCCGCCTTGCTGGTTCCAGGCAAGCAGCGTCCCGGCTGCATTAAACAGATGCAATGACGTGTAAGCTACCCCATCAGCATCGGGAGTGTCCATCGACACGGAGACAATGTCACCGGCCAGCGCCTCGAAACTCCACCAGTCTACATCATGCAGCGGCGAGATCGCGCCCGACCCGCGGGCACTAAGATACCCGCTCCCCGCAGGATCCTCAGTTAGGGTTAGTGGAGTGGCAGTGTGAATGGT
>PWUU01000051.1 GCA_003562475.1 Dehalococcoidia bacterium | reverse complement strand
ACTCTATGCTACGACGTTGCCGAGGTTTGCGATGCGAGCAGCCTGTTTCTGTAAGCCTTGAACAATACCGAGAGTTGTTCATCGGAGGCGGGCAAGAACCGCTTGTAAACCCCTGTATCAGCACCCTGTCAGGCTTGTAGACGCCGTTGTGCATTCCGCGGAACACCTACTGGTGCATTCTCCACCCACCGCCAGCATATAGCAGCTGGCCGGTCAGCCATCTCGCTTGTTCCGACGCAAGGAAGACCATTACATCTGCAACATCCTCCGGTTCGCCTACTCTGCCCAAGGGGGTGTTGTCTACTACGTCATCAACGAGGCTGGGCTCAAGATAGCCCGTCTGAATCGGACCAGGAGCTACTATGTTCACAGTGATACCGTATTTGCCCAGCTCGACAGCAGCCGAACGACTATATGATTCTATGGCGTGTTTGCTCGCAGCATAGCTGACGTTGGCAGTATGCGCATGAGCAGCATCAGTACTGGTGTTGATGATCCTACCCCACTTGGCCTTGCGCTTCAGAAAACGCTGAACATACTCAGACATCATCAGCACGTATGCCCTAGTATTGACGGCATGGTGCTTATCGATACCTGCGGCACTAGTCAGCTTTACGCCGCCGCCCCTATCGCTGACGAGGCTTGGGTCAAGTGTTTCGGGTACGCAGTAGGTATGGTTGTTCACGAGGATGTCTACCGGGCCGAGCTTCTCTTCACATAGATCGAAGAGTGTTGGAATATTGCTGACATCACCAAGGTCCACTTCGTGCGAAAAAGCACAACCGCCGCGAGAGGTGATTCTGTGAACCAGGGAGTCAGCGGACCTCTGCTGGTTGGCGCAATAGAGCCTATCGCCACCAGCGCCCAACTCCTCAGCCTCTTTGAGTTCCTTCTTAGTGTATCGACAGGCACCTCTATAGTAGGTGATGAAAACTCTCGCTCCTTGATCTGCAAAGGCCTCAGCCGCAGCCGCTCCGATACCGTGGTTTGCGCCGGAAATCAGGAGTACCTTATTCGCTAATCTAGGATCAATCATGTTCTCGTTCTGCGCCGGTATCTGAGGAGCTGCTATCTCGCACGACCCGAGCACGGTCGCATCGCAGCCATCCTCTGCTCTGCTCTCTGAGCCATGTATTCTGCAAAGGCCCAGACGCTCTGCTTGTCGTCTGTCTAAGACGGGACCCGTGTCCCCCTGCGTACTCTACTGGCCGACGACAGGCCACGACCACGCGGTTGAACTTATACCAATTCAGGTTCAACTGTCAACCTTCCCTCTATATCGCCCTAGTACGGTCACTTCCACGGTAGGCCGTACCACGGTGGTATTCCGGAGTTTGATAGTGACGAGACGGATCGAAGCTAGGTTGCCACCTCTGATTCGGTCACACAATTGTCAGTTTCGTTCAATCGGATTCAGACGATAGCTGGTGATGAACTGCTGTCCCATAACCGACAGCCTTCACCATGGTTTCATCAGGGCCTCTCTCTTAACGTTGCGATCCAGAACTCGCGCACAGGATTCCCAGTCAATGCTCTCCACCTTCTCGTAGCGAAGGTCAAACGGATGCTTCTCCGGAACGGCATCAATAATCTTCTTTGCTTGATCTTGCATACCCATCGCAACATCTATCCATACATCTTCCAGAACATCAGGGACCTGACCGAACAGGCCGAAAATGCTTTGCAGTCTATCCGAAAGCAACTGGTGTACACGGTCCTCTACAGACCCAAGATAACGCATGTTGTAAACGTAGACAACGTCATTGATCTGGCCTATGCGCTGGATTCGACCTTTCCTCTGTTCGAGACGCGTTGGGTTCCAAGGAAGGTCAAGGTTTATCAGCGTTCCCAAGCGTTGCAGGTTCAACCCCTCTGAAGCAGCATCAGTCCCTAGCAGCAACCGGATCTCCCCAGTTCGTACACTATCCTTGATCTGTTCGCGGTCTAAGTACCTAAAAGAGTCCCCTTCCCAGACACCTGACCTGCCGCTCCCGGCATAGACAGCTATTGTCTGATTAGGGAAGTCCTTGACCAGTTCGCCAGCTAGCCACTGAACGGAATCATAGTATTGACTGAAAACCACGCAGCCTCGCTCCAGCCAGCCTCTATCCCTCAGACAACTACGAACCACTTCGTATTTGGGATCACGTTCCTGATTAGCTTCGAGCGCCTTGAGAAACCGTTCAAGCACCCTGCGCTCGTTATCCGTCAGGGTCTTAGACATACCTGGTGATACCAATACCTCATCATCGTCGCTCTCGACATCTGATTCGGGAGCGATTGAGCCGATATCCTGCCAAGATGTCAGCATCTTCTCCGCCGTATTACGGCCCGCAGCGATGCTGCTGCCCACCCTTCTCAGCATTATGGTCTTAAGGAAACCGGAGCCTTTCATGCGTGAGCCCAATTCACGGCAGAACTCCTCAGCCGACTCATAGGCATCTCTAAGGTAGATTGGCAGGCGAATGGCATCCTCCTCCCGCTCCCCCAACAACTCGACTGCAATAGGTTTCAGGTAGGGTTCCCTTGTCTCCGGGTTGATAGT
>PWUU01000086.1 GCA_003562475.1 Dehalococcoidia bacterium | reverse complement strand
TCCGTCCACCGCCCCGAGTTCAGCCCTTGCCGGCGTAACTGACCGCCGCCTGCCCACGGGAACCAACACCTGTAGTGGAAAACGCCTCATTCTAGCTACGAAACTGTCAAAGTCGGGTTTGCGGACCGTGCACGGTCCATTCCGATGACCGGGTTGTTCGTTGGATGGCGGTGCGCCATTACATCAAGCCTCCTTCCTCACCGACATGGATCTCCTGACCGCTTCCAATCAACCCAATGACGACGCACCATTCTGGGATTCGCTCCCCAAACTCGATGAAGTGCTCAGGTTCAGGCTTCCCTCCCAGGGATCCCGGGTCCCGCCATGCTTGGTTTACACTGTGATTTGTGGGGACACCATACTTATCTCAGTAGTTGCGACGCTACCATTGCCCGATTTGGGGGAAAGCCGCTCACTGCCCGCCAATGCCGAACGTGAAACGAATCAAGTATGGTATCTCCCAATTCCCAAGCTGGTTTGGCAAGAGGGTTGCGTTTGCACACGTGGTGCGTAACAATGGATTAGAGCTAGTCTCATATGGGGAGAGTAACGACAGATGAAAGACGCCGTTGATAGCCTCAGTGAACTGATCGCCAGTGCTAAGCAGGGCACCGACGCCAATGCGCGGGGAGTATTGTCAAAACTGTTCGGTGAACGATACCACAAACGTCATCTGGCCAAAACGGCAATGCGGGACGCCTTGGCCCTGGGAGCAACGCAGGAAGACGATCAGGGAGTACCATTTGCGGGACTGATCAATCCAGACAACCCCGAATCGGGGCCGTACGGGGGAACAAGTCTGGTTTGGTTTCCGACGAGAGATCACGGTAGCCTCCTCGCTCTTGTCGTTGGCACTCGAGGATTGTCCCCAGACGAAGGGATTCTGACCAGACCTGGACACCGGCGTCGCGTTTCGGCCCTTCGACGGATGCTGGCAGCGAGAGGTGTGGAGTCTTGGTCCAAGCCAGATCCGGCAAATCTGGGAGTGGTTGTGCCAAAGACAGTGTCAGAGCGATTCCCAGGTTTCGAGCGAGTATTCGCTCGGTATGGGCGCGAGCTCTATTGTGTTGCGCACATCTCTCCATCGGAACGGCCCTCTATCGTAAGAGAGGTTGTGAGTGCTTTCCTCGATCTGTATTCCTATGAACGTGGTTGGGAAGTCATGGCGGCGTTCAGGACCGAACGAGACAGCTTCTTGGAAGAGTTGCGTCAGGACTTGTTTCCACGGGTGACTGCCGAAAGTGTTCACGAGCGACTAATGGCCAGACATTTCGTCATTCTGCAAGGGCCTCCGGGAACAGGAAAGACGCGGCTCACAGGAGAGATTCGAGATCGTTACTTCGCTGGCAGAGGACTCACGATTCAGTTTCATCCCGCCGTCACGTATGAGGATTTCGTAGTTGGCTTGTCTCCGGATATTGCCAAGGAGGAATCCTTGAAGTTTCGCGTGCGACCGGGATCGCTTATCGAAGCCTGCCTTCGATCCGAAGAAGAACCGTTTCTCTTGGTTATCGATGAGATTAATCGCGCAGATCTCGGCAAGATCTTGGGCGAGGCCATTTACTTGTTTGAACCGGGCGAGGTTGGCAAACGTACTGTGACCTTGACACACCCAGTCAATGGAAGTAATCAGCTTTCTCTGCCCAATAATCTGTACGTACTCGGGACCATGAATACGGCTGATCGCAGTATTGCGAGCGTTGACTTGGCGATCCGCCGTAGGTTCACATTCATCACGATGATGCCTGATGGTTCTGTCATAGACGCTCAGGGCTTGCCTCTCGCCACCAAATTCTATGGCCGTGTGATGGATGTGTTCGTCGAGCATGCGCCGGACGACGCGATGAACCTTCTTCCTGGCCATTCCTACTTTCTCGCGAATGATGAAGAAGAACTTAAGAAACGCTTGCGTTTCGAACTCCTGCCGCTACTCGACGAGTATCTGAGAGAGGGCTATTTGGGGCCGGCGACAACAGAGCTGCAGGCCGTACGTGATGCCCTCGAAGATGTGGTGCGATGAGATGAATCGTATGGTGGGGCGACGGAGGGTGAAGCGCGTACAGGCAAGTTGGAGGCCGTCGCGTGCACCTGTCTCGAAACCTCTCCTGGTTGCCCCTGATCATGGGCGACCGGTGGTAGTGGCTCCCGACAGTTTTGCTCCAGTCCAGCGACCTGGCGACTGGGGTCCCTACGCTGAGTCATTCCTTCGCTTGAATGATCAAGCTCTCCGATTGCTTTGCGTCAGTCCTGAAGTGACCGGAGGGGCGAGCGGCGTTGTGGTTAGGTTCGTGCCCGGTGAGTGTGCCGGGGCTGTGCCTCTCAGATCGTGTGTAAACGGCAAGGTGGCTGGCGGACTTCTGGTCAAACCTAGGTTCGGATGGTCTGGAGTGGGACATGTTCTTCAAGAGACGGGCTGGCATGCATCTCCACAGCTTCCTGAGATGCCAATGGTGCCGGGAAGTGCGCGGAGTGTTCCGCCATGGGTGTTGGCTGGTCCCGTATTATCGAGGTTGGAAGGGCTACTGAAGACACTTTCTCCAGGGTATCGGCACATTGAAGAAACGACTTCAAAGCCGCGTGGTCGGATACTCTGGAGTGACTATGTAAGTAAGTCTTTGACTTGCGGCCAATGGCACCAACTCCCATGCCGCTATCCCGACCTTGACACTGACCCAGTTCTCAGACAGTACATTCGCTGGACTCTCGAACGACTGAAGAGGGACTTGTCTTTGGTGGGAGTTGGCGACCCTGTGGCCCTTAGCCTAGTCGGAGTCGCATGTCGCTTACTGGATTCCCTGAGTGACGTGACACCACTCATGCCACGTCGAGACGAACTTGACCGACGGCTGGGCGGGAGTCGCCTCGCTAATCAGTGGTTGCGCTACGGGATCGAGGCCATAGCCTGGGTAGTCGATGAGCGAGGCCTTGGAGGCGGTAGTGAACGAGATGGACTGTCCTGGGTACTACCTCTTGCGAGGTTGTGGGAAGACTACGTCGAGAGTGTTTATCGAAGAGAGGTTGCTCAGTATGGGGGAGTCCTCAAAGTAGGACGTCTCAGAGAAACGGTCTTTCCACTGGAATGGTCAGATGCGACTCATCGTACATTGGGTCATCTTATGCCGGACATGGTGATACACAAAGGGAACTCAGTGCAGATAGTCGATGCGAAATACAAGGCACATCTATCCGAGATCGATGAGTCGGATTGGCGTCAGTTCTCAAGCGAGCTTCGTGACGCACACAGAGCCGATCTTCACCAAGTCTTGGCGTATGCGTCCTTGTTTGAGGCTGATGAGGTGACTGCCACATTGGTGTATCCTCTCCGCTACTCAACCTACACTTCACTCCGCGAGCAAGGTCGCGACCGTTCTCGTGCGGAACTCCTGCATGGCGGCAGGACAGTTCGAGTTGAGTTGCGGGGTCTCCCTTTCGGCCAGTTGGGGATGCATAGGGGCTGATCCGACACTTGCGTGGCCATTAGCTCAGGCAGCCCTAGGTCTAATACACAAACTCTCATCCTGTTCACTACAGTCAACCAACACGCGGTTGATTCCCGAGTGTCGTGAAATTGGTCCCTGACCCAAGCGCTGTTTGCCATACCCCAGTTCCCTCTTACTGTCAATTATATGCTAGCATTATATTATAACTATGCGCTCCCCGTGTTGTTCCCGAGGAGGTCTGATGAGTTCACGTGTCCCGCTGGAAGAGATGCTCAAGAGATATGGCTTCACCGATACCGTTATCGTGGTGCGGCCGGTCCTTGTGGATGTCACCGGGAGCATGTATGCAGCCTGCCTCCTCTCCCAGCTCCTCTATTGGTCCCGACGCAGCAGCAATCCCGAGGGCTGGGTCTACAAGACTGAGAAGGACATGTACCGGGAGCTGCGTCTGAACGGCTATCAACTGCGCAAGGCACGGCAGCAGCTCTGCCGTCGCGGGATCATCGAGACCATCCTCAAGCTGGCCAACGGCCACCCCGTAACGCACTACCGGGTTAACCTCGATGCCCTGGAGGCCGCCCTGCAGGCATCCGCACGCCAGGCGGTCGATGGTGCTGCGTCCAATGTCCCACCTTTGCTGAATGGAATGTGCGAGGGTGACCAACTGGATTGTGCGACTATCCAGAATCCCATTCTTGCACGGTCGACGAATGGATTCTGCGAAGGTGAACAAGTGGATTCTGCCACCGTCGACGAATCAGTAACAGAGACTACTACAGAGACTACAACACAGATTACTACAGATATCTCCTGCTCCAGCAACGCGCGCGAGAGGAGACAAAGGACGGAGACCCGGAGGGAAGACAGCGCAGAGCCACGGACAGCCTCTCACGGAGCAAGAGGCAGGAGTGATTACGTGCCTGTGGATCACGCTGCTCCCGTGCGTGCTGGGTCCCGTGACACTCCCGACGCCGACATCCTGTTCGCCATCCTGGAGCGTGCAGGAGGGTTTCCACGGACACGCGACTACGGGCGACTGTACGAGCTCCTCGCCGACTACCCCGGCATTGCGTACTACCTCGAGTTCAAGAAGTTTGCCGAGTACTGGTCGGGACGGAAGCTCAAGCGACCCTGGCTCGCGTTGCGCAACTGGCTCGAAAGGACCGGGAAGCACGAGCGTGCGACAGCGACCCCTGCGTCTCCCGCCGGCAGAGGGCGATCCGCACACCGGTTCCGCAGGGAGTTGCCCAGGGTCTACACTCCGCCGCCGGTGTACGACGACTGACCACGATGACCGATTGCATCCGGTAGAGGAGAGGAGGAGGAACACATGACGGTTTGTACCGAAACGCCCCCAACCCCTTCGGAGCCCGGTGTGGCAGCCGGGCCTCCGCCAACCGGGGAAGATGATTCACCGGCGTTTCCCCATCCCGGTCCGGCAGCGCAGCTTCCATCGAAGTCACGCCGCATGGAGGAGCCGCGACAGACTCCACCGGCGGGCAGGCCTCTCTCTCCGCTGGCGGAGCGCTATAAGGCGTACATGGCGGAGTTGAGGGCCACCGGCGTGAAGCCCGACCCTCCCATTCCCCCACCCGTCTACATCTGCTCTGTGTGCAAGGACGCGGGGTTCGTCTATCCGCGCGACGAGTGGGGACGGGTCATCTACTCCCGCGCCGTCCCCTGCTCCGGCCGCGGCTGCAAGAGAGACCAGATGGAGCAGCTGCGATTCGCCGACAGCCCTGCGGTCGCCCGCGGCGTGCAGCGGCCCGAGCAGACGTTCGAGTCCTTCCAGCCGGTGCGGGGCGCCGCCGAGGCCCTGCGCCACGCCCGCAGCCTCGCCGCGGGGCGCGGCGATTTCATCTGGCTGCTCATCTACGGCGACAGCGGCAACGGCAAGACGCACCTGTGCAACGCCATGGCCCGCGAGGTCATCCGCCGCGGCATCGACACCCGGCTGGTGGCCGTTGCCGACCTCTTCACAGCGATGCGGTCGGCCATCGGTCATGAGGGCAGCGATTCCACCATGCAGCGGTTCAAGGAGACGCAGTTCCTGGTGCTGGACGACTACGGCACGCAGGCAGGGTCGGAGTGGGAGACGGCGCGCTTCGACGAGCTGATGGCCTACCGCTACGCCGGTCTGATGCCCACGGCCATGACCACCAACCTGGATGTAACCGAGTTGCCGGAGCGGCTACGGTCCCGGTTCGAGGATCGCATGCTCTCCCGCATCGCCCACAACTCCGCGCCGGACTTCAGGGCCAGGCGTCCGGCAGCGAAACGGCGACGGTGATAGATGATTAAGTCTCGTGTCAGCGAAGCTACTGATTAGCTTATATGTCATGCCTTGCACTTCACTTCGCTTATCCGTTACCATACTTGTAGGGACCAGATGTCAGCAAGGACGTAAGGAGGTGTCTGGCTGAATGCCCCGGTTCCGACTCCGATCTATCGTCTGACTCATGTTCAGAATCTACCCACATTGCTGAGGCGTGGTGCATTGCATAGCGCTCTATGTGCGCCCGACGATGCATTACCCTATCTCCCCATACATAATGTAAGCATCCAGGAAGTAAGGAGGGTCTGTCGGATAGAATGCGGGCCTGGAGGGGTGATCCATGACTATGTGGCATTCTACTTCGGACCTCGTTCACCAATGCTATATCAACTGCACACAGGAAGCGTTGATGGATTCTCAGACGGGCAGGATAGCATCGTGTATCTGGTTTCTTTCGCCCAAGACATTGTCGCCTCGGGAGCGGGCTTCGTCTTCTCTGATGGACATGGCATCGCTGCGTACACACGATGGTTCGACGATTTGTCACACTTGGATGAGATTGATTGGGACATTGTGTATGCGCAGTTCTGGTTCGATAGTCCGGAGCATATGGATCGACAGCGCCGGAAGCAGGCGGAGTTCCTCGTTCATCGGACGTGCGGATGGAACCTGATGCGTGAAATCGGGGTCATCAATGCCCAGGTAAAGGAGAAGGTTGAGGCCATCCTTCAATCGTACCCAATGGCGCGTCAGCCAGTTGTTAATGCACATAGAGAATGGTACTACTGAGGAGGTGCAGAATGACGGTTCACCTCAGAACAGGGAATATAATTGAGGATGATGCCGAGGCTCTGGTCAACACTGTCAATTGCGTTGGCTTCATGGGTAGGGGAGTTGCACTCCAGTTCCGAAAGGCTTTCCCTGCGAATAACCGCGCGTATGTGAGGGCATGCAGAACGAACGAACTGTGCCCGGGATCTGTCTTCGTGTTCGAGACTGGGGCCCTGACCGGGCCGAAGTACGTAATCAATTTTCCCACGAAGCGACACTGGCGTGAGAAATCGCGGGTCGCGGACATTGATGCAGGACTAGCAGCCTTGGTTGGTGTGATACGTGAGAGAGGAATACGTTCTGTTGCTGTCCCTCCACTAGGATGTGGATTGGGAGGATTGGAATGGAGAGTTGTCCGTCCACGTATTGAGCAGGCGCTAGCAGCTATACCGGACCTAGACGTCCATCTGTACGAACCCGCCGGTAGCCCTGCACCAGACAGAATGCCGATTGGCACTGCGAGGCCGACGATGACGATGTCTCGAGCCCTGATGATCTCCCTGATGCACGAGTACTCCAAATGGTCCTATCGTCTTACGCTTCTAGAGGTCGAGAAGCTGGCCTATTTCCTGCAGGAGAGCGGCGAACCGTTACGTCTCCGCTATGAGGCTGGGCTGTACGGGCCATATGCTCACAACTTGAACATGTTGCTGGAAGTGATGGAGGGATACTTCACGAGTGGCTATGGAGACAGCCAAAGACCTGACGTCGAGATACACGTACTGCCCGGCGCAGTTGATGAGGCGAGGAACTACTACTCCGGAACTGGAGATCATGAGAAGCGAGTCCAGAGAGTCGCCAATCTGATTGAAGGATTCGAGACGCCACACGGCATGGAATTGCTCGCAACCGTCCACTGGGTGGTGACTCGTGGTGCGCTAGCTGCCACGAATATCAGAGAGACCATTGCTGCAGTGCGTGGATGGAACGACCGCAAGAGGCGAATGTTTCCCGAAGACCACATTCAGGTTGCATGGAATCGGCTGATTGAGGACCAGTGGATAGTCGCCGCGGCTTCTGGGCGTACCGCAGAAACTAAGTGCAATACCGAATGAATGGTCATGTGCTTCGTTGAGGATCGCTGCTCGCTTCGACTCGCAGTTGGCCCCATCGATAAGCGTCGGATTGACAAAGAGTCCGTACTCAACACGGAAGTCTTGAACGGTGGGATGGTTTGAAACCATCCCCTACGGGACAGCAGCACCGTCAACCAGGCAGGCGAGATGGAGGGCATCGCGCCCGTACGGACGGGGTTGCGGGTACGCGACCCCCGGGTCGATGTGGGAATCGACCCCTACAGAAGGCACCCATGACCCCGCCAGGACGGGCGGTTCGCGAACCGCCCCTGCGACGGGCAATGCGGATGGCGGGACGGATGTATCCGTCCCCTGCATATACCCAACCGCACCGCCCCCGGGTCGATGTGGGAATCGACCCCTACAGAAGGCACCCGTGACCCCGCCAGGACGGGCGGTTCGCGGACCGCCCCTGCGATGGGCAATGCGGATGGCGGGACGGATGTATCCGTCCCCTGCATATACCCAACCGCCCCGCCGACGGGTCGATGTGGGAATCGACCCCTACAGAAGACACCCATGACCCCGCCAGGACGGGTGGTTCGCGAACCGCCCCTGCGATGGACAATGCGGATGGCGGGACGGATGTATCCGTCCCCTGCCTATACCCCGCCCCTCCCGCGGGCACGACGCATCGTGCCCCTTCGGGCGGGATTGTGGGTACACGACCGGCGGGTCGATGTGGGAATCGACCCGCATGGCGGCCCCGGGGCTGCTGTTGGGGAGCTTCGTCAGGCACGGTGCGCAGGACAATGCGGGCTGCCGCGTCGACCGGATAGCCGAAGGCACCGACGGAGATAGCCGGAAGGGCGATCGCCCCGGGACCGTGCTCCGCCGCGAGGCGCAGCGCGTCGCAACGGTCGGGCGCACTGCCGTGGGACCGGGGCTATTCGACGACGATGGCCGTGCCGTAGGCAAGTATCTCCGACGCGTTCTGCATCACCAGCGATGTGCTGAACCGCAGGCCGACGATGGCGTTTGCGCCCTGTGCCTCGGCATCTTCGATCAATCGCGCCACCGCTTCTTCCCGTGCCTCGGCCATCATCTTGGTGTACTCCACTACCTCTCCGCCAACCACGCCGCGCAGAAGGGCAACGATGTCCTTGCCCAGATGCCGGGCGCGAATGGTGTTTCCCTTGACCCAACCGAGTGTGTGGATCACCTTCTTGCCAGGTATCGAATCGGTGGTAACGACGATCATCGTTGCACTCCTTTGAACCTGTCGTTCCTGGATGCCCGGACCCTGTCGCGTATCACTATTGCCAGCAGCAGCAACAGGCCCAAACCGACGGCGCCAATGGCAATCCGTATCAGGGGGTCGACAGTGGGATCTGCCAGGAACTCTTTCACTCCCCATACGACGAGCACCACGGCGCCCACGCCGATGAGTACGTAGGCAATCTTCTGCAACGTGCGTCCCTCCTTGGCGGCGCGCTGGTTGCCGCCGGGTTACGTGACTCCGCCAGTAGTCGTACGATCCGGACTACATCATAGCACTGGAGATTCGCAGGCGTCCCGCAATGCGCACGATTTCCAATGACCAATAGCGGTCATAATGGTCGAGGAGTGCCCGATGTGCCCGGCTGGCACCATCGGTAGTTGACCATGAACGGTTCAGGTACCGGCCCGGGTCTCCTCGAGCGCCGTCCGGGGAGTCGGCCCGTCACGAGCGGATACGGAGAACTACGGGTGACAGATTCTGCGCCAGGGGAGTGGACTTCGCTTCACGGGAGATCGGGCGGGAACGACCGCACCGGAGCTTCGAGTGCGAAACCCTGCCCCGGTGCTACCGCGTCGAAACGAACCGCATGGGGAGTTATGCCCGTGAACGATATCGCAGTAGCGTCAGTGACACTGGGTAGGATAATCGGTATATTCCTGGTAATCTGCGGACTCTCGTTGCTGGTCAAGAGGAAGGATGTGATGGCCATGGTCGAGAACCTTCGGGATAACCCGGCAGTGCTGTACCTCGCCCCGGTCACACTGATTATCGGTTTGGTCATCGTTGTGATTCATCCTGAGTGGGTAATGGACTGGCCGGTGATCATCACGATAATCGGATGGAGCCTGGTTCTTTCGTCAGTTGTCTATCTGTTCTTTCCGCAGAATGCGATTGTCCGTTTGATAGACCTCTTCAACAGGCCTGCCTCCTATGTGATCGACGGAGTGTTGTTCCTGGTTGCAGGTCTGTATCTGGTCGTGATGTCATTTGGATTGTCCGGCTGAGATGCACCCCGTTTAGACTGGAGGGATGAATAAGTTATAGTGTGGCCACGGGAAAGGAAGTGGCATGAACCGAAGGAAGTGGTCCAACGAGGAGAAGGTCACCATCGTCCTGGAGAT
>PWUU01000078.1 GCA_003562475.1 Dehalococcoidia bacterium | reverse complement strand
TGGCATGTATCATTTCCTCTTGTATCTTTGGCCATTTCTCTTGTTCATCACGATAACCGCCAGCGTGATAGGTCTTTTTGATTCCGCAAGTCTGTTTCTCCTCCACCTTGTCCCACAGAAGCTCGCCCCCAAATTCAGTTTCTATTTCGGCCTTGGATTGAAACAACCTGTCGAAGATATACTTGTTCTCGGATTCCCTGCCTGGTCCACGATTAATAGAGAGTTCAACCCTAGTCCAGTTTTGACCAGCTAGGTAGTTATAGGCCAGTCCACTCTTTCCTGCTCCCGTGCCAAGCCAATTATCATCCCCGGGAGAAATGCTTGCATGCAGCCTGGTCTTTGCGCGTGCCCTCTTGAGGAGCTCTGTCCACCATAGCCTACGCAGAGAGTGTCTCTCTGACACAGCCTTCTTAGCTTGGCCCACCTGAATGTCTTCGGGGCTCGGACCGGCGATCAATGTAAGTAGAGGGGCCGGACGTGAATCTTCAATCTGGATAGCCTCAATCTTCACTAGATAGAAATTTGCCAAACCGGACTGATTCAGCCATAACACAGCATTCACGTGATCCGGCCTAGGGTCCGCTACAATCCATATGGCAGACTTAGCGCCCAATGATGATAGGTAGGTAATGATCTTGCCCAGGTGTTGGTGGTCGCTCTTGTCAAGTTGGTTCTCAATGATTATCAGGTTGCCGTTCCTGTCCTCTGCGGTGAGGTCGACACTAAAATCTCCAACACTCTTCTCCCGTTCGACATTGCTTAGATCAAGACCAAGTTGGTGATTGATCACATCTATGTTTTCCTCTAACCAGTAAGTCAAGTCGGTCGCTTCGTGTTTCCATACGTCTCGCAGGTGCACCTTTCGCATCTTGCCTATTTCATCGTTGGCCATGAACAGCCCCCTTATGCGAATGTAGTTATTGTTCACATGACGCTTTCCCGCGTATGGTTCGAACACAGTAGAGGCCAGAGAGTGGTGTAGGAGGAGACTAGCGGGGAGAGGGGTCACTCTACCATCATCACCAGATAAGCCATCATGTCACTCACGCCTAAGAATGATCTCATTGCCTGCAACAAGTCTGCCAGCTTCTTGGGGCCTTCGCTGACTACTTCCTGATAGGCATACTCGGACTCATAACCCCAGCTCCAGGTATCCTCGAAGGCGGCAATCTGTGCTCGTGATTGAGTCCCGTTCTTTTCGGCGAACAGCACGTTGTAGGTGGCATTGGAATTGAACGGTGGGTCCAGGTAGATGAGGTCAGCGCTCTCGTCTGCGATGTGGTCACGCAGAATGTCCAGGTTATCCCCGAAGTAGAGCTTGTTCTTCCAGCCTGTCATGGCACACCCTCCTCTCAGTGGTGTCGCATCCTGTCTCCAGTCTAACACACAAGGTCACGGGTCACTCCTGGCGGATTTCAAGGGTAGTTCCACAGTTTGGCCGTCTGCCAGCAGTCCCTCCAGGTCAAGGTAACACCTGGAGCATAGCGGCATAGCAGAGCCATTGTCCAGAACGGCCTCGTGGCTGCCATAGCACAGCTTCCCGCATCGAAGACAGGCTCTCCGTCGGGACACCTTCCGCACAGAGACTATTCTCATACCAACACCTCAGAGATGGTCACAGAGTAGAACATGCACACAGGGCAACACACCAAGCCACAGGATGTGCACAATGCCGAGATGGGACGGAATGGGCACATAGGCTCGCCACCACCCAGCCACACCACCCCACCGCTCGCTGAGCATGGTCACATCTTCCCGAAGAGCCGCTCTTGCTTTCGGTCAAGTTCCCTGCTGGCAGCCCTCCAGCACCTGGCGTAATTGAAGAAGTGCTCGCTGACCTCCTGGGCGTGTTCGTGATTACATCCAGCGGGAGCTTCCCCGTCCTTATAGGCTTGCTGGCAAGTCCGGCACCAGTAATGCTTCATAATCCGTCCTCCTGGGATAATCCGCAACCAATCCGTTTAGCTACGAAATACCACATCCGCAACCAGTCCGCCTAGCTACAAGAATAATCCGCAGAAAATCCGCGTCCACTAGGATTTTGAAACTCAGTCCGCTAGGATTTTACGAGTACACGTATAACTCTATGTAGAGTTATAAATCCGCTACTACATAAAGATGTTTCAACGGTCCTTCCTGGGCTTACCGATGTTCTCTTCGACCTCTTCCGGTGTGGGCTTCTCCCTGAGGTATCGCCTGACCGACTCCCTGTTGGACTTGTGGAACTTGTCCACTATTTCCCTATCGGAGAAACCCGCGGCCTTAAGCTCCTGGACCTGCTGTTTCATACTCACCTTTGCATCCCTCATTTCCAGAGTATCCTGGTTGAAGTTGATAATTTTCGGTGGGAACTTGCTCCCCCGTATCTTGTCCTGCGTTAGCACTATTCTGTCCTCCGACAGCTGCCGAAGCGATATCATCGACTCGGTCTTACCCCTGTGAAGGCTGGAACCCATCTGCTCGCCCTTCAAATTGACATGGTGGGTCACCAGCATTGCCTTACGGTACTTCTTACCCAGTCTCTTCGTTTCATCAAGAACTAGACCGGACTCCGGCCTGGTAATGTCCGTTATCCCCAGCGATGTATAGGTGTCAACAACCACAATATCGTGGTCATAGTACCGGAGCATATCTTCAAACTCAGGATTGAAGCCCTTTCCATTCCAAAGCACATCATACTTTGCAACATCCAGTCTTTCGGGCAGCCCGACCATATCCCTATGACTTTTGAGTAGCTCCCCCGCTTCGTCATTCGACACGAACAGGACTTTGCCGTACTTACACTTCAACCCGAATAAGTCCTTGCTCTTCTGCACGCTATCGGCCACGTACAAACAAAGGGTCGTTTTCCCCGTGCCAGCATCCCCGTAAAGCATCGTGAGACCGTTCCGGACAATAAACCCCTCTACCAACCATTCGGGGTCGGGAAATTCACTGACATCACCGACCAAATCAATACCGCTTTCCAACCTGTCCAGTTCAAGGGCAAGGCTTCTCATTCCCCTGTTATCCTCAAATTCATCGCACAGATGCACTTCCCGCATGAATTCCTCGTAAAATCGGACATAGTGACCGTCCTCATCGGGAAGGAATCCCCCAGGAATCACAATGTTCCCGTGGCCGTCGTACGTGTGGACCTTCGGGAGCAGCTGGTATGCCCTGCTCCTTAAAGTTTGATACGTTAGCTCAGCTGTGCTATTATTATGTTGAACCATAACAACCTCCGAGTTTCTCTTTCTCTTTGAGCCGGCTGGTCACCGGCTCTTCTTCTTCTTATCCGCTTTGTTCTTTGATTTCCCTAGCCTGTCTGGCGCAGTAAGTCCTTAGCTCGTCGGCGGTCAGGTGCATTTCGCCATCCTGGCTGCTGTAAACACGGAGCTTTTCCTCAGGCAACAAGCCTTCAAGTTTGGCGAGAAAAGAGCGGTATTCTCCCTCTCGCAGGATGCTTGACAGCGGTATGCCTGGCGGTAACTTTATCGGGTAATCACCATGACCACCTGCCTGAGTTTGCCCGATAGACTTTCGCACCAAGCGAACAATCTCATTCACTGCACCCTCGACGTTTCGCAGCCAGGGCACAACCACCTGGAGCAGCTCAATTCTCTGATGGTAAAGGTCCCAGAGTTCCGCTTCACGTTCCTGGGCATGGCGGATATTCTCCTGACGAATCCTTTCCGCTTCCAAGTTACGAGCGATAGCGAGTTCATCATCCAGCTCACCGAGTTCCCGCTTCAAAGCCCGCACCTTGGCCAGGTCAGCCTTGGTCCTGCCACCCGAAAGGAGAGCCTGTAGTTCATCCCTGACGGCCATCTGTCGGGAGTTTATCTCACTCTCACTTCGAATAACGTCAGTCCTCTTGCTCATCTTCCACCTCCGGCTCAGACTCCGAAGCAACCTCTGGGACTGGTGCAGGTTCGCTACCCTGTGGTTGTGCAGCTGGCGTTTCCTTCGGCATAATGGACCCAATGGAAACTCCACGGAAACCCAATCCTATTCGCTCCTGACTCGAAAGTGGTTCACCTCGTGCCAATTTCTCACGACAGAGACGAACCAGCTGGTCTTTTGCCTCAATCTCCCGAACGGGGTGTCTCTGCGAGAAAGCCCGATTGTATTTGCTCATGTATGAATCACTCATGTTCCAAAACCCCCTTGCGATATTGCTTTTTCCCGGCAAGCTCCCTTTTCACTTTCAATTCGACAGCGGACGTAACATCAATTCTCCATTGCTTGAAGCCCGATGTACCTTCCACCTCGACAAGCTCACCCTGAATGAGTCCCCTTTCCAGGAGACGATGAATGCTTCGGGTGTTCCTGCCCAAGTAGGAAGCACATTCGGGAATTGTGAACCACAATCTTGGTTGGTCCTTCACATGGCACCTCCTTTGATATTATGTTAGCGTACAAGATGCCATATGTCAAATCTCTCCTAGAGCAGCTAGGAATCCTCAGCTAACCTGTCACAAGGTCTTGACATTTTACCCTTACCTGAGGTAGACTAAGCTAGGGGTAAAACATGACTTGTTACGTGTGGATTTCCACACACCAAACGCCTACTCTTTGCAGGACTGGAGCGGAAGGATATCGAACGGAGCAGCACCTCAACGCTACCTGGCAGAGGCTCCAAAGAGGGTTATCACCTATACTTTCTAAAGGGGGACATTGGAATGAAGAAACAACAGTCACTACGGGAATTAGCGAGGGAGATTGGTGTATCCCACGCCTACCTCTCCCAGGTCATGCACGGGAAGAGACCTGTTTCTGAGAAGGTCCGACAGGCGCTAAGTGGTAAGCAAGTGGTAAGCAAACCAGGGGGGACTCTTACGATTGGAGACAGTAGCCCGAGAGGGGATTCGAACCCACCAACCTACCGATTACAAGTCGGTTGCGCTGCCATTGCGCCACTCGGGCAACGATGAGCCGCCCAAGTATATGGGGACTGTATAAGAACTGTCAAAACCCGATAGACACTCGAAACGCTGTCAGCACACGTCGATCGCATTTGCTACCGGCCGCCGGAGAGACCTGTGACGCCTTTCTCAGACTGCTACGAGGCGCGTGGTAGTACACATCCTGCCGCATCCCAAATTGATTTGCGCCACCGACTGTACTACCATCATAAGGTCATTGGTCGTATCAAGGAGGTACTGAATGGCAACAACAGTCTTTCAAACCCCAATCAAGCTCGTATTTGGCGAGGGGACCGTCGATAGGGTCGGACAGGAGGCGGCCCTGCTCGGTAACCGCGCACTGGTGGTAGTCGGTGGCTCAAGCGCCAGGAAGACCGGTCTTCTCGACAAAGTACTGGGCGATCTCAAGTCCAACGGGGTCGAGACCTTCGTGTCTGAGGGCATAACACCCAACCCGCGCAGCTCAACCGTCGATGACGCTGCCAGGGTAGCAGCCGAGCACAAAGTAGATCTGATCATCGGTCTCGGCGGCGGCAGCGTCATGGACGCGTCCAAGGCGATCAATCTCGCGTACTCCGGCGGGCACCCCGTATTTGACTACTACACGGGCGCGGCGGACCCGAAGGCGGTGACTGCGAAGGCCGCTCTCATGCTCGTCTGTACCATGGCAGCCACAGGCTCGGAGTTCAATAACTGGGCGGTGGTCACCAACTGGGAAACGCATGAGAAACGCGCCATGGGCGTACCGGTATTCTACCCGGCCACTTCTATCGTCGACCCTACACTGACTCTCAGCATGCCGGCCGACCAGGTGGCAAAGGGCGGACTCGACATCTTCCTCCACGTCATGGAGAACTACATCACACACCAGGACGGGGCGCCCATGGCCGATGCGCTCCGCGAAGCGATTATGAAGGTAGCTGTCGACTGGCTGCCACAGTCAGTCAAGGACCCCAAGGACCTCCAGGCACGTTCCAATCTGAGTTGGGCAAGCACCCTCGGGTGTTCCCAGATCATCGCCCTCGGCGGTGGCCTTGGGTACCGTCCCATCCATCTCATTGAGCATCCGGTAAGCGGCTACTTCGACGTCGCTCATGGTGACGGCCTGGCAGCACTCACACCGGCATGGCTGCGACAGAGCATGGAAGTACGTGGTGACCGCATCGCAAAGATCGGCAAGAACGTATTCGGAGTCTCCGGGGATCCCGTCGACGCGATCGATGCATGGCTCGACTCCATCGGCATGAAGGTCACCCTCCGCCAGTTTGGCGTGACAGAAGACATGTTCGAGGCCATGGCGCAGACTGCTCTGGACACCTCACGCGGATTCCTTCCCAAGGATGCTGTCCACAACAGCGTCGACGCCATAGTCCGGCTGTACAAGGCCGCGTTCTAGCGGATACAGAGCGGCAACTCCACGGTGAGGGACGGTTGCGTTCCTCCCGGTTCTACACATCTACAGAGTTGCATCGTTGACGGAATTGTTATGTCATCTGTCCCTCGAGCCAATCCCTCACAAGCCCAAAGAACGCCTCCCGAGCGTGTCGCTCCAGCCACGGGTAGTGTCCGCAGTGCGAGAACTCCACGTATTCCATCTGTGGCATCACCGTACGAAGACATTCAAATATCTGGCGACCTGCATACGGATCATGTGCACCATGCACCATCAGTACCGGAACTGTGATGCGTGAGAATGCGGCAGGGTACACGCCCGCACGCTGCAGATGCACCATGTCCTGCCAGCTCTCCTCGAACCCACGAGCATCGTAATACTCTGTCTCGTCGCCATGCGGCAGCAGGTCGTATGAATACACGGGCTCCAGCAGTCGCCCCACCACACAGAACCGTGCGTCCGGGTCGGCGATTCTCCTGGTCGCATAGCGCAGGCGCATGCGAATCAGCGGAGACAACCGGCGCTGAACCGCAGATTCGAAAGCCGCCCGTGCGCACGGATCGTACGTGCCACATCCAACGAGCACAAGGCTGCAGATGGTCTCGGGGTACTCAGCGGCGTACGCGAGAGCCAGCATCGCGCCCCACGAATGGCCCAGAAGAGCAGGGCGCCACATACCGCCATACGAGGCAATTACCTCGCGAACGTCGTGTACGTGACGGGCGACCGTCAGCGGCTCTTCTTCGCTCATGCGCTGCAAAGGCTCGACCACCCTGAACCATGGTGAGAGCTCACGACACACCGGCGCCATGTAGCCGGCAGCGCCTGGCCCCCCATGAAGCACAACTACAACCGCGCCGCCTTCGCCGTAGGTGCGCACAAGTATTCCGACTCCAGGCCTCACTGATGAGTCGCTCACCTCTCCTCCGGTGATCGGGATATCATCGTCCCCAACAAGGCCATGCCGCAGTGCCCCACACCTTTGCGCCAGTGGCGCCCCCGCACCATCGCAATGATGCCTCGCGACTTTCGCCGTGTGAGACTACATCCACCTCCGAACGTTCGTGCCTGTCCGTGCATGCTTGTGATGCAGCGCGGTGTATGCTCCTCAACCGACCCCATGTGCCAGCTTCGGCGTTATCGAACACCGATGCCACAGACAGTTTGCTTACACCGGACAGCCAATTCGATCCGTGCCGCGTGTGCCTGAGCAGACTACGAAACAATGTACATCGCGTGGTCAACGCAGTTAGCTACGCAGTTGACAAGTAGAAACTCTTGATCCTCCATGGATGCCTCCGGTATAGTGTACTCTGCAGGCTATGCAGAGGCCAGCTACGGCCATCCCGGTCTGTCACGGGATGGCCGTTTGTTATTCGTGGTGACGACCGAGGTTTGTCGGTCACCAAGCGGTGCTTCGTGGAGGATAGCCTATGGAGATCCGCATTACCGTAATTGCCGTGTACTTCTCCGGTGTCCTGCTACTGGGCCACCTGGCGAGACGGCGACTTGGCGAGGGCGCAAGCGAGTACTTCCTGGCAGGTCGCACGCTAGGTGGACTCGTGCTCATCGGCACCATGGCGGCCACCAACTTCAGCGCTTTCACCGTCTTCGGGACATCCGGCGCAGGCTACCGCGCTGGGCTGTCGTTCTTCCCTATCATGGCGTTCGGTACCGGCTTCATGGCGCTTACGTTCTGGCTCGTGGGACGCCAGGCCTGGCGACTCGGACGCGAACACGGCTTTGTGACCCCATCTGAACTCGTGCACTACCTGTATCGCAGCAAGCCCCTGGCCGCAATAATGGCGGCCGTCCTCGTAGTGTTCACCGTGCCATATGTCGCCCTGCAGCCAATGGCCGCAGGAGAGGTAGTTCAGCAGCTATTTGGATTGCCACAATGGGTGGGAGCAACGGTCGTTACGGGTGTACTCGTGCTGTACACACTTCGCGGTGGCCTGCGGGCGGTTGCATGGACCGACGTGTTTCAGGGATTACTGATGATCAGCGTGATGCTGCTTGCACTCGGGATGGTGGCATCTCATTACGGGGGATGGAGCACGGCATTGGCGGCGGCCCTCGATAACGAGCCCGCGCTCTTCAGCCGTCCAGGGCTCGGGGCGACGTATACACCGGCAATATGGTTCTCCTTTCTGGCGTTGTGGTTCTATTGTGACCCCATGTTCCCACAGTTGTTTCAGCGTTTCTACGCTGCACGCGATGAGCGCGCAGTCGGTCGCACCATGCTGTTTTACCCCCTGATTTGCACCATAGCGTTTGCGCCGCCCGTACTGATAGGCGTCCTCGGTCATCTTGCCGCACCCGGACTCAGTGCTAAGGAGGCAGATGCCATACTGCCACTCGTGATGATGAGCATTGGTGGCGACCTCGTGGGCACGCTTGTGCTTGCCGCCGGCCTTGCGGCCCTTATGTCAACCATGGATTCCCAACTGCTAACTCTCTCATCGATATTCAGTCGCGACCTTTGGCCGGTCTTCACCAGACGGCAAGTGACAAGTGTCTCGGCGTCCAGGGTTTTTGTTGTGGTCCTGGCGCTACTCGGGCTGGTGGTGGCACTTACAACGGACGCCACTATACTCGAGCTCGGGGTGTCCGCGTTCACAGGCCTCGCGGCGCTCTTCCCCACAGTCTTGTTTGGCCTGCATCTGCGGCAACCGCGAGCCCCCGCAGCTATCGCTTCTATCGTTGCCGGCGAAGCTATTGTTGTCGCCTCTCACCTGGGTGCACTGCCAGCGCACGGATTTCTCTCAGCAATTCCCGTAATGGTATCCGCAACGGTCGTGTACCTGGTGGTCCACTTCCTGACCGGCCCGGTTGGCCTACCTGCGATCAGTTCCACTCACAGAGGCTTCATCCTGGCTTTCAGCGCCATCTTCCTGCTTGCCATGGACTTCTGGAGATGGAACGAAACAGGCGCGCTGGTCCTCGGACTTCCCCTGTGGTGCTGGTACTTCGTCGGGCTTTCTGCGCTTCAGACAGTGCTGACACGACTGATGCTTGACAAGGACCGCTATCTTCGATCACATGCGGCCAGCCGGGAATGAGCCGCCACACATAGAAAGGACATCGCAACATGGCCATATGTGAACTTCCACGACTCCGCACCACGGCGGAATGGGCTGCCCGCGACTACCTGGCAAGGCGCGGCAGCGCCTGCGTCCTCCGGACGAGTCTTCACAGTCCGTTGTCGCCTTCTCGGCCTCGCACTTGATGCTATACGAATCGAAGGCGTCCTGATCGCGAAGGCATTTCCGCAGGTTGACACTCAGCCCGAGGTGGACGAGGAAAGTTGCGATGCAGCCGAGATCATACTCAGGAAGCTCTTCGTCCCCGACGGTCGCCAGTTTCTTAACCCGACGTTGACGGCTCGGGCACGACAGATCAACGAATGCTGCTTCGATGATGCGACCTTGACGACTACTCAGCGCTTCCCCAGGGCATGGACCGGATGGTACAGCCGACCAATGTCGCCAACTGGTATCCTATGGCTCTGTGCAACACCGGTACGATGTGCAGAGCGTCTACCGGCATTGGGGCGAGTGTGCGGGTAGCTTCACGAATATGGGCTTGGCTGGAAGGGACATCACCAACCGAGAACATGGCTCCGCAGGTAGGATTCGAACCTACAACCAGACGGTTAACAGCCGCCT
>PWUU01000092.1 GCA_003562475.1 Dehalococcoidia bacterium | reverse complement strand
ATCCGCGATGGGAAATTACAGATGACCAATGCCAATCCCCCCTCAATTGCATCCGTAATGACTCTTCGCATTCTTATGAAGATTATTGATGGTGACATGGACCCCGGGCATTTTTACTGGGCACCTACTCAAATTATTACAAAGGATGACTTGGATGTGGCCTATCGTTGGGATGCAAGTGCTGATGATATAGCCGGGTGGTTGGAACTTCCTCTTCCTGAACCAGTAATACCTCCACCAGGGCTGTAGTGCAATGGTTTTACACGGCTTATAATAAGGTGTCACATCTATGCGACAATAGAGAGGGCCGATGATCCGGTTTTCTCTATTGTCGCAACCACTACATAATAGTCTCTACCGCAAAGTATTATGTCCAACCCTGCTTTACATTCGATGGCATTTGCAATGAATTGGTCCCAATGCAAATGAGGAGGTACATAATGTCCTTTTCAATAGGCATCGAAGGCTACTGTTATCACCGTTATTTCGGAGAAGTATATCCTTTTCAGAAAGACACAAGCCAAATAATGACTTACCCGGAATTTATCCATAGAGCCAAAGAACTTGGAGTAGAAAGTGTGTCACTCGTGACCTGTTTTCTTCCCCCGCGAAGAGATCCATCCTTCGACCAGATCCGCAATGCTTTAGATGAAACAGGTCTGGAAGCTGTCATCGCCTGGGGTCATCCTGATGGCTTCGAGGGCGGGAAAAAACCGCAGATGGCGGAAGATTTGAAAATACACCTTGAGACGTGCCGTATCCTCGGTGCTGGTACTATGCAGGTGATAGGTTCAAGCCTTGCCTTCCGCCATGAACCTCACAGTCCCCAAATCGAAAAACTCATAAAGATATTCCGAGAATTGATCCAGGATGCAGAGGATAGCGGAGTGACTATGGGAATTGAAAACCACTTTGATTTCACCTCCCAGGAAATCCTAGAAATAGTGGAAGGAGTCGGTTCTCCGCGTTTCGGTGTCACCTTTGACATTGCAAATTCACTGCGAATCGGTGAAAATCCGGTAGAAGCTGCTGGAAGACTTGCTCCATATACCGTTGCGACCCACGTAAAAGATGTTTTCCCCCTCTATGGCGGCAACCCGGCTGACTGGTACTTCTTTGCCAGTGTCCCCGTCGGCAGGGGCATCATCGACATGCCTGCGGTCATCCGTGTTCTTAAACAAGGTGGATACAAAGGAGCTTTAACCATAGAAATTGATTACTTGCATCCCGATTATACGGAGGAAGGAGAAGCGGTAGCAGAGAGTGTCGCCTATCTCAAGGCACTTCGTAAAAACAAGGAGGAACGGAATGAAGCCTGAAGGATTCCATGAAATCACACCTCAAGATACACCGGAAAAAAAGATTAATGTAGGAGTGCTCGGATATGGGTTCATGGGGAAAGTGCACTCAAACTCTCTTTTAAAGATCCCCTATACCTATAAGACACCTCCCGTGTTTCCGCTACTGATAGCCATGGGAGGCAGGAATCTGGAAAACGTGAAGGACACCGCACGACGTTTTGGCTTCCGGGGAGTTTACATTCACTGGGAAGACATGGTCCTTGATCCGGATATCGAAGTTTTCGACATTTGTACACCCGATCATCAGCATGCAGGGCCATCCATAGCTGCAGCAAAAGAAGGCAAACACGTTTTGTGTGAAAAACCCATGGCTCTTACAGTGGATGAAGCCAAACAGATGTGGCAACACGCGGATGCAGCAGGCATCACCCACATGTGTAATTACAATTATCGTTTCGTCCCTGCGGTACGGCTCGCCCGCCGGCTGCTTGAAGACGGGGCGCTGGGAACTATCTACCAGTTCCGGGTATGTTACCTGCAGGAAGCTGGACGGCTTCCCTCAACCCCCCTCGATGATATCTGGTATGCAAGCGGAACAGCCTCCGGGGTGCTGCTTGGTATCGGTAGCCACGCTTTGGATATGGCCCGCTTCCTGGTCGGTGATATCGTGAAAATAACCGGCTTGAAAAAGACCTTCACCCCCGTGCGTCGGAACTTGGATGGCAAAGAAGCTCAGGTGAACACAGACGAGGGGAATATGGCATTGTTAGAGTTTGCCAATGGTGCGGTGGGAACAATGGAATCATCTGCCGTATCATCAGGCCGCAAGAATCAACTCACTTGGGAAATCAACGGGTCCAAGGGAAGCATGAAGTTTGACATAGAGGACCTCAATCATCTATACGTGTGCTTGGAGGAGACCACAAGGCCCGATGTACGCGGTTTTACCAAGATATCGGTCACGAGTCCCGAACATCCATTGCAGTGCCTGCACCTGCCCCCCGGTCACAATTCAGGGTGGGAATATTCCCATGTTCATGCAATGGCTCATTTTCTCGATTGTGCATCAAAAAATACATCTGTAGCTCCCTATGGTGCTACCTTTTACGACGGTTATGTGGTGCAGGTGCTCATGGAAGCCATTGGACAATCAATGGAAAACGGGCAAAAAGTAGATATCGAAACCTTACTCGCAATCAAATGATATAAACAATAATTATTCAAAGGAAAACTGGGGCACCCTTATCTTATTTT
>PWUU01000035.1 GCA_003562475.1 Dehalococcoidia bacterium | reverse complement strand
TGTCGCTGGGTCAGGCTTTCGCCCATTGCCCAATATTCCTTGCTGCTGCCTCCCGTAGGAGTTGGGGCCGTGTCTCAGTCCCCATCTGGCTGGACATCCTCTCAGACCAGCTACCGATCACGGCCTTGGTAGGCCATTACCCTACCAACAAGCTAATCGGCCGCAGGCCTATCCACGAGCGCCTTTCGGCTTTGATGGATCTGCTCTGGCAAATCCACCCCATGCGGTATTAGCTTACCTTTCGGCAAGTTATCCCCCACTCGAGGGCAAGTTACCTACGTGTTACTCAGCCGTCCGCCACTGAACCATAATCCGAAAACTATGGCTCCGTACGACTTGCATGCATAAAGCGCACCGCCAACGTTCATCCTGAGCCAGGATCAAGCTCTCAGTTTAAGAACCTTCCTTCCACTATTCAACTGTTAAAGTGCAACGCGGATAGATATCTTACAGTCTTCTCAGGTGGCGTGTCAAGCAATTGTGCTCGTCCGGTAGAGTGGTGACGAGTCACCCGGAATCCACGTTCACTGCTCCAGTCGCCATCACCTCCCATGCTAGAATATCACGCACGACGAGGAACAGGAACTACACGCGTCATGCATACAGCCAGAGAGTTCAGAGGCGCCGGTGCAGGCGACATTGTCACCAGGCTGCGAAGCGGGACTACTGCACCCAACCTCAAGGGAACACCATGCTTTACGCAATCGACATAGGAAATACGAGCATCAATGTCGGACTGTTCAAAGGCGAGGAACTCCTCCACTCCTGGCGTCTGATGACCGGCATTGATCGGTCGGCAGATGAGTACGGCTCACTCATCTTCAGTCTGTTACAGCGACATGACATTCCCATCTCCCTGATAAGGGGAGCTACCCTCTGCAGTGTAGTCCCACCACTTGTGCCGGTGTTCACGGAGGTGTGCGCGAGATACCTCGACACCAATCCCCTCGTGGTTGAGCCAGGAATCAAGACCGGTCTCCGACTCCTGGTCGACAACCCGCGAGAGTTGGGACCGGATCGCGTGGCCAACGCGGTTGCCGGCACCTCACTGTACGGCAAGCCACTGATCGTTATCGATTTCGGTACGGCCACCACATTCGATGTGGTCTCAGCTGGAGGCGATTTCCTCGGTGGTGCAATCGCGCCCGGCATCAACATTGCCAGCGAGGCACTGTTCCGTAGAACAGCAATGCTTCCCCGTATCGAGTTGCAGCGCCCCAGGCATGCTATAGGAAGAGGCACCGTAACCGCGATGCAGTCGGGAATCCTTTTTGGCTACATCGGCCTCATAGAGAAGCTTCTCTCCAAGATTACCGCGGAGCTCGATGCCGAACCATACGTAGTCGCGACTGGAGGCTACGCAAATATGTTCGCGGAGGTTGTGCCCGCAATCCAGGCGGCAAACCCAAACCTGTCGCTTCTCGGTTTGCGACTTATCTATGAGATGAATACTATTGAGTAGCAGTGGAGGCCATGAGCAAGAAGAGAAGCATACTTCTGGGCGTCACAGGCAGCATCGCCGCCTATAAGGCTGCGGAACTGGCGCGCGAATTCTCGCGCCAGGGCGTTGAGGTACGGGTTATGATGACCCCTGCCGCCACCAGATTCGTGTCGCCTCTTACCTTCGAGGCGCTACTTACAATACCGGTGATAACCGACATATTCAACAACAGCACTGTGGGGCCGATACCCCACGTATCACTCTCTGCCGATGTGGATGCTATCCTCATCGCGCCCGCGAGCGCGGACGCCATTGCCAGGATCGCCCACGGACTGGCGGACGACATCGTGAGCTGCACCACACTCGCCTTCGACGGTCCGGTGCTCATAGCACCAGCTATGCACCATAAGATGTACCTCAATGTCGCAACACAGGCAAACATTGCGATTCTTCGAGAGCGAGGTGTCACCGTCATCGGTCCCGAATCAGGGGAGCTCGCCTCGGGTGGCCACGGCGCAGGTCGCCTCTCCCCTGTCGAGACAATCATCGGCTGCACTTTAAAGACTCTTGGCAAGTCAGGCGATCTTGCGTGTCGGACCGTCGTCGTCACCGCTGGCGGCACTCAGGAACCTATTGATCCTGTGCGGTGCATTACCAACCGGTCATCGGGCAAGATGGGATATGCGATTGCTGAGGCCTGCCGCGACCGTGGTGCATCGGTCGTGCTTATCAGCGCTCCCACCGCATTGCCTCCCCCGCCAGGTATTCAAATACACGGCGTACGCACTGCTCAGGAGATGTTCGAAGCGACTCAGGCGGCCGTCCAGCATGCGGAAGTCCTCATCATGGCTGCTGCTGTGGCCGACTATCGCCCTGCCACTCCCGCTCACCAAAAAATCAAGAAGGGCGACGAGTCACTGACAATTGAGCTGGAGCGGACGGTGGATATCCTTGGCTCACTCCAGGGCGAATTGTTGAGAGTCGGTTTCGCTGCCGAAAGTAGCGATCTCGAGCGGAATGCCCGGGCGAAACTATCTGCAAAGGGCCTCGATCTGATCGTCGCTAACGACATCACAGCGACCGATGCAGGATTCAACTCCGAAAGCAACCGGGTCACCATTATCGACCGTGATGGTGCTGTCGAACGATTACCATTGCTGCCGAAACGCGAGGTAGCAGACCGCGTCCTGGATCGGGTTGTGCAACTGCTCTCTTGAGAGAGCAGTCCGCAACCATCGGTCGGGAATGCTCTCATTGAAATACCACTATATTGCCGTCTGACTGGAAAGCGAGGTGCATGGAATTGGAAGGTGAGATTCTCCCAAAGGCATACGAACCGGGAAAGATCGAGCGTAAGTGGTACAACTTCTGGCTACGTCAAGGCTACTTCACGCCCCAGATCGACTGGGATCGGAAGCCTTTCGTCATCATCATGCCACCACCGAACGTCACCGGTGAGCTGCATGTGGGTCATGCGCTCACGATGACCGTGGAGGATGTGCTCATAAGGTGGCACCGCATGCTTGGGGAGCCCACATTGTGGGTTCCGGGAACTGACCACTCCGGCATTGCGGTTCAGGTACTGGTTGAGAAAGACCTCGCAAACCAAGGCCTTACGCGCGAACAGGTAGGTCGTGAAGATTTCCTCAGGAGAGCCTGGGAGAGAGCAATTCAGAGCAGAGAGACTATTAATCAGCAACAGCATCTCATCGGTGCTTCGTGCGACTGGACACGCGATACATTTACATTGGACGACGGCCCCAGTCGTGCGGTACGAACAGCATTCGTAAGACTGTTCCGCAAGGGGCTTGTATATCGCGGCGAGCGCATGGTCAACTGGTGCCCACGATGCCAGACGGCCCTTTCTGACCTCGAGGTTGAGCACAGAGAGATTGCGGGATACCTCTACTATTTCCGGTATCCATTAGCAGAAGGCGATGGCCACGTCACCATTGCCACGACGAGACCCGAGACCTGCTACGGCGACACCGCCGTAGCAGTGAACCCCTCCGATCAGCGGTTTCAAGCGCTGATCGGCCGAAAGGTCGTGCTGCCAGTGTCGGGAAGAACAATCCCGCTAATCTCGGACGACGCCGTGGACCCGGAATTCGGGACGGGTGCCCTGAAGATCACGCCCTGTCACGATCCAACCGACCTGGAGATCGCCGAACGTCATCAGCTGCCACACATCGATGTGTTCACGGACGACGGACGCATGAATTCGCACGCGGGCTCATGCGAGGGTTTGGGTCGCGACGAGTGTCGCGAGCGCGTAGTCCACGAGTTCGAACGACAGGGCTTGCTTGTGCGAACCGAACCATACATGCACATGATTGGACACTGCGCACGGTGTGGCACGGCAACAGAGCCACGAATCAGCACACAGTGGTTCGTTCAGACCAAACCACTTGCGGATGAAGCCATCAGGGTGGTTCGCAACGGAGAAATACGAATCATCCCCGAGCACTTCACCAAAGTGTACTTCTCCTGGATGGAATCGATCAAAGACTGGTGCATTTCGCGGCAGCTCTGGTGGGGACACAGGATCCCCGTTTGGTACTGTAACGATTGCGACGCCCTCACCGTGAGCGTCGAACCTCCCACATCCTGTGAACAGTGCGGAGGCTCCAGGCTCACGCAGGATCCCGATGTGCTGGATACCTGGTTCAGCTCGGCACTCTGGACCCACTCCACCCTGGGCTGGCCCGACGACACGGAAGATATGCGCTACTTCTACCCGACATCTGTTATGCAGACGGGCTACGATATCCTGTTCTTCTGGGTGGCCCGCATGATTATGATGGGCATAGAGGACACCGGAAGAATACCATTCCATACGGTGTTACTGAACGGCCTCATCCGCGACGAGCAGGGGCAGAAGATGAGCAAAATGCGAGGTAACGTGATTCGGCCCGACGATGCGATCGCGCAGTACGGGATCGATGCCCTGCGATTTGCGCTTACCACCGGCAATTCACCCGGCAACGACCTGACGCTCGGTGCGGCGAAGCTCGAGGCTGCGCGCAACTTTGTGAACAAGTTATGGAATGCGACCAGATTCGTCGTGCTGAGTGCTGAGGAATGGCGTCGCAGCTTTGATCCTGGAAGCACACTCTTACCCCTCCACCTTGAGGACAGGTGGATTGTCAGCAGGATCAACCGGCTCGTAGAATCCGTTCATGAGTTGATGACCGAGCACCAGATCGGCGAGGTCGCAAGACAAGTACACGACTTCGTCTGGACCGAGGCATGCGACTGGTATATCGAAATGGCCAAGCTTCGTCTAAGGCCGCGAACCCAGAATACCGACAGCCAGACAGTCGACACTGAATCCCCCGCACTCTTCCTCACAAGTGTTCTCGAGAAATCCCTTCTTCTGCTCCACCCATTCATGCCGTTCGTCACAGAGGAGTTGTGGCAGCACCTCCAGCCAGCGGCCTTCCCTGAGGAGCCTTCCCGATCCATCATGGTATCCGCGCTCCCTCTTCCCGAAGAGGATTTGTTCGACCCAGAAGCTGAGCGCGCCATGACGGCGGTGATAGAGATCGTGCGTGCGCTTCGCAATATCAGAGCTGAGAGGAAGACGGATGTTACCTCGTGGCTGGAAGCGCAACTCTACACGGGTACACTTCTTGATGAGTTCCAGGACATGCTGCCGGCAATCGAAAGCCTCTCGCGTACACGTATCTTGAGCCTGGAGCACAGCAGCAGCCGCCCGGAAGCGTCGCCGGGACAGGTTGCCCTCATCCTTACCGACGCAGAGGTGCTCGTTGCCGCCAGCTCAGCAGAGGAAGGACGTAGACTGCAGGAGCAGCTGCTGAAGGAGGCGGCTGCCACGAGAGCACGCCTGGAACCGATCGAGAGGCGTTTGGATGACCCCTCCTTCCTGTCCAAAGCTCCGACCATCGTTGTCGATCGGCAGCGCAAACTCGCACAAAGCCTGCGCAACAAGCTCGACAGACTGACTGCAGAACTGACTGACGTTGGCTAACGCTCCAGTCTTCTCCTGGACTCGACGTAACGGTGCAGCACGGTGAGCGCACGCTTGGTGTCACTGGCGACACGCGACTTGTCAGAGGTACGCAGGCGTGTCTTGAAGAGCCAGTAGGTGAACCCCTTCTTCTCGGTGAGAGTCATGCTGCGACGAGGGGACAGGCCTTTCTCACGTCTGAACTCTCCGATGAGATCTCCAACAGTCGCACCATAGACATACCTGTATGCCTCATCAAGACTGGCGTCATAATGGGTGAGTCCCGACACTCGCTTCCTCTTTCGAAGCTCTTCGAGAACCGCGTGGACCACCAGTTCCTCCACGAGCACTCCATAGACGAAATTGAGATACGCCCTGTACTTCTCCTGCCCGACCAACGATCTGATGTCTTTACGTCCCTGTTCCCCTGGCGGACGGTCATTTGCGATGAGCGCCATGAACTCGTCGCCGGGCACCATCTCCGCAACTGAGAGATAGAGACGTTCGCAGAGCCGGAGCAAGTCAAGAGCCTCTCCGTCCAGAAGATACACGTACTTCTCACCATCTATCTCTTCTTCAGCGAGCGGCCATTCGCGAACTGCACGGAGCATGGCCTCATACCAGCCCTGCCCTGAGGAGATCCGCTCAGTGAGCTCATCGAGTATCGCAATATGGTCCCGAACCGCCATCAACGCACAGTATAGTATGGAGCATATCGGGTATGCCTGTCGGGTGGGTGCGACTCACACCTGACAGCGATGCTTCAGACACGCGCGAAGATCAACCAGCGACATAGTGTTTGCGATGTGCTGTGGTTCGCACCATCCGCGTCGTGCAATCCCGATACCATACACACCAAGGTACTGCAAATCGCGAACGCAATGTGTATCGGTCCCTATCGACAGCAACACGTCCTGGCCATGAACAGCGCGTACATGTGCAGCGGACAGATCCAGTCGATCAGGCATGGCGTTGAGCTCCAGCAGTGTACCTGTCCTGGCGGCAGCTTCAAAGACTTTGCCCATATCTACATCACATGGCGCGCGTTCACTAAGCAGCCTGCCAGTCGGGTGCGCAAGCACATGCACGTACGGATTCTCAAGTGCCCGGACTATTCGAGAGGTCATCCTCTCCCGGTCCTGTCCAAGTGCAGAGTGAACCGCAGCCACAACCAGGTCCAGATCCGCAAGCACTTCCGGCGGCAGGTCGAGCGAGCCGTCGGACTTGATGTTGACCTCAACGCCGTGAAGGACTGTACAACCGTCGATGACTTCATTCACGCGGCGAATGACTTCACCCTGTTCACGAATGCGGCGAGCATCAAGTCCGTGCGCCACTCCCAGCCCCCAGGAATGATCGGTAATGGCTATGTATTCATAGTTCCTGCGCACAGCGGCTGCCGCAAGTTCCTCAATCGATGCGACGCCGTCCGACCAGTTGGAGTGCACGTGCAGGTCCCCACGGAGATCGGAGGCCGTCACCAGTCGAGGCAGCGCGTCCCTGGCGGCTAGCTGGATCTCACCCTGGTTCTCTCTCAACTCCGGTGGAATGAACTGGAGACCGAGCCTGCGGTACAACGCTTCTTCACTATCGAATCGCTCAATCTCTCCGGATTCGGCCACCGTGATGCCGTATTCGCTAACGCTCAACCCGCTTGAGAGCGCATGTTCGCGAAGCGCGACGTTGTGATCTTCGCTGCCGGTGAAGTACTGCAGAGCCGAGCCATACGAATCCGGCTCGACGATGCGGAGGTCCACCTGCAGACCATCGTCCGTCACAATACTGACCCTGGTCGGCCCGTGAGCAAGCACACGGTCCACCATCTCCAATTGCACAAACTGTCGGGTTGCATCCGCAGGGGATTCAGAGACAGCAAGTAGATCTACATCACCGACCATCTCAACAAAACGCCTCACGCTGCCGGCTGCCGATACCTGCGCGACGCCGGGAACGGTCTGCAGCCTGGCAAGAATGCGCTCGACCACTGGAAGCGCTGCGCCGATGGGGATTCTTGTATCGCGGCGGCGATGTGTCTCGATCTCCCTCAGCAGTGTACGCGCTTTCTTCTCACCTATACCTGAAAGGTGCGACACCGCACCTGACCGCAATGCAGCCTCGAGGTCCTCGACGGACGCAATCCCCAATTCCCCGGCGAGGCGTCTGGCGGTTCTCGGACCGATACCGGGCACCTCCATCAACTCGAGTACGCCCGCCGGCATCGAGCCTCTTAGCTCATCAAGGTACTGGAGCTTCCCACTCGACAAGAGTTCCAGTACCTTCGAAGCGATTGCATCGCCTATACCGGGGATTTCACGCGGATCGCCGCCACGCGCCACAATATCGCGTAGCTCCTCAGCGTGAGTGCCGATTGCACGTGCCGCAGTGTGGTACGCGCGAATCTTGAAAGGGCTGTCCTGTCTCACCTCAAGCAGACGCGAAACGTCCTCAAAGACACGAGCTATCTGCTTGTTGTCCATCACGTGTTGCCGCCCACCTTAGAGTCTCCGACACCACCCACCTCAGCTCCGACCTGCAGCCGAAACCGAGAAGCTTAGCGACCACAACAGTGTTTGAACTTCCTGCCGGAGGCACACGGGCACGGGTCGTTACGGCCAACCTTCCTACCGCTTAGCACGGCAGCAGGCCGCCGGGCCTGGTGTCCGGTGTGATGGGGCACAGGCATCCCCTGCCGGGTTCGGGTCGATGGCTGCTGCGACTTCACGGATACACGGAACATCGCTGCAGGGACATCGTGCCGTATACCCTCAAGCAACCCTTCGAATAGCGCGTGCCCCTCTTTCTGATACACGACCAGTGGCTTCTGCTGTCCGACCGCACGCAATCCGATGCCCTGCCGCATGTATTCCATGGCCATCAGGTGCTCCATCCAAAGCCGATCGATGACGTGGAGCATGACGAAACGCTCGGCCTTACGCATCGCCTCGCTGCCGAGCTCCTGTTCACGGGCCTCATATGCCTGCTCTCCGAATCGAGTCACCCGCTCCACCATTTCCTCGAGCAAGTCGCCCGGCGGCGGCGTAGAAAACAATTCGTCAATATTCTCGGAAGAGACTGGAAAGATGGACTGCAGGTCCTGAAGCAACCCATCCCGGTCCATCTCTCCAAGACTCGAGTCAACGCGACTCATCACCATCGACCGCAACTCGTCACGCAGCATGGACAGAATGTTGTCTTTCAGATTGCTCGCCGCAAGCACTTTGCGCCGTTCAGCGTAGATGACCTCACGGTGTTTGTTCAGCACATCGTCATATTCGACCAGGTGTTTACGAACATCGAAGTGGTATCCTTCTGTCTGAACCTGCGCATTGACCAAGGCCTTCGTCACCATCGAATGCTCAATGGGCGTTTCATCGTCCATTCCCGCCCACTCCATCAAAGATCTGACCCGTTCGCCGCCAAACCGCCGCATAATCTCATCATCCAGCGACACGAAGAACATAGTGGAGCCAGGGTCACCTTGCCGACCCGCGCGACCACGTAGCTGGTTATCGATCCTCCGTGCCTCATGGTGTTCCGTGCCGACTACTGCCAGTCCGCCCAGATCGACCACTCGCTCGTGCTCGCGCTGCCAATCTTCGACATTCCGATTCTCCTGCACACCTCCAAGGATTATGTCCACTCCCCGTCCCGCCATATTGGTCGCTACTGTCACCGCACCGAGTCGACCAGCTTCAGCAATAATCGTCGCTTCGCGCTCATGGTTCTTCGCATTCAGCACCTCGGCACGAATGCCATATCGCACAAAGAGATCGTTAAGGGCCTCGGATGCCTCAATTGAAGCCGTGCCTACCAGCACCGGTCTACCGGCTTCATGAAGAGCCTTCACCTCTCGCGCAACGGCTTTGAACTTCGCCGCCTCGTCGCGATAGACACGATCCGGGTCATCCCTGCGAATCATGTCGCGATGAGTGGGGATTTCGACTGCGTCCAGTTTGTAAATCCGGCTGAACTCCTCCGCCTCAGTCATCGCAGTACCGGTCATTCCCGCGAGCTTTTCGTACATCCTGAAAAAGTTCTGGAACGTAACCGTGGCATGAGTCACGCTTTCGCGTTGTATGGGCACACGCTCCTTGGCTTCAAGCGCCTGGTGCAGACCCTCGGAGTACCGGCGACCTGGCATCAACCTCCCCGTGTGTTCGTCCACAATGATGACGTGACCGTTCTTCACCACATAGTCTTTGTCGCGCCGGAACAGCGCATGCGCGCGCAATGCACTCTGCAGATAGAACGTCAAGGCATAATTCGAGCGGTCGAACAGGCTTGAGCCTTTGAGCAATCCTTGATTGCGCAACACTCCTTCTACGCGAGGAATGCCGACATCGTCAGTGAGATGAACTGACCGTGTTCGCTCATCGATAACATAGTCTCGATTACGAACCAGATTCGCGACGACTCTATCGAGCAGAACGTAGTAGTTTGCAGCTTCTTCGGAGGGTGCGCTGACGATGAGCGGCGTCCTCGCTTCATCAATCAGTATGTTGTCGACCTCATCCACGATTGCGTAGTAAAGCGACCGTTGCACACACTGTGTGAGGTCGGTAACCATGTTATCCCGCAGATAGTCAAATCCGAACTCGTTGTTCGTGCCATAGGTAATGTGGGCCCGATAAGCCTCTTGTCTCGAGATGGGTCTCAGCTTCGACCACCGGCCATCCGGGTCCTCGTACTCAGGGTCGTAAACAAACGACGGCTGGAAGTTAACGTCGTCCTGGCGTCCCGTGATACAGGCAACAGACAACCCCAGGAGATGATAGATGGGCCCCATCCACAGGCAGTCACGCTTCGCGAGATAATCGTTCACGGTGACAAGGTGGGTGCCTTCGTTCACGAGCGCATTGAGATAGAGCGGAAGCGTCGCGACGAGGGTCTTACCTTCACCGGTCTTCATCTCGGCGATACGCCCCTGGTGCAGCACGATCCCGCCAACAAGCTGCACATCGAAGTGGCGCAGGCCGATCGTGCGGCGCGACGCCTCACGCACTGCGGCGAAGGCCTCAGGGAGCGTCTCGTCCAAACTAGCGCCGGAATCGAGCCGGGCGCGAAGCGTATCTGTGGTCGAAGCGAGCGCTACATCGCTTCGCTGCACGAACTCGGGCTCGAACTCATTGATACGCCGGACCAAAGATTCGAGCTTCTTCAGCTGCTTCTCGTTTGAATCGAAGAGACCGCCAAAGGTCCTGCCGATCACAGAGCCTAACTTTGCCACAGCAAACCAGTGTACCTCGGGATGGGCAGGCTACTCAAACATGGCGCCAATGGACAGCCCTGTGTGTATGCGGTGTATGGCCTCACCCAGCAGTGAGGAGATGGATAACACGGTTATCTTGTCGACCCGCTTCCCTGCCTCAACGGGGATTGTATCGGTGACGACCACTTCTTTCACCGGACATGCCTGGATACGTTGAATCGCCTGCCCGGAAAGCACTGCGTGTGTTGCGCACGCGTAGATCTCGCGAGCGCCCTTCGTCAAGAGAGTCTCGGAGACGGCCGTCAAGGATCCGCCCGTGTCTATCTCATCATCAACTGTCAAGGCGACACACCCATTGACGTCGCCAATAACGTTGAGCGCTTCAGCGGCATCGTCATTGCCGAGGCGACGTTTCTCAATAATAGCCAGCGATGCATCCAGATTGGCGGCAACATCACGCGCACGTTTTGTGATACCGATGTCGGTAGCCACAACGACAAGATTATCCAGCTTCTTGTCACGAAAATGCTGGCTCAGCAGCGTAATCGCCGTAAGCTCATCCACGGGGATAGTGAAGAAACCCTGTATTTGCGGTGCGTGGAGATCTACGGTGAGCAGGCGGTTAGCGCCGGCGGTAGTAAGCAGATCAGCGATAAGGCGGGCAGTGATTGGCACGCGCGGCTGGTCCTTCTTGTCAGTTCTTCCGTAACCATAGTAAGGCACCACTGCCGTGATCCGACCAGCGGACGCGCGTCTAAGCGCGTCGAGCATGATGAGTAGCTCTACGAGACTGGTGTTAACCGGGCTGCATATCGGCTGGACGACAAATACGTCGCGTTGCCTGACATTCTCCAATATCCGGACAAAAGTGTTCTCGTTGGAGAACTCGAACACCTGGCTCTTACCCACCGGTATTCCCAGATAACCACACACTGCTGCAGCAAGTGTTGGATGCGCATTACCCGTGAATACCTTGAGCTCGTCCATCTGCTCGATACCTCAGTTGCGAAGGATTCGCATATCGGATTATACCACTGGTAGCTACGGTACTTGTCGCGCGATATGTACGACTCGCAGCAACACTAATCGTCTCCGGGTATGGGATGACGCTCGCACATCTCAAGCACGGCACGGTGCACCCGATCTCTTGCTAGCTCACTGGTGGGCTCTCTTAATACTTCGCAGATACAACGGGCAACTAGCCGTACCTCATCGGCGGAAAAGCCTCGCGTTGTGATGGCCGGGGTTCCAACTCTCAGTCCTCCGGCAATCATTGCAGAACGTGTATCGTACGGCACCTTATTGCGGTTTGCTGCGATGCCAGCTCGCTCGAGAGCATCTTGAGCTTCTCTCCCCGTTATACCGAGATTGGCCAGATCAACGAGTACCAGATGATTATCAGTACCGCCGCTCACGACACGCAAACCTTCATCGAGGAACACTTCAGCGACAATTCGCGCGTTAGCTACTATAGCCCTGGCGTACTCCTTGAACGATGGCTGTTGCGCCTCCAGAAACGAAACTGCCTTGGCCGCTATCGAGTGCATCAACGGTCCACCCTGGCTCCCAGGAAACACGGCGCTGTCAATTTTCGCAGCATATGCCTCTCTGCTAAGAATGAAGCCTCCTCGAGGACCACGGAGCGTCTTCTGAGTCGTCCCCGTAACCACATCGGCGTACGGCACAGGAGAGGGATGAACTCCACCCACGATAAGGCCTCCGATATGTGCAATATCAACCATCAGAAGCGCACCCACGTCCCGCGCGATCTCACTGAATATGGAGAAATCGATGATGCGCGGGTACGAACTGGCTCCTGCGATAATGAGTGACGGTCGCTGATGCGACGCGAGAGAGCGGACATGTTCGTAGTCGATGACACCCGTCTTTCTGTCCACCCCATACGTGGCGGCCCGGAAGAGCTTGCCAGAGAAGCTTACTGCGGCACCGTGCGTAAGATGTCCGCCATGGCTCAAATCCATCGCAAGAATAGTGGCGCCGCTTGGAATGAGCGCAAGATAAGCCGCGAAGTTCGCCTGGCTGCCCGAGTGAGGTTGCACGTTTACATGGTCAGCGCCGAACAAGGTCTTGGCACGACTGATGGCGAGAGACTCAATCTCGTCTACCACGTCGCAGCCGCTATAGTATCTACGCCCGGGGTATCCTTCGGCATACTTATCGGTAAGAAGGCTACCCAGCGCTTCCCGTACTGCGCGACTGACATGATTCTCGGACGCGATGAGGTCGATCGTACTGGCCTGCCGGCGGTGCTCACGCTCCACGAGATCGAAGAGTTCAGGGTCAGTTGAACGAAGTGCATCCCTGGTGAGAGCAGATTTCATGAACAAAATAATATACACCGTGCGCTTTGTTGGGTCAACTATATTACGACGTCGCACGCGGCTTTGACAGTACTTACTTCCCGTGCTAGATTACCTTGAATTAGCAGCCGATGAGGCAGAGTGCTAATGGGACTAACACCGAGAAAAGAAGCCATACTACGGGCCATTGTCACCGGTTATGTTGCGACTGGCACCCCGGTGGCTTCAAAGACGATCGCGCTTACAGACCTGCGCGTGAGTCCGGCAACCATCAGAAACGAAGTGACGGCGCTGGAAGAGGAAGGGTATGTTATGCGACCACACACATCGGCGGGCTCGGTGCCCACTGACCGCGCGTACCGATTCTACGTAGAGTCTATTGGTCGCGACGTTCAGCTTCCGCTTGCGGACCAGCTTCTGATCGCCGGAGTATGTCACGATGCCGGAGAGGAGCTCGACAAGCGGCTCCGGCTCATAGCCACACTGCTCGCGCATTTCGTGCACAATGCAGCGCTCGTAACACAGCCAAAATCCACGAAGGCCACCCTGAGGCACCTGCATATTGTGTCGCTGCAGGACACGCTGGCTCTTCTCATTCTCGTTCTCTGTGAACCTGCCGTTGTTCGACAGCGTACGATTTCGTTGCCCACCTCTCACACGCAGGACGAGTTGACCGAGCTTTCCAATCGTCTCACAGCACATCTGGCCGGTATGGCACACCAAGAGATCACCGCCGAGATACAGCACATCAGCGAGGATCGTGACATATTGCGTCAGATCGCGGCGATGATGCGAGCTGAGGATCGCCCGGAACTCGGCCGGGCCTATCTAGAGGGTCTGCACCTTGTGCTAAGCCAACCCGAGTTCGCCAAGGGCCAGAGGACTCTCACCCTCCTCAGGCTTGTGGAGCGAGACGATTGGCTCGAGATGGCACTTGGCCCTGAGATCCTCGAAGAGGGTATCCGTGTCATTATTGGCCAGGAGAACCGAGATGAAGCGCTGCAGGATCTAAGCCTGGTGATCGGCAACTATGCTTTCACCGGACGGTCACGGGGCGTGATAGGCGTTGTCGGGCCGAAACGTATGGACTATACAAAGGCTATTTCGTCGGTGAACTACCTATCCGCCATACTGAGTGAGTCATTGGGCGATGCAACACCGCAATGAGGAGTCTGCCGTGAACCAGTATCAACAGCCGCACGATCAACACGCTGACAATAACAGTACAGAGACCGAAGGGACTGAGAACTCAGATCAGATTGCAGCATTAACCGAGCAGCTCGACGCTGCAGAGGAACGAGCACGCACCTATCTGGCTAACTGGCAGCGAACACAAGCCGATCTGGAGAACTACAAGAGGAGAGCACAGCATGAGCGGCGGGAGGCCATGGACCTCGCAAACAGCGTTCTGGTTGCGAAACTCATGAGTGCGCTCGATGACCTTGACCGTGCTTTCTCACGGCCAGTCTCAGAAAGGCGAAAAGCTGCGTGGGCTGAAGGTGCCAAGATGAGCTATGAGAAACTCAAGACGACCCTTGCGAGCGAGGGTTTGACACAGATTGAAGCGGTCGGACAACCATTCGATCCGCGATACCACGAGGCGATCATGAGACGACCGGGAGACGACGGTATCGTCCTTGAGGAAGCACAGAAGGGCTACATGCTGAATGACCGCGTGCTGCGCCCGAGCATGGTCGTAGTCGGCTCACAGGAAGCGAGTGACTACGCACCGGACGAGAACTGAGAGAGTAACAACAAAGGAGGAAGGAGGACCATAGCATGGGGAAAGCAATCGGTATTGACCTGGGGACAACCCTCAGCGTAGTCGCCGTGATGGAGGGCGGTGAGCCCAAGATCATACCAAGTGCTGAGGGTGGTAATCTGGTACCATCAGTCGTTGCCATCAGTAAGAATGGCGAACGACTTGTCGGCGAGATCGCCAAACGCCAGTCGATTGTCAATCCTGAGAATACGATTTTCAGCATCAAGCGCTTGATCGGGCGCAGATTTCAGGACGCGTCCGTTCAGTACGACCTCAAGCGCCTGCCCTACAAGCTCGTCGAGGCCCCCAACGGTGACTGCAGGGTCGTCATGGGAGGCAAAGACTACAGCCCCCAGGAGATCTCGGCGATGATACTTCAGAAACTGAAGGCTGACGCTGAGGCATACCTTGGCGAGAAGGTGACCGACGCCGTCATTACTGTGCCCGCCTACTTCAACGACAGCCAGCGCCAGGCAACCAAGGATGCGGGTGCCATTGCAGGCTTGAACGTGCTGCGCATCATCAATGAACCGACGGCTTCGTCCCTGGCCTACGGCATGGACAAGACAGGCGATCAGACCATCGCGGTGTACGACCTTGGAGGAGGCACTTTTGACATCTCGCTGCTTGACATCGGCGAGGGCACCTTCCAGGTGAAGGCAACCAACGGAGACACCCATCTTGGTGGAGACGATATTGACCAGCGAATCATGGACTGGGTTTGCGACGAATTCCGCAAGGAATCGGGCATTGATCTGAAACAGGACCGCATGGCACTGCAGAGGATTAAGGACGCGGCAGAGAAAGCGAAGAAGGAACTATCGACCGTGGCCCAGACCGAGGTGAACTTGCCATTTATCACGGCCGACGCCAGCGGGCCCAAGCACCTGACCATGACGCTCTCACGAGCGAAGCTGGAGCAACTGTCAGCCGACCTGATCGATAGGACCCTTGAGCCAGTCAAGCAGGCCCTTCAGGATGCAGGCATCACTGCTTCACAGGTTGACAACGTAGTGCTTGTAGGCGGCCAGACACGAATGCCCAAGGTGCAGGAGGCCATCCGCCAGTTCTTCGGCAAAGAACCGGTCAAGGGAGTCAACCCGGATGAGGCCGTCGGATTGGGCGCGGCCATCCAGGCAGGCGTATTGAAAGGCGAAGTCGGGGAAGTGTTGCTGCTCGATGTGACACCGCTCACACTGGGCATCGAGACTCTCGGTGGCGTCGCCACACCACTCATCCCGAAGAACACGACTATTCCCACCGAGAAGAGCCAGATATTCAGCACGGCGACAGATAGCCAGCCCAGCGTCGAAATCCACGTCATCAAGGGAGAGCGACCTATGGCAGCTGACAACCGAACACTCGGGCGATTCATCCTTGACGGAATCATGCCGGCTCCTCGCGGCGTCCCCCAGATAGAGGTGACCTTTGAGATCGATGCTAACGGGATACTGAACGTCAGCGCCCGTGACAAGGGCACCGGCAAAGAACAGAAGATCACCATCACGGCCTCAAGCGGACTGAGCAAGGAAGAAGTGGAGAAGATGCGCCAGGAGGCTGAGAAGCACGCAGACGAGGACAAACGGCGCAAAGAAGAGGTCGAAACACGCAACGCCGCGGACAGCCTAGCCTATACGGCTGAGAAGACTCTGCGCGACCATGGTGATAAGCTGCCCGCCGACGCCAAGCAGGAGATAGAAAGCCATACCGCAGCGCTGCGAAGTGCCCTTCAGGGACAGGATATCTCTGCAATCAAGGGCGCAATGCAGGCCCTATCCGATAGCATCCAGAAGGCTGGAGCCGCCGTATATGGTCAGGCCGACCAGCCCGGCGCCGAACAGTCTCAGGGCTTTGGCGGCGATACCGACGACAGCACCGTAGACGGCGAGTTCCGGGAGGTATGATTTAGACATGGATCTACGCGAGTTTGAAAGGACAGCCATTCGTATCCGACAGAAGGCTAGAGCCGAGGGCAGACTGGTCGACAACCCCGATGATGCTGAGCTCGAGTCAATCCTTGCGCGTGAACCGGGGATACGGCACACCGTATACGGCAACTACGTGGCGGAGAGCGAACCCACATCTCGTTCCGCCATCTTCACCAAGAACAGTGTTGATGACCAGTTTGGCGACGATGAGTCGCAATTGCTCGCGCAGTGTGAAGAGACACTCTCACACCAGAGGCTAATCTCGGTTGACCGCATCGTTGGCAATAGACAGAGCACAACTACTGTCAGGCTATTGATCCCCGAGCGATTCGCCCATGTCGCGTACGGCGGCCGGAACCTGTTCTTCCCGCCTACAAGGCCGGTCGAGGATCCCACCTATCATATCGTATTCTTCTTCGACGACGCCTTCGACACAAACCGGGACGTCCCGCTCGCGCAAAAAGACATCACCATCAGGCTTGCCATGCTTGATAACGGCAAGTACGTGAAGATCATACGCAACGGGAACTACATAGGCGAGTATAAGAAGGGGGTCTTCGCTGCAGAGGACTGGACACAGAAGACCTACGGGAACGGCATCTTTCTCCACGCGGGCTGCCGCGAGGACCATCTGCAGTCAGCTCACGGAGACTACAGAACGGTTCGCACTCTTCTTGTTGCACTCAGCGCCAACGGCAAGACGTCGACCACCTGCAAGATTCTGGCCCGAAAGAGTCATGAGAAGTCCTGGCTAATACAGGACGACGGTGGTACGTTAATGCCGGACGGATCGTTCCGGGGATTCGAAGGCGGTGGGGTATTTGTCAAGACCGAGGGTGTCAATCCAGGCAATCAGGCCGAGATATACTACGGCCTGCATAAACCCTCAACCTTGTGCGAGAACGTCTTCGTGACCGACGACGGAGACTTCGATTTCTACAACTACCAGCGCACATCGAATGGTCGCGCAGTAGTCAAGCGATCGGACTTCATGCACGCAAGCAGCTACATAGATGTGCCGCACATCGACAACTTCGTTCTTGTCACGCGGGGCCCTCTCATACCGGCAATAAGCCGACTCTCTCGCGAGCAGGCCACGGCACTCATGGTGCTGGGACAGGCAATGGAGTCTTCGGCCGGCAATCCCGCGCTTGCAGGCACCATCCGCGGGGAGTTCTTCTATGACCCATTTGTGGCGGGCGACCGCGCCGCACACGCAAACCGCTTCTATGAGATTCTGCAGCAACTGCCGCACATGAACTACTACCTGCTCAATACCGGCAGCATTGGCGTTGTCGCCCCTGGTGGCGGTGATCCTGAGGAGACCATGGAGAGCCGGTTCCATGACATCAGGCTTGAGGATACGATGGCCATACTGGACTCGCTACTTCGCGGCGGTCTTGAGGACTGGATTGACTCGCCGACCGGCTTTCAGGTGCCAGCATCGGTTAGAATGGTTGACGATATCTACTTCCATCCGGAAAAACTGTTCGCTGTCGCCGAGTTCGAAGAGAACCAGCATGGCCTCAACACGATTCGCCGGGAGGCACTTGAGAAGCTGGGCGACGCGCTCCACCCCGCGTTGCCGCACGTATTTGACGTATAGAAAGGAAGGTCGACTACACAGGTTCTGAATACTCCGTCGGGTGCAAGGCATCCAACCATACATAATCTGAGGGTGTCTTGCATCCTTCTTGGTATTCAAGCCCGGGTTGAGTACAATACAGGGTAACGGTCAGAAGGTGAGGACAGACCAAGATGGCTACTATCGAACAGCTGCGCGCAAAGCTTGAACATGACAGGGCACAGGTGCTCGAGCGACTCGAGTTGCTTAGGGCAGACACTCAGAGCGCAGAAGAGTCCCGAGAAGGAAGCCCGTTTGGCAAGCGGGAAGAGGAGGCGACAGAGGCTTTCGAGCTCGAGAAGCGACTCGCCATGGAGCGACGGCTTCGAGAAAGCCTGGCGGACCTCACTCACGCCCTCACGAAGTTCGATGCAGGGACCTACGGCAAGTGTGAGCTTTGTGGTAACGATATAGAACCGGACAGGCTCGAAGCCAGGCCGCAAGCCTCTCTTTGCATGCGCTGTAAGGCCCAGCAGCTGAAGAGTGTCGCTGGTGCTTCATAGGACCCAGTTCATCACAGGCGCGGCCGTGCTGGCGTGCTCCATCCTCGTAGATCAGTTGAGCAAGAACTCGATCAGGGATATGCTCGCAGTTGGTGAGTCAGTGCACGTCGCCGGACCAATCTATTTCACGCACGTCCAGAACACCGGCTTGGTATTCGGTTTCGGGCAAGGCTACGTCCTCGTGCCGACCATCGCATCGATCATCGTACTTGCACTGATCCCCATCATCCTCCGTCACCTTGCAGTCCACAATAACTACAGGCCAACGACTCTTGAGACCGTGACCATCGCCCTTGTTGCTGGTGGTGCGATTGGTAACCTCATCGATCGCATTGCGTTTTCTGCAGTAACCGATTTCGTCGACGTCGAGGTATTGCCAGGCATCCGCTGGCCCGCTTTCAATGTTGCCGACGCATGTATCGTCGTTGGAACCATACTGCTCGTTTTGATCATGTATCGCCATGGTACATCCAGGAGTGCCCATAGTAGTGGGATGTGAGACTGTCGGCCGACAACTGAGAGTCATCGCTGGCCGGTCATGTGACCGCCTCGACGTGTTTCTTGCGCAACAGCCCGGTATCGGAACACGGTCTCGCGCACGGCGGCTGATCCGAGACGGGAGGGTCCTTGTAAACAACATCCCGTGCAAACCGGGGGAACCTGTTAGCACCGGCGACTCAATACTCGTCACCATCCCTGAGGATCCCGGCCCACCCTGCCCGGAACAGCTTCCCCTGAACATCATCTACGAAGACGCTCACATGGTCGTCATCGACAAGCCGGCAGGAATGGTGGTGCATCCTGCGCCGGGGCACCATGAACACACGCTGGTCAACGCGCTCCTCGCACGCTACCCAGACATCAGTTGCGGTGACGTGTTGCGACCGGGCCTTGTGCACAGACTGGACAAGGACACTTCCGGTATCATGGCGGTGGCTCGACACGATGAAGCCAGGGAATGGCTGGTTGCGCAGTTCAAGCGCGGCGCAGTGCGCAAGATGTACGTCGCGCTGGTAGTGGGGCATATAGAAGGGCCTGGAAACATCGACGCCCCGATCGCACGGCATCCGATTCACAGAAAGCGAATGGCAGTGGTGTCTTCAGGTAAACCTGCACGCACCGCCTATTCCCCGCTCGAGAGATTCCGCGAGTTCACACTGCTCGAAGCACAGCCGATAACGGGACGGACTCACCAGATCAGGGTGCACCTTGCCTCCACAGGGCACCCCATTGCCGGCGACCGCACGTACGGCCAACGTTCTGCCTGGCGTACCCTCGAGCCGTCACTGCAACGGCACTTTCTTCACGCAGCTTCCCTCACACTGACACCGCCACAATCGAATCACGAGTGCCTCTTTACCTCTCCTTTGCCCGAGGACCTTGTCGCTGTCCTGTCACAGTTGCGTAACACTACTGAGTGGTAGCCTTGCCCGTCGATGTACGAAATGGTATAGTGCGGCAGATTCGATATGGATAGCAAACAGTATCTTGAATCTCTCGACCGCCTCGCAGGCGACCAGCAGCGTCGCGAGAGCAAGCTGCTTGCAGAACTCCTTGGCGAGGCGGGATATGATGATCTGGCAGCGTATGAGGCAGATCTCGCCCAGCAACAGAGTCGCCTTCTGTTCTCCATACAGGCGGAGCTCGAAGACACTGAGATGGCCCTTCGGCGGGCCGAACAACTCGCGCAGAAGCTCAAGAAGCACCTTGATCGACTGAAGGGACTGCAGAAAGTCCTCTCCGCAAAATAGGGACGACTGCACGCTATGCGTCCGGGTGATTTCACAGTGCCAGGACCACGGCCTTCCGGGAATACCACGTATGGTGACTGATACTCAAGATTCGGTCAGAGTACGATTTGCGCCAAGTCCCACTGGCCATCCACACGTAGGTAATATACGCACCGCACTATTCAACTGGTTATTCGCTCGACACCATGGCGGTGTGTTCGTCCTCAGGATTGAGGACACCGATACAGCCCGCCGTGTAGAAGGCGCAGTTGAATCGATAATGGACGGACTAGAGTGGCTGGGTCTCGATTGGGATGAGGGACCGATATTCCAATCAGACAGGCTGTCTCTGTACCTTGACGCCGCAGACACACTTGTCCGCACAGAAGCTGCGTACCACTGCTTCTGCTCGCCCCACCGGCTGGAACAGGTGAGGGCGGAACTGGCACGGCGACAACTGCCACCGAGATACGATGGTCGTTGCCGCGACCTGGATGCGAACGTAGTGGCGTCCTGCCTGGCCGCGGGAACACCGTCGGTTGTCCGGTTCAGGACACCCCGCAAGGGTGACACTACGTTCAATGACCTGATTCGCGGCCCGGTCACCTTCAGTAACGCGACACTAAACGACTACGTACTGCTCAAGTCAGACGGCTATCCCACGTACCACCTTGCCAACGTTGTAGACGATCATTACATGGGTATCTCACACATTATGCGCGCGGACGAGTGGATATCGAGTACTCCTCTGCACGTCATGCTCTACGCGGCATTTGGCTGGTCGCCACCCGCGTTCGCTCATCTACCTATGATCCTCGGACCCGACAAGGCCAAGCTGTCGAAGCGCCACGGCGCCACTACCGTGACCGAGTACCGCGACGGTGGTTATCTGCCGGAGGCCCTCTTCAATTTCCTGGCGCTGCTTGGGTGGGCTCTCGACGACAAGACCGAGTTGTTCACCCGCGACCAGCTTATCGCCCACTTCTCGCTTGACCGTGTAGGCAAGACTGCAGCCGTCTTCAACAAGCCAAAGCTCGACTGGATGAATGGCGTCTACATACGTGCGCTGCCGGTTGAAGAGTTCGCCCGCCGTGCTATCCCCTTTCTTGAACGGGACCTGCCGCCGTCAGTACCACGACCGCTAGACGAGGCATATGTACGCAAGATTGCCGCACTTGTTCAGGAACGCACCAGGATACTCTCAGAGTTGGGCAAACTGACCGACTTCTTTTTCCTCGACACTGTTGACTACCCTGCCACAAGTCTGGTCGCGAAGGGGATCGACCGCACACAGACTATCGGGGTTATTCGTGGAGTGTTGTCCACGCTGGAAGACATCGACAACTGGGAGGCATCGACACTGGAGTGGGCCGTTCGTGCAGTCTGCGATCAATCCGGACTAACCGCGAAACAGGTATTCAGCATCCTCCGTGTTGCAGCTACCGGACGCTCTGCTGCACCGCCACTATTTGATACCATGGAGGTACTCGGAAGAGACCGGTGCCTCATGCGCCTTTCGCACGCTCTCGCACAGCTGGAAATCGCCGCCAACGATTCCGCTCCCGAGGGCTAGCAGTTTTTCAAGGAGGTTCCTCAGATGTCGGAATTACGAATGGTCGTGTGCTGCAAGCAGACGCTGGATCCGGAGGCTCCACCTACTGCCTTCAAGATAGATGCCTCCACCAGCAGGATGACACTACCACCTGATATCAAGCCGGTTATCGGTCAGTACGATGAGTTTGCACTGGAGGCAGCCCTACGCTTGAAGGATTCGACAGGCGGCAGGATTACCGTCCTGAGCCTTGGCAACAAGCTGGTGCGTGACGTAGTGAAGAAAGCACTTGCAGTTGGCGGCGACGAATTGGTGCTTCTTGAAGACCCGGCATTCGAAGATAGCGACAGCTGGACCACCGCATACGCACTCTCTCTGGCAGTTAACAAGCTTGAGGGATACGACGTCATCTTCTGTGGTCGTCAATCTTCGGACTGGGATTCCGGACAAGTAGGCCTGGGACTTGCAGAACTGCTGAATATTCCGGTCGTGACGCTGGCTCGGAAGGTAGAGGCAATTGACGGAGGCCTCCGGATTGAGCAGGTCATACTCGATGGTTTTCAGGTTGTCGAGGTAGAGACGCCTGCGGTCGTGACTGTTACGAGCGAGCTCGGCAACCTGCGCTATGCGGTACTGAAAGGTATTATGTCCGCCGCAAAGAAACAGCCGACCGTATGGACACCGGCCGATCTGGGGGTCGACCCGGCCAATGTTGGCAGCGCAGCACGGCGTCTCAGACTTCAGCGCCTGTATCAGCCCGTGAAGGAAGCCCGCTGCGAGATTGTGGAGGGGGAATCGCCCACCGAGGCTGGAGCCAATCTCGCTGATCGGCTTCGCACAGCCAAGATCATCTAGCACTCGGACAGTAGGAGGTCACAGTATGCAAGAGTACAAAGGCGTCTTGGTATATGGAGAAGTAGCGGGATCGAAGCTCGCAGGTACAACCTGCGAACTGCTGGAATGCGGACGGAAGCTGGCCTCCGACCTTGGTCAGGAGCTAAGCTGTGTTCTTCCGGGTGATGCACCCGCTGCGGCAGTTGAGGATGCGACGGCACGAGGAGCAGCGACGGTCTATACCGCTCAACTGGGTGACAGGTCTGACCTTGATGTCGAAGCTCATCTCGCGGTCGCGACAGCGGCCGTTGCTGCCGCAATGCCTGCGGTGGTTCTCATGGGACATACGCCCCTCGGACGGGAACTCGGCCCTCGCATGGCCTTTCGCCTCGGTTCTGCGGTGACCACCGACTGTATCGACATAAAGGTTGATACCGATTCCGGTAAGCTGCTGATGACCAAGCCCGTGTACGGTGGTAACGCCCTGGTGGATTTCACTACCGAAACCCTCCCGCAGGTCGCGACCATTCGCCCCAAGGCGATGTCAGCCGGAGAGCCCGCATCAGGCGTCACACCAAGTACAGTCGCATTGAGCGTTGATCTCGCACCTCCCCGACTCCAGATCAAGGATCGGGTACAGGAGGAGGTCGTCGGAATCAAACTCGAGGATGCGCCTGTCGTGGTCAGCGGTGGGCGTGGAGTTGGAGGACCTGAGCCTTTCACCACCATACTGAAGGACCTGGCGGATGTCCTGCATGGAGCTGTCGGTGCGTCGCGCCCTGCGTGCGACAACGGTTGGGCACCTGAGGCGATGCACATAGGCCTCACGGGCAAGATCGTGGCTCCTGAGCTTTATGTCGCGGTCGCCATCTCCGGCGCAAGTCAACACATAGCCGGTTGCTCGGGTGCAAAGACGATCGTCGCCATCAACAAGGACGCCGAGGCCAACATCTTTCGTGAGGCGACCTACGGGGTTGTTGGCAGGTTCGAGGAGGTGGTTCCCGCCTTCACATCAAGGCTTCGCGAGTTGCTCGCGGAATAGTCACGAATGCACCTGCACACTATAGAGGACGGCGCGGCCGTAAACCGCGCCGTCTTCGCATACCCGAGCAGTGACTACTGGCTAGTCGGACTTCTGCGACTGCCGCGCCACGATCTTCTGGCTAAGGTGCGCAGGCACTTCTTCGTAGTGACTGAACTCCATTTCGAATTCTCCACGGCCCTGCAGCATTGACCTGAGGTCGATGGCATACCGAAGCAGTTCGGAATAGGGCGCCTGAGCGGATATAACGTTGTAGCCACCATCCGGGCTCATGCCCAGCACCCTTCCTCGCTTCGTATTCAAGTCACTAATGACATCACCAGTCATGCTTTCAGGCACCCTGACGTTGAGGTTCATAATCGGCTCGAGCAGCACAGGCTGACCCTGCTGCAGGCCTTTCTTCAGCGCCTGCGCTGCCGCAATCTTGAACGCAATGTCGGACGAGTCAACCGGGTGAAAGGTGCCATCGTAGACTATGACTTTCAAATCAACGAGGGGAAAGCCACCGAGTACCCCCTCCTGTCTGCCCTCGTTCACTCCCTTCTCAACGGACGGCAGGAAATTGGACGGTATAGCGCCACCGACAATTCTTGTCTCGTACTCAAAGCCGCCCCCTTTCGGAAGAGGCTGCAACTCAAGGAACACGTGCCCGTACTGGCCATGACCGCCGGTCTGCTTCTTGTGCTTGTACTCGGCCCTAGTTGAAACCGTAATCGTTTCCTTATAGGGAATCGCCGGCGGCGTAAGTACAACTTTCACCCCGAATTTGCGGCTCATCTTGTCCCTGACAACGTCGAGGTGTGTGTCTCCCACACCGGACAGCAGGTTTTCGCCCGTATCAGGATCGCGCCGCAACAACAGCGACGGATCCTCTTCAATCATGCGAGGAAGGATAGTGCTCATCTTATCGAGGTCGCCCTTCGACTCAGGGTGAACTGCCATGCTATACGTTGCCCTGGGGAACACAATACCCGGCAATGGTGCCTGATCCTTCATGCCCAGTGTATCGCCGGTTCCCGTGACCCCGAGCTTGGCGACCGCGCCGATATCGCCGGTTGAAACTTTGCTGACGGTGGTCTGCTGTTTCCCCAATGGCAAGAACAGTTGACCTATGCGTTCAGTGGCACCCCGGTTGAGGTTGACGAGCTGCGAGTTGCTGGCAATCTCGCCGGAGTACACGCGGAAGTAACTGACCTTCCCGGTGAACGGATCTGCAGTGGTCTTGAAGACCAACGCAAGCGCCGGTCTTGCAGCTGAAGCTTCGATCTGCGATGTGGTCGCCTGTCGCTCCTGAGGTGACGGCAACGTCGCACAGATCATGTTCATGAGTGTGTCCACTCCAACATTCCGTGCCGCGGACGCCACTAGCACAGGAACAGCAATACCCTGTGCGGTGGCGCGACGCAGCGCATCAGCCACCTCTTCCGTCGACAGTTCATCTCCCTCGAGGTACTTGCTCATGAGCTCGTCATCAGCTTCAACCACTGCTTCGATGAGGTTCTCTCGCAAGGCGGCCGCTTGTTCACTGAGTTCGGCAGGCACGTCTTGCTCAACCCCCTGGACGTGCGCCCGCATAGTCACAAGGTCGACGTAGCCACGAAACTCGGCCTGCGAGCCAATCGGGATTTGCGCCGCCACACAGCGGTTGGAGAGTCGCGACTGAACGTCGCCCAGTGTCTTGAAGAAATCAGCATTGTCGCGATCCATCTTGCCAATCACAACCATGGCTGGAAGCTCGAACTCGCGAGTGTACGACCACACCTGTTCGGTTCCCACCTCCACAGAGTTAGTGGCGCATACCACGATGAGCGCTCCGTCACAGACGCGTAGCGCCGCTTTCACCTCGCCAGCAAAGTCCAGATAACCGGGGGTATCCAGCACGTTGATCTTGCATTTCTTCCATTCGAGAGGCAGTACAGCAAGATTGAGGCTCATGTGGCGGTCAATCTCACTCTGATCATAGTCCGACACGCTGGTGCCCTCATCAACACTGCCGAGCCGTTTCGTGGCTCCAGAATGGAACGCCATTACCTCGGCAAGCGTCGTCTTACCACATCCATAATGCCCGACCACAGCGACGTTGCGTATCCTCTCAGGTGAATATGATTCCACAGCAGCACTCCTTTTCGTGACTTCGACGGTCTGGACGCCGAAACAGAACAGATTATACGAGTAGCACCTCGGCTCTCGCAAGGATTGCGAGGGTTACGATGCGATGCTACAATGCCGCAGTCCGCTACATCAGATGCTCTCTAACGAACAGGTCCGCCACATTGCATGGCTTGCACGACTCGGGGTTACCGACGAGGAGGTCGAGCAGTTCCGGGATGATCTGTCGATCGTGCTGGAGCACTTTCGGACGCTTGCTGAAGTCGACACCGACGACGTGCCTGCCGCAGCCCACGCCAGCCGGCTTCAGAACGTATTCCGGGAGGACACCCCACAACCGTCGCTCACCATCGACGAAGTCCTTGCCAACGCCCCATCCACGCAGGATTCCTGTCTGAGAGTGCCGCCTATCCTGGAGTAATCCGATACGGCAACCGGACATGAAAGGAACCACATAATGGGTTGCGATCAGTTGCACCAACTGTCACTCCATGAGGCGCAGAGACTTCTGCAGTCCCGTGAGATATCCGCACGTGAGCTCACCCAGGCATGCCTGACGAGACTGGAAAGCGTGGAACCACAGGTGAAGGCGATGATTACCGTGTGTGCGGAGAACGCCCTGGAACAGGCGTCAGCCGCTGACCGCATGCGTGCCGAAGGCAACGCGCAGTCACTGACGGGCATCCCTTTCATCGCCAAGGATCTCCTCTGCACCCGGGGTGTCCCGACCACCTGCGCTTCCAGGATGCTCGAGACCTTCGTGCCACCACACAACGCAACCGTCATCGACCGATTGTTCGTACAGGGATCAGTGCTCATCGGCAAGACCAATATGGATGAGTTTGCCATGGGCTCGTCGACCGAACACTCGGCCTTCTATCCATCATACAACCCATGGAACCTCGACTGTGTTCCCGGCGGCAGCAGTGGTGGTTCTGCGGCCGGCCTTGCGGCAGGAGAAGCACTGTTCGCGCTTGGAACCGACACCGGCGGCAGCATCCGCCAACCCGCCGCCTTCTGTGGACTGGTAGGCATGAAGCCCACCTACGGCAGGGTAAGCAGATATGGTGCGGTCGCCTTCGCGAGCTCACTCGATCAGATCGGGCCGTTGACGAGGGATGTTAACGACTGTGCCCTGGTTATGAACGTGATTGCAGGCCGGTGCGACAAGGACTCGACGTCCGCTCCGATCGACGTTCCGGACTACACCACCTACCTCGGCCGCGATGTCAAAGGACTCCGCATCGGCGTACCGCAGGAGTACTTCGTCGAGGGGCTGCAACCCGAGGTCCGACGCGCCATCGAGGACGCGATACACTCGCTCGAGGACATGGGGGCAATTGTTCTGAGGGACATCTCGTTGCCATCGACCAGGTTCGCCCTTGCCGCATACTACATCATTGCGCCGTCCGAGGCGTCAGCCAACCTGGCCCGTTTCGACGGAGTGAGATACGGATTCTCCCGCCAGCTTGCCACTACTGAAGAGTCGGTTCTGGCTACACGCGGCGAAGGGTTCGGCCCCGAGGTCAAGCGCAGGATAATGCTCGGGACGCACACGCTGTCCTCGGGTTACTACGACGCCTACTACATGAAGGCTCTGAAGGTGCGGCACATCATCCGTGAGGAGTTTCGCCAGGCCTTTGAGCAATGCGACGTGCTTGCTGTGCCGACATCGCCCACGGTGGCGTTCCCAATAGGTTCGAAGATCCATGACCTGATGCAGATGTACCTAAGCGACGTTCTCACCATCCCCGCAAACATAGCGGGCATCCCCGCCCTGACTCTTCCGTGCGGGTTCGCAGATGGACTCCCCGTAGGCCTGCAGTTGATGGCGAGCAGCTTCAGAGAGGACCTGCTGTTCCAGGCTGGCCATGCGTATCAACAGATTTCGGAATGGCACCTGAAACAGCCTTCGTTGTAGAGGGGAACATCTGCCTCCAGCGCAAACCGGACGTATCCGATCTTGAGCAGCATCGAGACTAGGAGGAACCATGGAGGAGGAAGCAGTCACTCAGGCATCGCGAAGAGCGATGGAGATGGAGAGCCGGTTCTGGGGTTGTTCCCAGGCGGTTCTAGGCGCGCTCCAGGAAGCACTCAGCATCGGCAACACAGACTCGTTCAAGGCAGGAACCGTCCTGTCGGCGGGTGTCGCGAGGCGAGGCGAGACGTGCGGTGCACTTATCGGCGCTCTGATGGCACTCGGCATCGAGTGCGGACGAAGCCGGATGCCCGACAGAGATGACTACAACCAGGCCATGGAGCACGCGCAGGATATCGTCGACGCATTCAAGGACGGAATCCGGGCGCACTACAACATCCCCGAGTCTCTTCAATCCACTCTGTGCCCGGAGATCCAGACACATCTGTACGGTCGAGCCTTTGCATTCGCCGACCCTGCGGAACGCAAAGCGTTCAATGACGCAGGTGGCCACGATCCCGACGGATGCCCGCGAGTGTGCGCCATTGCCGCGGCAGCAACGGCCCGGAAGATACTGGAGTTGAGGAAGAATCGCTAGGGCAGCAGATTCATCGCCGCCTTGACCTCTGAGAGCGTCTCACGGGCGATTCGCGAGGCTCTCCGGGCGCCATCACGAACCACCTCATCCACGTACTCAGGCCGCGATTCCAGCTCCAGCCGTCGTTCTCTGAACGGACCGAAGTACTCAATAACCGATTCCGCCAGCATCTTCTTACAGTCGGTGCAGCCGATGCCGGCGTTGCGGCACTCACGTTCGATCTCGAGAATGCGACCGGAGGTGAACATCTTGTGAAGGGTGAACACATTGCAGATCTCAGGATGGCCGGGATCTCCGCGATACTTGCGCGCTGGGTCGGTAAAGGCGATGCCTATCTTCTTTCGTATGTCCTCAGGCGCGGCCCCAATCTCGATGTAGTTGTCTGCACTCTTGCTCATCTTCTCCGTGCCGTCAAGGCCGATAATCATCGGGAACTCGGTCAACTTAGCCTGTGGCTCGGGAAACACTTCTCCGAAGATGGAATTGAACCGCCGTACAATCTCACGCGCCAACTCAAGGTGGGGCAACTGATCCTCACCCACAGGGACGACTTCTCCCTTATACAATGCGATGTCTGACGTCATCAACACCGGGTAACCGACGAGTCCGTAGTTCACGTTTTGAGGATGCATGCGCACCTTCTCCTTGAACGTAGGTACGCGGAGCAGCCAGCTTAGTGGCGTCACCATGCTGAGCAGCATGTGCAATTCGGTCACCTCAGGAACATGCGACTGCACAAAAACGACGCACTTATTGGGATCGATCCCGGCAGCAAGCCAATCAAGCACCATGTTGTGGATGTCCTCTTGCAGGGTCACCGTGTTGTCAAGCGTAGTCAAAGCGTGCAGATCAACCACGCAGTAGAAGCAGTCGTACTCCTCCTGCAATTGAAGACAATTCCGGATAGTGCCGAAGTAATTGCCGATGTGCTGACGGCCGGTGGGACGAAATCCTGAGAACACGCGCGTTGTCATTGTGACGAAGACCCCACAAAAAGAATGGTAGCGCATACCGGATTCGAACCGGTGATCTCCTCCTTGAGAGGGAGGTGTCCTGGGCCGCTAGACGAATGCGCCACCGAAAAAACCGAGCTAAGTGTATGCTGTCGCAGTAGCTGGCGTCAAGCTACAAAGGAAGATGGGCCTGGCTTCCCGGAGGTACAGTCTGAATGGAAGCACGCACGAATTCGCGGAACAGAGGGTGCGGGCAGTCAGGACGGGATTTGAACTCGGGATGAAACTGGCATCCGACCATCCACGGATGCTCACCGACCTCCGCGATCTCCACCAGACGTCCATCCTCCGATAGGCCGCTGAAAACCAGACCGCAGGCTGCCAGCATCTCCCGGTAGTCGTTGTTGAACTCGAACCGATGGCGATGCCGCTCGGAGATAAGGTCGCCTCCGTATGCACACGCAGCCCTGGTATGTGGCGTCAGCCTGCAGGGATAGCTGCCGAGACGCATCGTCCCACCCAGATGGTCGATACTCCGTTGTTCCGGAAGCAAGTCGATGACAGGATGCTCTACACCGGGCCAAAACTCAGTCGAGCTCACGCACTCAGAGCCCATCATGGCACGCGCAAATTCAATTACCATAACCTGCATTCCAAGGCACAGGCCAAAGTAAGGGATCTTGTTCTCGCGTGCGTACCTCGCTGCGACAATCATTCCCTCAATACCACGAATGCCAAAGCCGCCGGGCACGACAATACCCTGAGCGGCGGACAGTTCGGAACCGACGTTCTCCGGGGTCAGTTGCCCGGAGTGCACCCAGAACAGGTCGAGCTTCTTATCGTGAAACAGTGCAGCGTGCTTCAAGGCCTCCCTGACAGACAGATAGGTGTCTTCCAGTTCGACATACTTTCCTACGAGCGCGATCCCTACAGTTTCTTCTGCACCGCGCAGCCGGTCCACAAGGTCCTCCCAGACCGAAAGATCACCATCGCTTTCAGGCAGTCCCAGGATGGCCCCAACCAATCGCCCCATCCCGGCACCCGCCAGGACCAGTGGCACTTCGTAGATACTCTCAACGGTAGGGAGTGGAATTACTGCATCGGCCGGAACGTCACAGAATAGTGCGATCTTTCCCCGCAGTTCGTTCGGCATCTCGATGTCGCTACGACACACGATGATATCCGGCTGTATCCCCATGCTGCGCAGCTCACGCACACTATGCTGGGTCGGCTTGGTCTTCAACTCTCCAGTCGAGTTAAGGAATGGGAGAAACGTTACATGGATGTACATGACGTTTTGGCGCCCGACATCCTTGCGGATCTGTCGTATCGCTTCGATGAATGGCTGGCCTTCGATATCGCCTACAGTCCCGCCTATTTCGGTGATCAGTACGTCAGCCTCAAGGTGCTCGGCGCAACCAACAATAATGCGCTTGATCTCATCGGTAACGTGAGGCACTACCTGGATGGTGCCACCAAGAAACCTGCCCTCACGCTCACTGCTAATCACCGAGCTATAGACCCGACCACTCGTGGCGTTCGCCTCAGCGGATAGATTCACTCCGATGAAGCGTTCGTAGTGACCAAGATCCAGATCGGTCTCGGCTCCGTCGTCGGTTACATACACCTCGCCATGCTGATACGGCGACATAGTGCCGGGATCAACGTTCAGGTAGGGGTCGAGTTTTTGAACAGCGACGTTCAGACCACGAGATTTGAGAAGAGTGCCGATGGAAGCGACGGTTATCCCCTTGCCAACCGAGCTTACAACACCGCCTGTAACGAAGATGTATTTCGCCATACTAGTGGCCGGAAGCTATTCGCATTATAGAAAGGCATCTATCCGCTGTCAATGACACGTAACACGGCTCTCCTCGCGGCCTCGACACGATGAAAGACTCTCGCACCGGCAATTTGCTCCGCTGTGATTGCCGGTGCAAATGTCATCAGGAGCAGCGATTTCGGACTATGACCGGCTGCTTTTCCTCTTGACAACGACATTGTCTGGTGCTATATTGTAGCGGTCATCGGTTGCCGGTGGCCTACGATGGACACTGCAATCGATGAGAGGATGAACATGAGAAGAGTGCTTGTCCGCGATGAGTTATGTATAGGCTGCGGGCTGTGTCGCGTGTTTTGCGAGGCACACCACGCCGGCAATGATGATCCGTTGAAGGCGCTCAAGACACGCCTTGCGCCTCCTGCAGGAGGTATCAGAGTGGAGCAGAGAGGATCGCAGTATCTATCCGTTCGCTGTCAGCATTGCTCCAATGCTGCGTGCATCGACGCCTGCCTTACCGGAGCTATCGGTCGCGATCCCGTCACTGGACTCGTGCTCATCGACACCACAAGATGCATCGGGTGTGGAACATGCATGCTCGTTTGTCCCCTCGGAGCCATACGCAGAGACGAACAGACAGGAAACGCCGTCAAGTGTGATGGGTGCCTGGACCGTGCTGTTCCGCGTTGCGTGTGCATCTGCCCGAATGATGCACTGATGGCGGTCGAACAGACCGACGACCCGAGAATCCGGGTGCCGGCTATCTCTGCCACAGGCGACTACCCGCACAGCAGCTCATCGGCCACAAGTCTTACTGAGGAGGATCGGCAGTGAACCTGAGACGACCCAATGCAAACGACGCAACACGAACTGCAACTCGATCACGGGATGTCGTGCCCATGAGCGGATTGTGCTCGCGATGCATCGACGGCTGCACCGGCAACTGTGAAGTTTTCAGGGCAGCGTTCCGCGGCCGCGAGCTCATCTATCCAGGGCCTTTCGGCGAGATCACAGCGGGAGCAGACAAAGACTATCCTGTCGACTACTCCCACTTGAACATCCAGGGGTACGCCCTCGGTGCAAAGGGGTTACCAGAAGGCGTGGCAGGCAACCCCGATACAGCGACCTTCCCTGTGGTGAATACCGAGACCAGCTATGGCTGGGATTCCAGGGTCGCGATGCGGGTGCCTGTCTTCACCGGCGCATTGGGCTCGACGGAAATAGCACGAAGAAACTGGGAGCACTTCGCGGTAGGCGCTGCCATCAGCGGCATCACACTCGTGTGTGGGGAGAACGTTTGCGGTATTGACCCGGATCTTGAGCTGGATGCACACGGCAGAGTCTGCAATGCACCCGACATGGATCGCCGCATCGAAACGTATCGCCGGTACCACAACGGATACGGCGAGATACTTGTGCAAATAAATGTTGAGGACGCACGCCTCGGGGCGGCCGAGTATGTGCGCCGGAAGCACGGACTCGATGCGATCGAGCTCAAGTGGGGTCAGGGGGCGAAATGCATCGGAGGGGAGATCAAGGTAGGATCGCTGGACCGAGCCCTGCAACTGCAGCAGCGAGGTTACATCGTTACGCCCGACCCGTCAGACCCGACAAGCCAATCGGCTTTCAATAGTGGTGCTCTCAAGGAAGTCGAGCGACACAGTCGTCTCGGGTTCATTGATGAGGACGCATTCCTGCAGGCAGTCCAGGAGTTGCGCGAAGTCGGCTTCAAGCGAATCACGCTCAAGACCGGGGCGTATGGTCTGCGCGAACTGGCCATGGCTATCAAGTGGGGTTCAAAGGCCCATCTAGATCTCATCACTATTGATGGTGCGCCAGGTGGTACCGGTATGAGTCCGTGGCGCATGATGGAAGAATGGGGTATTCCGAGCCTCTACCTCCACTCTGCAGCATACGAGTTCTGCCAACGGTTGACGACAAGAGGTGAACGTGTTCCCGATATCGCATTTGCAGGCGGCTTCAGCTCAGAGGACGGCATATTCAAGGCTCTTGCCCTTGGAGCACCATACGTAAAGGCAGTCTGCATGGGGCGCGCATTGATGATTCCAGGGATGGTCGGCAAGAACATTGCGAAGTGGCTCTTAGAGGGCAAGCTGCCAAACACGATCAGCCAGTTCGGCTCCTCACCAGAGGAGATCTTCGTGTGTTATGAAGAGGTGAAACAACTGGTCGGTGCGGAAGAGATGCAGAGGATTCCCCTGGGCGCCATCGGCATCTACAGTTACGTGCAGAAGCTGAAGGTGGGACTGCAACAGATTATGGCAGGCAGCCGCAACTTCACCGTCTCCACAATCACGCGCAATGATCTCATGTCGCTTACCGAAGAGTGTGCCATGGTAACAGGTATCCCCTACGTAATGGACGCGTATAGAGAAGAGGCGCTGGCGGTACTCGACGGCTAGGAGGTAGAGACGATGCTCGTGACACTACCTATCGACTGCGACACGCCACCTCGTTCTGGAGACAACGAGAGGATGAAGGAGAAGAACAATGGAGCGCAAAGGCTGGGGACCACACTTCATCGCCATACCAGACGAATCACGGATTCTGTCCGGAAAGGTACTGTTCAAGGAGGATGTTGACGAAGGAATTCTTCGACGAGAGCTGGACTCCATCGGATTGTCCGGGCCGATCGTTAAGATAATGAACGAGTGGTTCATACGTAAGATCGGGCAGGATACGTGGCTACAACTGGGGGCATCAGATCAGAGAGCCTTGAATTTTCCTCTGCACTGGGATTCCTCCTCGGTGGAGAACGGTGACTACGAAGTGCTCGAGCAAATGAACGTATACGTCAAAGAAGGATCTCAGCACCATGTCGTTTCGCGAACACACACGGTAAGAGTGGCGATAAACAACTGATCGATAACAGGGACACCATGAAGGTAGCGATTGTGGATTACGGTGCGGGAAATCTGCGAAGTGTTATGTCCGCTTTGCGCCATCTCGGCTGTGACGCGGTGGTTATCAAATCCGCTCACGATGTCCAGTCGTCACACGCCATGATACTGCCGGGGGTCGGTGCAGCGGCAGACACGATGAAAAATCTCCAACGCACCGGCCTGTCGGACGTTGTGGCAGCCTGGATCGCGGCAGAACGTCCAGTTCTGGGCATATGTATGGGAATGCAGATTCTCTTCACGCACTCGGATGAAGGAACCGGTCAACCATGTCTGGGCATACTCCCGGGCCGGGTGGTCAGACTACCAAACATCTGTAAGGTGCCACACATCGGCTGGAACCAGGTCTACCAAACAAGAAAGTCCGCACTGTTCCACGGCATCCCGGATGACTCCTATTTCTATTTCGTCCACAGCTTCGTAGCTGAACCCCACGATGCATCCATCATCGCTGCAACAACCCACTACGGAACCCGCTTCTGCAGTACTATACAGCACGGCCTTACCACCGCAACCCAGTTTCATCCCGAGAAGAGTGGTGCCAACGGACTTCGTCTCTACGAGAACTTCCTCAAACTGGCGGCCGCGTAGCGAAAGCCTGCGAGAAAGGATACACGCATGGTTACCTACGAGTACGTTATCATAGGCGCATCCGCGGGAGGACTCGCTGCCGCTCGGGAAATCCGCAGATTCGACTTCTCCGGCAGCATCCTGATGCTTTCGGACGAGAGATATCCAGCGTATTCTCGGCCACTTATTGCCAGGCATATTTCCCTGGGCATGACCGTTGCTACAATGCAGCAAGCTCCTACAGCATTCTACCAGGATCAAGGTATCGATCTCCGGCTGGCCACACGCGCAATTCGTATTGATCCGCACGCGAGAACCGTCTCCCTTGATGACGGGTCTTGCGTATCCTGGCATCAACTGCTCATCGCAACAGGAAGTATTCCGACCATCCCGGAGATCCGTGGAATTAACAGGCGAGGAGTGTTCACTTTTGCCACTTACCACGATGCACAGGAGATATCACGGCGCCTCCCTCTCGTCCGCAGTGCGGTGGTTATCGGCGGGGGGTTCATCGGACTGAGTGCAGCAGACGCACTGCGAACCCGTGGTGTTGACGTCACAATCGTTGAAATGCAGCCTCGCCTTCTGAACACAGTGCTGGACCCCGAGGGATCCTCTGCAGTCTACCAGGCTGCCATCGCCTCAGGCGTGCGTATCATTACAGACACACGTGTAATGTCAATCAACGGCGACCACCCACAATCAGATGCCGTCTCGAGCGTCACATTGAGCAACTATGCGAGGATTCCCTGCGAGCTGGTAATCCTCGCTGTGGGCGTGAAGCCACGTACTGAACTCGCCCAGGGAATCGTGTCTATCGATCGAGGTATCGTAGTCGACAATTCGATGCGCACGTCGATACCCTCCATGTTCGCGTGCGGGGATGTTTGCCAGACATACGATCTGGCGCGAGGACGAGATGCCGTACTTCCGATATGGCCAAACGCCGTTGCAAGCGGCTCAGTGGCAGGTGCCGTAATGGCCGGCGAGCATCGTGTCTACGGTGGCGGCACGACCTTCAATGCCATACCCTATTTCGGCGTGTCAGTTGCCTCGGCCGGCATCGTTGAATACGATCCCGCCGTACATGATTATGTTACATCCAGAGGTCCTGGATACTACAGGAAGGTAATCTTTCGTGACGATACCGTGGTCGGAATCGTTGCAGTGGGGGATACGACCAAATTCGGCCTGCTACACCTGCTGCTGAAGAGAAAGGTGAACGTTGAAGGGTGGAAGGACATCCTCGTACAGGAAGATTTCGGACTCCTCTTTCTGCCCGAGACTCTATGGCGCAATGAACTGACGGCCATCAGCTAGCGGCCGCCGGCGTGGGATTGTCCGCCGACATTGGGCATCACAGAGATTGGTGGGCATGAATCAGGAAGTGCCTGCATGAATAATACGACACAGCTAAACAACAGATATCGCGATGACAAGGTGATCGACGGTTGTTCAATCTTCGGAGTAATGGACACGTCTGGTGCGGCCATTCCTGCCGATGTAGCGATCCGTGCGATCGACCTCATGCGGGACAGAGATAACGGACTCGGCGGTGGATTCGCGGCGTACGGACTCTATCCGGAACGCCAGGACAAGTACGCCTTTCATGTGATGTACACCAGCCGGCAAGGGCAACGAGACACCGAGGAATGGTTGGCCGAATGGTTCACCATAGCGCAATCTGAGCCGATGGAGACCGATCCAACTGCCATTCCAAATCACCCCATGATGCAACGTTACTTCGCCTCCGTCCGGAGCGATCGGTTAGGGGTCGCCGACCAGGAGCAGTATGTTGCCGACAGCACCATGTATATCAACACACACATTGCAGACAGCCTGGTCTTCTCGGCGGGGAAGAACATGGGTGTCTTCAAAGGAGTCGGGCATCCCTTCGATGTCGCGCGTTTCTTCAGATTGGAGCGCTACAGTGGGTATTTGTGGACCGCCCACGGGAGATTTCCTACCAATACACCCGGCTGGTGGGGTGGGGCGCATCCCTTCAGCCTCCTCGACTGGACGGTCGTCCACAACGGAGAGATCTCTTCATACGGTATTAACAAACGCACCCTTGAGCAGTATGGATACGTCTGCACGCTACAGACCGACACTGAAGTGGTCGCTTATGCGGTCGACTTACTGGTACGGCGACACAGCCTTCCGATAGGAATTGCGGCCGGTGTCCTCGCAGCACCATTCTGGTCGGATGCACTACTTATGGAAGCGACCAATGCGCACCTCATGAAGGCGCTGCGTATCACCTATAGCGGACTCCTGCTGAACGGCCCTTTCACCGTTATCATTGCACGAGGAGGTGAGATGATCGGGCTCACGGACAGAATCCGCCTCAGACCTCTGGTCGTGGCTTCGCACGGAACCAGAGTGTTCCTCTCATCAGAGGAGTCTGCTATTCGATTTGTCAGCCCTGATCTTGATGACACATGGATTCCAGTTGGTGGACATCCGGTTGTTGCCCGTCTTGGACATGTGCCGACCTCGGAAGAGCAATGGCCTTCAAGTGAGGTGTCCTGCGTTGCTGACTAAGCGAATAATTCCCTGTCTCGATGTGAAGGATGGTCGCGTCGTCAAAGGGAAGAGCTTTGAAGTCCTGCGTGACTCTGGCGACCCTGTCGAACTTGCCAGACGATACTACGAGGAAGGCGCGGACGAACTGGTCTTTCTCGACATCAGTGCCAGCAGAGAGCATAGGAAGACCATCATGACTGTCGTAGAGCGCGTGGCTGACGCAGTCTTCATTCCTCTCACAGTCGGCGGCGGCCTGCGCACGGTGGAAGACATGCGCCAGCTACTTCTGAGTGGCGCAGACAAGGTCTCGGTGAACACCGCAGCCGTCTACAGTCCGGACCTCATCAGCAGGGCTGCTGTCCGCTTCGGCAGTCAATGCGTGGTTGTCGCAATAGACGCCAAACGCGTTCCAGGCAGCTCGCCTCCGCGCTGGCAGGTACACACGTACGGCGGGAGCATGTCTACGCAGATGAGTGCAATCGAATGGGCAAAGCAGGCAGCCACTCTGGGAGCTGGCGAGATACTTCTGACAAGCATGGATGCCGACGGGCATCGCTCCGGCTACGACATCGACCTCACACATGCGATCGCAACATCTGTGTCGATCCCTGTCATTGCAAGCGGTGGAGCCGGATCACCCGAAGACCTCTACAGAGCGCTCGCTCACGGCAAGGCGGATGCGGTTCTCGCAGCAAGCATATTCCACTACAATGAAAGCGACATCCCCCGCACGAAACAATTCCTCGCCGAGCGCGGGATCAGCATACGGAGATAGGCATACTGTTATGAAAAGCTTCTTGCCAACCAGGTTCATGGTCGATCGCGACTCCGCACGATGCATACAGTGCAAGGTCTGCGTCAACCAGTGCAGCTTTGGTGTCCACTACTTCGACGACGATGATGCCGCAGTGAAAGCCCACGAGGGTGATTGTGTGAGCTGCCACAGATGCGTGGTGTTCTGTCCGACCAGTGCGCTTACCATTCGGCGCAATCCTCTCGATTACAGAGCCAATGCCAACTGGCGACCGGAGGTGATAGAGGACATTCTCAGGCAGGCTGAGACTGGCGGCATGCTGCTTACCGGGATGGGAGATGACAAGGAGCACAGGATCTACTGGGATCACTTACTGCTCAACGCAAGCCAGGTGACAAATCCGTCCATCGATCCGCTCCGTGAACCGATGGAGCTTAGGACATTCCTCGGCCGGAAACCCGATCGCCTGGAGCTCGATGAGTCCGGTCGCCTCACCACGACACTCGCTCCACAAGTGATGCTGGAGACGCCCGTTATGTTTGCCGCGATGTCCTACGGCGCCATCAGCCTGAATGCGCAGACATCTCTCGCACGCGCTGCCACAGAACTGGGTACTCTCTGGAACACTGGCGAGGGCGGACTGCATCCGTCGCTCCTCAGATACACGCCCAACACAATCGTTCAAGTAGCATCCGGTCGCTTCGGTGTGAACACAGAATACCTTCGTTCTGCCCGCGTGGTCGAGATCAAGATCGGCCAGGGGGCCAAGCCAGGCATAGGCGGCCATCTTCCCGCGGAGAAAGTAACCGATGACATATCAAGAGCTCGGATGATCCCCAAGGGTACCGATGCACTTTCACCCGCACCACACCACGACATCTACTCGATCGAAGACCTGCGTCAGCTGATTTACGCCATTAAAGAAGCAACCAACTACGAGAAACCGGTCTCGGTGAAGATCGCAGCGGTACACAACGCTGCAGCTATTGCGAGTGGCATTGTGCGCGCCGGAGCAGACATCATCGTGATCGACGGGCTGCGCGGCGCCACAGGGGCAGCGCCGAAAGCCATACGCGACAACGTGGGGATTCCCATCGAACTGGCTCTCGCAGCAGTTGACACGAGATTGCGCGACGAAGGTATACGCAATCAGGCTTCGCTCGTAGCCTCCGGAGGTATTCGCTGCAGTGGCGACGTTGCAAAGGCTATTGCGCTTGGTGCAGATGCCGTCAATATAGGCACGGCTGCTCTTATTGCCCTCGGCTGCCACGTGTGTCAGCAGTGTCACACCGGCAAGTGCACGTGGGGCATCTGCACCACTGATCCTGCACTCACCAGGCGCATCAACCCGGAGATTGGCGCACAGCGCCTCGTCAATCTCGTCAGAGGTTGGAGTCTTGAACTTAAGGACATGCTCGGCGGTATGGGAGTGAACGCCATCGAAAGCCTGAGGGGTAACCGCCTGCATCTCAGAGCAGTTGGACTCAACGAGAGAGAATTGGACATTCTGGGCGTGAAGATGGCCGGCAGTTGACATGACACGCTGCAACAGTAGTGAGAGGCATATGGAGATCGACGCATCCCGTCTCACGTATCGCGATCTCAACCGAGACCTTAACCGCGCCGTGGCTGAAGGTGCGACCCATATCACAATCCGCAACGTGAATGGCCAGCGCTACATCGGCACCAATCTGCACGGACACGTTACCGTTAAGATCCACGGCACACCGGGAAACGACCTGGGAGCCTTCATGAATGGACCCTCTCTCCTGGTTCATGGAAACGGCCAGGATGGCATCGGAAACACCATGAACGACGGGGAGATTGTGATTCACGGACATGCAGGTGATGCGCTTGGATTGGCAGCGAGGGGCGGCACCATACTTGTGCGAGACGGTGCAGGTTACAGAGCAGGCATTCATATGAAGGAGTATGAGGGGAAAGGCCCGATCATCGTAATCGGCGGAGGTGCACAGGACTTCCTTGGCGAGTACATGGCAGGTGGGACTCTCATCGTGTTAGGATTGACCAAACGTGGTTCCGGCTGGTCTCGAGCACGGTTTGTGGGGACGGGAATGCACGGCGGCGCCATCCTTCTTCGTGGCCGGATCGACAGCCACCAGCTTGGAAGGGAGGTAGGCGTTGCCGCTCCGAACGAGGCAGAGAGACGTCTTCTTGAAGACGCCGTTACCCGGTACTCGGCCCAGTTTGGCACAGAGCCCAGCGAGATTCTCGACGCAGATTTCGTAAAGCTGTTTCCTCTGTACCTGCGCCCATACGGCAGACTCTACGCTTACTAAGAACAGACCGTGAGCTACACATCGCTTGCTCGCCTCGCGCTCCTACAACCGGAGCCAACTCCTCTTCCAGACCTGTCGACCGACCTCACCTCACTGCCCGCCCAGGTCTGGAGTGCTGCATACAGCGCGAAGCTCGACGGACTCCTCCTCCCCCCATCATCTGCCGTAGTTGTGGTTATCACCTCACCGGATGACCTCATGCACGTGCCGCCACGGATCAAGGCGCTGACCCACTCTCCGCTCCTGGCTATCATAACCCCTGATCTTCTGGAAGCCGCCTGGCCCACCGTGGGAGTTGATGACTACTTCGTGTGTGGAGCCTCAGTTGCCGAGTTGCTCGCGAGATTGAGGCATCTCCTCGAACTCTATCCTGAGAGCGGAGACCTGCTTCGCCGGGGCGACCTCGTTATCAATCTCGCGACGTGCGAGGTGAGCGTTGCCGGGCGACTCATTGAGCTGACCTTCAAGGAGTACGAGCTCCTCAAGTTCCTGGCGCATGCCCCAGGAAGGGTGCACACACGTCAAACGCTCCTCGACAGGGTCTGGGGATATGACTACTACGGTGGTGACAGGACAGTTGATGTCCACGTGAGACGCTTGCGCAGCAAACTTGACGACGCCAATCACACGTTCATCGACACCGTACGTCATGTCGGCTACCGGTTCCGGAAATCCGCGTAACGGACGCGCTTCCGAAGAATGTCACAGGCCGCACGGCCCTGTGCATGAGCCATGCGCCTTTCCGATCACAGATTCAAGCGTCGACAAACACTGCCATGGTAGTACTGTGGTATTATTCCCTCCGACCTCATGCTGGTTGAATGCCGGTTCCCGCGTCCATGGGACGAGTGAGAAGCGACTGGTTCTGTGACTCCGACCGTCGTGAGAATCGTGTGCTCATCCGAACATCAGCGACGCAGGACTATGCGGGAGTGTGTTCGCCACCACAGGCCATTGGAACCTGCCCCCGGGAGGAATGAATGGCTTATCAGGATGGATACGAGACGATCATTGGATTGGAAGTGCACGCGCAATTGCTCACACGAACCAAGATGTTCTGCGGGTGTTCCGCCGACTATCAGGATTCTCCTCCGAATTCACGTGTCTGTCCCGTGTGCATGGGTATGCCCGGCACGCTACCGGTCGCCAATCGCCAGGCGATCGAGTGCGTCATAACGACTGCGATTGCGCTGCACTGTGAGTTACCCCTCCACACGCGTTTCGACCGCAAGAACTATTTCTACCCTGATCTGATGAAGGGTTACCAGATATCTCAGTACGACGCTCCCATCGGTCGAAACGGATGGATTGACATAGAGATCGGCGGACAGGTCAAACGCATTGGAGTTACGCGCGTCCACCTTGAGGAAGACGTCGCCAAAGCTTTCCATATGGGCGACTACAGTCTCATTGACATCAATCGCTCAGGGGTGCCACTCATGGAAACAGTAAGCGAACCCGATATCCGATCACCTGAGGAGGCTCGTGAGTATCTTGTCCGGCTACGAAATCTCTTGAGATACCTCGGGGTCTCAACCGGTAATATGGAAGAGGGGAGCTTCAGGTGCGACGCTAATATCAGTCTCCGACCCGCAGGCTCCGACAGCTACGGCGCCAAGATCGAAGTCAAGAACATGAACAGCTTCCGGAGCGTCTATCGTGCCCTCAAGCACGAGCAGAAACGACAGGCCGAGATACTGGCCACAGGAGGCAATCTCAGACAGGAGACACGTGGCTGGGTTGACGCCGAGGGCATCACCGTCCTGCAGCGCACCAAGGAATATGCCGAAGATTATCGATACTTCCCTGAGCCTGATGTGCCTCCGCTCATACTCGACCCTTCATGGATAGCCGGGGTCCAGGAGCGGATGCCCGAACTGCCGGATGCCCGTCGGCACAGGTTCATATCCGAGTTCGGCATCGCACCACAGGACGCGACAACGCTTGTCTCCTCCCGTCCGATGGCGGACTTCTTCGAGCAGTGTGCCGCCCGATGCGCTCCCAACAGAGCACGCGTTATCGCGAATTGGCTTCTCGGCGACATAAGCCGCCTCATTAACGCTGATGGAGTAGAGATCTGCGACTGCCTCATCAGTCCTGAGGGACTCTCTTCACTTATCGAACTGATCGACCAGGGAACTCTCGGCGGCCCTGCCGCCAAGACGGTGCTACAAGAGATGTACCGTACAGGCAAAGCACCTGTGTTGATCGTCGAGGAGTTGAACCTCGGCCAAATCAGTGGCTCCGACGCGATCCGCGATGCAATACGCCAGGTAATCGCCGAGAACCCCAGGGCGGTTGCCGACTTCCGCATGGGTAAGACTCAATCGCTTACGTTCCTTACAGGGCAAGTCATGAGGCTAACTCGCGGCAGAGCCAACCCCACCATAACCCGCGAGCTGTTGCAGCAGGAATTGCAGGACTAGTCCGTCCGCATTTTGTCTGCAATTCACCGTGCCGCAACACTGGCGAAACACCGCTGAAACAATGTACTCACATAATTTCACGCATTCAGCAAGGTGGCTGGAGAACGGTACGCACCGAGGGAGGAAAAATGGCTAGGAAAACGAGAGACGAAGCCAGGGAATACGTACTGAAGATGGCGAAAGAGCACGACGTCAAGTTCATCCGTTTGTGGTTCACAGACATTCTTGGCTTGCTGAAGAGCTTCGCCATCACGGTCGAGGAGCTCGAGGGAGCACTCGAGGAAGGAATGGGTTTCGATGGTTCTTCGATAGAAGGATTCTGCCGGATCGATGAGAGCGACATGATGGCCCTACCGGATCCAGAGACTTTTCAGTTGCTCCCATGGAGGCCCAGAGAACACCATTCAGTTGCCAGGATGTTCTGCGACGTAATGCTGCCCGAGGGCACGCCCTTCGAGGGCGATCCACGTTTCGTCCTCAAGCGAAATCTGCAGAGAGCAGCTGAGCTTGGATATACGTTCTACGTTGGACCAGAACTCGAGTATTTCTACTTCAAGGACAAGTACGGGACAGAGCCGCTCGACGAGGGTGGTTATTTTGACATGACGCCACTGGATCTGGCCACAGACCTCAGGCGAGAGACGGTTCTGACGCTCGAAGCAATGGGCATCGGCGTCGAATACTCCCACCATGAAGTAGCTGCCAGCCAGCACGAGATTGACATGCGCTATACCGACGCCCTGACCATGGCTGACAGCGTTATGACCTACCGGCTGGTCGTCAAACAGATAGCTCTCGACCGCGGTGTACACGCGACATTCATGCCCAAGCCCGTGTTTGGCGTTAACGGCAACGGCATGCATACCCACCAGTCTCTTTTCAAAGACGGCCACAACGCGTTCTTTGATCCAGACGGGCAGTACGGTCTTTCGCAGACAGCACGATCCTATATCGCCGGCCTGTTGAAGCATGCTCCTGAGTTCACCTCAATCACCAATCAGCTCGTCAACTCTTACAAGCGTCTGGTCCCGGGGTACGAGGCTCCTGTGTATCTGTCATGGGCACGACGCAATAGAGCAGACCTGATCAGGGTACCGGGTTACAAACCCGGCAAGGAAGACGCCACACGAATCGAGCTTCGCTCTCCAGACCCTGCATGCAACCCGTATCTTGCATTCTCTGTCATGCTTGCTGCCGGCCTTGAAGGCATCGAGAAAGGCTATGAGTGTCCCGATCCCATTGAAGAGAACGTGTATGTCATGAGCCTCGAGGAGAGGACACGGCGTGGTGTTGGATCACTACCATCCACGCTCTACGAAGCAGTTCAGCTTACTCAGCAGAGCGATTTGGTGCGAAAAGCCCTCGGCGACCACGTGTTCAACGCGTTCATACAGAACAAGCTGATTGAGTGGGATGAGTACAAGGCCCAGGTCACCGAGTTCGAGTTGAACCGGTACTTGCCCGTGTTCTAGCGTCCGCTTCGGCACTGCTACTGGAACAGGGGGCCGGTGGCCCCCTGTTGATTCCAGGCCGAAATCCCCGGATCACGCTGCCACAATCAACCTGAGACTCCACCGGTCAGGCGCCACAGCCGCCTGGGCGCTCTACGAATCAAACCCAGCCGCGCAGCTTCATTACTTCGACAACACGCTCCACTGCTCTGACATACGCCGCCTGCCGCATGTTGATCTCGTATTCGCGGCTCGTGTTCACCACTGAGTGATAGGCGGAGGTCATCTTCTTGTCGAGACGCTCATGTACATCCGCCTCGGTCCACGGATACAGATAGAAGTTCTGCACCATTTCGAAGTATGAGACAGTGACACCGCCGGCATTGCATAGAAAGTCGGGGATAACATGAATTCCATTCTGGAAAAGTATGTCATCCGCTTCAGGCGTCGTTGGTCCGTTGGCAAGCTCGGCAACAATCCTAGCCCTGACCTTTCCGGCATTCTTCCCGGTGATGACTCCCTCGATGGCAGCAGGTATGAGTACATCTACATCCATTTCGAGAATTTCATCAGAGGAGATACGGTCGGTGTCACGCACGCCACAAACCGTGCTCGTTGATGACTTGCAGCGGTAGGCAGTCTCCGGGTCGATTCCTGTCTCACAGAATGCGCCGCCCTTGCTGTCACAGACCGCCACAATTCTGGCACCGAACAGATCCCGGCAGAGACGTGCTGCATTGTAACCAGCGTTGCCATATCCATACACAGCGACTGTGGCTTTGCTCAAGTCAATGCCAAGAACCTTCGCAGCCTCACGAATACAGTACATACCACCCCGTGCTGTCGCATCACCACGACCGACAGAACCACCGATGGACACTGGCTTGCCCGTAATAACGCCGAACTGCGGTTTCTGCGAGATGACAGAATATTCATCCATCATCCAGGCCATGATCTGCGGCGTGGTGTACACATCTGGCGCGGGCACATCCTTCTCAGGGCCAATGAACTGAAACACACTTCGCACATACGCCCTGCTGAGCCGTTCCAACTCCCCAGCCGACATCTCCTTGGGATTGCAGATCACACCACCTTTCGCGCCGCCAAGAGGCAGATCAACGAGAGCGCACTTCCACACCATCCACGCTGCGAGCGCTCGTACGGTATCGATCGTCTCGTCCGGATGAAAACGTATTCCGCCCTTCGTGATACCCCTGGCGTCGTTGTAGTGAACTCTGAAGCCCTGGAATACTCGAACTGAGCCGTCATCCATACGTACAGGCATCGACACGTGTAGCTCTCGCACCGGCGACTTGAGAATTGCCGTCACACTTGGGTCGAGGTGCATTATCTCAGCACACTTGTCTATTTGCTGCTTCACAATGTCAAACGGGTTGATGCTCTCCAAATCTCCACGCTCCTTATCGATTGCGATTGCACCGGCACACAGGATGCAACAGCTGCATCGCTCTCCAGGTCGTCACATACGTGATCACAGCAGGACTCCGACCCGCTCAATAGTGATTCTCATCGTACCTGGTGGACTCGGGCTGCTGAACCCGAAGACTCCATACACTGCGTCCCGAAAACAACACGTGAGAAACCCAACCGGCAAGACCGGAATCACACAGCTGTTTGTTCGCCAGATGGGAAAAACTATAGCAGCCGCTGAATCCCATCGCAATGCGGCCTGATTCGCGATCCACGGGTGAAAGCCATCACTTCGTCGACCTGTTACAATACAACCAACGGGCGGGTACGGGTGAGTCAGAGTTAGCGAGTTTCACTTGATGCACCGAATGAGTGACCCAAGCAGACAATCAGCACTCTCTGTCCGGGTTGCGCTTGCCCAAATCAATAGCACGGTCGGTGATCTGGACGGCAATACCGCGCGCATTATCGAGTACATAGACCGCGCGGCTGAGAAAGGTGCCGACATCATCCTGTTTCCCGAGTTGGCGGTATCCGGCTATCCACCCGAGGACCTCTTGCTTCGTCCGCGATTCATCCGGGAGAACCAGTGCTCGTTACATCACATTGCGGCCCACACACATGGACCACTCGTGGTAGTTGGTTTCGTCGACAGTGACTCGGACGTGTACAACGCAGCAGCCATACTGCATGAAGGGCGTATCGCGGGTGTCTACCACAAAGTCTTCTTGCCCAACTACGGCGTCTTTGATGAGAACCGCTACTATCGCGCCGGTCACCACTGCCCTGTCTTCGATTACGGAGGCATTGGCATTGGCATCACCATATGCGAAGACATCTGGTATGAGGGCGGACCCGCCAGTGTGCAGGCCGCACATGGCGCCGAGGTCATCCTTAACCTCAGCGCCTCACCATACAACCGGGAAAAAGGAGATAGTCGACGTCAGATGCTGGCGACCCGAGCGAGAGACAACGTCTGTGTCTTCGCCATGTGTAACCTTGTCGGCGGCCAGGACGAGCTGGTGTTTGATGGAGACAGTATGATCGTCGATGAACAGGGCGCCGTACTCGCTGCCGCGAAACCGTTCCAAGAAGATCTTGTCCTCGCCGATGTCCAGGTTGAATCGGTGTTCCGCGCACGTCTGCACGACCCGCGCTGGCGCAAGACCGAGACTTTCATTCTCAGGCAGTCGCCGCAGGGAACAGAGATCTCTCTGTCACCGACGACGCTCGGCAGCGAGAAGCCTGCGCTTGATGCCTGTACCGTCCAGCCGATTGATCCCCGTGAAGAGGTGTACAGGGCGCTGGTTCTTGGAACCACTGACTACGTCTGGAAGAACGGTTTCAGCCAGGTAGTTATCGGCCTCTCTGGCGGCATAGACTCGTCCCTCGTCGCGTGCATCGCCTGCGATGCGTTGGGGGCCGATAACGTGGTCGCCGTATGCATGCCCTCCAGATTCACGGCGACTCAGAGTGTTGCCGATGCGCAAACCGTTGCAAAGAACCTTGGCATACGCCTTCTCACAATCCCCGTGGAACCAGCCTATACCGCGTTCCTCGACATGCTATCGCCCTCTTTCGACGGCAAGGAGCCTGACTCGACTGAAGAGAACCTGCAGGCACGGATACGCGGCACCATACTGATGTCGTTCTCAAACAAGTTCCGCTGGCTCGTGCTGACGACAGGAAACAAGAGTGAGATGGCGACCGGCTACACAACTCTGTACGGAGACATGGCCGGCGGTTTCGCTGTACTGAAGGACGTCCCTAAGACGCTCGTCTACGATCTGGCGCACCACCGCAATTCGCTTGGCCGGACGCCCGTCATTCCACAGTCCGTCATCTGCCGACCACCATCGGCCGAGCTGCGCGCTAACCAGAAGGACAGCGATAGCCTCCCACCATATGAAATGCTTGACCCCATCCTCAAGCTCTATGTGGAGGACGACCGTAGCGTGGACCAGATAATCGCACTTGGTTATGACGCTGAGATCGTCGAGCGCACAGCTCGACTTGTCGATCGCAGCGAGTACAAGAGGCGTCAGGCTCCACCCGGCATCAAGATAACGACGCGCGCATTTGGACGCGACCGCCGCCTTCCGATTACCAACAGATTCCATGGGTAATGTGGCGGGCTCTCCCAATTATGCTCCCGTGAGGAGATAACAAGATGACGAAGAGAGCATACCTGGTACTCGCAGACGGAACCACATACGAAGGTGAATCGTTTGGAGCGGACACCACGACCTACGGAGAGGTGGTGTTCGACACCAGCATGGCAGGCTACCAGGAAATGCTGACGGATCCGTCCTTTGCCGGGCAACTGCTCACACTGACCTACCCTCTGGTGGGCAACTACGGCATTAACGAGGTAGACAACGAGTCGACCCACATCCAGGCACGCGGCCTCGTGGTACGTGAGCATTGCGCGGCCCCCAGCCATTCTCAGTCAGTGGAGAACCTCGACACTTACCTCGCCCGGCAGGGCATCCCCGGAATTGCCGGAGTCGACACCCGTGCTCTGACGCGCAAACTGAGATCCGCAGGCGTCATGATGGGACTCCTGACCTCACAGATGAAGCCGGAGGAAGCGCTCCACGAGTTACACTCTCTGCCTGCATACGGCGAGTTGGCGCTCGCGCACCAGGCGAGTACAGAGAACGAAATAGTCATATCTGCAACTTCATCTCTGGAGTCGCAACACGTGGTCCTCGTGGACTGCGGCGTCAAGAACAGCATCATAAGACACCTTACAGGCCTAGGATGTCGTGTTACGGTGGTGCCTATCAGCACCGGAGCCGGACGCATACAAGAACTATCACCGAACGGCATTCTCATATCGCCGGGGCCCGGAGATCCCGTTCATCTCGCCGATCTCGAGGAGACGATGCGTTACTTGCTCGGCTCCGTGCCCCTAATGGGCATCTGCCTTGGACACCAAGTAGTGGCGCGGGCACTTGGCGCGCGGACATTCAAGCTCAAGTTTGGACACCATGGTGGCAACCACCCGGTACGTGATACTGCCACAGGGCGTGTGTACATCACAACGCAGAACCACGGGTATGCCGTAGACCATACTGCCCTCCCCACCGGAGTCGAAGTAAGCCACGTGAACTTGAACGACAGCACTATTGAGGGGCTCACACATCGTGACTATCCCCTCATCTCCATCCAGTACCACGCAGAGGGAAGCCCGGGGCCACTGGACAGCACCTATCTATTCCAGCAGTTCGTCAATATGATGCACACACACTCGAGCAGGCCGACCTGAATTGACAGCCCGTTCGGTGAGCGTTAAGGTAAGCCAAGGCATGATGCGCGACAGATGTGCCGTCTTCGGCACGTTCGCACCACCAGAGGAGGTGGCACGCCTTATATTCTTTGCCCTGTTTGCACTGCAGCATCGCGGCCAAGAGAGCAGCGGGATCGTGGTCTCAAATGGGCGCGAACTGAAGCGTCACGTAGGGAGTGGGCTTGTCTCCCAGGTATTCGATGAGGAGTCCCTGTCACGTCTCACCGGATTCTCAGGCATAGGCCACAACCGCTACTCAACGACAGGGTCCAACAGCATCATCAATGCGCAGCCGCTAGTGGTATCAGGACCCCAGGGTGCGCTCGCACTGGCACACAATGGCAACATCGTTAACGCAGTCCAGCTGCGGCACGAACTCGAGGAGAGGGGTCTCTCGTTCCGCACCACCACAGACTCAGAGGTCATTGCAAATCTCATACTCGCATCGGCGGGACGAAGCTGGGTCGAGCGTGTAGCCGCAGCCACTCGCCGCCTCATCGGCGCCTACTCCCTCACGTTGCTTACCTCTGACACTCTCATCGCAGTACGTGATCCGCATGGTGTTCGCCCTCTCTGCTTCGGCCACATTGGTTCAGGCCCCGTGGTAGCCTCTGAATCATGCGCCCTCGACCATGTGGGAGCCCGGTTTGAACGCGACATCAGCCCTGGAGAGATCATTGCATTCAGCACAGACAACATACAGTGCATGAACACGCGCGATGGCCAACGCCATGCCTTCTGCGTCTTCGAGTATATCTACCTTGCCCGCGCCGACAGCGTTGTGGAGGGCCAGCTCGTCTACCAGACACGGCAGCGTATGGGCGCCCGCCTCTGGGACGAGTATCCGATTGATGCAGACCTGGTAATAGGCGTGCCGGACTCAGCAATCCCGGCAGCCATTGGATTCGCAGAAGCGTCCGGCATTCCCTATTGCGAAGGGTTGTTGAAGAACCGCTACATCGGTCGCACTTTCATAGCACCGGACCAGCACCTGAGAGATCTCGGCGTACAGCTCAAGTTCAACCCTCTAACGAGTACCATCGCTGGCAAACGGCTTGTCGTGCTCGATGACAGCATCGTTCGCGGCACTACCACACCACACGTAGTTGCCCTATTGCGCGCCGCTGGTGCCGGCGAGGTACACTTGAGGATATGCGCGCCTCCCATACAGCATCCTTGCTTCCTGGGTGTCGACATGGCCACTGAAGAAGAGCTTATCGCCGCTCGGATGACGATAACTGAGATACGCGAGCATGTGCAGGCAGACTCCCTTGGCTACATAAGTCTCAACGGGCTGCTCAAGGCGGTGCAACGCCAGGCAGGCACTCTGTGCACTGCGTGTATGACCGGTCAGTATCCAGTCCCTATCCAGATGGGGCTGAGCAAGTTCATCCTGGAGACCGCCCGATGACGTGTTGCGAGCCAACGATCGGAATCATTGCTGTTCAGGGGTCTTTCGTCGAACACGCCTCCGCCCTGAAACAACTCGGTGTTGCGGCACGGGAGGTTCGTCTCCCTGAAGACCTGGACGGCATCGACGGGATCATCTTTCCTGGAGGCGAGTCAACCACGTTCCTCAGGCTCATCGATGAGTTCAAGCTTCGCCAACCGCTGTGCAATGCAATAAGCAACGGTCTCCCCACACTCGGCACCTGCGCCGGAGCCGTCGTACTTGCCAAACGGGTGTCAAGTCACCAGATGTCCCCACTTGGCCTGCTTGATATTTCCGTGACCCGAAACGGATTCGGCCGACAGGTGGAGAGCTTCGAAGAGAATCTTATTGTTGAGGGCATCACAGAGGCCACCTTTCGGGGTGTCTTCATCCGAGCACCAATCATAGAATCGTGTGGCGTGGACGTGCGCGTACTATCACGGCTGACCAACAAGATGATTGTGGCCTGTCGTCAGGACCGGATACTTGCCACAAGCTTCCATCCCGAGTTCGTCCCGGACCTGCGCATCCATCAGTATTTCCTCACGATGTTGCCAGTGCACGGATACAGGACATCGGGCATCGGTGCCTGACACGGTATACTTGGCAAATAGAGCGTCAGCTTAACGACATCCGCCATCCGGCGATAGGATTGAGCAGTGCAAACTCTGGATAGAGACACCGAACGAAAGACCATCGCCATTCTGAAGGTTCTCTCGGAGTCATCCAAACCGCTCGGGTCGATCGCCATCTCACGTGAACTGGAGCGTCACGGGGTATTCCTCAGCGAGCGGGCGGTCCGATATCACCTTCGAATGACAGACGAACGAGGGTATACCGAGCCGATGAGGCGGGACGGCAGAATCATTACCTCGGAGGGGCTTGAAGAACTGAGCCATGCGCTGGCACCAGAGAAGGTTGGTTTCATCATTGAGAAGCTCCAGCTGCTCGCGTTCCAGACCACGTTCGATCCCGTCCGCAAGACGGGGCTTGTGCCCATCAATACGTCGCTGTTTCATGCCGGTGACTTTAGCGATGCGCTCCACGAGATGCGCCTGGCATTTGATGGCGGTCTTTGCGTCAGCCGCCTGGTAGCAGTCGCTCACGAGGAAGAGAAGATTGGCAATCGCGCAGTCCCCAAGGGCAAGATCGGCCTGGCTACCGTATGTGGAGTCGTCGTGAATGGTGTTCTGCTCAAGTCTTCAGTCCCAATTGAATCCCGTTTCGGTGGAATCCTGGAGTTGAAGAACAGGACTCCCCGGCGATTCGTCGCAATTATCAAATACGATGGCACTTCCCTTGACCCTTCAGAACAGTATATACGCGCCCGCATGACAACGGTGAGGGATGCGGCTCGCTCGGGCTCGGGACGCATCCTCGCCAATTTCCGCGAGATACTGGCACCATCGCGCATGGTGGTGGAGAAGCGTATTGCTGAGCTCGCGGCGGCCGGGATAAGCGCCGTGTTCCTTCTCGGCAACACCAGCGAGCCCGTGTGTCAGATCGACGTCGGCATGAACCGCGCGGGAATGATCCTGCTCGGCGGTCTGAATCCTGTGGCAGCCGCTGTAGAAGCAGGATTCGACGTAGAAAACAACGCGGAAAGCGGCCTCATCGAGTACGAACAGCTAGTCGATATCGGCCAGCTCTGAGCGACGGTGTGGCCTAGAACAAGCTTCGTGCGTAGTCAACCGCGTTCGTAAACAGCGAGAGCCCATCTCCGGTTCCACCTCTATCCCCTCTTGCGGTCCACTGTGGATGCTGTGAGGCACGGACAAATCTTTCCGGGTGTGGCATAAGGCCGAGTATGCGCCCGGATGCATCACAGATGCCGGCGATATTCCGAAATGAGCCATTTGGATTGGCTGGATATCCCGGTTCGCTTCCATCACGCGTGGCATAGTACAGGACAGGAACAATGTCATCGGCTACCGGCCCAGGAACATACAGCCTTCCTTCCCCATGGGCAACGCCCAGATCGAGAGCAGCAATATCACGGGTAAAGACACACGGGTTCCCGGGCGCGCAACGCAGGTGCACCCACCGGCACTCGAAGCGTCCGGACGCATTTGGAATCAGACTCACTCGCTGTCGCTCGCCGAATGGCACGGGCAGCAAGCCGGCCCTCACGAGCACCTGAAAACCATTGCAGATACCCAGTACAAGCCCTCCACGCCTTACAAACTCCGCAACCTGGTCACGGAGTCGTCGCTCAAGCTCTCTCGCCATTAGCTTGCCGGCACCAAGGTCGTCGCCGTAGCTGAACCCACCCGGTATCACGAAGATCGAGAAGCCTGCCAGTGACATCTCGCCCGAGCTTATGCGGTTGATATGCACAAGGGACGTCGCTGCACCGGCAACATCCAACGCATACGCAGTCTCAAGATCGCAGTTCGTGCCAGGTGCCCTGACAATGAGTGCCCGCGGCTTCCTCATGGTTTCTACCAGTCAAGCGGTCGTTTCCATGCAGCTTTCAACTCGTGTAGCGGGACGGAAACCACCACAGTGCCGTCGAGTCCCTGGATATGAAGATCCGTATCAGGTATGACCGTTCCGACCTGTTTGCACGGGATGCCCGCCATCCACTCCTCGAAACGTCGTGCCTGCGCAACTGGCACCTCTACGACGAAACGGCTATTCGACTCCGAGAACAGGACTATGTCATCTCGCGAGATCGCTTCGCCGAGAGGTAGGGCGGACAGGTTGACGGAGGCGCCAAGGCCTCCTGCAAACGCCATCTCGGCCATCGCGACTGCAAGACCACCTTCGCTCATGTCGTGACATGACACGACCAGCCCCCCACCGATAGCGCCGGCCAGCCGATGCATCGTCGCACGAGCCTCCTCGAATCTGACCTCGGGGACCTTTCTGCCTCCAGCCCCGAGGAGCGCGCAATACTCGGACCCGGCAAGCTCCGCGTACGTATTCCCTGCGACGTAGAGCAGGTTGCCGGGCGTTTTCAGCTCCATCGAGATGACTTGATTGGCGTCTGGAACGACCGCGATCGCCGAGATGAGCAACGTGTGTGGAATACAGATGATCCGATCCTCGAATTCGCTGAAGTTGTTCAGGCTGTCCTTTCCAGAGATGAAGGGCACTTCAAAGGCGAGTGACATGTCATAGCACGCCTTACAGGCCTGAACGAGTGCCCACATGCTCTCAGGCTCTGTGGCGCGACCCCAGCAGAAGTTATCGAGCAAAGCCACCCTCTCGAGGCCTGCGCCGACGGCTACGAGCTGACGTAGCGCCTCATCGATGGCAGATGCCGCCATCCAGTACGGGTCGATGTCTCCATAGCGTGTATTGATTCCATTGGAAACCGCAAGACCCCGGTCAGAGTCGAGGAGAGGCCTGATAACTGCTGCATCCCCCGGACCATCTCCCGCCGGCCCCACGAGCGGCTTCAGCACGCTTGTACCCTGCACCTCATGATCGTACTGCCGGATGACCCACTCTTTGCTGCACACGTTGAGGGACGACAGCAAGCCCAACAGCACAGAGGAGTAGGATTCACCAGGCGACGGATCCTCACCTGCCCACTCCTCGCGAGGCCTGGCGCCACTGAGCTCGAGCTGTGGAATTCCATTGTGAAGGAATTCCATGTCCAGGTCGCCTACCACAACGCCGTCATACAGCAACTCAAGACGCCGGTTTGTCGTAAATTCACCGATAACGGTGGCTTCTACGCCCTCGCCTGCGCACACCTGCAGCAACTCTTCAAGATTCTCGGGAGGTACTGCTACGATCATCCGTTCCTGTGACTCGGAAATCCAGATCTCGTCATACGACAGTCCGGCGTACTTAAGTGGCACCCGGTCAAGGTGCACGCGGACGCCGGTCGACGCGCCCATCTCCCCAACAGCTGACGAAAGACCTCCGCCTCCGCAGTCGGTGATACGCCGGTACAGTCTCCTGTCACGCGCCTGTACAAGTGCATCGATCATTTGCTTTTCGACGATCGGGTTGCCGATCTGTACCGCGCTTCGCGAGCTGTCAGCAGAAGTGTCGTCAAGTTTTTCCGAGGCGAATGTCACGCCGTGAATTCCATCGCGCCCTGTACGACCGCCCAAAAGGACCACAAGATCGCCGGGCTCCTGTTTGCCCATTCGCGCAGCCCACCGTGGCATGATGCCGGCAGTTCCACAGAACACGAGTGGATTCCCCAAGTAGCGGGGGTCGAATCGTAGCGTCCCGTTCACCGTAGGAATTCCCAGCCGGTTACCGTAGTCTGCCACACCCGCCCTTACACCTTTGAACACCCGTCGCGGATGTAGTACGCCCGTCGGAACAGAGCGGTATGGCGTGTCTGGCGGGGCAAAGCAGAACACATCTGTATTCAGTATCGGGCGAGCACCCAGGCCTGTACCAAGCACATCCCGAACAACACCTCCCAGCCCGGTCGCCGCTCCGCCGTACGGCTCTACCGCCGATGGATGGTTGTGAGTCTCCACCTTGAAACAGACGGCATGGTCACCATCGAAATCAATCACACCAGCGTTATCCTCGAACACTGAGAGGCACCAGTCATGATTGAGCGTACGGGTTGCGCGCATGATGGTGCTGCGCAGCAGATTATCGATAGGTTCATCATCGCAGACTATCTTCGCCTTAAACGTCTTATGCACACAGTGCTCTGACCATGTCTGCGAAAACGTCTCAAGTTCTACATCGGTCGGCTCTCTGCCGATTGACGCGAAGTATCGACATATTGCATTCAATTCGTCCCTTGAAAAACCAAAGGAGGAAGCAATGCGATCCCTCTCGACGTCGCTCTGGTCAAGCAGAGGGACATGGCGCAACTCAAACCGATACGTCGGCTCGGATGGAAAGAAATCCTCTCCGGGCTGAACCACGTGCTGCACAACGGGATTGAGAAGGATTCTGTGAGTAATGACCTCGATGTCCTCACTGGTGCATGACCCCTGAAGCACGTAGCGGATGCCGCTACGTGCCCGTGAAACGGTATCGATGCCGATGTCTTTCACACCCTTGAGGATCGTGTACTCAAGCGGATCGCTGACACCGCGATTGTACCCGACCTCGATCACACGCAAGCAAGGTTCTGTTCCTCGTACATGCTCGTCACCATACCCGCACACCTGTGCTACCGGATCGGACAGGAGTGTCGAACCTACTGCCCTCAACTGCTCCTCGGTGAGCGAAGCCTCCAGCCAGTACACATCTGTCACAAACACCCGCTCGATACCGGAGATCCCCAGGTCTCGTATTCCCGCCATCACCTCGTTCTCGCGCGGGTCTACCAGACCTTCTCTGAACGCCACTTCAATCCTGTGTATCATGCTTCACCACTTCCTCTCAGCTACTCTTCAGTAATCCATGCGGGATGCCACCGCATCAGCCAGTTGCGGAAGCACTTCAGCTGCGGTGCCACGCACCACAACGTCACACATCTCCGTTATTTCGGTCGGGTGAGGCCCAATCTCAACGAGAGTTCCCCCACCAGCACTCACCTGCCGCGGAAAACTAGCCGCCGGATAGACATATGCTGAAGTGCCCACAAGCAGCATGCAATCGGCAAGGTCCGCCTGGTCGACACAAGTACGGGCGACATCTTCAGGAATGGGCTCACCGAAGACCACCACGTCACTCTTGATCACACCACCACACGAAAAACACCGGGGCGGCAGAGAGGAGACGTCCACCTCCTCCCTGCGAAATCTTTCGCCACAGGAGACACACCTGCACATCAGGTAGCTTCCATGGATTTCGGCGACGTTCGAACTTCCAGCCTTCCGGTGCAGACCATCGATGTTCTGCGTAATGATGTATTTCAGGACGCCTACTCGTTCCAGCTCAGTAAGAGCCACATAGCCCTGATGAGGCTCAGCCCCTTCAAGTGCCGCATACAACTCACGATAGTATCCGACCGGATGAAGCAAACCCTTCCAGTATCCCACAGGATCGGTCACGAAACGGCGGTAGTCATCAAGCGGAGGTTCGCCATACTCCGTCCAGATCCCATTCGGACCCCTGAATGGCCGGATCCCGCTCTCCACCGACATCCCTGCACCGGTCAAGCAGACCACGTAGTGGCAGCTAACCAGGACATCGGCAACGTGTTGTATCGAGTCACTCGTACCTGCGTCCACGGGCAAACAACGACACGATCATCGAAGCCTGACAGGCGAACTGCCAGCCTCCAGGCATGGGCCGATTACGCCTCATGCCTCATATTACCATACGCGCACTGCCACGTTATCTAACGCGACCTGCATTGAGGACTACGTTATCGCCTCACAACAAGTATTTCGGAAACTCCGCACCCACCGTAGCCATGAGCCGTCCAAGTCCGGCACTCATCTGGTAAGTACGTAGACGAAAATCCGGACACATGCTCATGACCAAATACGTTTCGCGCTTCGTGAGTCCGTAGTCCTTCTCAAGCCAAAGGATCAGGTCGCGCACCGCCTGTCTGAACGCTTCCTCCACAGGACGATACGAATAGACAGATATGAGAAACTCGCTGTTTTCAACCCGTACATTGCGAAGCCACTTACGTTTAATAACGTTACATACAAGTCGCACCCGGCCACTCACCTCATTCGCGGCTCCACACAACTCTCCGTCTCCCTGGGACGCATGCAGGTCGCCGAAAAAAAGCAGGCCTCCACGATTCGTCGCCTGCAGGTATACAGTAGCTCCCGGGCAAATGGCGCAACAGTCAAGGTTGCCGCCCGCCGCCATCACACTGCCGAAGTTGGTGGGAAATGTCGACAGTGATTCGTACTCAGGGGCGGTAGCGATTGTCCCAAGGAATGGCCGCATTGGCCACCGAAACGTACGTTCTCGATAATGCCACTCAGCCATATCAGCGACGTTCGACACTATCCCCGTAAACGGCTCATCGGTGTCTTCCCAGCCTCGCAGTCCGGCGAAGTGGTGCGCACGAGGTGCGGTGGATACGGACCCATCCGACACGTTGCTGATCTCCAGCACAGTCACCGCCAGCGCATCTCCCTTCTCTACTCCCTCGATATAGATGGGTCCACAAACCGGGTTGTACCGAAATGGCTGCACCCCCGTGTAGTCGGGAAGATCGGCAGGTTGAAGCCTGGTCGGATCTTCTCGCAGCATGCCGTTATATGCATCCTGGACCTCAGCCGTGAACTCCTCACCAACGGCCACCGTGAGCACCGGTGGAGTCCTGGCGTCGAATACGTAATTCTCCGGGCTGCCGAAATTCTCTGATAGTGACACATGCTTCGTCATATCCGTCCCTCCCCCTCGGGAATTCTGCACGGCATGCATTCCGTTGGCAAGGATGCTGACGCTGTCAGACGGCGCTCTCTCAGCAGTGGGGACCGGAGAAAGGTCGCCGGGCCCGGTTCTCCAACACAATCTCCGATTGGGCCCGCCAGAATCTTCTGCTAAACTCACCGGCAAGATGCAGTGCTGTACATGGATACGCATGTTCGTCGCAGGCAACTATGATCGCCAGATAGGCGAGGCTGCTCGCGTCCTCTCAGAAGGGGGAATTGTCGCGTTCCCCACGGACACCGTCTACGGCCTTGGTGCCGACATTCACAACCATAAGGCGGTACAACGGATCTACGAGATCAAGGGAAGGCCAAAGGACGCTCCGTTGCCTGTATTAATCGACGATATTTCGTCCGTGACGAGCGTGGTCAGCGACCCCGACCCATTCGCGCTTCACCTCGCCGGGCTATGCTGGCCTGGAGGACTTACACTGGTCCTTCCCACTAATGTCCCTCTCGCCGACGCACTCCTTCAGGATGGCTGCGTTGGTGTCCGTGTTCCGGATGATCCTTTTTGCCTTCGGCTCATCCGACGCTTTGGCGGCCCCATCACGGGAACCAGTGCGAATCTGACGGGCAGGCCACCTGCAGTGAACGCAGAACAGGTCCGGCAGCAGCTTGGAACCGCTGTTGACTACATCCTCGATGCAGGGGAAGCACAACAGAAGAAACCTTCCACTGTCGTTCGTGTTATGGGGAGCACGGTTGACGTAGTGCGCGAAGGCGTTGTGCCCACAGCGGCGATAATGGAGACATGGCAGAAGTATAAGGCTGCCTCTCACCCCACCTGACGCATTGAAGCTCAAATATCCTGATCCTTTGCCACACAGTAGTGATCGGATTTTGCGCCCATCCGGAAGAGAGCCGGTGTTGGCGCTCTTACAGGACGACCACCATGGTTCAAATGGTGTCATGCTGCAGTTGGCCGATGGAGCTGCGGTTTCTCTTGCAACAACTTGCATCACAGTCACGCACGACTGGAGCATAATGGCCGTCCGTGACTGATTCGGACTCCTCTCATGGCACCAGGCGGGCGGTACTACTGGTCACCTGCGCCGCCGCCTTTCTCTTCCCATTCTTGGGGTCCTCTGTAAACGTCGCTTTGCCGTCCATCGGCGTCGCTCTGCAAATGACTGCACTAGAACTGCCCTGGGTTGCCACATCATTCCTGCTTGTGAGTTCACTGCTCCTCATTCCATTTGACGGGATTGCCGACGCGCATGGAAGAAAGCGATCCGCACGCTCGATGTGAGTACCTACACGATTGGATCGCTAATGGCCGCTCTCGCGCTCCTCGGTCTCGGAGGGGGCGTCTCTTCTTCACCAAGTACGAATGCTGTCATGACATGAGTCAACACCCAACGATACCGAGTCGCGTCGGCGATCCTGACGACGATCCGTCAGGTTGGGATGGTCACCAGCATGGGGATAGCCACACTCTTCATCGCCTCAAGGGTCGGGACAGCGGATGTTGACACGACTCCCGTTCACCTGTTCGTCGACGCCATGCAGACAACCTTCTTGCTCTGCACTTTCGCATGTCTCATCGGAATAGTTGCCTCCCTCGCGAGAGGTACTGTCCACCACGTCAAGATTGCTGGAACTGATCTCACCTGAAGACAGGCGCACGACGAGCACGATTGATCAACTACAAGCGTGCGCATGCCAGGCGCTGTCTGCTATATTTTGTGGCACAAGACAACTGCCCGTCGGCGGCATAGTATGTTTGACAGAGGCAAGAAGAGGCATTCACCGCGTCAGTCGCCAATCGGCGATGCGCCTCAGCACCATGACGGTGAGCTCTTCGGACAGCCACAACACCCGAGACATGCGCGACGCACCGGTCCCGGCGATCCGGACGTCGATGAATACATGCTAAGGAGTATCATGGGCGTGGGCGGCATGGCGTCGGCCTCCAGTGCCGGGGGGAAGGCAACTGCCGGACGCGCAAGTGAGCCAGGAGAGGCGGGGCCCGATTCGATAATGCTGCGGATCGAGTTGCCAATTGCACGAGCAGAGCAACTCAGGGTCCTCGCACGTGACCTCGACGAATCCCCTCAGATGCTCGCCCGCCTCTGGATCATGGAGCGTCTCAGGGAGCTTGGAGTATCACGGTCGGCGGGCAAGAAATCTAACGGAAGCTCACAGTCGGGGACTGTCACAACGCCGATCCCGGAACTGGCAGGCGGCTCACAGCCTCAGGATGAACCGTCCATTGCCGACGTAAAGAAGCACCTGGCAGACACGCTTATCAGTGATCCCGAAGAACGCGCGGTGTTCGATGAGACCTATACGTTTCGCCAGTGGGGTCCATACATCGCAAGCCTCGCACTCGCTGCGAGAGGACGACGTGTGTTTACTCTGGAGGACATCAGGGTAATGCTCAGGGATGAGTTGATGCCCGATGTCTACGACACTCCTGGTGCCCTCGACAGTGACCTGGTGATCAGGGATATCGAGGTTGGTCGTCCAGGAGACCAGTTAAGGCCGTTTGCATGTCTGCAGCGAGTGTCTCCAGGAGTCTATACCTTCCTGGGATTCGGCCGTGCGCGAGCTATGCGTGCGGCGCGATAGAACCGCTATTCAGCGGAACCTGCCATTCGTCCGACGGATGTCGTCAGGCCACACACAATCCGCTATGCGTCATGAGTTGCTGTCAGGCGGGTTGGACCACAGAACTGTCTCAAAGGTATTATTCCGAACCGGCGTGGTACACGAGGGTGGATTCCAGGCAGCCATGCAAGTGGCCCTGGCTAGTCACCAAACGCCAGAAGTCCGAACAGAACGAGGTTCAGCACCGGCACGAGAACCAGCACACCAAGCGCTGGAGCATAGCCACGGTCGTGGCAAATCCGGCCCCACGTGACCACCCACACAATTCCCCCAAGAACCATCCACACGAGAATCCACAACGGCATCCATAGCACAATGCCTGCGAATAGCGCCACCGCTGCAATCAGCAGTTGCCAGAAACAGATCCTTGACGCTTTCGCGGCGGCGCACACTACGTGAAGGTTCACGATCGGGATCCAACCGGCCCACCAGAGGTTGGTGTTTCCCTTGCGCGCAATGACCATCAGACATATGCAGAACCAAACGTACATTCCGGCAGACACCCACAGGCCCCACCCGGCGGAGTACGCGATCCACACCCTGTAAAGAATTGTCGAGAGGTCCATGTGTGTCCGTGCGCCGACGCTATTGCTGTGACCGAACGCGACGTCTACCCGCCACCAACTGCCTGAAGAACTGCCGAAGACAGGGGTTAGTGATCTTTCTCCGCGAGTAGCTGCCGGAACTGGCTGGGGATCCTGGATTCGAACCAGGCCTAACTGATCCAGAGTCAGTCGTCCTACCGCTAGACCAATCCCCAGCGCGAGTCACCTGAACGGGCAACTAGCATACCATACCCACAACCGGGCTACCAAAGAGCTTGGGAGCCATCCATCAGTGCTGATATCCTGCTGCAGTGTATAGCCACACAACGATATGGAATGTATCATAGTGTATCGTCAGCTGGTAAGACGTCTGCGCTGTGAGGTGGCCCGTTGACCCAAACTACGAACGAGAATCACTACGAGACACTGCAGGTGACGCCAACTGCTGAGCCGGAGGTCGTTGTAGCCGCATATCGGGCGCTTGCCAAGAAATACCATCCCGATCGCTCCGAAGCGCCTGACGCCATGGCTCGGATGGCACGAATCAACGTCGCATTCCATGCGTTACGAGCCCGTATCGGACGAACCTCTCTAGCAGACATCGGTCTGCACGAGTCCAGCCACGATTTCACGGTCGCTCTACCCCGGGAGCGCATCGATCCCACTTCATCGCTTGAGGACATCCTCGCCATCGTCACACGCAAGATCGCCGCTGCACGCGAGTACCTGATCGGGGAAATCACCCGCGACGGGCTAGCCCGTGATCTCGCCACCAATCTCGTTAACACCGCGTTGAAGGCGCAGAGCACAGGCGAAAGCGAACGCCGAAGTGATCAGGCTCGACCGACCACCCTTCACATAGATCAGGGAGCATCCTATGATGACGCACTCCGCGTAGTGACACAGGAGGCGAAGGTATTGCGCGACCAATTAGCAGAACACCTGGTCCAGAGCGGCCTCAACCGCGGCGTCGCTGTGGAGATATCGGATCAGGCCTTCGAGCGCATACGCCGAAAGACGGGCAAGTCCACTCGGGCGGATACTCGGCTCACGCCTGAGCATGTCGATCTCAGCGCATCGCTCGATAATGGTGTGCGCGTGGTCGGTGAGAAGCTTATGACCGCCAGGCAGCTTGTTATCGACGAGCTTACTCGTGATGGCGTCCCGCCGAAAACCGCAGAACGGCTATTGGACACAGCCTTCCAGCACGTTGCAAAGAATCCTCACCGATGAGGATCCTGGTAATACAAGGGATAGTGGGTGTACTGTTGACACTATGCAGATCGAGAACATTCTGGGCGTCCGATTTCGTGATCGCGCTTTGCTTGAGCGCGCGCTAATACATGGCAGTCATGTACATGAATCGGAGAACACAACGACAGCCAGCAATGAGCGCCTCGAGTTCCTTGGAGACGCCGTGCTTGGCGCAGTAATCGCAGAGGCACTGTACCGCCAAATGCCTGAGGCGGGCGAGGGCGCTCTCACCGCATTGCGTGCAGCACTGGTTCGACGAGAGGCACTGGCCACAGTCGCCCGAAGTCTGGGGTTGGGCAGCTTCTTGAGACTTGGCAAGGGGGAGGCAGCGAGTGGGGGTCGGGACAAAGTCCGCAACCTTGCTGATACTCTTGAGGCAATCGTGGGTGCCCTATACCTTGATCAAGGTTATGATGCGGCTCAATCCTTTGTGCTTCGCCACTTCCACGCTCATATCCAGGCCGTCACATTGCATGGTACAACACCCAACTATAAGGCAATGTTGCAGGAGTATTTGCAATCAAGGGACTGTCCTCTACCACACTACCGGATTGTACGCACTGAAGGTCCCGATCACGAGAAATCGTTTACCGCTGAGGTGCTAGTCAATGATCGCGTCCTCGGTCACGGTACCGGTCGCAATCGTAAGGCAGCAGAGATGATCGCCGCCTGCCACGCGCTGTCACAGCTCAGCCAGAAGGAGGACTAGACAATGGGCAGACGAGACTTTGAGCGACGCGAGCCCAAGAAGCCAAGAAGAGGGGCGAAGAAACCTCCGCTGATCGCAGAATCCAGCCCATCCCCACCACCTCCCGAAGTGGTACGCAAGAGGCGCAAGGAAGAGGAGGAGTCTGAGTAGGCGCGTCCACTGCATACTACGAAAATGACCGGACTGTGGTTTGCACAGGCATACGTGAGCTTACGGTTCTCTCATGATCGCACTCCGATTGATTGTAAGTGGGCGCGTGCAGGGCGTCGGTTATCGATACTTTGCGGTCAGAGAGGCGACTGCCCTCGGCATAACTGGATTCGTTCGCAATATGGACAACGGCGATGAGGTTGAGGTGGTCGCCTGCGGCCAAGAACCGGAATTGAATGAGTTTCTCGATCGTCTGAAGAGGGGCCCGCGTGGCGCTATCGTGACAGGGATCTCTGCACAGCCGATGGAAAGTAGCGTGCGCTACCCGGACTTCACGATACGCTATTGAGAGGGGCCAGTCTCGGTCAGAGTCTGCCGTCCACGCTCAATCAGTGCAAGATGCTCAGGCTGTTCGCCCACCAGGCGGGACGCCACCGTGTCCACTTCGTACGGTTCGCCCACGACTACCTTGCCGTAGTGGGTTGAACTCCCGGATAGAGGGTCATCCTGGTAGTCAAGGCGTTGTTGTGCTTCCAACACAGCCAGATCGAACGGTACGGTGAAATACAGATCTGCGAGAACCTTCTCTACATCCAACCCCTTCAATCCCTGGTATTCGGGTACCTCATGCCCTTTCCTCGCGCTGAGCGGCAACAAGCCAAGGAGGTTCGCAATGCTGAACCGTCCCTTCCCGTTCACCACGTGGAAAGGAGCAACGCTAATCAGGAAATCACTGCGAAGCACCAGATTCGGCACCCAGAACGTCGGCGTTGCGAAGAACTCGACCAATGGATTTTCAAGTTCAAGGAAGATCGAGTCTTTCACGTCGAGAAGCAACACACGATTGAATCTGTACTTCAGCGTCTCGTACACAGGATATATCGGGTCGCCGCTCCGCGTGCCATCAGCAATCAGAATCTCAGCATCCGTCACACGCCTGACCCCGGACACGATGTTCTCAAGGAGTTCAGGGCTGGTGGTGACAGGATAGGGTGCCGGAATGGATGCGTGCGGCTTGATCAAGACCCTACGCGCCCAGGCAAGTTGGGGTGGTGGGCTGAAATGGAAGCTGGCTGCTTCGAATGTACTCGCCATTACATTTTGGCGCTATTGTCGGCGCAATAATTCCCGTTACAGCGGGCAGAAATACCTGTCACTCACTCCTCACGAACTCGCAGAGCGTTCTCACGGGCACACCGGTGGCTCCCTTCACCACTACACCGCTGTCCTTGGTGCTATGAGCCGTTCCTGCAATGTCTGCGTGGAGCCACGGAGTGCTTCCCGCAAACTCTGAGATAAACAGCGCTGCCGTAATAGCACCACCATAACGATTACCTGTGTTCTTGATGTCGGCGATCTGACTCTTGTTCAATTCCCGATACTCGTCCGCCAGCGGCATCCGCCACATGCGCTCCCCCGTGCCGGTGGCAGCACGAAGAAACCGCGCCGCGACGTCTTCGTTGTTGCTGAAAACACCGCTATAGGACGTTCCAAGGGCAACCCGGCAGGCGCCGGTAAGTGTCGCCACATCGACTAACGGTGACATTGCTTCGTTAATGGCGTAGGTAATAGCATCGGCGAGCACCAGTCTGCCCTCCGCATCAGTGCTCATGATTTCGATGGTCTTGCCGCTCATAGACTTCAGCACATCGCCCGGTCGGAAGGCACGTCCTCCTGGAAGGTTCTCTGTCGCAGGCACCAGCGCGGTTACCGCAGCATTCGTTTGAAGCCGCGCGAGCGCAGACATAGCAGCGATTACCGCAGCCCCTCCAGCCATATCGTCCTTCATCTCGGCCAATCCTTCTGACGGCTTAATCGATATGCCTCCCGAGTCGAAAGTGATGGCCTTGCCGATGAGCGCCGTCCTGTGCGCCTCAGCCCCATCGCCCTGATAATCCAGCCGGATGAACTTCGGAGGTTCCGCACTACCCTGTGCCACACCGAGCAAAGCTCCCATGCCAAGCGACACCATGTCATCCTTGTCAAGCACGGTCGCACGCAGATCAAGAGTTGCAGCAAGATCCTGAGCCATCTGCGCCATACGCGAAGGAGTCATGTAGTTAGCAGGCTCATTCACCATATCGCGCGCGTAATTGGTAGCCTCCGCAAGAACCACGCCGATGTCGACCGCCTGGCTCAGTGTTCCCACATCAGACACGTCGCGTACTACTATGCGCACGCGCTCTACATCAGGGCCTTCAGGAGGCTTGTACTTCGTGAAGATATAGAGTCCCAGCACCGCTCCTTCAGCTATGGCCTGGGCACACGCGCGGGCATCCAGACCCACAGAACCCGAGCCGAGGACTGTTGTGCCGATGCTCTGGCAGCCAAGTCTACGCAGGGCCCTGCATCCCTCAGCTGTGGCGTCACGGACCCGGTCAAGTGTCACTTCCGATTGCCGTCCGAGGCCACATACCGCCACGAGCCTTGCCGGCAACCGACCAAGCGAATGCAGCAGGGTGACCTCATTGGGCTTCCCCTTGACCCCTTTGGCATCCAGTAGCGCACCGATGGCGCCACCAAGCAGGTTGTCGACCGCCACCACTGCAGACCTGGAGACACCAAGCGGTTCCGAGTCTTCGCACAGGCTCACCATGATCCCGTCTACCTGTGTCGTGGTGATATCACCGGCACTAACGTCAATCTTCACGTTATTGACACCTCGCGTGGCTTTCGAACCAATAATTGTATCTGTTTCATATTCCGAATAGAAGAGGTCGCATACGACATCTTATGCACGCAGTCTATCATGGTGATACGCCGATTCGGCAGGGTGAGCGCAACCAAAAACCGTGAAAAGATGCGTGGCGGCTATTCTTTGATGTAGAGCCCCTGCGATTCCTTACGGAGTTCAACTATGCGGTCTCGCACAAGGGCTGCTCTCTCAAACTCCAGCGCCTGCGCAGCCTGTTTCATGTCACGCTCAAGCTGTTTGAGCAACACGTTGAGCTCTCGAGCCGTCGCCGGTCGCCCGCCATATTGCCGCAAGGGTTCCGAGATTTTCTCTACCTGTTGGGCGATATCGCGTATCGCTTTTGACACGCTCTGCGGGGTGACACCATACATCCTGTTGTACTCTTCCTGCACGGCACGCCTTCTGCCCGTCTCATCAATCGCACTACGCATCGACTGAGTCACAGAATCAGCGTACAGCAGAGCGTGCGCGTTTACATGGCGGGCGGCACGCCCAATGGTCTGAATCAGGGCCTCAGCCGACCGCAGATAGCCTTCTCTATCGGCGTCGAGTATTGCTACAAGGCTCACCTCAGGAAGGTCAAGCCCCTCCCTCAGAAGGTTGATACCCACCACCACATCATAGGTGCCGAGTCGAAGATCCCTCAGGATATGGATACGTTCAAGAGTATCCACCTCGGAGTGAATGTGGTGGGTCTTGATACCCATCTCTGCAAGATACTCGCTTAGGTCTTCCGCCATCCGCTTCGTCAGGGTTGTCACCAGGCATCGTTCTCGTTTTCCGACTCGCTTTCTGATCTCTCCGATCAAGTCGTCTATTTGACCTGCGGTGGGCCTCACTTCAACCGTCGGCTCGACAAGTCCGGTCGGTCGCACCAGTTGCTCGCATACTTGCTCACTTCTCGTCATTTCATACTGACGTGGCGTCGCAGACACGTAGATAACCTGATTGATACGCTCGGCAAACTCGTTGAAATGTAGTGGGCGATTATCAAGTGCCGACGGCAGTCGAAAGCCATGATCTACCAGCACCTGTTTCCTGGCAAGATCACCATGATACATGCCCCTTATCTGGGGAAGAGTCATGTGCGATTCGTCGATGAAGAGGAGATAGTCCGGCGGGAAGTAATCAAGCAGCGTCCAGGGCGTGCTACCTGCCTCTCTCCGTTGCAGATGTCGGGAGTAGTTCTCTACTCCAGAGCAATAGCCAATCTCTGCCATCATCTCCAGATCGTAGTTAGTCCGCGACTCAAGGCGTTGTGCCTCCAGCAGCTTCCCTTCCGCCCGCAATTCCGCGAGCCGATGGTGCAGCTCGTCTCTGATATCTGCCATAGCCGCCTGAAGCTTCTCGCTGGGCGTCACGAAGTGCTTGGCGGGGTATATATCCACTGTCTCCAAGTCAGTCAGCAGCTCACCGGTGACAGGGTCCAATTCCGAAATGCGTTCGATCTCATCTCCCCAGAACTCGACACGCACGGCAGTCTCCTCATAGGCGGGGCATAACTCCAGGGTATCCCCCCTGACACGGAATCTCCCTCTCATGAGATCGATGTCATTCCGTTCGTACTGCATCCCAACAAGAGTGCGGACCAGCCGCTGCAAACCAATACTCTTGCCCCGTGTCACGGGCAACGCGAAGCTGTGGTACTCTTCGGGAGCGCCGAGCGAGTAGATGCAGGACACCGATGCAACTATGACCACATCACGACGCTCGAACAGCGACTTGGTCGCCGCGTGGCGCAGACGGTCAATCTCCTCATTGATGTCGGTCTCTTTCTCGATATAGGTGTCTGTGCTCGGAATGTACGCTTCCGGCTGATAGTAGTCGTAGTAGCTCACAAAGTAGCCGACCGCGTTCTCCTGGAAGAACTCCTTGAACTCCGCGGCAAGTTGTGCAGCGAGCGTCTTGTTGTGACAGATTACAAGTGTCGGACGCTGCACACGGGCGATAACGTTCGCCATCGTGAACGTCTTGCCGCTACCCGTCACGCCGAGAAGCGTCTGCTCATGAAAGCCACGTTCGATTCCGGCAACCAGACCGTCGATTGCAGCAGGCTGGTCACCGGTTGGCTGCATGTCAGACGTAATGCGGAATGTCTTGTCCATAATGGTTTGCAGTCGGATGTATCGGCTGTGCTCTGCCGCGAACGGACTCATTAACGTGTAGCAAGTACCCGCAGCGCCTTGCGAAGGCGATCCTCGAGAGGGATGCTCGTGTCTGCGCCGGCAGTTCGCGTGGCATCAACCGCTTCGCGCATGGAATACCCCAGCGCCGTCAGCGCTTCAACCAACTCGGTGTCTCCCATGTGGACGTGTGACACTCCGAGTTCCGCGTACCGATCCATCCTCGAAGCGAGTTCTACGCACACTCGCGCAGCGATCTTCTTGCCGACCCCTGGAATGCGGGACAACAGTGCCGTATCACCTCTCACAATCGCACCGGCTGCTTCCGCAGGACGCAGTGTTCCCAGAACCGCTACAGCAACTCGCGGGCCAACGCCGCTCACTGATACGAGTTCGAGAAATACCTCACGTTCCTCCGTGGTCCCAAAACCGTAGAGTACCGCAGACTCATCACGAATCATAAACCACGTGTGGAGCACAGCACTCGTGCCTGGCGCGCCGAGGTCATCCGCAGTTCGTGTCGAGGTCTTCACCAGAAATCCTATGCCACCCACGTTCAGGATGACGTGGTCAGGACCTTTCGATTCGATCACTCCCTCAACAAACGAGATCATCAGCGTTCAGCCGCCAATCGACGCTGCGCGTTACGCGTGTGCAGATGACATAGTGCGACCGCCAGTGCATCGGTGGCGTCCACATCTCCGGCAAGCTCCTTCACTCCCAGCTGCAGCATGACCATAGCACGCACCTGTGACTTATCGCCTCGCCCGTAACCACTCACCTGGCGTTTGACCTCGGCCGGCGAGTAGTACGACACCGGCAAACCCGACCTTGCGGCCGCCAGTATCGCCAGGGCTTGCGCGCGACCCACCATAAACGCGGACTTCACATTCACGCCGACAAACGGCTCCTCAATGGCTACCTCGTCAGGCCGCAACCGCTCTACTGCGCTGCAGATTCCTTCGAACAAGGCGCACAGCCTTCGTTCGACGGGCAACCTGGAGGATACCTTAAGAACACCGCATTCTACCAGCAGGGTATTCGCGGGGCCTTCCACAACCCCATACCCGAGAAAAACGGTACCGGGATCTATCCCGAGCACCCGCATCATGTCACGCCTGCCCCATCCCCCGTAATGCAGAGTCGGCGAAGTCAGCGTTCGAGTAGACCCTCTGTACGTCATCGAGCTGATCCAACTGGTCAAGAAAGGCCATAATCTGTCCGGCTTTCGTGTCGTCCAGCATGACAGTCGTCTTGGGTATGCGTGATACCTCTGCAGACGTCACGTTGAAACTCTGTTCGAGCGCTTTCCGTACTTCTTCCATGAGCGCTGGCTCGGTATGCACCTCGACGTAGTCGCCATCGGTTCTCACATCTTCAGCGCCGGCGTCGATGGCCTGCAGCGCGATATCATCCGCGCTCGTGTCAGCCGCATCGATCGTGATAACGCCACGCGTGTCGAACAACCATGATACGCATCCTGCCTCTCCAAGGCTGCCACCATAGCGCGTGAGTATACTGCGCACTTCCTGCACGGTCCTGTTACGGTTGTCTGAAAGAGCTTCAATTAACACGGCAACACCATTTGAACCGTACCCTTCAAGCACGAATTCGGTCAGGTTGGAGCCCTCGCCCTCGCCTGCGGCACGCTTCACGGCCCTCTCGATATTGTCAGAAGGCATATTGCTGTCCCTGGCCTTCTGCATCACCAAACGAAGCTGATAGTTACTCTCGGGATTCGCACCACCGGTGCGTACCGCCAGCATTATCTCCCTCGTGAGTTTGGTGAATATCTGGCCGCGTCGGGCATCCGCAACGCCTTTCTGTCGCTTAATCTGTGCCCACTTCGAGTGTCCAGACATATTTCAACCCCTGGGACGATTTTAGCATCGTTGAACGGTGACCTGCAGGTCGACGTGCTGTCCTTCACATTCACCCGAGAAGAGAGAAGCCCAGCTCAAGTGCCCTCGAATTCAAATCGCGGAATCGCGCAGGGGAACCCTCAGATACTGCCCGAACCAACGCCTCGGGTTTGACCAGACCAGTAGCAGCCACACACGCCGCCAGCATCACAATGTTTGCGCCCACCGTTGTCCCGAGAGACGCCTCTGCCCTCTCCATCGCCGGCACACTGATATGGCGCTGCAACACATCAATCTCGGGCTGCACAGACGAAGGATCGTAGAACACCAGGCCGTCCGGGGTTGCAGTCCAGGCCAGGTAGCGCACGTACGCCGACTGTGAGAATGCAATAAGCACATCCGCCCGGGTGACCAGGGGAAACGAGATCATATTGTCCGATAGAATCACCTCGGACCGGCACTGTCCTCCACGGGCAGCAGAGCCATACGAACTGGTTCCCGAGACGCGCAACCCCTGGATAAATCCGGCGGCCCCAAGCAGCGTGCCAGCAAGAACGACGCCCTGGCCTCCCAGTCCGCACAGCAAAATCTGCCTGGTGTTACTCATCCGTGAATTCACCAGTCGCCAGCAGTCCATCCTCACGATCATCACCCGCGCCGACTGGCGCTCCACGCGAGATTGTGAGGGACTCAACATACGAATACGCCGCTTTGACACCGTCCAGCCGGTTCTGCCTGCCAAACTGGGTGGGACACGGAGAGAGAGCGTCCACGAACGCAAACCCTGTAGTAGCAATTGCCTTCTTGATGGCCCCGACCAGTTCCGGACCCTGCGTCACCAGATAGCGCGCGGCGAACGTTGCGCCTGCGGCGCGGACGAGCGAGCAAAGGTCAAACGGCCTGTACGTATTCCCCCGCGGCGTCGTGTATGTAATCGCTCCCACCGGGGTGGTGGAGCACACCTGCCCGCCAGTCATGCCATAGTTCAAATTGTTCGCACAGATGACTGTTATGTCATAGTCACGGCGAGCCGCATGAATGAGATGATTGCCGCCGATATCCGCAAGATCACCATCGCCACTCACTACCAGAGTAGTCAGCCCTGGATTCACAAGCTTCGCCCCGACTGCGAACGGTATTGCCCGTCCATGCAGGCAATGCAGCGTGTCCGCATTGATGCACGGACTGGGGATCCATCCGCCACAACCAATACCAGACACGAACAACATGCGATCTATGTCAAGTCGCATCTCATCGATGGCCGTAAGCAGGTGCCTGAGGAGGATGCGATGACCGCATCCGGGACAGAACGGCAGGGCAACGCCCGGCCGAAGGAACCTTCTCCACGTTTCTGTCATCCCACCACCCTCCTTACCACCTCAACAAGCGACGACGGGTAGATTGCTGTACCGTCCATCTGTTGATACGGTACCAGCGGGCAGCAGGCAACTCCCGCCACTACATGGATGATCTGTCCGAGGTTCATTTCGGGCACGACGATAGTCTTCACTCGCTGTGACACACGCCTCACGTCATCCTCGGGGAAAGGCCAGAGAGTACTCAGCCGCAACAATCCTGCCCTAATCCCTTCGCGTCGCAACTCCTCTACCGCAGCCATCGCACCGCGAGCCGTGAACCCATAGGCGACGAACGCAATATCCGCGTCGTCGAGGTAGTATTCTTCCGTCTGTGCGATCTCAGAAACGTGCATCACAATCTTGTTGAATAGGCGCGTGGTTAGAACTCGATGAGTGGTGGCGTCCTCCGTGCGCCGAAAACCACGCGCATCATGTGTCGATGCCGTCACAAGTAGCTTCTCCCCTTCACCGAAACCGGGCATCGGAGGCACTCCATCCTCCGTATCGCAGCCAAACGGCGGCATGCCGCCAGCCTTCTCACGCTCATAGAGCAGTACCTCCGCGGTAACCTCAATTACCTCGCGCAGATGCATCGTCACCGCCTCCGCCATCACCAGCACAGGGGTCCTGTATTGCTCCGCAAGGTTGAAGGCGCGTACGGTGCCATCGTACATTTCCTGTACCGACCATGGAGCCAGTGCAATGGTAGGGATTCCACCGTGTGTTCCCCAACGCGCCTGCATCACATCACCCCCACCCACCAACACCTGTCCTGTGCCCGGTCCGGCGCGCTGGCCGTCGACCAAGACCAGAGGAGCCTCTGTCATTATGGCGTGGCTGATTCCCTCTTGCATCAGGGTGAAACCTGGACCCGACGTGACGGTCATGGCTTTTGCACCCGCCCATACCGCGCCAATACAGGAACAGACGGAGGCTATCTCGTCCTCCATCTGGGTGAATACCGCGCCAACCTCGGGGAACCGCACGGCGATACGTTCAAGAACCTCGGTAGTTGGCGTTATCGGATA
>PWUU01000085.1 GCA_003562475.1 Dehalococcoidia bacterium | reverse complement strand
GGCCCGAGCCAGTTTCAGTGCATAGCGTAGTGAAGAGAGAACACTCTTGCCGGCGCTCTCGTTCACTCGACCGATGGGCACTGGACCGAAGTACGTCTCTGGGAGTTCCATCCAGAACACGCTTCCGCCGGAAGCCGTAGTGCCAATGTCGTCGAGCGTATCGATTGTGACGCTCGTACCTGCAACGCGCTGGCCAGCGTCGAAGTACTCTTTGCTGCCCATAACAACCACTGTAGCTTTGCGACCTATCTCGCGGGACGCGATAAGCTTCGCAACGAGTTCCGGGCCGATACCTGCCGGGTCACCTAACAAGAGTCCAATCTTCGGTCTGACGCTTGGTATTGACATGAGGTCAGCCTCCTCGACTGTCTGTCGCCAGTAGACTACTGACAACGGACATGACTGTCAACTTGTCGACTTGTGTTGTGGTGAACCCGTAGATGCATAATTGGGTGAGGTTCAGTTCGCAAGAGATGACGGTGTGGGGGAGGGACAGGACTCGAAGTTTACGGGAACCGATCACTTGAGTTGAGAGGCTGGTGATAGATATCGGGACTGATAGGATCTCCACGTGCGACTGGTTGAGCCTCTTGAGAGACCCCTTGGTTGTTTTTGTAGACGCACAGGCGAAGATCTCGTTGAAACCGCAGTATGCTTTCGGCTGTCCGTGCCTCCGCACCAGCCTGACTCATGAGCAGAGCAGCGATCCGGTAATGCTTAGGGGCGCCGGAAGGTGTTCCTAAGCTCTCTTGGGACCTCCTGCTAGCAATCCTGTTAGTATGGTCTCCTCTGGTCACCACTGTCGTTTAGCGCGATTCACGCGTTGCAGAGACCCGTGTGCATGATAGTTATACGGGGCGATGAGATGCATCGTCGGCCTTGCTTTCGGTGCCCATCCGGGAAGTGGTTTACGGAGCGACGAGCAAACCGGAACCCGCTCTGGCATTGTGATCGGAAGCAAAATGGACAAAGCATTGAGGTGATGATAGTGATGCCGAAATGGACGGACGTTGCGGATCTTCTGTGCAGGTGGAGTGAAGAGTTAGACGCACGCCTCCTGGTATAAGGCAGTTCCCATTCCGATGCAAAGACATCTCCAACAATCGAGGTGAGCCAGATGTGCCAAGAGCCGATGGGTTGGCAGAGGTATCCTGACGCAATTGTTGGTTGGAATGCTGTTCCCCGTATAGCCGGGTTGATGGGATCGCGCGACGATGAGGGAATTCGGGATCTATCAGTCGTTGGGGGAGGCTGGTAGACTATGCGCTGAACAGCGCCTCGTGCTTGAAGCGCCAGATAGAACGCGACGAAGTACTATGATTGAAGGGGGCCCTATCAGTGGCGGACAGTGAGCGACAAGAAGCAGGAGACGTGCGTGCGACCAGGGCTGTTGTTGATCTGGGTGCGATCAGGCACAACGTTGCCGGGGTTAGAGACAGGATCGGACCCCGGAGACGGCTCATGGCGGTCGTGAAGGCCGACGGCTATGGCCACGGCGCGCTGGAAGTTAGCCGGGCTGCTCTCGAGAGCGGGGCCGATTGCCTGGCAGTTGCGATTCCAGAAGAAGGACGGGACCTGAGAGCTGCCGGGATTGCGTGTCCTATCCTGGTATTCGGGTTGATCCAGCCTCGCGAGGCGTGGAAGTCTGTCGCAGCGGGGCTCGAGCAGACTGTGTGCTCACTCGAGCTCCTCGACGCCCTCGACCAGGAATCGCGAAAGCGCTCCGTGAAGACCGACGTGCACATCAAGGTAGACACCGGCATGGGGAGAATCGGACTTGCTCCTGGTGACGTGGTGGAGTTTGCACGCAGCGTGGAATCCTGCTCAAACATCAACCTGAAAGGTGTCTACAGCCACTTTTCCTGTGCTGATGAGCGTGACAAGGACTTCTCGCGGACACAGGTCCGGCGCTTCGAGGAGACGTTTCAGGCTCTCAACGTTGCGGGCATCCACGTTCCTATAAGGCACATGGCCAATAGTGCTGCAGTGCTCGATCTACCGGAAGCTCACTTCGACATGGTCAGGCCGGGAATCATGATCTACGGGCTATATCCATCGTCTGACGTCAGTGATAGTGTGCGTCTGCGACCGGCCATGAGTTTTCTCAGCCGGGTCTGCCAGGTGAAGGTAATCCCCCCCGGCACCCCCATCGGGTATGGCAGAGCGTTTGTGGCTGATAAGATGAGCACCGTTGCCACGATAGCGGTGGGCTATGCAGACGGATATCGCCGCAGTCTATCCAACAAGGCCGAGGTGATCGTGAAGAACAGGCGGGTTCCGCTCGTTGGCCGCGTGGCAATGGATATGTGCATGATTGATGTGTCCGCTGTGCCAGATGTTCGGCCTGGTGATGAGGTCGTTCTGTTCGGCGAAGGCTTGCCCGTCGAGGAAATGGCCTCCATTCTGGGTACGATCAACTACGAAGTTGTGACGGGAATCGGGAAGCGGGTGCCCAGAGTACACGTATGAGCTGATTCCGTGTTCGGCACGGCATTTTCGTCGGTGACTTCTTCTGCCGGTTGCCTGCGCCAACCTGGAAGAGTGGGTGCCTTGCCCCGGCCGAGCAGCTCATATTATAGTCGTAAAGGGACCTGATTTTGCATCACGCACCGGGAGGAGCAAACGCAAATGGGAACTCGAGGGTTCGTTCGGCACTTCCCCCCGCTGAATATCCTCAGCGATGAAGACATCGAGAGCGTCCACACAGGTATGCTCAGAGTTCTGTGGACAACCGGCGTGCGCATGGAACACCTGCCATCCCTCAAGGTTCTTGAGGCAGCTGGATGCGCGGTAGACTACGAAGAACATCGTGTCCGCATGCCCCCGGCCATTGTTGAGGAATGCATCAGGCTTGCACCCAGCGGCTTCCCGCTGCGTGCTCGTGACGCGGCCCGAAGCCTCATGATGGGTGGGAACACCCTGTACTTCGCTCCTGCGCCCGGTCAGCACACTGTCGACCTCGACACGTGGGAACCACGGCCGGCCACGAGGCGGGAGTACTACGATGCGGTGCGAGTGCTCGACTATCTTCCGACACTGCACTTCTTCACCACGTATACTCCGTACTTTGGCTACGCGGGTGTTCCACCCTGTATGGCAATGCTGGAGAGTCTTGCAGCCCGTCTCCGCTATTCGTCCAAGGCAGTGGTCGTTGGGCATTCCCACGGCTCTGAGCGATTCGCCATCCAGATGGCGCAGGCGCTGGGCATTGAGATCATCGGCACGTGTACCGCAGCTTCCCCGTTGACGTATTTCGAGGACGCCCTCGCATCCGCATTTCGTCTTACTGAGGCGGGGATGGCTGTTCGAATCGTTGGGGCTCCGGTTATGGGAGCATCTGCCCCGGCTACGCTCGCCGGGAGCCTTGTAAGCAATCTCGTAGAGGTCATCTCGGGAGTCGTGCTGGTGCAGTGCATTCGGCCGGGTACACGTGTAATGGTCCTTGACTTCGCCATGCCCATGAACATGCGAACCGGTGCACCGGCTTTTGGCAACATCGCAGTATGCCTTCATATCGCCGCCTTCAATCAGATATTCCGACGGTATGGCATCCCCACGTACAATGCGGATGGCTATCCTGGTTCGAAGCGACCGGATTTTCAGTCCGCGTATGAGAAGACCCTCCGCGCCGTGTTCACCGGCCTGTCAGGAGGCAGTTCACGGCCGCTCCATGGTGGCGTATATGGAGAGCTTAGCCACCATCCGCTACAGGCAATCCTGGATGACGATATAGCGGGGATGGTCGGCCGGTTCCTGGAGGGCATTGATGTTAGTGATGAGACCCTTGCCCTCGATCTCATTGAGGAGGTTGGACCCATTCCCGGTCACTTTCTCGGCAGACAGCATACGAGGAAGTGGTGGAAACACGAACAGTACGTGCCACAAGTGGCCGACAGCCTTACCTACCCGGAATGGCTTGGTTCAGGCAAGAGGAGTTGTGTGGACTACGCCCGGCAGCGTCTTGAGGAGATACTGGCGACTCACACGCCACCGCCGCTACCTCCTGGTGCGGAGACCGACATCGAGCGCATACTGGAAGATGCAAGAAAGTGCTACCAGGAGGACGGACAGATATCTTCGTCCGAAATGGATGCGTACCGTGTCGCTCTGAGCGAAGACGTCTGACCCCTGAGTGTAGAGCCGGCGAAGCCTGCCTATTGACGAGATGAATAAGACGGTGGTATTGTCAAAGTTATACCGTGGTCGAGCACGACATGCGAATACGACCGCGCAACGCGATCCTGAGTTCCCGGCCATGCATGGGCGATTGGTCGATAGCCCACGTCAATTACCTTGGCATGTGAACTGATAAGCAAGAAGCTGGCATTTGATGCGGTGCGATGGTGCACGAGGCTTGAGAGGGGTCCTGTTGTCGTCGAGACATGACGCGGGCTACCATGCTCATATCTGGCTTTGTCCCGCACGAATGGTAAGGGAGGTGAGATGAGCGCTTGTCTGGTGTGTGCCGTGTGATGCACGGAAATGGGAAAATGCAGATCGAAGCAGAAGGAGGTTACGACGATGCTACGACACACCACAATTGTACTGGTGACCGCGCTGGCACTGGGCGCCATGCTGGTAAGCGGTTGTACTCCGGCACCGCCCCCTAGCCCGACCCCGGCCCCAGACGAGGAGCCGACCTACAACTACAGCTGGCGCATGACCACGGCCATTGGCTCAGAAACCGATCTGGCGCAGGCGTGCTTCGTTCTGGCCGAGAAGATTGGAGAGCGGACAGAGGGTCGTGTGAATGTTACGGTTTATCCTGACGCCTCTCTTGGAGCCTGGGACCTGACAAACGAGATGATCCAGCGTGGCGATATAGAAATGATGTGTGAGGCCCTGGACGACAGCTGGGATTCGAGAATTGCGATCGGCTACTACATGCCGTTCCTCTACATCGACTACGACGCCCAGAGAACGCTGTGCCGACCGGGCGGCGTGGTCCACCGGCTTCTTAACGAGGTCACGCGTGGCTTGAACTACCGGGTTCTGGGGTACTTCTCGGCAGGAGTTGGAGGAACGAGCCTGACCGATGTCCCGAATGCACCGTTTGATCCCGACGTGCCGAAAGGCATGAAGACCAGGGTGATGGCGCTCACGGCGTGCCGGCTTACGTACGAGAGGCTCGGCTACATGGTGGCGGCCATTCCCTTCGGCGAGGTCTACAGCGCGATCACCACAGGTATTGTTCAGGGACAGCAGGGTGGTGGAACGATGCAGGCGTGGATGTTCAGGGATGTGAACAGCGTGTGGCTCCACTACAAGGACTACATCGAGCCCAACTGGTGGGCTATGAATGAAGATGCCTGGCACAGCCTCCACCCAACCGACCAGGGCATAATCCTGGATGCTGTGCAGGAACAGCAGGAAATCCAACTGCATAACGTCGCGCATATGGACCAGAATTACATGGACATGCTTGAAGACTACGGCTGGACCATACTCATACCCACAGATGAGGAATGGGAGACGATGGCCGCTGCTGTTCGCGAGGATGTGTGGCCGGAATTGGTGCCACTCATCAGTGCCGAGTTCCTCGATGAGCTATGCGATGAGCTTGGCATCCCCCGTATTACATAAGCTGTCCGGGAAAGACCAGCCAGAAACACCGCTGAGGGAGCTGGCAGCAGGCTCCCTCAGCGGCTAGATGAAGGAGGAGAGTGGATAACCTGTCTTTTCTCGAGAGCCTTGTGTATCGCTGGCTTCCATCTTTTATGCGATACCTGATGGTAGTGGCCGCCATTCCCCTTGTGTTGCTTATCTTCGCGCAGGTGTGGTTGCGTTACGTGTTTCAGCTCCCCCTTCTGTGGGTTGAAGAGGTGGCGGTAACCCCCGCTTTCTGGATGTACATGACCGGTGCGGCCTATGCGGCCTACGAACGGTCACATATCAGGGTGGGCATAGTAGACATTGCGATCAAGAATGCGCGGCGACATCTGACCGTGAAGTTCATCGCCTCTGTGATCACTCTGGGTCTCGCCATGTTGTTTCTGTGGTGGGGCTTCAACTTCTTCATGCAAGATCTGCGGTTTGGCCCGCAGACTGCTACGCTGAGGTACCCGCTGATATATGCCCGTTCTTCCTTCTTTCTGTCCGCAGGCATTCTCGGAGGCCTCTACTTCATAGTGGAGACAGTCGACCTTGCGCGTCAGCTCTTCTGGCACAAGCCACCCTTAACCACGGGAGGTAGGTGAAGTTGGACTCTGCGCTCTTCGGCATACCATACCTGGGCCTCGTCGTGTGCTTGTTTATACTGATCGGGCTTCTCATACTGGGACTCCCGGCTCCGTTCGCTTTCATGGGAGGCGTGGTCTTCCTGATTTATGTCTATGGCTTTGATGCCGGGGCTCAACTGCCCGTGGCGTTCCACAAGATGAAATCCCTCACTCTCCTCTCACTTCCCTTCTTCATCATGCTTGGCGGATTCATGACAGTCGGCGGCATTTCCGAACGCCTCGTTGCGGTCGCTGAGGCCCTGGTAGGGAGGATAACGGGGGGTCTGGGAATGGTTGCCATCGTGAGCTGTGCGATAGTTGGAGCTATCGCTGGCACCTGCTCCGCTGCGGTGGCCGCGCTGGGTGGGCTGATCATCCCGGAGATGGAAAAGAGAGGGTACTCTCGGGGATATGCCACCGGTCTACTGGCAGTCTCCTCTGTACTGGGTCAGCTGATTCCTCCGAGTGTGCCCATGATTCTCTATGGATTCATCACCATGACTTCGGTCACCGCGTGTTTTCTGGCCGGAATTGGTCCCGGCATCCTCACCATTATTATCTACTGCACGGTCAACTACTTCATGGTGAGAAACAACCGCAACATCAGGAAGCTGCCTGCAGTGGGCTTCAAAGCGCGGGCCAGGCAGCTTGGCAAAGCTACCCGGCGCGGCTTCTTTGCGCTGTCGATGCCTGTAATTCTGTTGGGCGGTATCTATGGTGGTATCTTCACCCCTACTGAAGCAGCCGCAGTCGCACTTGTGGTGGCCATATTCGTGGGATTGCTCATCCACCGCGATCTGAAATTCCGCGACATAGGGAAAGTCTTTGCAACTCAGGCATGTACCACCGGCGTGGTGGTGCTGATGGTGATCTTCGTGCTGATACTAAGCCGCATAATGACGATGCAGAATATCCCCCAGGATATGATTCGGTTTGTCAGCGGAGTTACCGAGAACTACTACCTGACACTACTATTAGTGAATATATTCCTCGTCATTTTGGGAATGATCGTGGATGATTTTACCGGCACCTTGCTCGCAGCACCGTTGCTCTTCCCTTTGATGATGCACCTGGGCGTGCACCCGGTTCATTTCGCAGCGATTCTGGGTGTCAATCTTGGACTCGGTAACGTCACTCCGCCGATGGCGCCTATCCTTTACCTGGCGGGTCGGGTCGGTAACGTCACTATAGATGAGATGATCAAGCCGGCGCTGACCTTCATGATCTTCGGCGCGGTACCGGTCCTTCTGGTGACGACTTTCTGGCCGGACCTTTCTCTCTGGCTCCCTCGACTCATCATGCCGAGGGCCATGGGAATTGTGGGGTAGGTGCACGAACACGGGCCAGCCGGTCGACAGATCAGGCAGCGACAACGGACACAGCGATTATGGAGTGTAGCCGGCGGGTGGAGCACATTGACAGAAGCGAGTACGGGTTGGTATGGTCACTGCGGCTTCTGCGCATGACCTTTTCGGAAGCAATCGGCGTATGCGCTGGTTGCTGAGTCACCGTAGCGGACGTTCATCGAGATTGGCGTTCAGGAGCGGCGTGGGGTTGACAAACGCCCGGTGTAATGGTGTGATAGGTCGTTGTTGGTTAACGCCAACCGGAGAATTGGCACAGCAGGGATGCTGTCTTTGAGCGCATTGATACGTACTGCGTGGCATCTTCGTTTCGCGATCGAGTTGATTCACTGCGCACTCGTTCTCGTCCCTCGACTATGCACTGGCTCGCATGCATTGCTGCGTGACCAAGAAAGAATGGGTGTGTCGAGATTTTGAGACTAGAAAAGGTAGAGGAGGTCTTCTGGAAATGCGGACAGGACAGGATTTGCTCGTTGAGGAATACGTCAAGAACCGTACAGAATCTCGGCAGTTGCATGAGCAGGCAGCACGTCTGTTTCCGGCGAATGGGGCGACCCACTCTGCGCGAGTGATGGACCCGTTCAGACCTTACATAACCCACGCGAAAGGCTCACGGAAATGGGACGTCGATGGAAATGAGTACATCGACTACGTGATGGGCCATGGTACACTCATACTGGGGCATAGCCACCCGGCCATTGTGAACGCCCTGGAAAAGCAGGTTGCCAAGGGGCTTCTCTACGGAGACAACCATCAGCTTGTGGTGGAGTGGGCGACTCTCATCCAGCAGATGATGCCGGTTGCTGAAAGGGTAGAGTTCTGCACCTGCGGTCAGGAAGCGAACATGATGGGAATCTGGCTCAGCCGCGTCTTCACCGGCAGGAAGAAGGTTCTCCGAATGGACGAGAACTTCCACGGCTGGGGCGAGGAGCTTGTTCGCAAAGACCTTCCGGGCGTGTCTGCCGAGAACGTAGACGTGATCCCGTTCAATGATGTGGAGGCGGCGGAGACGGCGCTGGCCACTGGGGAGTACGCTATCCTGATGACGGAGGGTGGTGGTGCTCACATGGCCGGGCAGGTGCCGATCTTCGACGAACTACTCTATGCTCTTCCTGATCTGACCAGAAAGTATGGCACCATCTGGCTGATCGACGAGGTGGTCACCGGCTTCCGCGATGCCCCGGGCGGGTGGCAATCGCTCAAGGGAGTCAAGCCGGACCTCACGACTGTTGGAAAGTGCGTCGGCGGTGGTTTGCCAGTGGGAGCGGTGCTTGGACGCGCCGACATCATGGACGCGCTCAGTCCCCGGGCTCCTAAGGACAGGCGCATCTCACACAGTGGCACGTGGAATGCGAACGCAGCGGTTGCTGCTGCCGGGCTTGCTGCGTGCAAGGTCTATCGTGATGGTGCTCCACAGGAGGCTGCCAGGGCGCAGGGCAACTACCTCCGGCAGCGTTGCAACGAGGTGTTCAAGGCACGGGGTATCAAGGGCAGGCTGTACGGGCGAACGATCATGCACGTGTACTTCGGCCCCATAGAATTTGAGTCGGAAGACGTCTCGATGGCCCCGACGCGAGACGTCAAGAAGATCACCGATCCGACGTTCGGTCCGGTTCGAGACAGGCTGGTCTTCCATCTCCTGAACCGCGGTGTGTCTCTGCTGACCGCAATAGGTAGCGGCTATTTTGTCATGTCGTCGGCACACACCAAGGAGGATGTCGACGAGACCGTCGGGGCGTTTGAGGCGTCGCTTGATGCCATGCTCGCCGAAGGCTCAATTCCTGATGCCTTGCTCGGAGGGTAACATTTGAGGTGTGGTGCGATTACGACCGCGAATCTCCTGTGGCAGCAGGAGATTCGCCGTGTTTGTCCCGGGGAAGTGGGACGGTGGCTGCAGAGCAGGAGTGACGTGATCGAGGGACGCCTTGCTTGATTCTTGTCCGGGTCTCACAGTTGGTACTCCTGGCCGGTTCTCCGGATCTGCAATTCCAGCACCTTATGGACTGCCACTCGTTGGTCGTGATCCAGGTCTATCGCGTGGTTGCGCCGGCTCTGCATCGCCAGTTGCCCCGGCATCCATGACGATGGCAGAGCACAAAGCAATCTCGTGGTTGAGCGGTAACGATGTGTGAACAGGAGGAGGACATGTCTGCAGGACAGATCATACTGGGAATCCCGAAGGAGCTTACTCCAGGCGAGAGGAGAGTAGCGGCTATCCCGGGCACCTGTGAGAAATACGCGAAGATGGGGATGCGTATCGTCGTGGAGGCGACGGCAGGGGAAGGAGCTTTCTTCACGGATGCCGACTATCGTGCGGCGGGAGCCGAAATTGTGGATGATGTGGAGGCGCTCTACAGCCAGGCGGCGGTGATCCTGAAGGTGAAGGAGCCGCTGATGAATGAAGCCAGGGGCAAGCACGAGG
>PWUU01000058.1 GCA_003562475.1 Dehalococcoidia bacterium | reverse complement strand
GTGGAACTTGAGAGTTGATTTCGGTCGAGTTGAATTCACGGCCGTCAGTCGAAACGATAACACCGAAGCTGACAGGTTGGTCAATCAAGCCTTGGACCAAGAGGGAGGCCGATTGTGTTAGCTTGACATAGGGCAATTTAACAGATATAGTTAAAGAGCTTGGCCTGCGAGACGACTGCGCCGTCTTTGACGGCGAGGAAAGTCCGAACACCCTCCCATCAGGGAAAAAAAGGTAGCGGCTAACGGCCGTCGTTCGGGTTTCGACCTGAACAGAGGTGCGAGCAGAGACGCCATTTTCCGAAAGGAAATGGCTCCCTTCGGGGAGAGCTTCAGCGAAAGCTGAAGGTGAAACGGCTAAAACCTTACCGGGTGCAAGAGCAAATCGGAGAATTTTCTCCAGGTAGCTCGCTTGAGCCGGCTGGCGACAGTCGGCCCAGATAGATGGTCGTCTAAACAGAATTCGGCTTATCGCAGGCCAAGCTTTTTTGTTTGGAGGATTCTGATAAAATAGGCTGATACGGTTATGATAAACAAGATATTAAACCACCGTACCAACAGCGCCACGTCGGCCGGTTTTGTTTTGGCCGTGTCGGCCCTGTTCAGTTCTCTTTTGGGCTTGGTTCGCAATCGCCTGATTGCCGGCGGTCTGATACCGATCGAAAGGGACATTTATTTTGCCGCTCTTCGAATTCCGGATTTCATTACGACCGTTCTGATAATGGGGGCCATCTCGGTGGCCGTGGTTCCGCTTTTTCGGGAATACAGCCAGCGATCGGAAAAGGAAGGATGGCAATTCCTTTCGGTCGTTTTCAACCAACTTCCTTTGTTTTTGGCCTTGCTGTCATCCGTTTTGGTGATCTTCGCCCCTTCGATCGTTTCATTGATCGCTCCCGGTTTTGAGGCTGATGTTCAGAGCGATATCGCTTGGCTGATGAGGGTGATGCTGTTGACCCCGATGTTGCTGGGTTTAAGCACGGTCGTTTCGGGGACCCTTCAGTGTTTTGATCGCTTTTTGGCCAGCGCCTTGGCTCCTATCTTCCATAATGTCGGGGTGATATTCGGCATCATTGTTTTCGTTCCCTGGTTCGGCTTGATCGGCTTGGCCTGGGGGATGGTGCTCGGGGCGGTTCTGCATCTTCTGGTGCAGATGCCTTCATTTTTCCTGCTGCGAGCCCATCAGCCGCCAACCTTTGCCTGGCGCCATCCGGGGATGAAACGTTTGTTTTCCTTGGCCGCTCCTCGGTCCTTGGCCGTCATTCTCAACCAAACTAATTTACTGATAGTGACGGCCGTGGCCTCTTTCTTGGCGGTCGGCAGCGTCTCGGTCTACAATTTAGCCGGCGATTTCAGTCAAGGATTGACCCGCCTGATCGGCGTTTCCTTTACGGCGGCCATTTTCCCGGTGATGTCCCTTTCCTATGCTCGACGGGAAAAAGACCGCCTGATCAATGATTTTTCTTCCAGCTTTCGGCAGATCGCCTTCATGATCATTCCGGGCAGCGTTCTGTTCTTTGCTTTGCGGGCTCAACTGGTCAGGATCGTCCTGGGAACCGGAAAATTCACCTGGGAGGACACCCGGCTAACGGCCGCTTGCCTGGGTTTGTTCTGTTTGGGGGTTTTTGCCCAGGCCTTGGTCACTTTGGTTTCGAGGACCTTTAGCGCTATGCAGGACAACAAGACCCCGGCCGGGGTCGTCCTGGCGTCCGTTCTGCTGAATGTCTGCCTGATATTCCTTTTTATAAATCTTTTGAACGAACCGGGCTGGTTCAGGGATGCGGCCGCCTCGTTGATGCGTTTACAGAACATCTCGGACATTCGCATAATCGGCCTGCCGTTGGCCTTTTCCATATCCAATATCTTCCAATTGATCGTTCTGATGGCCGTTCTTTGGAAAAGATGGTCGCAGCCCTTCTTGAAAGAGTTGTTTTTCTCTTTTCTGCGGACCGTTCTGGCTTCCTTGGTCATGGCCTTCTTTGTTTACGCCACCCTTTATTACATGGCCGATCGGGTCGACATGGAAAGGTTGTGGGGCGTTCTTTGGCAGATGACCATCGCCTTATTGATCGGGGCGGCCAGTTATTTAACGGTCAGTTATCGGATCAATCGGCATGAACTGATCCAGATATTCAGCGCCTTGAAGCGCGAGTTCAGGAAATGATCAAATCAATCCGTAATTTTGTCATCATCAGCCATGTCGACCACGGCAAATCAACCTTGGCCGATCGTTTTTTGGAGATCACCAAAACGGTGACCGACAATAAAATGCAGGCTCAATTCCTGGACAGGATGAGCCTGGAGAAGGAAAAGGGGATAACCATCAAAATGCATCCGGTATGCATGAACTATCGGTCGGAAGAGGGTTCCTGGATCCTTAATTTGATAGACACTCCCGGGCACGTCGATTTCAGCTATGAGGTCTCTCGGGCCCTGGCGGCGGTTGAAGGCGCCATCTTGTTGGTGGATGCCTCTCAGGGCATTCAGGCCCAAACTCTGGCCAATCTGCGCCTGGCTCAAGAGCAGGGATTGGTGATCATTCCGGCCGTCAACAAGATCGATCTGCCTCAGGCCGATG
>PWUU01000099.1 GCA_003562475.1 Dehalococcoidia bacterium | reverse complement strand
TCTGGTCCCATTGAATCGGGTGAACAAGCTCTGCGGCATGGTCATCCTCAAAGCCCGGTGTGCCCCTTGTCAGAAGCTCCGGGATCTCATCCTTGGTCCAGATGTCATAATCCTCCTGGGCCACCGTGGGTGCTATGCCCGCGGGCACCAGCAAGAGCGCAACAATCAAGACCCCCGCTACCCAGACTGCTACTCTTCTAGAATACAGCCACTTGATCATAATCTACCTCCTTTACATATGATGAATCGCAAATCGTGTTACCATCCTCGGAAACGCACCTTACACCATAATCTCCCTCCTGTGGAACTGTTACAACCCGGCCCGGACGGGTGCCCGGGGAGGCTGCTCTTGCCCTGTTGGCTCTCTAATCTGTAGACATTACACGATACAATGCCTGTCGGTCAATATGCTGCGCAGGGAAAGCTCATACTTCCAGTAACCACCCCGGTGGTTCATTGCCACGAGGCTGCGGCATCTGCCACCCAGGCGTTCGAGCCGCCGCGTACCGGTAGACTACCGAACAACGTAGAAGTGCCTGAAGAGGGCCTTTACAGCTGGCTCTTCTACTGGGGGAGCCAGGCGGTGTTGTTCCAGCCGGCGAAGAGTTCCCAGCTCCTCGTGCCATACTCCATAATGCAGTAAGAGTCCACCAGGATCCAATAGCCGAGTCCCGCCTCCAGTGTGCCGATGGTGTCGATGCCGGCGTCCGGCCAGTACATGTCCCAGCTCTGAGTCGCTGGCCGCCAGACATAGACAATCTGGAGCGATTCGGCAATCGATGCGAGACCTTCTTGGAGCCCTGGCTGGTCGGGATACACCGTTGCGCTCTCTACTATGGCGATCGACAGAACCCGGGTGGCTGTGAGACTCTCATTGTCGATTACAGCAATGGTGAAGCCGAAGACGCCGGATTCGGCAGGCGTGCCTGAAATCGTGCCGGTTGCACCGTCAAGCCCCAACCCACCGGGCAAGATGTCTTCGGCTATCTCCCAGGTATAAGGCGAGACACCGCCCTCGGCTTGAAGGCTCGTCTCGTAGGGTACTCCCATATTGCCGTCGGGAAGCACGATGGTGGTGATTGCCAGCTGTGTTCTCTCCGTAGTGAACTGCATAGTGCTACCCTGTATCTGGACGGAGTCACATCTGAGCTCGGCCCTGAAACTGTGGAGGGTGCCGGAATCGAGACCGGGAACCGTCCTGGAGTGAGTTCCGTCTGCCGATCTTACCACCCAGGCGGTATGAGACCAGGCTGCACCGGCAGCCTTCATATAGGCGAAGCGTACGTTCACCGTGCTGTAATCGCCCAGGGTGTAGTCCATGTTGAGGGTGGCTGACGTGGCGCCGACGTCAGAGGCAGCACGGGTTATGACCGTGGGTCTTACGCGGCTGACTTGTAGCGTTACCGGCACTGTTGTTGGGTTCTTGTCGGGGTCGTTGTTGGCGATGACGATCCCGGCAGTGTAGTCTCCGGGGGCGAGGCCCGTCGTGTCTATGGTGACGGTCAGCGCGTGCGATCCAGCGGGGGCGACCGAGCCGGACTTCGGATTCACATCCAGCCAGGAATCGGCCCCATCGCTGATATCGTAACTCAGTGCGGCATCGCCGGTATTGCTGATGGTCAGTGTATCAGTCCAGGCTGTGTCCGGGGGCAGAGTCACATCGAAGTTGGTCGGGGCGACCGTAATCCGCGGTTGTGCGGCCGATTCAGTGGTGAACTGGAGGATGCTGCCCTCTAACACGGTGGCGTTGTACTCAAGCCGGGCTTTGAACTCATACGCGGTGTCGGAGTCGAGCCCGATGAGCGGTTCGGCATGGGTGCCTGCTGTGGTCCTGGTCACCCAGGAGGTCTCAGTCCAGGCGGCATCGGCAGCTCTCTTGTAGGCGAAGCTCAGATCCACTGTGCTATGGTCGCCCGGAGTATAGCTCATGTTCAGCGTAGCTGAGTCCGTGCCGACCTCAGTGGCAGACTCGGTGGTGACCGTGGGCAGTCCGCTAACATTCAGTGTTACCGGCACAAACAGCGATTCATTGTCAGGGTCGTTACTGGAGATCACCATTTCGTCAGCGTAGGCTCCTGGAGCGAGACCTATCGTGTTTACGGCGACAGTTATACCATGCGATTCACCGGGGGCAAGTGAGCCAGATGTGGGACTCTGGCTGAGCCAGGGATAATCCCCATCGCTGATATCGTAACTCAGTGCGGCATCGCCGGTATTGCTGATGGTCAGTGTATCAGTCCAGACTGTGTCCGGGGGCAGAGTGACGTCGAAGCTGGTTGGGTACACAGTGATCCGGGGCTCGTCGGACTCTGTGGGCTCAACAGCAATGCCAAGTCCGTCGATGATGTAACTGGCCTTGCAGACAACAGAGTAGTCAGCATTGCCTGCAAAAACAAGCCCCACGAACTCTCCGTCTCTGTCCACCACAGATCCGGAGTCGCCCGGCTGTGAGAAAGACCCGGCCACCAGGATCTGGTCGTCGAAGTAAGCCAGTTGACCGCCATAGTCAACCCAGACGGCGAAGTTTGTGTGAGCCACCTCGCCTGTGGTTACAGCAGTCGTCCGCCCGGACTTCCTGACTGTATTTCCGAC
>PWUU01000021.1 GCA_003562475.1 Dehalococcoidia bacterium | reverse complement strand
GACTCCGTCCACCGCCCCGAGTTCAGCCCTTGCCGGCGTAACTGACCGCCGCCTGCCCACGGGAACCAACACCTGTAGTGGAAAACGCCTCATTCTAGCTACGAAACTGTCAAAGTCGGGCAAGAGAAACCGGCAAGACCGCAGAGGACCTGCACCGAGGCGAATTTCACGTGCACGCTACGCGGAAGCCCGTTTATCTTCGGAACTGGTGAGCAGGGATGCTTTCGCAACCGCACCATGGATTCGCCCAGGGAATACTGGCCGTGCTTGGAAGATACTGTGTGGAGGCGTAGCCCGTCTTCTCCTCATCCCTCATCCCCCATCCGTAACCTGGGGCATCAACACGCTGGCCGAGGCAAAGGTCCTGATAGATCAGTGGCGCCGGTAATACAATCAGATCCTGCCGCACATCGCGCTTCACTATCGGCCGCCGGCTCCCGAGACCATCCTCGTGGCAGGACTAACTTCATGAGTGGCATCGTTACTGAGGGCAGGTCATTGTCTCTCTTTGTACTACGGGTCAGCGTGGTGGCAGTCCCAGTATGTCTCTGGCTTCGTCAGGACTTGCAGGCTCGTAGCCGAGTTCGCCCATGATCCTCACTATCTTTTCGACCTGTTCTGCACTTGACTTTGCGGGGACACCACGCTCCAGAAGCAGGCTGTCCTCGAGTCCCACGCGAACGTGGCCTCCCATGAGCAATCCTGCAACACACATCGGCATCTGAAAGCGACCCGCAGCGCAGACGGACCATTGAAAGTCATTGCCGAATGTGCGCTGTGCGGTCTGGGCGAGGAACATCAAGCTCTCTATGGTCGCTGGTATGCCACCCAGTATGCCCATAACAAATTGGAGGTACAGAGGGGTCTTCAACAATCCCTTCTGAATGAGATAGGCAAGGTTGTTGATCATACCGCTGTCGAACACTTCCGCTTCGGGCTTAGTCCCACTCTCGGTGAAGAGCCGCGCGAACTCCTCGAGCGAAGCGAAGGTGTTGGTGTACACGAGATCCTTGGTTGCATACAGGTAGGTCTTCTCCCAGTCGAAGCGCCACTCGTCTATCTTGAGTCTCTCCGGTATCTCAAACAAGCCGAAGTTCACGGACCCGGCGTTGAACGATGCCAGTTCGGGATAGTGGGTTGGTACGACCTTGATTCTCTCGGCAACCGGCATACCAATGGCGCCGCCGGTAGTCGCACAGATAACCGGGTCGCACGCGCTTCGAATGCGATCGAAGATCTCCGCGTAGACATCCATGTCCGCGCACGGCTTGCCCGTGTGCGGATCGCGCGCATGTATATGAACGACGGCTGCTCCAGCCTCATGAGCCTTGATGGCATCATTGGCTATCTGTTCGGGTGTTATGGGGAGAAAGGGACTCATGGTGGGTGTGTGAATACCCCCGGTAACGGCTGCTGTCACGATTCTCTTGGTCATCTCGCTCCTCCTCCTTCGTTTCGATTCTGGCCTTCTCTCCGGATGGCCCGGCTCCTGTGGCAGAGTAATCGGCTTCTCCGCTCCGCTCAGCCTCCGGATCGCTTAGCAGCATGTCGATCTCGAGAGTGCTATGGTGCTTGCCTATTTCTCGCCGGCGTGGCTGTGATGGCGCATCTCAAAGCTGTCGGGTCACCCTGCCATGCCATGATAACAGGGTCAGCTTCCAGAGTTGTCTGTCACGGCGTTTCCGACATGCTTATCCGAGACCGGGTTGGTGGTTCGCACGATTCTGTGCGCTTGAGATCCGCACCGTGGAGGTTCTTCACACACTGCAGTGTCCTGTCCCCCGGTACCGATACCACTTGTCCGGTTAAGCCTGCAGCGAGAGTGGCCGGTAGAGGCCCCGGGGGAACGGCTGCTTAGAGTCATTCAACAGTAAGCTGCGGTATGAGCTAGTCAACCGGCAGGCATTCAACACGCTGACCGAACCAAAGGTCCCGATAGATCGATGACGCAGGAGATACAACCAAGTCCGTCCGCACAGCGCGCATCACTATCAGTCGCCAGCTCCCGAGACCATCCTGGTGGCAGCACTAGTTTGACAAGTGGTATCGTTAGTGGGGGCAAGGCGGCAGGCCAACCAGAAGACAGGATTACTATCGCAATCACGTTGCCCCGGGATACTTGCATCTCCTAAAAGCGAGGCCAGACGAGCGAGTATCGTATGTGCGGAGGGCAGGTTACACTGAAGTACCGGTTGGTCGCCATTGACCTGGACGGAACGGTCGTCAACAAGGATGGTGCCATCATTCCTGGAGCCAGGGATGCGGTCCGGCGTCTCCTTGCCCGGGGAGTCGGAGTCACCCTGGCCACTGGACGCATGTATCAGCCCAGCAATCGTTTCGCTGAGGAACTGAACATATCGGCGCCCCTTATCTGCTACCAGGGGGCGCTGATCCGCGAGCCGGACAATGGAGACGTCTTATGGCATAAGCCCTTGCCTTTGCCCCTGGCTCGAACAATAGTTGCCGAGATACGGGAAGGGGGTGTCCACCAGTACGCGTATGTCGACGGTGGCATATACGTAGAGGAGATGCGTGAAGAAGACCTCTGGTATGCGCAGCGCAATGGCGTTGAGTTGAAGCTGGTTGACGACCTCACAGTGCTCCCTAATCGACGGCCCACGGAGATTGCCGCAAGAGGTGCTCCGGCCGACATCGATCGCTTGATAGCTCGTATCCATGTTCGTTGTGGCCCTGAGGTCATCGTGAACAAGGTACACGCCTCTTTCTGCGAGATTGCTGATGCCGAGGCGGGCAAAGGCAATGCCCTCAAGTACTTGGCCGGGCGTTTGGGTATTCCGCAGAGCCAGACAATAGCGATTGGTGACAGCCCCAACGACGTCAGTATGCTCAGATGGGCCGGTCTGGGGATCGTGGTCGGCGATGCTCCTGATGAAGTCCGGGCAGCCGCGGACTGGGTGATCGACAACGGAGCCCAGGACAGCTTCTGTGAAGCAATCGCACACCTGCTGGATCACAGTGAACACTGACGATGAAGACTGAGGCGCGCCGGGGGGCGAGGTGGCGGCGACCATTTCGTCCATCAATGGCGTGCTGTCTGCCACAGCTTTGCAGTAGGCAGGAGCCATCCGACCGATAGCGAGAGAACCACCGCGCGATGGCAGCACAGCAACAACGTTCTTAAGGTAGCTACGTCAACAGACTCCGGTCCATGTCAGGACCTGGACGGGTCTGTGCTTCAAGCTTCACTGGTGTTGTGGCGCGCCTTCACTGGCGGTAGAGTGAAGCGTGGCAAAGGTGCCGGGCTTGACTTGCCAATGCCCATGTGATCTATGGCAAACTGGAGACGGAGCAATAGGCTAAACAGCACATCAAGGCGGAGGTAGATGCTTTCCAGACTTGTACTTCTGTTCGTCGTTACGCCGCTCGTAGAGCTCGCCATTCTGCTGTACCTGGCAAGCCTGATAGGCATCCTCTATACGATCCTTATCGTAGTCGTTACAGGCGTTGTTGGAGCCTTCCTCGCCAGGAAGCAGGGCCTCGCAGTGGTTTCGAGAATCCGCAGCAGTACGGAGCGCGGGGTTCTGCCTGGCGAGGATCTCCTGCACGGTGCGATGATTCTCGCGGGTGGTCTACTGCTCCTGACACCAGGTCTGCTCACTGACGTGGTTGGGTTCTTGTTACTGATTCCTCGAACAAGGAAGGCCGCCATGAACTGGACGCGGCGAATCATGGAGCGCAAGATGCAGCAGAGGGAGGTGCGGTACTGGCAGATTCGCTAGATCATCGTTCGGCGATTTCTCCTTATCCGGTTGACGCAGTGGAGACCATGATGGAGTGTTGATGGGGCGCTGGGAGGAACCCGGACCTGCACCCTTATGTGAAGTACCAGCATGCAGAGGAGGGATTTCGTGAATAATCGATTCGACCGGGGTCATGCACTCGTTGTGATTGACGTGCAAAAAGACTTCTGTCCGGGCGGCGCATTGCCCATCGAGAACGGTGATGCGGTTGTACCGGTTCTCAATCGCTGGATTGCACAGGCGGTTGCCAGCGATGTGCCGATATATGTATCGCGCGATTGGCATCCTGTGGGCCATATCAGTTTCGCTGAGAGTGGCGGCGCCTGGCCGCCTCACTGTATTCAGGACACCGATGGGGCGCGTTTTCACCCCGATCTTGGGTTGCCTTCATCGGTCGTGAAGGTCACCAAGGGAGTGCGTTTCGATCATGACCAAAACTCAGCCTTTGATGAAACGGGACTTGCGATGAAGCTCCGCCGTGACGGCATTACAACCCTGTGGATCGGTGGTCTTGCCCAGGATGTGTGCGTTCTCGCAACCATACTTGATGCGCGCAGGGAGGGCTTCGACGTCATCCTTATCGAGAATGCTACCCGACCGGTCACACTCGCAGGTGGCGAGAAAGCTCTTCAAGAGATGCTCGATGCCGGGGTACGCCTCACCGCGTGAAATGCACGCCGCCGAGCCGTGCTCCATTACGCTACCGGAATCTCTGCACGTAAGAAGGGGGTTCGCAATGACAAATCGAGTTTCGCTTACCAGGGTATCCGGAGGAGACACCGAGGGTGCCGTACGCGAGGCCGTACGACTCGCAGGTGGATTCGACGAACTGATAGGCAGCAGCAGCAAGGTACTGATCAAGCCCAACCAGTGCAAACCATCGCCCCGGCACAGCGGATTCGTGACCGATGGCGACATCGTCGAGGCTGTCACCAAACTCGTCCTGGAGCGGAATCCAGCGTCGGTGATTATCGGCGACGGCGCAATCGCAGGATGGGACTTCGAAGGTTTCAGCACGCAGGACGCTTTCGATTCGTCCGGCGTCACTGAAGTGGCAAGGCGGCTTGGGGTTGAGCTTCGTAATCTGAACGCGGATACCGTTGAAGAAGTGCGCGTGCCACACGCACTGGTGATGAACACAGTCCACATCGCGAAGACCGCGCTTGAGAGCGACGTCATCATCAGCGTACCTGTGCTCAAGATGGGCATTCGTACCCACGTCTCACTTGCCCTCAAGAACATGAAGGGGGTAATGCCCGGCGAGGAAAAACGCAAGAGCCACCGCCTGGGTCTCGATATGGCAATCGTGGACCTCTGCACCGTCGTAAGGCCGCACTACGCGATCATCGATGCGACGGTGGGTGCCGAAGGTATGGGACAGTATCCGCAGGATGCCAGGGAGATGGGGCTCATCGTTGCAGGCAGCGACCCGCTGTACGTAGACATCGTTGGTGCCACCCTCATGGGGGTCAACCCGTCCCAGATACTGCACCTCCACTACATGGGCAAACAGGAAGACAGAAGAGTCACACTTGATGAGATCGACCTTGTAGGAGAGCGACTCGAGGATCACCGACAGACGTTCACGACACCATTCGATGTGTTCTGCTCACGATATCCCGAGGTTACGATGGTCCAGGGCGAATCTGCATGCAGCGGCTGCATTAACGAGCTTGTCAGCGCCATCATGTACATGAAGCAGGCGGGATACAGCGAACAGATGATCGGACTGACAGTAGTCATCGGCAATGCAGCGGATGTCGGGGAGAAGAACAAAGTAGTCGCCCTTGGCAAATGTGTAGCCCAATTACCCGGGGCAAGCGCCTACGTTCCCGGCTGTCCACCAAAAGAATCCGAGATGGTTCGTGCCATCTCGCAAGCGTGTGACGTGGATGCCGCGGCAGTCATCGCGACGATGGACGAAGCTCGGAAGAAGGTGTGGAAGGCGTCCCGTGATCTCCTTGCGCGATAGTACTGTGGCGGCTCAACAATCCTGGCATCATGACCTTCGCGAACTACTATTCGAGTAGACGCATACAGAACCGCTGATGGGGATGGGTCTCCGGGGATCATGACTGTTGCAGAGAGCCTGCGCAGGTCAGGAAGCACCGGCGAACAGAAGAGAGGCCCTCCACTACTGCGTGCCGGGCCTCTCGAATCACAGGCAGACATGCATCAGGAAGGCTTGTGGAACCTGCCGACACACATGGCCATGATTATCATTGCCCGGGGGTCTCGCCACGAGTTGACCAATCGCAACTAAGCAGATTAAACGCTTTTCAGCCATTATTAGCTTGGTTGTAGTTTCCATGTTGGTGATAGCAATAGCAATAACTGCAAAGCACTTAGTTCATTTAGGTGACTCCATCGATACCCCACTGCAAATGATCCGGCTATATCTGTGAATCATGCCAAGCTTCATCGATTTGTGCAGGGGCTTGAAGAAGAGTAAGATATGCTTGTTCCTACTACACGATAATTGGGAGGAAAAGATGCCTGAATTTGAGATTGTGTCTTTGAATCAAGCCCTCACGGAGTCGGCCAGTGGCAGGCGCCTCGAGCTCGTGAAAGAGTACCTGCCATATATAGAAAGACTGGGTGAAGGACAAGCCGGCAGGCTCCGACCAGCAGAAGGCGAGAAAATCAGCACCGTGAAGCGCAGGCTCAACGATGCTGCCAGGCTGGTCAACAAGAAGCTCGTGGTGAAGAAGGCTAATGACCAGCTCTATTTCTGGTTGGAGACCGAGCAAGCGGAACCAAAGAAGAAGCGAGGCAGACCCCCCAAACGTCAGATCAAAGCTGACTAGACGCGGCAGGCAAACATCATTATTCAGGCGTTAGGTTGCCTGTAAGGTTAGGAGGATTCGGCAGGTTCTCCCGCTTCAGGCTGACTGGAGTCGGCGTCTCGATGTTGGCGGGTGACTTGTCCAACTCCAGGGGGTTCACTCCCGCCCTTTAATCCCCATAACCCTTGAGTTGGCATTTTCTCTATAACACACCGTAAGCCCAGCCAATGGTGAAGATCCAGAGCACAATAAGAACGGATGCGATGATTAGTCCCACACGGTTCGCGGTCTTAGCAGCAAACTTGCACCTGAAGATATCCCGGAAGATGTAGTACATGAGAGGCCACAAGCCGATTAGGATTACGGCAAACAGTGCAATTACATGGGCGGGCAGAACAATCGGAAGTTCATAAGGTAAAGGTGGCGGCCTTCTAAGAAGGCCTACAATCGTGATCAGAAGCGCAACGAGAACCCAGGCAACCAAACCAGCACCAACGGCGAGGGCAGGCCATCTAAGCGCAGGATATAGACATTTCATCAGTACATAACAAACGCCAAGCACACCCAAGATGACTAAAGGGGGAGAAAACGCTCCCGCGAATGATATTGCGCACGCCCAAGCAACAGCGAGTCCTGCTGCCACGTAGCGCCAATCAATTCGTCTCATGGACTCCTGTTCTGGTTCATGTCTCACCAAAACCACCCCGCTTATCAGCTGCTTCTGACTCCGCTATAGGCACAGTTGTCCTTTCCCCCTCCAGGCTAAACCTATCAGAGATCTTTCTTTCTCCCCAATAGCAGCCAGGACTGATCTCCTCACCACTTCTACTTCTATGCCCGCGAGGGTAAGTTGTATCCTAAGACCAGGTAGATGACAAGTGTTCCCACACGGTACAATTCCTCTACTACAAGATTGTGTGTTTTCATCAGAGCGGCTGTCATTCTGTTGACGTCGTACGATTATGTCAGTAGCCAGCTGTCGAAGAAACTTGTCAGTCATGAGGAGACTGACATTGACGCAACGAGAGCAAACCAGGTTACAGACACTGAATCTGGTAGTTGGAGGTGAGATGGGGGTGAGGGAGGCGGCCTCTTCCCTGGGGCTTAGCGAACGCCATACGTGGCGAGTGCCGGCGGCAGCAATTGCAGATCCCGTAACCAGCAACCCTCTCCTTCTACGTGGCACACGTACTTTCACATGGACCCTGACTGATTTGACACCTGCCCCACCCGGAAGCTACGTTGTTACTGTTCCCGGTTGACCTTGCCTCATAGTGAGCATCATGACCATCAAGATCGTTACTGACAGCACTGCCGACCTGCCCGTTGACGTCATTCAGCGCCTGGGCATTACGGTTGTCCCGCTGCTGGTACATATTGATGACGAGACGTTTGAGGATGGCGTCACCATTTCCCTCGAGGGGTTCTACAACCTCCTGGCCACCGGTGATGTGTTCCCCAAGACCTCGGCGCCATCTTCAGGGATGTTCATCGAGGCATATGAGCGCCTGGCACAGGAGACAGATGAGATCGTCTCTATTCACATGTCGACCAGGCTGAGTGCCACACACGCTGCGGCACTGGTCGCCCGGGATGGAATCGATGCTCCCGTGAGTATCCGGGTGGTCGACTCACTCTCGGCATCAATGGGTTTGGGCTTGCTCGTCATTCAGGCGGCAACCATGGCCAGGGACGGTGCCAGTCTCGATGAGGTCGTGCGTGTAACTGAGGCATCCGTCCCCAGAACGCAGTTCTTCGGGGTGCTCGACACGCTTGAGTACCTTCACAGGGGTGGCCGGCTCGGACATGCATCGTCATTTCTAGGCTCCATGCTGCGCCTTAAGCCGATCCTGTGCCTGCGCGATGGTGTTGCCTATCCAGTGGAGCGTGTGCGCGGACGTGAACTCGCCATCGACCGCCTCTGTGAGATGGTTGGCAGTCAGGGAGCCATCTCGCATCTGGCAGTCGGCTATACCACTGGGGAACGGGAAATGGAGTTGCTCGCGCACCGGCTGACGCAGTTCTTCCCCGGCGATCGAATGGTACGTGCCCGTGCGGGTGCGACTATGGGAACATATCTTGGACCGGGAGCACTCGGGGTGGCGCTCATCACGGCAGACGAGAGCCCATAGCAGACAGGTTGAAACGCTCGGCAACTCTGCAATAGCCGGGTTCCATCAATGATGCTGCTGCACACGCGTTGTACACGTAGGGCCGCCCCTCCACTTCAAACACTCCCAGGCTGCACTTATGCACGTGCGAACCTGTGTTGCACGAAATCCTGCTGCAGAATGGAAGTCCCACAATCGATGAGGTGACTGCTGGCCACCTGCACGTGTTGCAAAGGTGAGAGCTGTGAGTGTATTGGCAATCAGCGAACCGGGACACTTTGCTGACCGAACACTTCCGGCATGGTCGGGTGGCGCCAACCTCCTCTCTGGGCCGCTGGTTATAGTATCTGCACGGCAATTTGATGCCTCTCGAGTGCTAAGATTCGATCCGGGGTTGCCAGCGCTCTTCGTGCCGCACGACCAGGACAAATCAATGCGGAATCATCAACGCTACAAGCGGAGCTTATTCTACGGGTACATCGTGGTAATAGCTTCGTTCGCTATCATAGCGGTGTCAGCCGGAGCTAACTACAGCTTCAGCGTCTTCTTCGAACCGCTGCAGGAGCATTTTGGGTGGAGTAGAGCCACGACTGCCGGAGCCTTCTCAGCATTCATGGTTGGCTATGGCGTGTTTTCGATCGGAAGCGGGAGGCTCAGTGACAGGTTCGGTCCTCGACTGATAGTCAGCATCTCGGGCCTGCTGTTCGGTCTGGGATTCCTGACGATGTCTCGCGTGGACACCATTGGACAGTTCTACATATCGTATGGCGTCATACTTGCTGCGGCATGGAGTGCCATACCGGTCTCTATCATGGCGACCGTCGCGCGATGGTTTCACACAAGAAGAGGGCTCATGACAGGCGTCGCCATGGCCGGCACCGGTGTCGGCACCATGGTGATGCCGCCGTTGGCAAACTGGCTCATCCATCAAAGTAACTGGCGCACCTCGTACATGGTCTTTGGGATTATTCTGACAGTCGTTATCGTTCTGGCGGCTCAGTTTCTTCGGCGTGATCCGTCTGAAAAAGGGCTGCAGCCTCTTGGAGTGAAAGAGGAAACTCATGTGCGGAGCGCACAGACCTCCACACGCACCGACCTCTTTCTCTCCGATGCACTACGGATAAAGCAGTTCTGGTTACTCACTATCGCTCTTGCGGGCTTTGGCTACACTCTCCAGTCGGTCATGGTGCATGTGGTCATCCACGCGAGAGGCCTGGGACTCTCCCCGGCAAGCGCAGCCAGTGTCATCGCCGTTATTGGCGGCTTCGGTGTTGCGGGCAGAATTGGCGTAGGAGGACTTGCCGACAGGCTGGGATTGAAGAGGATGATAACGATAGCGTTTGCCGTGCTCTCGCTCAGCCTCTTCTGGCTGGTAATCGCCAACCAGGCCTGGGCTGTCTACACATTTGCAATTGTGTTCGGTCTTGTTTACGGCGGAGTCATACCTCTGCTCTCGTCCCGGGTAGCTGAACTATTCGGACTACGTGCACTCGGGGCGATTGTGGGGTTCATGCTATTTGGTGTCGCCATCGGCAATGCAATCGGTCCGGTTGCCACCGGCTACGGCTTCGATCTGCTGGGCAGTTACTCCATTCCCTTCACAGTCTGCGGTCTTCTTGTTGGCCTAGGTGCATTGTTAACCTTCTTCGTGAAACCAATGGAGCCACAATATACTCCTGAGACTGATTGACCCTCCTTTGGAGATCAGTGCCACTATGAACTGCATCTTCTCATAGCCTGACAAACGTCATCACGATCATCACCCGGGTGTCTCGTGACGATTGGATTACTGGCATGGCGGCTATGAACTGCCAGCCGGTATTCTCAGTTCATACGCGGTGCTCTTGTGCTTTCAAGCATGAGTTGATTCATCGATGTCTGTTCATGCGGTTGTGTTCCTCTTGACTGTGCTGCAGACTGGTATTCACTGGCAGATATGAGGAGGACAACAATGCTCCCGTCAGCTTTGAATATCCAGGCAGCACAAGACGCCTATGAACTTCTACACAGCTGGAGAGACTGTGACGCTGCGTTGCAGCGGCTGTTCTACATTTATCCAAGCAACTCCAGGTTGGTTGAGGTTATAGTGAAGGTGGCTACTCTGGACCGACTGTACGGCACCAATCTGCTGAACCCGGTTGACACAGCCAGACGAATTGTCGGAATGGAGAACCTTGATCAGTGCCTAAGAGCAGGAGACCCAGAAGTGGTTGAGCTTATCGCCAGGAGTCCTGCTCGCCGAGAACTTGTCTTCGCCAGCAAATACGCTCACTTCCACGACCAGACATCCTATCCCATCTATGACAAGTACGCGGGTGCAGCTGTGTGGCATTTCTACCGCCTCGCTATAGATAGCAGCTTACGAGCACGACGTGAGTTCCGGCCTGAGAGCTACGTGATATTCCTGCGTGTGTATCAGGAAGTAGTCGATGCAGCAGGTTTGGCTGGCCAGTACAGGTGGGACAAACTCGATCGGTACATGTGGCTGTATGGACTCAAACTGGCCCTTGGATGGTGCGACAAGACAATCAATAGGGCGTTCATGGAGTTGATCAACGCACCTGAGGGAAGGGCTCTCATGGAGAGACTGGAGCCCGACACCGAGTGTGGGCAACAGGGTTAGACCTATCTCCACACCCATTCACTGAAAGAACACCTTGAACAACTAGTAAAGGTCCGGGGCTTCGTCTATGAAGTAGGTGTTCAGACACTGCTTGAAGTACACCCGCATCTCCTGCAAGTGCACACGCTTATAGTTGTTCCACTGTCTCCAAGGCGGAGACCCAGTCTTGGAGCTTCTCTCTGGTAAAGTCCATTTCTGTACCCCCGCTGGTGATATGCTGATGGGAGATTGATGAGCCTACAGATACTCCTCGCCCTCAGGCACCTCCGGAAGGCTATATGGCTCCCACAGTGCATAGTCGAGCTTCTCACCAACAGTCCGCACCACACAGACTGCATGCTTCCTTACCCAAGTCTATTAGAGGTCTTGACGCTGCACGTGTCCAGCGCGACAATTGAATTAGGGCATGTAGGTGCGACCTGCCATCATGACATGGTGGGGTAATCGTCGCACCGGCAAGTGCCAAGTACGGTAAGTCTAGATGGCTGCTGGAAGTAGCTTTTTCACCCTCATCTATGCCTCTAGTCCGTGTGTGCTGTGATAGGTGCTACGAATGCGACCGACTGACCTGACGGAATGCCCTGAGTACTCAGATGCGCTCCGTGCTGAATTGGCCACACCTTCACAAGCTCTTGGGCTATGGAGGACACTACAGAAGCGCAACTCCAAGATACACAGGGATGTCCTGATTCTTGGCTTTGTAGGACCGACGATAGGCTATTTCGTTGCGTTGCAGGTGGCTGCTTTGCCGGTTTGGGGTGCATCAGGGCTAAGCTATGCAACATGGACCATAGTAGGCTTCGCCCCATGTTACTTGACTGCAGTCGTGCGACTGGAGTCTGCAAAACGCCAGTGGGGGTTCATCGAAGTGCTTCTCCATGGTTATGTGCTCTTACTCCTACCCTTCATAGAAGTCGCGCATTTCTTTGTGACCATTTTGGTCACCGCATTGGTAGCTGCGCCCCTTTTCGTCGTGCTGAACATACTGAACATGAGTCTTAACTGGCTGTTCTATGGTTACAGGGGTCCTTGGCTCTGGCCAACGGACGTGCCCGATAGGACACTTGGTATCCTGTTGATTCCCCTAGCAGTAGTAGTATTCATCTTTCTTGCCACGGACGTTCCAGTGTCACGTCGAGGACTACGCATGGTACCAGCCGCTCTGAGGACCCGCGTGAAGAAGATACTCATCTTCCTCGTGCTGCTTGTCACTACGCTTGCGATAAGGCACGCAGAAGCTGGTCTAGAACAAGTACCAGCGAGTATTGGGGTAGTCTCATCCGCGTTGGCAGGCATCGTTCTGGGTGTGACCTTTGGGCGAATTCAGGACAACGGCCTAGTCGAAGCCATCCTGCACGTGGCACAGACTCGCTGCCATCTTCTGTTGGGATGTCGATCCAAGGCTGAGTATCTGGCACTTACCATGAAGTATGCGGTTGAGGGACCGATGTCTCCCATAGAGAGCGAAGCATACGAAATCGTCGAGTCAAGCCAAGGAGCGCTTCTATCGGTACTCCGAGGAAGGTCCGGTTCGTACGCTGAAGCCAGCATTGCAGCAGCCCTCGACGACGCTTCATCCGCGGTGCTGTCTATGCAACTGGTTGCCGACTGCGTCGAATACACGAGGTTAACCATTGCGCACGTCTCAAGAACTGGGAGTACGCTGGGCGGAGACCAACCGCCCGGCAGCGCCTGAGGAGGAGCTACACCGCCCGTACCTTGAGAAGCATGGTCGTCTGCCGAAGTACACCACAGGCGATTGGGTCAAAGGGGTTAGGATTTCGGCTTGTATGCGCTGCACATGTGCTTATTACGGGGAGCACCCAATACTTCCCATTATGCTGCTGCATAGAAAACTGTCGGTGCATGGAAGTACCGCATTACCAGTTCCAATCATTTTCGGCTGCGTAGAGAGCAGCGGTCTACGAACAGGCTACCTTACATGTGAAGTATTGGACGCACGGAGTAGTAGGACCACAGGCGGATTGATAGCGCTGTCGGCGACTGCTTCCTGGCTTACATCCAACGTAGGAGCTGCACCAGGTCGATCTCTTCCAGCGACGTGACCACCCGGTCAGCGGCTTGAAGCGATTCAGCAGGGTGGCTGTTCGATACCGCGACACATTTCATGCCGGAGTGCTTGGCTGCCTGGACGCCACAAGGGGAATCCTCGAACACAAAGCAGTTGCGTGGGTCTACACCCAGTCTCTCCGCCGCCTGCAGGTAGATTTCTGGTCCGGGTTCCACCTCTGCGACATGTTCACCACAGATGACAGCATCGAAGTACTGCTCCCATCCCAGCTGCGACAACACGGTCTGAACGTTCTCCGGCGGTGCCGACGTGGTCAGTGCGACCGGGAAGCCGGCCGCCTTCATCGCCTTGAGAAGTGGCTGTACGCCCGGGAACGCTCGTAGCTGCCCACGCATGAGTTCCCTGTAGCGCCGTTCCTTCTCCTCTTTGATCTTCTGACGCTCATCGTTCGGAAGCGATCCCAGAACCTCCCTCATGATGCGACTATCTCGAGTGCCGAAGAGCGATCTGAATTGGCCTTCGCTGTAGGCTACCCCGCGTGTGGCGAAAGCTGCTTGCCACGCCTGGTAATGGAGAGCAGCCGAATCCACGAGAACGCCATCCATGTCCCACAGGAACGCTCTTATGAAGCGGTTGCCGGGAATGAACGCGGAGTCGATCTCTGCGACAACGTCTCCCATCTCCAGTTCGAGTACTCCATGGACCTCAATGAGCCTTGAGGTCACCCTGGTGGGCCAGGCGCTCGCAATGAGCGGCTCGCTGGTTCTGGATACCTGCTTGAACCGTACGGTGCTCTTCGCTGTGACTGCGAGTCTGTAACCATAACAGTCCAGTACGTAAGCGGTGATCTCGTCCAGTACGCTGAACAGAATTCCGCCGTGCGTCACATTGCGCAGACCCTGATGATTGAGCCCGGGTGTGAACCTGGCTGTGACCTTCTCCCCATCGTACGATGGCCTGAGGTGTAAGCCGATGGGATTCAGCTCACCACACCCGAAGCAATAGTCAAGAGTCTGTTCTCCCTCAAGAGTGGGGAATCTTGGCAGTTCCATTCAAAGCCTCCTGTCCTGTGGTGGTGATGTCCTGGAGAAACTGGTACCTTCATCTGTCCAAGTCTCGGAAACTACGCTCTAAGCGCCTATCCTTACTGTCGAGTCAAACCATTCTCCCATCATGAAGAGCCAGGAAACGCCGCTGTACATGAGACCCAGCAGTACCAGAGCGCCTATGACTGCCGAAGCGATTGCTATCCCTCTGGCGCTTCCGTCGTCGTGCCACGCTGCAGCCGCGCCGGTGTAGAGGGCGAGTACGGCGAATGCAATCGAGCCGAACCAGATGTACTCAGGCAGCCAGAACATGATGTCTGTAAGCAGGTTCGCAGCCAGATGGCAGGCGAATCCAACTACTGCGAGCACTGCGAACAGCTTGTGTGAACGCATCTTTTCCCTACTGTGTGCCTGTTGTGCACACACTCGTCACCGGCGTAGTCTGAGCCCAACCCCGTCAAGTCAGACTGAATCAGCCGCTACTACTGCACTGCTGTCGGCCTGCCGATAGTGCTGCGCAGGCGAGGCACTGTGCACTTGCGCTCATCATGACAAGACGATTTGCGGGTGTCAACGGTCGCATTCACTCATAGCACATGCTACTGGGACTCCATGGTTCGCTCGTAAGAGGAACGATACCAGGGAGGCCATGCTGGTGTACTGCTATCGAAGTCTCGTTACCTGCCAATTGCCCTGATCTCGAACTCACTATCGGCGAATGGTTAGTGTCGAGACTCTTTGAACGGGTTCGGGCAAGTACCGAAGCGTCAGAGACACTACACTAATGCTAGTAGCATGAGATGAGCACCAAGAAAGGACAGCCAATACATCGTCAGGGAGATTGCCTGAGAGTATGCGAGGGATTGTCTCGATCTACCTTACCCTGTACGATCTCAGGTGCTCCCATCATTGAACGCTGGAGCCGCGTGCAGGAGGACGACATTGCAGCATAGTGCAGGCGCCAAGGACAGGATCAACGTGGCGGTCACGATTCCGCTGGAGGCGGGGCTAATAGATCGGATTGCAGAGACGCACCCGCGCGTCAGGGTGGTGGATATCTCGCAGGACCTGAAGCTGGCAGAGGCTGGCGACAGAGATGCCAGCGCGAGAGTTGACGAAGCCCTTTTCACCGCTGAGGTCATGTTCTCCCACCTGCTACCACACAACCTTATAGCCCGTGCGCCGCAGCTCCACTGGCTGCAGGCGTACTTCACCGGCGTGGATGGCATACTTCAGGATAAATCTCTGCGGGAAAGTCCTGTCGTTCTGACGAACATGACCGGGTTTCACGACATCGCTGTCGCGGAGTACGTGATTGAAACAATGCTCATGTTCGTGAAAGAGACACTCAGGTGCTTCCAACAGAAGCAGACCCGTCGGTGGGAGTGGTTTCCTGTTGACACGCTTGAGTCCAAGACGGTTGGCATTGTAGGTTACGGAAGAATCGGTCGCGCGGTATGCCGCGTGTGCAAGGCATTCAACATGCATGTTGCGGCGGTGGACCGTACTGACCGGCCATACGATCCCGATGGCTGCCTTGACCGATCACTGGGGAACGATGGATTGGAAGAACTACTGTCCACCAGTGATTTCGTGGTGGTCTGTGTACCCCTTACTGACGAGACTCGAGGAATTATTGGCAAGCATGAGATTGCGCTGATGCAGCCGCACGCACGACTGATTGTTGTGTCGCGAGGCAACATCGTCGACGAGGACGCACTGGCCACAGCGCTGATATCCGGCGCGCTAGCGGGCGCCGCCCTCGACGTCTACGCCGAGGAACCGCTGCCAGTTGACAGCCCGCTGTGGACGATAAGTAACCTGCTCTTCAGTCCCCACAACTCGGGAGACATCAAGGACTATGACGAGCGTGCCACCGAGCTATTCTGCCGGAACCTGGAGAGGTATGTGCGCGGGGAGCCGCTGGAGAACGTCGTGGATAAGGCTCTCGGGTTCTGAGTGACCTGCCCCCGAACAACGAGTCCGGCCCTAGAAGTGGACTGAAGAACAGACGGTGGCCTAGCATGGTGTGCAGGGTGTTGGCGTTGGCGCAGCTCATCAACCGATTACGCGAAGCTGAGGGCTTACTATGCCTCTGCCCCTCGATGCCCATGACAGGTACTCAGGTTACATCTCATACCAAGGCTCATGTAGCGGGATAACTCAGGAAAAGGAGTGACGTACCAACCATGGTGTCGCTGTGTCTGGTTGTCACGACGGGATTAACGCTAGTCGGACGTAGCAAAGCAAACCGTGAATTGCCCGACTAGAATCACACTCCCTTTGACCACTTGAGCTCATTCGATCAGACTCGCCTTGCCCGTCAACGGTACCGCGCCTACAAGAGCGTGAGGCTGATGAGTTGTGGAGTACACCCAGATGCTATCTCAACATCTTCATCAGGTTTCCGGTAAGCATCATCACACCCAAAAGGATCAGCAGTACACCAAGGATGACATGCGCTGACCACGACCAGACAAGTGCTATGATACCTAGAACGAGCAGTACAATGCCTATCGTCATTCTGGACATGATTATCGACACCCCCTCTCAATAATTACGCCCGTCGCAATACTCTGGAGTTTGGCCGCCTTCCTAAGTGAAAGGCTGGCGTGCGACCACATCTCGTGTATCGGACGCCGCTAGCCGGACCTCGCAATTGTCACTGTAGATAGGAAAACACAGGATGTCAATGCTCCGCATTCACCCATCCAAAATGTTACCGGGGCGGTCTGGTTCACTGAAGAACGTTACCAAGGAGGTGATGCTGGTGTAATGCCATCGAAGTCCCGTTACTTGCCAATTGCGCTGATCTCGAACTCACTATCGGCGAACGGTTAGTGTCGAGACTCTTTGAACCGGTTCGGGCAAGTACCGAAGCGTTGGAGACACTACACTAATGCTTAGTAGCATGAGATTAGCACTAAGTCGACAGTTCCTCTGTCTTCTTCTGTGGCTGCCTCTGTATGCCCTCAGTGTTGCCATCCAGGAGCCAGGCGTGGCCGGCTCACTCGCTCGAGAATGGCAGCAAACCGTTCCCGGGACAGATAACCCTCTTTCGACCGTTACACGGACGAGACGTCCAAGCGGCTCATGCGCGGTGTCAAGATGCTCTTCGGTCCCAACGGCACCCTTAACCCAGGCTCGGTGATAACCTGACTGCCACTACACCGACATCCATGAAGGTGGCTGCGGGTGATGGTGCCGCTCCGACAGCACGACACTGCTGTCGGGAGACTGGCTCTCTCACCTTGCACGGGCCGAATTCCTCCCAGGTGCTAGAGCTCAATGCGGTTGCGACCCGCGGCTTTCGCTCGATAGAGTGCCGCGTCAGCATTGGAGAGCAGCACGTCCACGTTGTCGCCCTCGTGCCACTCGGCGACACCGATGCTGACCGTCACTGTCGGCGTCACGTGTTCACCCACGTTGAGCCCGGTGCGCTGGACGGTCGCGCGCACTCTCTCCGCGACCACCGTTGCGCCCTCGGAGTTCGTACGTGGCAGGATAATGAGGAACTCCTCGCCCCCGTACCGCCCGACAAAGTCAGTCTGTCGCACGCTCCGCTCCAGTAGCGCGGCGATGTCGGCCAGGACCCGGTCGCCTGCGGCGTGCCCGTAGGTATCATTCACATGCTTGAAGTCGTCGAGGTCGAGAAGCAGCACGGTCAGCGGAGAGGGATAGCGGTTGCCGTGGCAGACCCATTCGGCCAGCCTCTCAACGATGGTGCGACGGTTAATTAGACCCGTGAGCATATCGTAGCGTGCCAGGCGCTCGAGCTCCATACGGTCCCGCTTCTGCTGGGTAATATCACGGAGCACGCCCTGCACCACCGGCGCCCTACCCTCCTGGTCGGGTCTCGCCACCACGCTGCGGGCGCAGTCGAACACTGACCCGTCCTTCCGCCTGAACTGTACCTCGTCCACCACTGTGTCAGTCTCGCGTATTTGGCTGAGGAATCGCTCGCGGTCGTCCCGATTGGCGTAGAAATCCAGTGCGCGGATGCGCGGCAGGTCGTCTCTCGTGTAGCCGAACAAATGCAGCCATGCCTGGTTCACGTCGATAACCCTTCCGTCGAGCGTGCCGATGTAGATTGCGTCCTTCGATTGCTCGAACAAAGAGCGAAAGCGCTCCTCGGTCTCGCGCAGTGTATCTTCGACTCGCGTGCGCTCGGTGAGGTCGCGCAGGACGATGAGCGCTCCGAGGGGACGTCCGCGACGACACAGGAGCTGTGTGATGGTCCTGTGGTACGTTCTCCCTTCGAGCGTGATATCCGCTTCTTCCGGCTGCGCAGCCGCGGCCGATGTGGGCTCACACCCGGTCTGCTGCGTTGTTTCCAGCACCTGCGTACCGATGAGTCTGGATTCCAGCAACAAACGGGCGGTGGCATTGGCGTACGCGATACGCCCGTCCGTGCCTGCGACGAGTACCGCATCTGGCATCCGGTCGAGCAGTGTGTCCATCGCCACAGGCTTGAGGTCGATGAGCTTCACAGTGAAGATGCCAAGCGCGAGCATCGTCCCCATGACGGCGAAGGCGGCAGGTGTGATATCCAGGAAGCCGTAGGGCTTGAGTCCGGCTACGTACGCAACGTTGACTACGTACGGCAGGAGTGCTGCGGCCAGCAGGTAGCCCGCGCGCGACCGGTCAGTTCCCGTCGATTCGGAGAATGCTCGGACCATCAGCACGACGCCTGCGAAGAACATCGCATAGGAGTAGCCGACGTGAATCCACCAGAAGAGACCTGATTCGAGCAGCAGATAGGTTCGATCGTCCAGCACCCCGGTCTCGACGGTCGCGTAGTAAAGATGGTGCAGGTGGTCGGTCGCGACCATCAGCACGGTGATCACCGGAACAATGAACAGACGGGCGAGGTTGGAACGACTGAGCCATTGATCGCTGCCGACATACCTTGCGGCGAAGATGAACCAGAACACGCTTATGGTGGCGATGCCCAGGTACTGCAGCACCAAGGTCACGCGCATCTGGACCGGATCGGATACCACGAGCTCCAGGCCGTAGAAGAACGACCAGAAGGTCGCCGCCAGCATGAGGAGCGACAGCGCGAGGGTGGTTGGCTCCTCTCGCCGCCGCCATGCATAGACCGCCAGGTACAGGCATATTGCCGCCGCACCCATCAGCAATGTGGCCACGTGATCAAGGCTCATCACGTAACACTCCAGTCCACGTTCAGGATGCGGCCTGTCTCCGTCGCCTCGGACCCGTGAACAATCTCCTCGCTATATGCCCGTTTCACCCGGGATTCACCATATCAACCCCTGGAAAGCAGAAAAGCCTTGTTGGGCCTTGTACTGCATGGTAGAGACAGCGCATCCAAGTGTCAATCCTATACAGAACCCGATGATCCCGGCGTGAACCCCGTTGAGCTGGAGTCAGGCCACGGACGAGAGTAGAGTCTGGAGAGCTTCCCATGTCCCCTCCCTTGATTCTCCAGATTTCTTCCCGTTCATACAACGGCGCCTTCATGCACCTCACGCCATCAGTCTTGAGGCGCACCATGCGTTCATTACATTCTCCTTTCTGTTGGGCGTCTGGAGCGGAACCGGCCTTGCTTACCGATGCAAGTTGCGGGTCCAACCCCACCCTGTTAGTATCCGCCGCAGCGAACATCCTGAGCACACGAATGAATCGCCGCTTCCCTTGCGGTTGCGTTCCGACCAAGGGGAGTTGAGTGAGACCCCGACAGGAAGGTTCGCGTGGTGAGGGAGCAGGAGGTGTCAGAAGGATGAACGAAGGACCACATAACCACAGGATGGACGATCAGCACCATCCACCATCCGACAGCCCTGGCGAGAAAGAATCACACAGTCGCACGCATCATGATGGACATGGCGCGGAGGGCATGAGCGAACACGAACACCACGCGATGATGATAGCCGATTTCCGCCGCCGGTTCTGGGTGTCGCTGGCTCTCACCGTACCGATATTGGCGCTTTCACCGATGATCCAGAGGTTCCTGGGCTTGGAGGAAGTGATCCAGTTCCCGGGTGACATCTATGTGTTGTTTGCGCTTTCCTCGGTCATCTATTTCTACGGGGGGCTGCCGTTCCTGAAGGGTTTCATCTCAGAGATGCAATCCAGAGTGCCCGGGATGATGACGCTGATATCGCTCGCGATCACCACGGCATACGTGTACAGCAGCGCCGTGGTGTTTGGACTGGCTGGGTCGCTGTTCTTCTGGGAGCTTGCCACGCTCATCGACGTGATGCTGCTTGGTCACTGGCTGGAGATGCGCTCGATCATGGCAGCCTCATCAGCTCTGGAAGAACTGGCCAAACTTATGCCGTCCGAAGCCCACAAGCTCATGCCTGATGGCAGCATCAAGGACGTTCCCATCGGGGAGCTGGCGGCCGGCGACAGGGTGCTGGTAAGACCTGGAGAGAAGGTACCCGCTGATGGCGTGGTTCGAGATGGCGAGACCTCCGTTGACGAATCGATGTTGACGGGGGAATCGGTCCCGGTGCCGAAACAGACCGATGACCGGGTTATCGGGGGCTCCATCAACGCTGAAGGCTCCATGACGGTAGAGGTAACAAGCACCGGTGCTGATTCCTACCTTGCCCAGGTCACCAAGCTGGTGAGAACGGCGCAGGAGAGCAAGTCCAGGACGCAGAATCTCGCCAACCGTGCTGCCCTGGTGCTTACCGTCGTTGCCCTCAGTGTTGGCGGGCTGACCCTCTTCGTATGGGTAGCCCTGATCGGAAGCGAGTTTGTGTTCGGACTGGCGCGGATGGTTACCGTGATGGTCATTGCGTGCCCTCACGCGCTCGGCCTGGCCATTCCGCTCGTAGTAGCCGTATCAACATCTCTATCGGCGAAGAGCGGACTCCTTATCAAGAATCGTGATAGCTTCGAGCAGGCCAGAAACATGCAGGCCGTGCTGTTCGATAAGACCGGAACCCTCACCGAGGGCAGGTTCGGTGTCACCGACGTCGTCGTCCTCACTGATGAAATGGGCCGCGAGGACCTGCTCAAGTACGCCGCCTCTGTCGAAACTCATTCACAGCATCCCCTCGCCAGGGGAATAGTCGCGTCTGCGCCCGAGACCCTGCCTGTCGAGGAGTTCAAGTCGATACCCGGAAAGGGCGCGCAGGCCATCGTGAATGGCAGGGAAGTCATGGCGGTCAGTCCTGGTTACCTCAAGGAGAAGGGGATAGACGTAAGCGGCGAAGGCATCGAAGAGCTTGCATCCCAGGGCAAGACGGTCATCTTCGTGCTGATAGACGGAGCGCCGGCCGGAGCCATCGCTCTCGCGGATATCATTCGACCCGAGTCGAAGCAGGCCATCTCGGAGCTTCGGGAGATGGGAGTGCGCTGCATGATGATAACCGGCGACAACCGGCAGGTGGCGCAGTTCGTGGCCGAGGAGATCGGACTTGATGAGTATTTCGCTGAGGTACTGCCCGAAGCGAAGGCAGAGAAGGTGAAGGAGGTACAGTCGAGAGGTTTGAAGGTCGCCATGACGGGAGACGGCGTCAACGATGCTCCGGCGCTCGCACAGGCTGATGTGGGCATTGCGATTGGCGCCGGCACGGATGTGGCGGTGGCGAGCGCGGATGTCGTTCTTGTGCGGAGCAACCCACTGGACGTGGTTGCCATCCTCAAGTTCTCGCGCGCTACGTACCGGAAGATGGTGCAGAACCTGGTATGGGCAACCGGATACAACGTCGTCGCCATTCCACTGGCGGCCGGGGTAGCCTACGGAATCGGGATCCTGCTGGAACCCGCAGTGGGCGCTGCGGTCATGGCTGCCAGTACCATCATCGTGGCAATCAATGCCAAGTTCCTGAGGGTGGGAAACTAGTCTCACTTCGATACAGCTTGCTTGGGACAACGCGGTCCGGTTCCTTTGCTCGCGTGGCTGCGGCAAAGTGCTGCTGTGGCCGCAGGGCAGTGACAGGCACAAACACTGAGCATCGCCGCTGGTGGTCGCCCCGATTCTGGAACAGGTGCAGCCCGAAGGGCAGGCAGACTAAAGGATGCCGAGGTGCCTCAACGCGTGGATTCCAACAACCACGAACAATGAGAGGCCCAAGCCCACGTGGATGATACGCCACCACTCGCGATGTCTGCTCGCGAGTCCGAATCGCATCATGAAGCCGGCTGCCACGATGACTGCAATGAGAAGAAACGCTGCGAGTCCCGTTCCTAAGGCTGGTGCGAACTCAGCAGGGCGGCAGGGAGGCTACTGTCGGTCGCGACCGATTTGCATGCACGGGAATTCTGCGTTATGTTTGACGCTTGAAATAACTATACCTCTGCGAGGCAACCACGACCTGAGCCTGGCTGGTGTGTGACGGACTCTCGAAGTACAGAGGAGGGGATGAATGGTGTCAGGCTTCACAGCTCACTGCGCTGGCTGCAGTCGCGGCAGAACGCGGAGCCACCGACAGCTCGCTGGTTTGCACATGAATCAAGGCCGGAGTAAGCCAAGCTCACTCCCTGCCAGAGACCAAGCGCCATTACAGACGACCCTTCGGGTCGTGCAGGAACAGAGTCGCATAAGACACAAACTGATCGAATTTGCGCCTGAGCCTCAACGGTTTGCGTGTGCCAGTACCGTGACTGAACCGTTTCAGGATATGAACAACTGCTACAGATGGGAGGTTGCTCATGGGGAGACTGCGTATTCTGTCGCATAGCAGTGAACTGTTTGAAGACCGGCGTGAAGCCGGCAGACTTCTGGCCGAGGAATTGAAGGGGCACCGCGGTCAAGGGGCTGTGGTGCTCGGAATTCCGCGGGGAGGAATGATCGTGGCATGGGAGATAGCTCAACTATTGCATGCTGACCTGGACATCGTGCTGGCACACAAACTGCGTACGCCCGGTCATGTCGAGCTTGCCCTGGGTTCGGTAGCCGAGGATGGCAGACTCTTTCTCAACGAAAATGTTGTACGAGGATTGAACATCGATGACGCATACATCCAGCAGGAAAAGGCACGGCAGATGGCTGAGATCAGGCGTCGCACCGAGCAATTTCGCCAGGTCCGTCCCAGGGTGCCTCTCACAGGCAGGACTGTAATTGTTACTGACGACGGCGTAGCCACTGGGGCTACCACACAGGCCGCCTTCTGGGCGATACAGCTTGAGGAACCGGAGAAGCTGATCGCGGCTTTACCCGTGGGCCCCGAGGACACAATAGCCCGGCTTGCCGAAGATGTTGATGAGATGATATGCCTGCGCACGCCGCCTTTCTTCGCCGCGGTAGGACAATTCTACGTGCGTTTTGAACCCGTAGAGGATGAGGAGGTTCTCGATATCCTGAAAGCAAAGCAACCAGGTGGAGGTGGGACATGAATGTGGAACTACTGAGAGAGGCGGAGCAGCTTGCCGCCAAAGTCGGGTATGCATTCGTGGCTACTGCGGATGCCAGGGGTTGGCCGCATGTCGCTGCCGCCGGCAAACTGGTGCTTACACCCGAAAGACACGTGGTAGTGACCGAGTGGTCTTGCCCCGGCACCATGGCTAATCTACAGACAAATCCCAGGCTTTCGCTGGTGGTATGGGACCCTTCCTCAGATGCCGGCTATCAGCTGGTTGGAGAACTTGAGGACATAAGAGATCTCGGTGTACGGGACGGTTACGCTCCGAAGGTTGAGAGTAGTACCCCGGTCCCACGGGTGGAAAGACAGCTGCTCGTTCATATTGACCGGGTTCTTGAGTTCAGCCGTGCTCCCCACACTGATGTGGAGCGATAGAATGACTCAGAAGGAAGAAACCAATGACTCCAGATGAGGAATGTCCGGTACAGATTGCAGCAGGCGAAGTCACTCTGGAAGGCAATCTGTGCATACCTGAAGAGGCTCGAGGAGTAGTAGTATTTGCGCACGGAAGCGGCAGCAGTCGTCATAGCCCACGGAATCTTTACGTGGCCCAGGTCTTGCGCACTACGGGGCTGGCGACAATACTGCTGGACCTTCTTACGTCGAAAGAGGAAGCAGAGGACATGAAGACGGCGAGGCCGAGATTTGACATCGCACTGCTTGCCCGGCGACTTATAGCAGCGACTGACTGGCTACGGCAGAACAACAACACCCGAAAGCTCAGCATTGGATATTTTGGGGCCAGTACCGGAGCTGCCGCCGCGCTCATGGCCGATGCAGAACAACCGGGCACCGTTGCCGCCATTGTATCGCGCGGTGGACGTCCTGACCTCGCGGGTAAGCTACTGGCACGCGTTGAGGCACCCACCCTTCTTATTGTGGGGGGACATGACTTCCCGGTTATTGAGATCAATAAGGAAGCGCTGGCGAAGCTCAACACGGAAAAGAAGCTGGTGGTTGTCCCGGGAGCAACCCACCTGTTCGAAGAGCCAGGCGCTCTGGAGGAGGTCGCCAGGCTGGCGGCCGGCTGGTTTACGAGCCATCTTGAGCAAGAAGTTTGAGAAATCTGCCATAGCATATAGAAGGAAGGCCAAATGGAGGTGTTGCGGTGGCAACTTATGTAATTCTGAGTCGGGTTTCCCCTCAGGCCCTTGAAGATCCTAAGGAATTCAGACAACTCGCCAAGAAGGTCTCAGCAAAGATCAAGACTGAGTGCCCCGGAGTTGTATGGAAGGAAAGCTACGGCACCTTAGGACGTTTTGACGTCATCGATATTGTGGAGTCGGACGATCCGAAACAGGTGGCCAGGGCTGCCATGATTCTTCGCACGTCAGGACATGAGACGACTGAGACACTGATGGCAACCCCCTGGAAAGAATTCCTGGCCGAGCTGTAGCTCATCGGGAATCTCAATTGTACCTGCCAGCTGACCGGTGTAGTGGCAAGAGCAGGACATCATCCCTAATCCGTGAAGAGCCAGCGGAAGACAAAGCTACGCAGCTTGCGGCAGGCTTTCACCCGGGAGGTGAAAGCTGATGGAGGAACATCAGGGCTCTCTGGGGGTGGCGATGACCGGTGGGCTGGAAGAGGTCATGATGCCGCGGGCGGGAGCAGAGCTGCCGGTTGAGATGTATCGCAGATTGGACATGGCGAAAGCAGCGAGGCAAGCGCTTCCTCGGAAGAGGTCAGCCAAAGGTCTTGGGCAGGAGCAGATGGCGGAATCCTTCATCGTGCTGAGCGCCTTGGTGGCGACAGCGTCGAGGACATGCAGACGCTGAGGGAAGATGAAGGGCTGGACGCCATGCTGGGCTACCGGGTGCCGGCGCCGGAAACCTCCAGGCAGTGGCTGGACACGTGTCACGATGAGGGGCAGCTGGAGAAGAGGGAAGACAGGACCCAGGTTCTTTCCTTTCTCCCGGGTCGGGTGCGTTGGTGGTGCTGAGAGAGCCGAACAGGCGGGCGTTCGAGGCGCACCAGGACAAGGCCGGGCCGGACGGCGAGCTAAGCCTGGACGTGGACGCCTTGCCTGAGAGCGCAGATCTGGTCAGCTACAATCGCCGTCCCGGCAACACCTCATCCTCGACTCTACATGCGCCGTGGGCAGCTTCCGGTAGAGAGCGTAGATGTCTGACTGAGGGCTGCGCTATCCGTCGGGTCCAGTCTTTCTTCTCGCTTTCCTGCCGGATTCACGAGTCTTCCTGTCATGTCTTCGATTGGTGAACTCCAGGAAGATCGTCGGCTCTTCTACGTAGGTTCGACTCGCGCTCGACGTGAGGCGCACCTCCTCTACTCGGGCTGGTATCAAACACAACGCGGAGGCAAGATTGCCAGTGGGCCATCAGAATTTGTCGAAGACGTACGGGTCGCATTGGCACTTGACGACTAACCAGACGGAAAATGGCGCCATCCGGTGCAGGAAAGACTCCGAATGGTGCTGTGGGATTCGTGGGGGGGCCATACTTATTTCACCGTCAAGTTTGAGATTCGCCAGTAGAGCGTCGAGAGCCGCATCAAGACAGTCATCCAGGTCGACCCGTGGGAATAAGGCTGGGGCACACACTGAATGGCATCGCGTGACACAGGAGTGAGATCGGGGTGAGAAGATCTCGCCGCGCCGGCGTCGCCATCACTGTGGGTGCATCATCGATTGCCTTTCACAGGCGGCGTCAAGCATACTTACCGTCCGTGCTATATTTACGATGTGGTAGTCTGAGGGTTCATGACTCTGCAGATGACCGTATTGCAGAGCGCACCGGAAGCTCTTGATGGTACACGGCAAACAATTCATGCAGTCTGGTGGTCAGCGGACAGTCTCGAAGAGACTTCGCGGAAGAGGTGAGGAGACTGTCATTCTGTGCCCTGCGTCGCACGGCGCAACTACCCTCAAGGACAACAAGCAGGACACAGCAGGTGAAGTTCATGACCGGATTGGCGTACCGCTGACCGCGGCAACGCTACTGCCGGACGGAGTGCGGGTATCTAATGAACGCGGCCGCCGGCTTTTCCGGACGAGGCACGTACTTCGATCGACCAGCCGGTGGCAGGAGTCTACAACTCCGGTGTTGACTTCGAGTCAGACCACCACAACCCAACACGGCGGCGCACGCGCAGCCGGTACAACTCTTATCTTTGGATTCGGCACGGTAGCGGTGAAGAGGTGGCGGTGGCAATAGAGTCTTCCGGTGCGGATACCGCAGCCGTCGAGGCTATAACTGATCGCGATCACTGTCCGATCTGAATAGGATGTCGCTGGTGGGGTGCTCTCCGCGCACAAGGCCGCGTCAATGGTGAGCCCCTGGGCCGGCAAGGAGAAGAGAATATGTGGCAATTTGACACGAAAGTAGCGGAGGTAATCCAGCGCACCCCCGACATCAAGACGTTCCGGTTCGACGTCCAGGGCCGTGAAGACGTGACCTATGAAGCGGGACAATTCTTCTTCGTCACAATTAAGATTGACGGCAGGGAGGCAGTACACCACTTCACCATATCAAGCTCGCCAACGGAGACGGCAGAGAAGGGTTATCTTGAGTTCACCAAACGGATCACTGCCAGTGAGTACTCTCAGGCTCTGGACTCGATGAAACCGGGAGACTGGGCAAGATTGCGTGGCGCTGAAGGGGATTTCGTCCTCCCGGCCAAAGAAGGCAAGCTCGCCTTCCTCAGCGGTTCGATCGGCGTGACGCCGTTGCGCAGCATGTTGCGTTTTATAGTTGATAAGAAGCTCGGCTTCGATGTGGTACTCATCTACGGCAACAACACCTGGGAGAACATCGCATTCCGCGAAGAGCTTGAGGAGATGGCGGGCTCCCGTAATGACATCCGCCTTGAATACGTGCTTTCGGGGCCGGACTTTCCGCCGTGGTGGGAAGGTAAGAAAGGCTTCATAACCACGGAGGTAGTTAAGGACGTAATGCCTGACTACCGTGACCGGACCTATTACGTTTCCGGTCCCCTGAGGATGGTGCTGGCACTGGAGGAACAACTTGCGGGCGCTGAGATCCCTGCGGACAGAATCAGGCGGGACTATTTCCCCGGCTACGATTAATACAGCGCCACCGCCTCACCGTCCGGGGCGTTGCTGCCCTGGGGGAGCCGCTCTTCAAGGCAGGAGGAATCGGCATCGGCCGCTGTGAATTACCGGAGAATCAACGATTACGGCGTAATTGGGAACAAGCTGTCGGCTGCCCTGGTCAGTAGCGACGGCTGCATTGACTGGTGCTGTCTGCCGCGTTTCGACTCACCCAGCGTCTTCGCTGCAATCCTGGACAGCGAGAAGGGTGGCAGGTTCTGGATCAAGCCCAGTACGCTGTTCAGCAACTCGCAGGCATACTTGCCGGGCACGAACATACTCGTTACCACGTTTGCGACAGCGACCGGCAAGGTGACCCTGACGGATTTCATGCCCTGCTATGAGAATGCGGACACCGGCCTGGCTCAACCGGTCCAGATTCACCGGATCCTTGAGTGCACTGAGGGCGAGGTGGAGTTCGAGGCGTTCTTTGAGCCGCGTCCGGACTATGCCCGGGAAGATACAAGACTCGGCACCAGAAAGTATGGTGTAATCGTCCAAAGTCACCCTGAACCGCTGTCTCTCTCCACGCGGGTGCCCTTTGCGCTGAAGGATCAGAGCGCACATACTGTCTCTTCCATCAGGCAGGGAGAGCGGGCTGAGTTCGTCCTCCATTACGGTGAGCCGCTTTCGCCGGCGCTGTACCGCACGGCGGACAGACTGGAAAAGACCAGGCGGTACTGGGAGAAGGTGGCTACGGGGGGCACCTTCTACGGACTCTGGTATGACACGATATTGCGATCCTACCTGGCCCTCCATCTGCTCGTGTACCAACCCCAGGGAGCGATAATCGCAGCCCCGACCACTTCCCTGCCGGAGGAGATCGGAGGGGAACGGAACTGGGACTACCGCTACGCCTGGCTGAGAGATACCTCGCTGACGTTGAGCGCGTTTTCCCTTATGGGATACCGCGGTGAAGCTGCGGGATACATGAACTGGCTGGCGAGAGTCTGCCGGTTACGGGGGCCTGAGGGGCAGACTCTTTACGGCATAGGATCCAACGACCCTCCCGAAGAAAGGACGCTGACTCATCTGAGCGGGTACATGGATTCGCGCCCGGTGCGCATCGGCAACGACGCCTATCACCAGCGTCAGCACGATATCTTCGGCGAGGTGCTGGAGGCTGCCCACAACTATATGAACATCAGCGGCTATATCTCCCGCGACACCTGGCAGTTGCTCAGGGCATACGTCCTCTCCGCGCTCCGCTACTGGAGGGAACCGGACAGTGGAATCTGGGAGGTGAGAAGTCCACCTGCTCACTTCGTTCATTCGAAATTGATATGCTGGGTCGCTATTGATCGAGGCATAAAGATCGCAAGGCATTTCGGTTATGAGAATGACCTGACGAGGTGGGAGAAGACAGCCACCAGGATCAGGAATGATGTTCTACGGCGGGGATGGAATGCCCGGCGCAAGGCGTTTACGCAGCATTACGAGACCGAGGCTCTTGATGCCTCGGTTCTGCTGATGCCGGCTTATGGGCTTCTTCCCAGCAACGATGAACGGATGGTGTCAACACTCGACCGCATCCAGGAAGGATTGGACAGGAACGGGTTGTTGCTCCGGTATGACCAGGCACAGGTTGATGACGGTCTGAAAGGCAAGGAAGGCGCCTTCTTGGCTTGCTCAACCTGGCTGATCAGGAACCTCATCCGTCTCAACAGGTTGGATGATGCGGTCAACCGGTATGAACGACTGCTGAAGTGCGGTAACCATCTTGGACTGTTTGCGGAGATGGCCGACCCATCTACAGACCAGGCGCTGGGAAACTTTCCTCTCGCACTCACTCATCTGAACCTCATCATTACCGGACTCGAGCTTAACCAGGCAACCCTCTGGGGATGGTGAGCCGGCAGACCACCGGCGATGCGCGCATGTACGACCATGGCTGCATCGCCGATCCTCGGGTTGTCAGCACGGATGACCTTCTCCCCGCAATCAGTACCAGAGTGAATTGGAGTCCTCTGAATGGATCGAAGAAGACAGCCGATGACTGTGATCCATAGGGAACGCTTGCCCAGCTGTGTCCCTGATCTTCCCCCGCCGTTGATACCGGTGCCGATTGAAGTCCCGTTGTTGTATCTGCGTACTTGCATGGTGACTGGCTCCCTCTGAACCTGCGGACTGTAATCGAGGCGGCGGTGCTCGTAGAGGCCGTGATGCAGAGACAAAGAAGAGCCCCAAGTATCCTCACAGCTGCTATTTCGACTCAGCCTCCGGAGTACTCCTGTCGGGATTGTTCTTCAACCTGGCGGTCTCAGAACTCGCCTGACACTTCCTCTAAGAAGACTGGCCCTTTATCGCCACTTGGGTACCTGGGGCACGGATTAACGTACCCGGCCGAGAAACGGGTTGTCAAGGTCATTTCGAAGCTGCGGGCAACAATCGTATGCGATATTCCGGGCAAGACTCTGCCGCGCTTGGACACGCGGTCACCAATCCTCATGGCTGATGTGCAACGGCACTAACGCACGTCTGCACCGACAAAGACTTGCAGCAGCATGTGAATGCCAACGGAGAAGGCGTCCACTGTGATACTCGAAAAGTCACCCACCCGGGTGCTCAGCGAAGCTGGGAGTGCCTGTCAGCACAAGACACGTAACTGGAGTTATGCGTTGCAGGCTTTCTCCTCCTATTCCGGAGCAGTTCCCACCTTAGCTCCCTGTCCGAATTCTTGGGTCCACCTCAATCCACGCGTCAACTCACGTAAGAATGTTACCGAAGAGGGTCGCTCACTCATTTAAGAATGTTACTGGAGGAGTACTGCCTCCTTTGTGGTGTTTGTGCTGCTGTCTACGTGTGATTGTCTCAGTCGGTCTATCGCCTGGTAGATCTCGTTGCGGAGT
>PWUU01000128.1 GCA_003562475.1 Dehalococcoidia bacterium | reverse complement strand
CCGCCGCATCAAGAGCACACGCCGGCGGCGCATGGAGCGGAAAAAGAGCTGCCGCGAAAAGGCCCGCCATCAAAAATGCTCGAAGTCTTTGCATTGTCGCCCTTTCTGAAAGTCTCCATCCTTGTTACTTCATAAGGCTTGCCGATTCCGTATCGCATCAATCAATTTTTCAGGCCACGCCGATCCTTTTCCCGGCTCTCGAACTCTTGTGCAGAAACGGTATCACGGCTGGATGTGGATAAAGCAAACATATCTAAATATATCTGTGACTTCTCGCTGCTTCAAGGAAGGCGGGGAAATTGAGATGGGCGGCAATCAGGAACAGCATGGCAAGCGAGTTGTCCTGAAACAAGTATTTCTCCGCTTTCGAAGACGATGAACCACACAGCCGGGCCGGCTAAAGGAGCGCTGTTTTCACTGGCGCCGAGCGAGGTGGCCAGGGGTCGGTGGCCAGGGGTCAGGCCTACGCATTTGACAAATGTAGCTAACCTTGGGGTCGGACCAAGTTAACATAATGAAATAATGTTGTTTTTCTTCAATATTGACCCTAAAAAACCGCTTATAGGTCGATTTTTGAGGGCAAAATCAGGCCCATAGATTTTTTCACCTGAATTTTTTTGGCCTGGCAATGAGAGGGAAGCATGGCAAGAGCTAATCAGCATCGCATTCCGGGTTGCATCTGGCATATTACCCACCGCTGCCACAAGAAGGAATTTTTGCTGAAGTTTGCTCATGACCGTTCCCGTTTTGTGGCCTGGTTGCTCGAAGCCCGCAAACGGTTCTCCTTGCAAATCCTGAACTATACTGTCACCTCCAATCATGTTCATCTGCTGGTAAAGGACAATGCCGAGGGCAACACCATTCCATCGGCTATCCAACTGGTAGCCGGTCGCACAGGCCAGGAATATAATCAGCGCAAGCAGCGCAAAGGGGCTTTCTGGGAGGACCGTTATCATGCCACAGCCATTGAATCCGGTGAGCATCTGCGTCGCTGTCTTGTTTATAATGACTTGAACATGGTTCGGGCTGGAGTGGTGAATCATCCGGCCGATTGGACTTTTGGTGGGTATCACGAGATACAGGGCAACCGCCGCCGCAACAGGCTTCTTGCCTTAGATACCCTGGCGGAGGTTACCGACACAGGCGGACCGGAAGCGTTGGCACGAGCCCATCGGGATTGGATCGAGGAGATATTGCGGGTGGAGGACAGCCAACGCGAGGAAATGTGGACGAAGAGTCTCGCCGTCGGCAGCGAGCACTTCGTGCAGAAGGTCCAGGAGAATCTTGGAGTGCGGGGAATAGGCAGAGGTATTGTGGCGACGGGCGATGCCTATGTGCTCCGAGAATCGTCAGAAACCTATGAGGCTAGTTTTGACCCCGAAAATCGGCCTATAACGCCAATTAATCGCCTTTTTGGAGATAGTTTTCCATAAATATCAATGGGTACCCCAAGCAGGCTGCACAAGCTGGCTGCAGAGGTCATAGGGCCTGCGGAAAATTCAGCCAAAACTGCTCGTGAATCAAGATTTGCAAAGCAAAGCTGATTATGACACACTGTTTTCAACGGACATCCCTTTGTTTCGTGTTTTCTCTAGTCAAGTCAACATGTTACAGGATGTCCGTTGTCTATTTCAAGAGTCTTTGTGAATTATTCGGGTTAGAATACAGGAACCATTTTTAGAGGCTAACAGATGCGCTCGACATTAGAAGCTGATATTGAACGGAATATATTGAAGTTGAGCTTTGTGGGCATTATCACCAAAAAAGATTTTGACCAGATCTACACCGAGGTCCGGTCTGCTCTCTCTGATCTTCAACCCGGCTTCAACGTCATTTCAGATTTTTCAGAGTGCCGGTTAATGTATTTGAATGGTTTGATATCTTTCAGGAAAATCTTCAGTTACATCCTCTCAAATGAAAGTGGCGAAATCGTCCGGGTGCTTCCTCCGAACAGGTTGATAACAAAGCAAATCATCAATGGGGCCTTGATGCGTAAAGGCTACACTCCCGTTTATGCTTCAACTCTCGAGGAGGCAAGTGAAATTGTCGGGAGAGTCACGAAACGCGATGGACTTCGCTTTGAGCTTGATACGCAGCCGGTGGACATATTTTTTTCGGATAAAGTTTATCGGGGCCATATCCTGAATATTTCAACAAGCGGATGTGCAATTAACTCATCATCACTTCGGCCGAGAAAAGGTGATTATCTTAAAGTGAAATTTTTTTTTACTGGTAAATCTTCAGGTGAAGTTATAGAGCTTCAAGCAAAAGTAGTCAGAAGCGAAAGTTATGCCTTTGCAGTAAACTTTGTCCTGCCGGATCGCAATACCAGAAATTTACTGTGGAGATGCCTTGTGGACGAATCTGGTGGTCAAGTCAGGTGATGAGAATATTGAAGAATTCTGGTACTCAATCTAAACATTTTGAAAATCCAGAAGATTTCCTTTTTTATGGTGGAGCGTGATGGACATCTTCTTCAAGGGCGTTTCAAGGCGATCCTCGTGGAGGCAGATTGCTATGCGGCGGAACTCTCTCGCTACATGCACCTGAACCCGGTGCGGGCCAACATCGTCGAAACTCCAGAAGACTATCCTTGGT
>PWUU01000127.1 GCA_003562475.1 Dehalococcoidia bacterium | reverse complement strand
GTACTCGGGGGGGACGACCTTGGCCATGTCAAAGGTCATGATCTCTTTGAGTGACTGGAGGACCGTGGTGTCTGGCGCGAAGACGAGTGCGTTGTGGCAGTAGTTAGTATCCTGAGGCCACTTGTTGGCCAAGATGAACTCGTAGAAGATGCACGTGGCCATCAAGATCGTCTTGCCGGTCCCCATGGTGAGGGCAAAGATGTAGTTGGCGTAGGGACGGGCGTTGGCACTCATGTAGTCGAAGACGTCAGCGTAGTCCTCCTTGGTCAGCTCCTCGAACATATCAAGTTGGCCTGACCGGGACGCGGCGGTGCGGCCCTCGAAGCGGCCCTTCTTGGCAGACCATGCTCTGAAGATCTTATGCAGAGGGGCGCTATGGAGGTATTCCTTCAAGAACACGTAGATCTCCAAGGCTTCAAATTGAGGGGTGCGGAGGAATGCGTGGGAGTTGTCGGGATCGTTGTAGTCGAGGAAGCGCTTAGTGAGCTCCCGGTAGTGACGGCGGACGGCACCGCGTTTCTCCTGATAGAAGCGGCCGAGCTCGGAGAAGAAGGAAAAATCTAGGGCGATGGAGCGACTCGTGCTCTTAGCCATATGGAACCTCCTGTTCGAGTGATTCGGAGAGGAGATCTGTGATCTTGACGCGGATTGTGCCAGCGCCCTGCGGAACCTCGTAGCGACCTTTGACCAGTTCATTCTTGCTGGGGATGTCGACGACAGCGGGCTCGAGAATCGCGCCGTCGTAGTTCCAGTCCACCATCACCGATTCGACGAGCTGACGCCAGTCTTCGACGGCTGCCTGCTCGAGGCTGAGCTTGCCGAGAAGGTGCATGGGGTAGAACTGCTCGATGATGAGGTGCCCGTCGTCAAGGGTGATCTTCGCCTCGGACTCGCGCTTGAATCGGAGGTCTTGGCGGTCGCGGAGGATGTCGAGGACCTCGACGTCGATTTTGAAGGGATGGACCTCCTGCTGGAGAGCGGCAGCCAGGCCGGGCTCGTGACCCATGCAGACGAGGGTGACCTTTTTCACCGGTTGATTGGGGGCGTCGGCCTGGCGCCTTTCAAAGGCACGATAGTCGAAGCCAGCGATGAGCTCACTGAGGTCGGCACGGGTGGCGATGCGGTTGACGGGCATTAGCTTGACCAGGCGGCCATCCTTCTCGCCATCGAATAGGTGACCAGGTGCGAGGCGATGGACCTCAAGGGCCTCGAGAAGGAGGTCGCGGGCCTCGACGGGGTTGCGGAATATGTCGTACTGGTTGACGTTGTAGACCTCGAAGCCAGTGTAGTAGGGCGTAGCTTCAGCCTCGTCCAGCTCGAGCTGCTTGCCTTCGAGTTCCTCAGCGATCTCGAGAAGGCGCTGGGTGGTGATATGGACGGCGCCGAGGTTGATGTCGGCACCGATGAAGCGGCGACCGAGCCTCAGGGCGACGGCCTGGGTCGTGCCGGAACCCATGAAGCAGTCGAACACGATGTGCCCGGGATCTGAGGAGGCCTTGATGATTTTCTCTAGGAGCGCCTCGGGTTTCTGAGTCGGGAAGTTAAGGTTTTCCGCCGAGACATTTCGCAAGGGCGGAATTCGCCACACGTCGCTGGGTATCTTCCCTAGCGGATTTGGTCTGGCCTGGTATCCGCCTGGGAACACGACGTCTCTCTCATACCTTTTAAGCGTCTTTTCGTCGTAGGGTTCACGCACGTCGTCCAGATTGAAAGTCCAGGATGGACCTTTGGCGTATCTGTACAATGTGTCGTGTTTGCGGCCGAAGTCGCGTCGGACGTTCGTCATATGGGGATAATGCCATACTATCTCGTTGCGAGCATTTTCCGGACCAAGGACCTCATCCAACAGGCACCGCAGGTGATGGCTCTTCCGGTAGTCACAGTGGAGATACACAGTGCCATCTTGTGACATTAGCTCACGAATTAGGATCAAGCGTTCGTACATGAATTGCAGGTACTCGTCGTTGATCCAGATATCCGTGTACTGCTTCTCCTCAAAAACCGTGTGGTCGCTGGTCGCCGTGCTCCCGCGGAGCTCGATGGTCTTCTTGTACTCTGCCTTAGAGTCAAATGGTGGATCGATGTAGACGAGCTGAACTTGGCCTCGGTATTCCTTGAGCAAGTGACTCATCACCTGGAGGTTGTCGCCCCAGTAGATCTTGTTGCGCCAACCCGCGACGACCGGGCCGTGGCGCTCTTTGAGCTGGGCGGGGTAGTAGCGTGTGGATCTGAAGGGGCGCTTGCCGCGCCATCGCAGTTCCGGGTAGCCCTTGATAGGTTGCTGGTCGAACTCGTATTGCTCGACGGTGGTAGGTTCTTCTGCAAAACCAAGGTTTGATTGCTCCATGCTCATTTTTCACTCCTAAACTCCCAATTCTTGCGATCACAGTAGAAGCGCATGTCACAGTCGATGCAGTGCTTGTCGGGGCGCTCAGCGATGGCAAAATCTTGGGCTTCGATGCGGCTGACTATCTCGCCAAAGGAGGCGATGGTGTGATCCATGGCGCCCCGGTCGGGGTCGAAGGAAATAAAGGGATTGCCGGATTCCTCGCTCGTGTAGTACAGGTGGGAGCGACTGACGGTCTGGTCAGTAATGGCGGCGACGATGT
>PWUU01000043.1 GCA_003562475.1 Dehalococcoidia bacterium | reverse complement strand
GTTCCCGGCAAAGCCCCCTTTCCAAGACCGACCAGAACAAAGTGCCAATCAGCGGCGCAGTCAGCCGTGGTGCCGAGATGGTCCGGGTTAATATCGACCCAAACCGTCACCAGATCCTTCTTCTCGTCTGTAGCCAGTGGACCGCCCGGAGCCGGTTTCGGATCAGGCTTCGTCGCCGGCAAAGAGACGGGACTTGGTTCTTTCGGTGGTTCTGCCGGCAAAACAGCTTTCTCCTCTGTCTTCGAGGCTGTTTTCTCGGCAACTTTCGCCTCCACTTCGGCCTTTCTCTCGGCCGCTCTCGCTTCTGCTTCGGCCTTTTTCTCGGCTGCAAGCTCAGGGCCCACAACCTCCGGTTTCCCTCTGCCTTCAGCGGCAAAGACCGCCATCGGCAGAGACAACACAAACACGAGCACAAGCAGCAACAACATTCCCCTTCTCAAGACAAACACCCCTTTCGGCTTCTTGTTGGCTTCCGGTCTCTTTCCAGTCTATAGGTGCAGGTTAGAACACTAACCGAAGTCGGAGTATTGTACCACCTAAAATCTTATTTGTTAACATCAAAAGGCCAAAAAGCGGTCCCTTATAAAAAGCACCAATATTTCCTCAAATGATCCAGATAGTGCGCCACCCAAACAAAGACCCATATCTAAACTCCAAGCCGGAGATTAGACCACGCTTGCAGTCGCTTCAACGGAGACTAGTCAAATTTTATTGTTCCAATAATCCTTTTGAAGTCGGATTCGGCCGCACTGGAGTCCGAACAATCATCGCCCCCCATTGAGATAACGTGATGATAGTTTTGACTTTTTAATGAGTCACTTAAAACTATTATATAGCCGGACGCGTGCACATCACCGTTGCTAGTAGGCAACGAATCAGACTCAAGAAGTGTTCTTTTTCCTAAAACAACTTTCGAATCCTCTACGGTCACATCATATTTTATAAGCTCTCTGACTCCTTCAGCTCCCCTTCCGCAAGCGGAGACTCCGGAAACTATACTGAACACGTCGCCATTTGGCTTGGTTATTGTCAAGTCTCGACAATCAGATACATCACCAACAGAAAGATCCCAGTCAATTGGATACTTAAATGAGTATTCATACTTATCGTCAGAGTAAGCTTTCCATTTCGGCGTCATATTCATCTTATCGTCAAGGCTTCGTGTTTTCTTTAATTCATCAATCTGTTCTTGTAGCAAGTTTACTCTCTCGTCGGCCAGAGATCTTTCCTCCTCAATCCGTTGATTCATAAAATACCAAACTCCTGAGACAGCTCCAGCAACCACAAACAACATTAAAAAAACGGTAACCAACACCGACAAATGTTTGTGTTTTTTTGCTTCTGGTTCCATTTACCCTCCATTTATTTCAAGCTGTTCTTCCGCCTCATTGTAGCAAAAAGAACAAAAGAGACAACCAACTTTCGCTGATTATCTCTTTTTGGCAGCCCGTAGGGGAATTGAACCCCTGTTTCCAGGATGAAAACCTGACGTCCTAGTCCACTAGACGAACGGGCCATAATTTTTCTAAAAGACCCAAGCTCTCGGTCAAAGACTTGAAACCCTCCAACAGCTTTCCGATTTTAACACCATTCTCGGTTCTTTTCAACCGTATTTTAAGACCGTAATTTGTGCATTCTTACAAATAATCGGGGTTTTTATAGGGGTTTTGTGTGTAAAATGACAGTATTTTTTCACTTCGGATATGCTTAAATGTGAGACAGTCTAATTGGGAACTCCTTTTTGTTCCCGCGAGGGGATTGGGCTTAACTTCCAAAAAGAAGGGAGGTGATAAGAATGAAAAGAATTGCACTAAGTCTTATGACGATTGCGGCTGTGACTGTAATGGTTGTTGGAGCTACCGGTGCTTACTTCACGGACACAGAGACAGTTTCTAACAACGTTTATGCTACCGGAAACCTAAGCATCAAAACCGATAGTGGTCGCTTCGAAGCAAGACCCATGGCAGCCGGAGAAAGCGAAACGCACAGATTTGTCCTCGAAAACAATGGCACTCTCGATATTGGATCTGTTAGAATTAGCTCCCATAACACGTCCGGCAGCTATCTCTATAACAATCTCTGGGTTGAGGTTAACGCCCTAAGTGGTGGTGAATGGAGTGGAAAGCTAAACAATTTGAACAATCGAAATTTGGGCCTAAGCTTTTCTCCTGAAGCAAAGCGAGCAGTTGATGTTACGGTTTGGTTGCCCGCTAGCGCTGACAATACCTATCAAAACAGAGACGCAAGGTGGAACTTTGTTTTCGACGCTGAACAGGTCAGATAAATTGGTTCTGCCAGAGCCGCTTATAGCCTAGGCGGCTCGACGGAGAACCAAGATGAAGAAAAAAGAGGTTGATAAAAAGTCAAATAAACCCCAAAAAACCAGATTCTGGAGTTTTTTGAAGTGGATGATTTTTCTGATTGTTGTCTTTTTTTCGGCCCTCTTTTTTGCTACCTCTTTTGGATTTGCGAATTATCAGATGTTTGTTGTTAAGTCGGGTAGCATGGAACCGGCAATTGGGGCCGGCGACTTAATTGTAGTTAAGGAAAAACCCGACTATGAAGTGGGAGACATAATAACTTTTGAAACACACGAAGGTAACGATATGAC
>PWUU01000100.1 GCA_003562475.1 Dehalococcoidia bacterium | reverse complement strand
TGCCGAATGCGGCCTCTTTGCCGGCAGTCGTCTTCGTGCTCAACCGCCCGGTCAGGGTCTCCGCATTGAGCCCGTACCTCGCGGTAATGGTCGCCGTCATGGCCACCACGTCCTGGATGTCGCCTGCGGAGGCGCGCAGCTCGATGGGATAGTCTCCCGGTTCGGGGTAGAGCCAGAACGGCGCAACCGCAACCACGACAACCGGCTGCTTCACCGAATATGGCTCGAGAAAGATGGCCGAAATCTGCCGGTCCAGGTTGTACTGCGACTCGGCGATGTAGGTCAGCCAGCCGGGCGGTCCCGTGACCGCAAGATCGAACGACCTGCCCCTCGGCTCGCCCGACCGGTACGTGAACTCTACCTCAAACTTGAAGGTGGTATCCGCCGGCCCGGTCATCGACGGGAACTTCGGGTTGCCCTGGAATACCGTGGGGATTTCCGGCGCCGCATCGCCATTCTCATCTGCCAGCACTACCCCCGGCGCCACAACGGCCGCACCGAGAACAGCCACGCAAACAAGCGCGGAAAAGAGTCTCACCAGCCTGGATTTACACATTCGCTTAGGCCTCCCAAACCATCAGCTTTACATGTTAGCCTAACCGCGTCTACTATATCAACACACGAGGGAAGCCTACCACACAAATGTCAATTTCTCGTGAAGAACCGGCTTGATGGAGACGTCATGCTGAGAATAGACAGGCGCGATGCGAATGACCTCCGGCCCGTGCGGATGACGCTTAGCTACCAGAAGTTCGCCGAAGGCTCCGTGCTGGTAGAGTTGGGCAGAACCGTCCTGGTGTGCGCGGTAACGATGGAGGAGAAGGTCCCGGCTTTCCTCAAGGGCAGCGGTGAGGGCTGGGTGACAGCCGAGTACTCCATGCTCCCGCGATCCACTCTCACAAGAACGCCTCGAGAGCGGAGGGGCGGCCGCATTGAGGAGATTCAGCGCCTCATCGGCAGGAGCCTCAGGGCAGCAACCGACCTCCCGGCAATGGGTGAGCGACAGATGATTGTGGATTGCGATGTGATTCAAGCCGATGGAGGAACTCGCACCGCTGCAATTACCGGAGCCTACGTGGCACTGTACCAGGCATTCCACAATCTCAAGAAAGCCGGCGTGATGCAGACCAATCCGCTCATTCGCATGATAGCCGCCACCAGCGTGGGCATTGTCGACGGCGTCCCCCTGCTCGATCTCTGCTACGAAGAGGACTTCAGGGCGCAGGTCGACTTCAATGTGGTGATGACCGACCGTAAGGAGTTCGTGGAGATACAGGGCACCGCGGAGCATCGACCCTTCACCAAGAGTGATACCGATGGACTCCTTGCGCTCGCGCAGACAGGGATCGAGAGGCTGTTCCGCCACCAACACCAGGTGCTGCGGGAATTGGCCTGACCACCGCAGTGGTTCAACTGCTGCGCGCTCGCAACGCGGCTAGCTCCGCACCTGGCCGGTGCCAAGCGCAACCCACTTATAGCTGGTGATCTCCTCCAGCGCCATGGGCCCCCTCGCGTGAAACTTCTGGGTGCTGATGCCGATTTCCGCCCCCAGGCCAAACTGGGCGCCATCGGTGAAACGTGTACTGGCATTCACATAGACACATGCCGCATCCACCTCCGCCTGAAATCGCATGGCGGCAGAGTAATCCCCGGTCACGATCGCCTCTGAATGACCGGAGCCGTACTGCGCGATGTGGGCGAGCGCCTCATCAAGGTCGGGAACCACCCTCACGGCGGCGACAAGCGACAAGAACTCTCTACCCCAGTCATCCTCGGAGGCCGCCACAACGCGCGCGCTCTCGACTCCTCCAAGAATCGAGAGTGCGTAGGCGTCACACCGCATCTCCACCCCGGCATCCCGCCACAGCCGTCGAAGCTGCGGCAGGAACGAGGCGGCAACATCCCTGTGCACTACGACACAATCGAGCGCGTTGCAGACGGTCGGACGCTGCACCTTGGCATTGTCGACAATACGCAGCGCCATATCCAGGTCCGCACTGCGGTCGACGAACGCGTGGCAGACGCCGATGCCGCCGGTCACCACAGCCATCGCTGCGTTCTCCGCGACCAGCCGTATCAGGTCCGAGCCACCGCGCGGAATCACGAGGTCGATGTACTCCCGCATCTTCAGGAGGCGCCCGACCAGCGATCTGTCCGTCGACTCGATGAACTCCACTGCGCCGTCCGGCACCCCCTCGACACGACAAGCCTCGCAGACTATGTCGGCGAGTGCACGGTTAGAACGGCGGGCCTCTTTGCCACCACGCAGAAGACAGGCGTTACCCGACTTAAGGCACAGGGTTGAGATATCGATGGTGACATTCGGCCGGCTTTCGTAAATCGCCGCTATCACACCGAGAGGAACCCGCCGCTTCGATAACTGGAGGCCGTTCGGCAGCGTGCGACTGGCGAACAACTGCCCGATGGGATCGGGCAGAGCGGCCACGGCCAGTACATCCCCGGCAATTGCTCCTATACGTTCTTCAGTGAGCAGCAGACGGTCCAGCATCGCCTCGCTCATTCCCGACGCCCGGCCCTCTTCATAGTCGTCTCGATTCGCCGCAAGGACCTGTCCACTCTGGTCGCGCAGTCCGGCAGCGACGGCCCTCAACGCCCGGTTCTTCACAGAGGTTGGCAGAAACGCAAGACGGGAAGTAGACCGTCGCGCACGTTGGGCTTTGGCTTCCAGTTCTCCAAGCTCGTCCTCCAATGCTCCTCCCTTCAAAGCACCACCATATTGTTACGGTGGATTATCTCGTCGCCATACACATGCTCAAGCGCTTCCGACATGTAGTCCGAGTGACGTCCCTGAACCTTCTTCACATCGGACGAATCGTAGTTCACAATTCCCGAGGCCACACGTGCTCCGTCTTCTGCGACGACGTCGACAATATCGCCGCGATGGAACACTCCTGAGACGTCCACAACGCCTGCAGGAAGCAAGCTGCCGGCGCCCCCCTTGAGCGCACGAACAGCTCCTCTGTCCACAACAATGCGCCCGTGAGACGCAAGGCCACTCGCCATCCAGCGCTTGCGACTCTCGAGCCGGCTGCTCGAAGCAGGGAACAGCGTGCCGATGCGCTCTCCGGAGTCCAGTCGCAGCAGCACATCGGGCTCGTGGCCGCTCGCCACCACCACGTCGACGCCAGAGCACGTCGCAAGCCGTGCAGCCTCGATCTTCGTGGCCATTCCCCCCACCCCCTGACCACTCACCGTACCACTGGCGAGCGACTCAATGGCCGAACTGATAGTCTCCACCAGAGGTATAAGTTCTGCCTCGGGATGAAAGCGCGGGTCGGCGCTGAACAGCCCTCCCGTATCAGTCAGAATGATAAGCTGATCCGCATCAACCAGATTCGCCACCATCGCCGAGAGATTGTCGTTATCTCCAAACTGCCGCTCCTCCAGTTCATCCACAGCCACGACATCGTTCTCATTCACGATACACACCACGCGCATTTCACACAGTGCCATCAGAGTGTTGCGAGCATTAAGATAGCCGGAACGATCCGCCAGGCACTCACGCGTAAGCAACGCCTGCGCAATGGTTATGTCATGTCTTGAGAAGAGCATCTCGTAGGTGCTCATCAGGTGGCTCTGGCCTATAGAGGCCAGCACCTGCTTCAGCGGCGTACCGCTCACGCCGGTGGCTGCCTTGCGTCTCAGCCGCTCTCGGCCTGCCGCCACCGCACCCGAGGAAACCACGATGACCTCCCTGCCACGCGAGTGAAGCACCGCAATTTGTTCCACCAGTGTCGCCATGACCGCGAGGTCGAGATGGTCGCGACCGGAGGTAAGCAGTGTGGTACCCAGCTTGATAATGATTCTGCGTTCCGACACGTTGCGAATTATAGCAGTGCCCCAGGGGAACGACCACAGGCGACAATCCTGCTATACTCGGGCTCGCGCATGCATCTTCACGGACTGCTGCCAGTCTTGCGACACACAGAGGAGTACCAGCGACTACACGCGCAACTTCAGGCCGCGGAGTCGTCACCCGAAATTGCCATCCTCGATTCAGCCGTACCATACGTAGCTGCATCGCTCCAGCAGGATCTGCGCGCGACCGTGTGCCTCCTGGTAGCCGATCCGGATCAGGCCGCTGCACTGCGGGAAGAACTGATACGATGGGTTCCACCCGGGATAGAGGTGAAAGGGCTTCCAGAACCGGACTTCCCGTACGCCGACCCTTACGGTGGCGTTAGCCCTGCGACGATGGCGCGGGCTCAACTCGCCGGCTACCTTTCTCGCCCTCATCCTGAACACCCCGGGATGGTTGTCGTGTCCTCGGTTCTCGCTGCAATCGGCTCCATGCGCCTCCCGGAGGACATGGCATCCTCCACGGTTGAACTCCGCCGCGGCGCCATGCTTTCCCCTACCGATCTGCTCCGCCAACTGGAGCGCATGGGCTACGAGCGAGTCGAGTTCGTGACGCGCACGGGAGAGATGAGTGCGCGCGGAGGCATCGTCGACGTCTTCTCTCCGGCACACGACGAGCCCTTCCGCATCGAATACTTCGGCGACGCAGTTGAGAGCCTCCGGTTCTTCGACCGTGATACGCAGAGAAGCACGGGCGTCGCCGAGCTGGTCCTGGCAACTGCCATCTCGGCAGAAGGAGGCACAGCCTCACTACTTGACTATCTCCCCTCCGATACAGTTGTTGCGCTGCACGACATTCAGGGGCTGCGCCTGCGATCCCTGCGACTCCACGCGGAGCTCGCCGAGTACGCCGCGCCACCGACTGTGGCGACGGACACCAGGAAAGAGATGAGCCTCTTCCACAGCTGGTCCGATATTGAGACCAGGCTGGCTTCAATGCGCCGTCTCTACCTCTTGCCATGGCAGACCCGGGACGCGGCAGACGATCCGCCACTCTTCACCCCTGTGGCATCCTACGCGCAGCAGATACCGAAGCTCACCGACGCCATCGGTCAGGCACTTGCATGCAGGGAACGCGTGGTCCTGGTCACATTGCAGGCACGACGCCTGCAGGAATTGCTTGAGGATGCCGGACTGCAGGTGCCCGTGCTCATGGCCGTGGAGGCCGTCCCGCCGCCAGGGTCACTGACGCTCATCGAAGGTTCTATCAGCAGGGGCTGGTGCTTGCGAAATGACCTCAGAGTCTTCTCGGACCTCGAGATCTTCGGATTCGTCAAGCAGGAGAGGCGTCCAACCAGGGCGCATTCGCGTCCCGCCTCGATCTCGCTCACCATCAGTCCGGGCGACCTCGTCACGCACGTCGACCACGGCATCGGCAGATTCAACGGACTCACGACACTGAGCACAGGGGACATCGAGCACGAGTACCTGGAGATCGCCTATCAGGGTGGCGACACATTGTACGTACCGACAGAGCAGATTCACCGTGTGACGCGTTACATCGGGGGCGGTGAGCACGCGCCAACGCTGAGCAGGCTGGGCTCGACAGAGTGGGAATCCACGAAACAGCGGGTACGGCAGTCTACCCGGACACTCGCACGAGAGCTGATCGATCTCTACGCACGGAGGCAGATCACCACGGGGCACTCGTTCTCTCGAGATACTATCTGGCAGACGGAGATGGAGTCCTCATTTCCCTACATAGAGACACCGGATCAGGTGGACGCCATCGAAGCGGTGAAACAGGACATGGAGAACCACCGTCCCATGGACAGGCTCATATGTGGCGACGTCGGCTACGGCAAGACGGAGATTGCACTGCGCGCTGCGTTCAAGGCGGTGATAGACGGGAAGCAGGTCGCCGTGCTCACCCCCACCACCATTCTCGCGCAGCAGCACTACGCCACCTTCACCGAAAGACTCGCGGCATTTCCCATGCGAACGGAAGTTCTCAGCAGATTCTCCTCACCGGAGCGAGAAGCGGAGATCCTGGCCGGACTGGAGGCCGGCACGGTCGACATCTGCATCGGAACCCACCGCCTGCTCCAGAAGGATGTGACCTTCAAGGACCTGGGCCTACTGATAGTGGATGAGGAGCAGCGGTTCGGCGTGCTGCAGAAGGAATCACTGCGAGCCATGAGAACCGGCCTGGATACGCTGACCCTCAGCGCAACACCCATACCGCGAACTCTGCATATGTCACTGACGGGGATAAAGGACATGTGCACCATGGAGACTCCGCCGGAGGAGCGTCTGGCAGTGAGAACTCACGTCGGGCCATACGACCCTGCACTGGTCAGGCGTGCGATACTCCGCGAGATCGAGAGGAACGGGCAGGTATTCTTCGTTCACAACCGTATCGATACTATCGCCGCGGTGCTTGAAGACCTCCGGAGTCTTGTGCCCGAGGGGACATTTGCCATGGCACACGGCCGCATGCCCGAAAACGATCTCGAGCGGACAATGAACGCATTCGCCTCGCGCAAGATCGACATACTGGTGGCCACCACAATCATCCAGCTGGGTCTCGACATGCCCAATGCGAACACGCTCATCGTCAACCAGGCCGACCGTCTTGGACTGACGCAGCTCTATCAACTCCGCGGCCGCGTGGGCAGAGGAAAGAACCAGGCCCATGCCTACTTCTTCTTCCGGGGACACAAGGAGCTTACCCCTCAGGCGAGCAAACGACTTCGCACGATCTTCGAGGCAAACGAGTTGGGCGCCGGACTGGAGATCGCCTTGCGTGATCTTGAGATTCGAGGTACCGGCAGCCTGCTCGGCACCAGACAAAGCGGGCATATCGCCGCCATCGGCTTCGAGCTGTACTGCCAGATACTGGCGGAGGAAGTCCGGCGGCTACAGGCCGCTGTCACCAACGGAGCGCCTCCGCAGGATCCGAGAGTGCCGCCGGCTCTCGACCTTCCCGTTTCTGCTTACATTCCAGAGGCGTACGTGCCGCAACAGGCGACCCGGATTACACTGTACAAGAAGCTTGGGGAGGCATCGAACGTCGATCACGTGAATGCTATAGAGGCAGAACTGAAGGACAGGTTTGGGCCCTTACCTGCGCCCGTGCGAGAGTTGCTGTTTGTCGCCCGAATCAGGGTACTCGCAACTCTGGCCGGGGTCACATCGATCACGCGCATGGGCGACGACATAGTGCTGGTGCCGAGAAAGATGACATCACTGGCCGTGCACCTTAACCTCGGTCCAGCCGTACGCGTGGGGCACGAGCAGATGCGGATCAACACCACGCGCACCGGCGCCAACTGGCGCGCACTGCTTGAGCTTCTGTTACGCAACAGTGAAGGAGGCGCCTGAGCGCCTCCTTCACGATGATCGCATCGTTACTGACAGCTTCGATAGCCGCTACCGGTTCTTTTTCCCGATGCCCAACTGAGGCTCGCGTTTTAGACAGCATCCGCCACCTTCTTCCGACATTCCTCTGGATGGGGGGTGGAAAGCGAAAATGCTAACCGGAGCTGCTGCAACTCTTCCAATATCTGCTCTTCCTGTACCATTATCTTGGCTTTAATTGCGATTTGGTATTTGGTGCTTGGAGCTTCTCCCATGAGCCGCCCTAGCAATTATAGTCAATTGCAAAACTCCTTATAATTCTCCCTCCATTGGCGGGAGGGAGTTAGAGAGAGTATGTTGTTGTGATACGTCACTTTCTTCAGCTATGCCTTAGCTTTGGATGCTGTCAACCCTGGGATGTAACAACAATTCAGGTAAGACCAAACTTCCTGTTAAGCACAATCAGGAGGATGAGCCCGATCACGCTGGTAATTCCAGCCAAGAGGAACGCTGGGGCAAAAGATTCAGTAGAGTCCAGTAACCAAGAACCAAGCAAGCCCGTTATAGCACCTATCCCAAATGCGCTGAACACCAGACCGTAATTCATCCCAAGGTGTTTGACTCCAAATCTTGCTGCCACAAGCACCGGGAAAAGGGCAAAAGTGACAGCGTAGCCCATACCCAAGAGAGCTGAAGAGATGATTAGCCTCGGTAAATTTGTGGCCACCCAAGGTAACGCGAGGAACACAACAGCCTGAACGGCGTATATGGGCACCATCACACGGATCGTGCCAATTCGGTCAGCGAACCATCCAACACACGGTCGCCCCAGCCCGTTGACCAAGGAATAGAACGCGATGGGCACTGCTGCCACGGCTGGAGATAACTGGAGCTCCAGCTGCCCAAAGGCAGTAATGAGGCCAATTGCTGTCAATCCACCACCTATCACGGCGGCGAGTGCTACCCACAAGATGTAAAACTCCCGAGTACGGACAACCTTTCCCGGGGGAACATCCTCAGCATGGACAACCTTTCCCGGGGGAGCATCCTCGGATGCTGCCGATTTGGACTGGGGTTTGGAGGAAACACTGGTTCGTGGAGGAGGACTCCAATCTACAGGAGGGTTGCGCAGGAGCCTTGCTCCTATGAAAGCTCCCGTGGCCACGAAAAGCCCCACTACAAAAAGGGTTCCGTCCACTCCCCATGCCTCGATCATCGTTGCCTTGAGAGGAGCGAAAACTACAGCCGCTAGTCCAAACCCCATCACTGCGCACGAGACTGCGAACCCGGGCCGATCAGGATACCACTTGCGTGCTGTCGGAGCTATGCATGCGTAAGTCAGGCCGCAGGCTATTCCGACCATCACCCCATAACTCAGTACTAGCCACGTGGGGCTGGGTATGTATCGCAACTGCGCCGCCAGGGTGTAGCCAACCAGAAACAGTACCGCTCCCGCTGTTGCCACCCTACGAGGCCCAATTCTATCCTGAATCCACCCTGCCAAGATCATTGCTACAGCGAACACTATGATTAGTACACTAAACGGGAGGGTAGCCTCAGCCGCGATGAACCCCCAGTCTCTAATCAAGGGAACCGTAAACGAACCCCAGGCATAGCTCATGCCACCCATCAATGAAAGGAGGAACCCTCCAAGCAACACCAGCCACCGTCGCCGCTCAACCTGTTGACCAACCACTTCTCTTGGGCCTGTCAAATTGTCAGCGGTTTCATTCATTGTTTGTTATCCTTACTTGTCCAAAGTAGGTATTCAGGCTGAATGGTACAGGAGAGACTCCTCGAAGTAATATGGTGAGACCAGCAGAGAATCACCGAATACTACGAAGGAGTCTCTGCCATGAGATTTGCCACAGGTCTGTTCAGCCAGATTCTCCAGGTTATCCCACGTGCCTTCTTCTTGCGGCTGGTCCATGAGTGCGGAGCAGAACGCCACGCCAAGGGCTTCTCCTCTTGGGATCAGTATGTCGCCATGCTCTTCTGTCAACTGGCCCCGGCCAAGAGCACGCTCTCCTACACCGATGCCCACCGTCCCTGGCAACTCTATCAGAATGCCTCCCTTCACCTGCGGGACTTCTGCCGCAGCGAGAGCCCCGGCAAGAAGAAGAGGTTTCGCTTCAAGAACAAGCTGCTCAGTCTCGACTCGACCACCATCGACCTCTGTCTCAGCCTGTTTCCCTGGGCTGACTTCCGTCAGACCAAGGGTGCCGTTAAGCTCCATCTGCTGCTGGACCACGACGGCTATCTGCCGGATTTCGCCGTGATCACCGATGGCAAGACCAGCGATGTCAAGACAGCCTACCATTTTGCCCTTCCCGCGGGCAGCATTGTCGCTGTGGATCGGGCTTTCTGTGACTTTGAACTCTTCTGGCAATGGAATGACTCCGGTGTCTTCTTCGTGACGAGGCTCAAGGACAACGCTGCCTGCGAAGTCGTACATAACCGCCCCTTGCCGCAACGCGGAAACGTCCTCGCCGACCAGATCATCCGCTTCACCGGACCACAGACTCGGCTCAAGTATCCGAAGCTGCTGCGCCGGGTAGTGGTCTTGGACGAAGAGCACCAGCGGGAGATCGAGCTTCTGACCAACCACCTTTCCTTCGGAGCGAACACCATTGGCCGGATATACCGGGACCGCTGGGAGATCGAGCTCTTCTTCAAGGTGCTCAAACAACATCTCAAGATCAAGACCTTCGTCGGCACCAGCCCCAATGCCTTGAAGACACAGATTTGGACAGCATTGATTGCCGTGCTGTTGCTCAAGTACCTCCAGTTCCGTTCCCAATACAACCTGCCTCTCTGCCGCCTGGTGGCCCTGCTCCGCCTGAATCTGTTTTCCTACCGTAACCTCTGGGACTGGCTCGATGACCCCTTCGAGACTCCGCCTCAACTGCCCGATGCCCAACTGAGCCTTGCGTTTTAGACAGCATCCGCCACCTTCTTCCGACATTACCCTGGATGGGGGGGTGGAAAACGAAAATGCT
>PWUU01000075.1 GCA_003562475.1 Dehalococcoidia bacterium | reverse complement strand
TGATGTTTTTTTTCAGCGGATCAATCCGCTGTTTTTCATCGATCCCCCGCAGATCCTCGAGGATGCTCTGTAACTCCAGCCCGGAGCCTACGCCCAGGGTGGAAACGCTACCGACACTCATGTCAGTTCTCCCGTCTTAACCGAACTTGGTTGGCAGCCGGTGCGGCCGGTAAAAGCCGCAGGCTTACTCTCTTTATCGGAAAATCAAAGGCGGGCTTGAATTTTTTTTACGGTTTTGAGGGGAAAAGATTGTAACTATCCAGCTCATTCTGGCCAGCTCATTCTGGCACGTAACTGTTCAGCAGTGCCCCAGGTTGCGGTAAGCAGGTCGGCGTAGCGTACATCAGGTACTCAAGCCGACCTGATCGCCGCAAGATGGGGTGCTGCTGGACAGTTACTTTGATGCTGTTCATAGGCCGTGTCCACCGGCAGATCTTCCCGCCTGGCGGAGGCCACGGCCAACTGGTCGCAACGCTCGTTCAACGGATTGCCGGCGTGCCCCCGGACCCAGTGAAACTCGACCGGCAACTCCTCGGCCAAATCCAGCAGCCGCTCCCAGAGATCGGGGTTAAGCGCCGGCTGGCCATCGGACTTGCGCCAGCCCCGGCGCCGCCAGCCCCTAGCCCAGCCCTTGATGATGCCGTTGACCACATAACTGGAATCGGAATAGAGCCGAATGGGCCGATCACGCTGCTCCAGTTCGCTTAAGGCGACGATACAGGCCATCAGCTCCATGCGATTGTTGGTGGTGAGCCGAAAGCCACCGCTCAACTCCCGCCTTTGCCCGTTATAAAGCTGCACCACCCCGTAACCGCCGGGGCCGGGATTGCCCTGGGCACCGCCGTCGGTGTAGATGGTCACCACTCCATCGGGCAAGGGCAGCGGCTCGGCCGGACGGCCGGGCCGCCTGGTGGCTGAACCGGCCGCTGTGGCGGCTTTACGGTTGCCATTCCGGGCGGCGGAACTTTGGCCACCACCGGCAGCCAACCACGCCCTAGCCTCTGCCTGATCGGCAAACCCTTTGTAGCGGGCTCCGGGAAAGCCGTCCACCTGGGCCTTGGCCCGGGGCCAGTTATCATATATGCCGGGCTCTCGACCAACGACCACGGCGTAAAATTTTTTCTTGCTTGCCATTTGGGAGGCAGAATATCTCGACCACGCTACGATTGTCAAGGCAAGGCTCATCAGCCGGGCGTTTTGTGCCATAAAGCCACATCCTTGCAGGGAATCTCGCAGGCCCAGCCGCGCTGCCGAGCAATAAAACGCAGGGTAGCCTCTCGGTAAAAGACCACGTGGGTGGGGTCCTGGCGGTAATGCCAGGTGGCAAAGCGGTGGTCATCGGTCTGGAAACAGGTCATCAGCCCCAGCCAGCCACCGGGCCGCAACAGCTCGGCCAGACGATCGAACTCGCCGGCGGGGTCATGGAAATGTTCGATGACCTCGCTGCAGGTGATGAAATCGTAAGTATCACGCAACACATCTTGGTCGGGGCGAAATAAGGGGTCGTAAAGCGCCACCCGGTGGCCGGCCTCGCCCAGCATGGCGGCCAGGGCCGGACCGGGGCCGCAGCCGTAATCCAGGCCATGGGCACCGGGAGGCAGCCGGGCCAGCAGGGGCTCGGCCAGCTTGGCCAGAAAGCGGCGATAGCGGGAGTCGGCGGGATCGTTTTGATGCTGGCGGTAATGGTGCTGCTCCACCGCCGCCGTGGGGAGTTGACCGGGGTCGAGAAAGCTGGCCTGGCAAACCTCGCAGCGCCAGTAAACCCGCCCCCGGATGGTCAGCAATGGCCGCGGGGACGGCAGCGACGGCGGAAAACGCGGTTCGGGGGCACGGCAAACCGGGCAGGCGGGAACCACCAAAGCCGCAGGGACAGTCGAGTCGACCTGGTCGGCCGGCGGTTTTTTGGGCAAAACGGTCATCTTGCCTCTACGCTATCCGCAAAACCTCCCGGCGTCAAGCGACCGCGGCAAGATACCACCGGTACTCGCAGGCATTAGCCGGCCGTCAACCGCACCGTCGCAAGCGGTGATCGCCCCGGCTTGCCACAACCTGCGGCCCGGCTGACGTTTACGGACTGCTAACGGTGCTGACCTTGCGGGGAACCGTGGCCGTGCCCTTGTCCGTCACCGGGCGGTGAACCATGCCCGTGGCCGCCCTGCTCCATCATCTGGCGCCGCTGGGCCCGGCGGTGGCGGATCATCATCGTATCCTCGGCCTGGTCCAGGTAACTCTGGCGCAGGGCCTGGTCGAAATCTCCCAGCTCCCCGCCCTGTTCGCGGCGGGCCGCCTGGGCTGCATCTTTGGCGGCAAAGGCGACCTTGCTGATGCGGCTCATGGTGCCCGGCAGGTCGGAGCCGATCAGGTAGGTGGCCTGATCCACCTCCACCAGGGGCTTGATCTCCGACTGGGAGCCGAAATCGGCGGCATAGATCGCCTTGGGGCCCCGGTCGATGTTCAGCGAAAGGCTCACCGAGGCGCAGCGCAGGGAGCAGGTGGCGTCCACCAGGTCGTCGTCGTAATGGATCAGGTGGCGGCTGTGGTGCCACTGCGTACGGTCCATGCCGCAATATGGGCACTTAGGGTACTTGGCCAGTTCGTTGTCCAGGGGATTGGCATCGGGCTTGGTCTTGG
>PWUU01000091.1 GCA_003562475.1 Dehalococcoidia bacterium | reverse complement strand
CCCGGCACAGAAGCAGAGCCAGTAGTACGAGAAATTACAAGTCGAGAGCTTATCGACTGTGAATTATCGTTTCTGGGATTTTCTTCTGATTGCAACGCTGCAATAGAGACATGTAGACGTGCGCGTGGAATTTATGTGGGGTATATTCGAAGCATCACCCCCGGTGTGCCCAACGTAGTAGTTTGTGATCCAACAAGCAGATAGGAAAAGATTTTACCGATGACGCCGAACGTAGAATTCTTGCAAAATCGCCACCACGTTACTGACCACGAAGTAGAGCGCGATGGCCGCTGAGATGATGTACGCCACAAAAACAATGATGACCGGCATCACATACTTCATTTGCAGCTGTAGATTGCGCATTAGGTCGGCCTTGAAGTCAGGTGTGTCGGTGGTAGCGGGCGGTACGGCTGGCATTACCAGTTGCATCTGATAATACATAGTAATGCCAGCCAGGAGGGCCAAGAGTGCGCTCCTGCCGGCCATATCAATCAGACCAAGAAACTGCATATTGACCACATCAGGCGTCGTTAAGAAAGCGTAGAGGCGCTCTATGTTGATTTCTGGCAGGGCCACGCCCGCGTAGCCATATACAGAGAGATACAACGCGATGATGATGGGTATCTGTAAAATAAAGACGAGAATGCTTGAGAAGGGATTCATACCAGCTTCTTTATAAATAGCCATCATGGCCTTGGCTTGGGCTTCTCGATCGTCTTTATGTGTCTCCTTCACCTCGCGCAGTTGTGGCTCTATCTCACGCATGATCTTCTGCGTCTTGGCAGCCTTGATCGAGAGGGGGAGCAGGATGACTTTAATAACAATAACGGTAAAGACGATGGCCAGACCCACATCACCGCCTGGTACTGTGTCAATAAAAAAAACTAACCCGTTGTAGACAGGGTCAAAGAATAACGTGTGCCAAATGGTTGAAAACATAACGTTGCTATTCTACCTTATTTTACCAACCGCACCAATTATGTGACTCAACTCTTTGCGAAGCAGATGTTTAGGCATAGAGCGTGCCGCTGGTTTGACCATTACCAAATACACCCCAGGGCGCATGGTGGGGAGCAGGGAGCGGAGCTCACCATAGAGTGAGCGGCGCAAGCGATTGCGCTCGTAGGCTCGGGTGTACACTTTTTTACCAACCACCACCGCCACCTTAGTTATGGGTTGTGCACAGTAGACAACAGTTAAAGAGGAGCTGTGTCTACGAACACCGTTTGTAAAGCAGGCTTTAAATTCAGCATGTGTGAGCCGTTGTTGTTTTGCCAACATACAAACCACCCTAGCGGGCTGGCTGCACAGCTAGTTTGGCACGACCTTTACGTCGTCGAGCCTGTAACAACTTGGCTCCGCTTGTGGTCTTGCTACGCACCAAAAAGCCGTGTGTGCGTGCTCGCTTGCGCTTACTGGGTTGGTAGGTTCGTTTGGTCATATTTGTTATGAAATTTAGTGTCCTTGACTATACATGATTATCATAATAATTCAACACCTAAAGAAGTGCGCCACCCGGGATTGGCCCGGATGGCGCAGGATCTCATTCGAGAGCGGCCTGGTCGACCTCTTGTTGGAGGCGCCGCAGCGCATCTTTGTACCGCTCGTAGCGGAGCTCGCCGTACTCCAGGGCGAGCTCCGAGCTCCCTTGCTCCCGTGCGACCTTAAGGCTTGTGGGGAAGTCGGCGCTCTCTTTGGCGCAGTTGAGGGGAGAGAGATGACCTCTCCGAACCGCCCTCAAGAGATCGAAGGCTAGCGCGTGACCAAGGTTGTAGTTGCGGCCGATGGTGTCCGGCCACAACTCTGGAAATCCGAGCGTGTTCAAGGTGCGGACCTCGAAAAGTCCCGCCTCCTCAGCTGCCACCCGCATCGCTTCCCAGGTTTTGCGCAGAGCGCCTTCCTCTTCTTCACCCGAGCTTTCTTGGAGCTTGATAAAGAGCGTGACCAGATCTTCGGAAAACAGCTCGGCAAAACGCGCCGTGCTCACCAGCATATTCGCCGGATATCGCCTACAGCGCGTCGACTCGAACTGTATGAAATATTGGTCAAGCTCAGCTGTCGCTTTACGGTTGCCTGCCAGCTCCAGCGTTCGATACACCATCACCTCGAGGTGATGGTTGACCTTGAAGTGAGGGTTATTCACCTCGATTTCATGGAAGACTTTCTCCACACATGACTCGAGCAGTTGCATCAGCCCCTCTTCCGGACCAAGCGTTTGGTCTGACAGGGCTGCTAAGGCAGTGTCGGCCCACTGCCCCCACTCTTCCTCCAACCGAAGCAGGACGGCCTCTGCCTGCCCTTGGGTGACCCAATTGAAATGTGAGGTGGTTGGGTCTTGAACTGCTTTATCCAGCTCGACAGCCAAGAGACTGGCGACAGTGACGTACACCAATGCCTCGAACTGTTCCGAGGATCTCTCCGGACAGACCTCGTGAGCCAGCGCGGAAGGGGCTGGGGTAAGGGTGAAGGTGATGGCCACAGCAGCGGCCGCAAACGTCGTTCTGACAAAGGACATGGTTGACTTCCCTTTCAAGGGACTTTGATAGCCACCGCGGCTACCACCTAATTTCATCATAGTGTTTACAAACAATATGTCAACAGCACATATGGAAAACATACGGCTGGTTAAAATG
>PWUU01000007.1 GCA_003562475.1 Dehalococcoidia bacterium | reverse complement strand
TCGGTCAGCTCGACGTTGCCGGTGTTGGTGACGGTGAAGGTGTAGGTGATCTCGTCGCCGACGTTGACCTGGTCGTCCGGGGCCACGACGGTCATGTCGAGCGTGCCGGACTTCTCTATCTCGATCTGTGGCAGGGGCAGCCAGAGCCCCGCGTCGATTGTTAGATTGGTCTCGCCGCCAGCCAGAGTAATGCTGCCCGTCTGGCCTGTGACCGGATGAGCCTTACTCTGGTTCTGTTGGGGTGAGAAACTGTACCCTTCGGGCGCGACAAACTCGACAATGTAGTCGCCGGGCAGAAGGCCGGCGAACAAGTAGTTGCCGCTCTCATCGGTCTCGGTCGTGCCGAGAACTACATCAGTGTCATCGCCATCCAGCAACCTCACCGTCACGCCGGCGATGCCCTCCTCACCTTCGTCCTGCACGCCGTCCATGTTGACGTCGTTCCACACGAAGTCGCCGATCTTGGCATGCAGTGGCTGCGTGTCTTCGATGTCGATCTCAATCGAAACAGCAGTAACCGAGCCGGTGTTCACGATCTCCGTCGTGCCATCGAGGTCATCAAAACTATCGATCATGACATCGAAGGTCACCTTGAATGACTTGCCAACGGGGAGAGTCTGGTCGATGAGGTAGCCACCCTCGTCCAGCGGGAAAGCAGTAGCTGCTGGAGGTGTGTCATCATCGGGAATCTGGATTTCGTTCCCGAAGGCATCCGTGAACCATGTGCTGTCTTTGACGTAAGTAGTATTTGCCGGCACCTCGTCCTGCACCAGGATATCCGGAACTGGAGCCTGGCTGGTGTTGTTGATGACAATGGTGTAGCGGAGCACATCACCGGGGCTGACGAAGCCGTCCTCATCGCTGTCTTCTTGAAGCACCGAACCTTTGGCGGCCGAGAACAGCGGGAGTGGGGGAATTGCCGTGCCGACATCCAGCCCAGGAGTGCCGGGGCTGGCCATCAGAGGATCCTGCCCCCAGGCCGCTGCCAGCTTGACGCCTGCGTCGAGGGTGTAGATAAGCATGCCGGTCTGGTCGCCTGCCGGGTTGTACACAATGGCCTGCTCAAGTTCCTTGAGGCTGTACGAAATGTCGTACCGATTGCCAAGGGGATCCTCTTGGGATCCGATGGTTGGATCGGCGTCGTAACTGACGTAGATCGTGGCCGGAGATTCGCCGTTTCCGACCGGCGTAATCCACACCGGGTTGCCGTTCTCATCAGGATTGATGTCCGAAAGGGGATCGCGGCCAATGCCCAGGCCCACGAGCACCTGCGGCGTCAACGAGCTCTCAGGCACCAGGGTGAATCCCCAGTCCCAGGCGTGGTTGCGCTGGTAGCCAGTCCCCCACGGTCCTAAACCACCAGTCGAGTCAGTCGTCGAGAACGCGTAGAAGTGCCCATCCTCAGAGGAGAAGCTCGCACCGGTGCCTTCCGGAAGCACCTGCTTGAGGTATCCGCCTGCCGGACCGCCCGGGACTGTGAGCGAGCTGGTCTGCACGGTCCCCCCAGCGTCCCGGTACCGGTACTGCACATCGATGGAGGCGCCTCCGGGGTTGTACAGCCAGACCGTGGTGCCGCAGGTGCGGGTCGTGCCCCCCCACGTGACCTGAGCCGGAGTTGATACCGGCGTATAGTATGTGTTGGACCAGAGATCGATCGGTAGAAGCGCCGACGCGCGGGCCTCGTAGGTGTCGCCGATATCGCCGGTCAGCATGACCACCTGGACCGGGCTATCGGAACTGACTTGTGCACCGACGTGGACGTTCCCGACCACATGGCTCTGCCCCTCGCCCAGCGAGACTTCCGTCTCGAAGACACCATCCGCATTCGCATCGATCTTGACCTCTGCGCCCCCCTTGCCCGCCATGATGGCTAGGCCAGTGTACTGGAACATGTTGTAGTCAACCGACAAAGGGATGTTGACGCCCACAGGGGCGAGGTATTCTGTGCCCCAGCTGCTGGTGTCGTATACCTCCGTGGCTATGGCAAGATTAGTCAGAGATGTCGATGCCCAGCCAGCCTTGGTCACGGCTATGCCCTTGGTGGCGGCGATCCTGTCCCCGCCGTCGAAGTAGATGTCGGTCGCCGGATTCCGGCCGGCACTGTTGAAGGTATTGTCCAGGATGATCACCGTCCCCGCAGTGAGGATGTCATCAGGAATGCCTGGAGGGTGGCCGGTTGTAGTATCGCCGTCTCCCCAGATCTGCGTGCCACCGGGGTTGGTGATTGCGTCGTATAGATTGGCAGGGTTGGCAATATCAACCTCGTAACCGCTCTCCCACTGGTCGTAGTAGATGATGGTGTCGTCCGCCGCTACGGCGATGGAGATGTAGGTGGTAACGGGATCACTTGGTGCACTATGGATGGCATTCAGCGCCTGCAAGAACTGGTCTTCGGGAAACGGCACGTAGAAGTACTGCACCGGCACGGGACTGGCCTGTGGACTGTCAGCCACTACCCGTGGCGGGCTGGAGATGGCAGACGCAAGGAGTGCGAGCAGCACTCCCAGCGAAAGAAGTCTTGTCGTTACTACGGCCTTTGAGTGTTTCATCTCTCCACTCCATCTTCCCGGACGCACAGCTACGTTCCGGATCGGGCAATTCTCGACGAACCTTCCCTGCGAATCACCACCCCATCTTCGCATCTCACGCTGACGGGAGAGGGCAGTACGTTAGTCACCTATTTAGTCGCGGGACGGGGCGAAATCACTCGGGAGGTACCAGTACTTTCCGGGGAGGCCATCGGCGACACGCGCCGGTTGACCAATCAGAGGCTCTCCCGCTTATTCGCACTGAGTCTCACGCTTTCTTGCCCCCGGCCCATCGTGTCACTCGAAGCGTACGGGAGTCGAACTGACAATACCACGGTGCCGCGCAGGCGTCAATATCGTACGGGTACGTAAGGCACAGGACTCTTGAGTCACCGGCGCTGGAAACCAGAGTTTGCTGCATGAACGTGTGGTTTTGGGCTCAGGGACGTGGAGAGCAGGCGGCGCCATTTCGGACGTCGAAGAGAAGCGCCCTGGGCAAATTGAGACGAGGCAGCGTGATGCACGGCCCCACAGACTCTGGGAGTGCAAGCTGCAGTGACAGTGTAGCTGTGGAGGGGTCGTCCGGTGGGCGACGCCGGCCCGCAGTATGCTTAAGTGCGGGACGTCCCTGACAGCTCGCGCGACAACGCCTGACGCGCTCTGGCCAGGAGTCCCTCGATGGCCTTGGGAGACCGCCCGATGTGGCTGCCGACTTCGGCCATTGAGAGGCCTTCAAAGTACTTCAGGCGGAGCACTTCCTGGTAGGTGCCCGGCAACTGGCGCAGCGCCTGGCGAACCGTGTCACGGGTTTCCTCCCGCTCGAACCACTGCTCCACCGATGAGTGATACTCGTCGCTATCCGGGCCGTCGGCTATGTCCATGTCCGCGAAACTGGTGGCGCTGCCACTGGAGGACGTCTTTCTGCGATAGTGGTCTGCTATCTTATGTTGCGCAATGGAACACAGCCAGGTGTAGTGACTGGACCGCGATCTGAATCCCGCCAGGGCGACAAGCGCCGCGGCGAATGCCTCCTGGACGATGTCCTCCGCCGTGTGGCGGTCGTCTCCGACTCGCGTCATCACGAACCGCAACAGGCGTTCGCGGTAGTCCGTATAGAGATGCTCGAGGCTCTCCGGGGGCGGGATAACCTCCTCAGTTGTGCGTGTCGTACCCCTGTTGCCCGTCATAATGTTCCTGACTCCCGGGGTCGTATGGAGGATGTGTGTATTCAGGATCAGTATTGACAGCACAGGTCTGGTTTCACATCGCTCCATGGTACTTGCTGAGACGGGAATTGGTCCGGGGGGTCAGACGTCGTAGGATGATAGTCACCTGTCCCGGCGGCCGCCGGTCTGGTACGCGTTGACCCTCGCGGAAGCCTGTGCTACATTACGAGGCGTCAACGGCAGCGTAGCTCAGCGGTAGAGCAGGGGACTCATAAGCCCTTGGTCGGTAGTTCGAATCTACCCGCTGCCACCAGAACCCCCAGTTATACTTTCAGCCTTCACTGTCGCTTCCTGGCGGTCGGCATCGCAGGACACCGGCAAGGTCCACGCCTCTTTACATCACCTGCGGTGGACATGTCGCACGCGTATACGGCCGACCTTCACGCGGGATCAGTACCGGAGTGAATTACGGCCGTCTGGTCGAGTGAAGAAGGCCTCCGGACGCAGGGACTCACGATATTAGGTGAAGGTAAGACTTCCTGTGCGCATACTGGAGATTCGCTGATTATGATACGCTGGTTCGGCCGTCGAAAGGAAGAGACTGCGGTGCCGAAAAGGGGGACGGGATGGAAGCAAAGAGGAGAAGACTGACACTCTTGCCCCATACGTATGCCGTATGCCGGCTGGACAGGCATGCCCCCATACCCGATTGGGGTACCAGGAGTCCCTTCTTCTCCGTCACCCGTACCGCAGAAGGACTCTCTGTGGTGTGCCCGGACGCACAGGTTCCTGAGGGAGTGACGAGAGAGAGCGGATGGAAGGCCCTCATGGTCGAAGGACCGCTGGATTTCTCTCTGACTGGCGTTCTGGCGTCCCTGACTGCCCCGCTTGCCCGGGCAGGGATCAGCATCTTCGCCCTGTCCACCTATGACACGGACTATCTCATGGTGAAGAAAGGGCAGTTGGAGAAGACGATTGAGGTGTTGGAGGTGGAAGGGTACGACATAGTAATAGAAGAAGGCTGTGAGGGGACGACAGGGGCGTGGTGATGATGCGCAGGGAGTGAACGCGTGCTCTTGAGCGTTGTGCCCCCTGCTTTGGTTCCCCGTTGCGACTCGATCTGGAGTTCAGCCTCAATGCTGCCGATGGAACCGTGACGTTTCAGGAGTCTGCCATCCGCAGGATGACCCGGGTATGCCGGCAATAGGGGGATCAACCCGGCGCAGGGGTTTGCCGGGAAGGACCCGCCCGAGAAGCGGTCGGTGAGACCCTGAGAGCGATCCGGCAGGGTTCAACCAGTTATGCTGTCACCGGGCCCACATATTGAGTGAAGCTATACAGCAGTGGGTCATTCGTTTGACAGTCACGGATTTGTCCAGGACGTACGCGGCGAGATCCACCGGTTGATGAAGGTCATCCGGCAGGATCGATTGGGACGTGCCCCGTTTGGTTGGGCCCTTTTCGCGCGGGCGGTTCCTATTCTTCGTCATTGGGTCGTTGCGCCTGCCACGCCTGGAGATAATCGATCACCTCTTCATCCGTGAGGTCATACCAGTGATGATAGAAGCTGGCGACCGCGAAAGGATAGGAATTACTTACCACTATGCAGACGATGTCATCGCATACCGGCTTGATCAATTGATAGGCACTTCCTGAAGCCACCGGGCTGGCTACCACGATTCGAGCCGCCCTCTGTCGCTGCACTGATTTCGCCGCCGCAATCATAGTGAAGCCTGAAGCGAGTCCATCATCGATGACAATCGCCGTCTTATCCACCAATGAAGCTCGCGGCAGCTTCCCCCGGTAAAGAGCACTTCTGCGGTGAATCTCAGCAAGGACCTGTGCTGCATCGTATTCTCTCTGACGCTGGCTCAAGCCCAGTTGAGTCACTAATGGCTCGTTCAGGAAAATGCTGCCGTCTTCGGCGACGGCGCCATAGCCGGCCTCAGGGTTACCGGGAATAGTGATCTTGCGTGTGACCACGACGTCAAGAGGAACGTTGAAGCTCTTCGCAACCTCAACTGCAACCGGCACTCCACCCCCCGGAACTGCGAGAACAACGGTCTCGGCAGAGCGGTATGGCTTCAATGCGTCTGCGAGTTGCCTTCCGGCATCAACCCTGTCTCGAAAACGAGGCCTTCGTTCATCTGTCATTGCAGTAGCTCCACCCCTTTCCCAACCGCCTATTGCTCTCTGGGCCATCGACGAACGGCAAATCCGGAGTCGGCCACCCTGTGGGGGCATGCGAATAGGGGGTCGATGGCTGTTACTGCATGGAAGAGATCACCAGCGGCATTCGAAGCACTGCATTCTCCTGCTCCGCTGTGCCGTCATCGGCACCGGCGACCTAGGATCCACCCTATTTACGTATGGCGCGTACAGGATCCGGTTGTTCCCTTGCCCGGTTCTCGCACAGTCTTCCGGTCAATTGCCCAGGCCTTCCCAGAACTTTCTCAGGTCTTTGGGTATTCCCAGCTTCCCCGACCTGCTTCTACAACACAAGTATGACCGAAGTATATGTGCCACCGCCTTAACGTGTCCAAAGAGAACAGGATGCAGAATGGTAGTGTTGCGATTCGGCAATCCGCCATTCGTCCTCGATGAATGCTCGACCTTCTCACATTTGACGCCCTTCGTTTCAGCTATCGAAACCTCGATAGCTCCATTCCGACAGCCGGCCTCGATTTGGCCTGGAGGATTGGCAGAGGAAAGAACGTCTCTTCAACGAAACAAGCTGCCACGCAGCCACTAAGGTGTGGCCTCCTTCCCAGGGCTTAGCCGTCTGCTCCCACCAGATCGGCTTTCCATATCTCAAACTGTGCTGTCGTTCCTAAGATGCTGGCATGACGGGCAATAGCAGGCACCCCGCTTTCGTATCATCAACCGCGCAATTGTAGCGCCACACTCCGGACATGGTGCACCCTGCTTATGGGCCACACGAAACGTATCGTGTGCGGTCCCCCTCTCTCCGTTCGGTAGTGCGTAGGTGTTGATGCTGGCTCCCTGGCATGTGATAGCTCGTTCCAGGACCGCTCGTATCGCCTGACAGAGATGGAAGATCTGTTCATCTCTCAATGCGTTGGCCGGCGTGAGCGGATGCATGCCTGCCTCAAAGAGCGCTTCGTCAGCGTACATGTTTCCGATGCCTGCCACGATGTGCTGATCGAGCAGCGCGGCCTTTACGGGGATGCGGTGTTTCGCCAGACAGCAAGCAAGTCTGTCCGGTGTGAACTCGTCTCCCAGCGGCTCGGGGCCCAGCCTGCAAATGTAGTCTTCGATGCTCTCCACCGGAGTGATGGTGCCTAACCGGCGCATGTCGCTGAAGAACAGCCGTGTCCCGTTGGCGAAACTCAGGACCGCGCGCACTCGGTTTGGGCGTTCAGGCTCTTTGAGAAGAAGAGAGCCGGTCATGCGCAGGTGCAGTGCGATCCCTCTGCCGGTTTCGAGCAGCAGGAGCAGGTGCTTCCCGCGCCGTGTGACGTCTGTAACTCGTGTGTTCATCACGCTCGAACGAAACGCTTCAGCATCGCCACGAATGATGGTGCGGTCACGCAACTCGATTTCGATGAGTCTCTCGCCCCGTATCAACGGCTCAATGGCTGTTCTGATTGTCTCGACTTCGGGCAATTCGGGCATGGATGAACAAGTGTAGGGCATGGTGTACCCGCTTCCAAACGTGTGACATCCCGGGGCATTGGTGTATAATCGTGCATTCTGCGGTTCGACAACGCGGCTTCGGAGGACAGATGTATCAGATTCTTGAGAAGCAAGACCTGACGCCCGTCATCCACCTCTGGAGGGTAGAGGCGCCAAGAGTAGCGCGAAGGGCGCAGGCAGGTCAGTTCGTCATCCTGCGTCACGGTGAGGAGGGCGAGCGTATTCCGCTGACGATTGCCGACTGGGATCGTGAGGCGGGTACGGTCACGGTGGTGTTCATGCAGGTCGGCGCGACGACTCAGAAACTCTCCATGCTCGACGAAGGAGACGCAGTTGACGATTTCGTAGGGCCGCTTGGCAAGCCGACCGAGATAGCTCACTACGGCACTGTCGTTTGTGTTGCCGGAGGGTTTGCCATTGCCACCATCGTGCCCATCGCCCGGGCAATGAGGGGGGCAGGTAACCGCGTGATCTCCATAATGGGTTTTCGCACAAGAGAACTTGTATTCTGGGAAGAGCGGCTTGGCCAGTTCAGCGACGAGCTCATCGTTGCCACAGATGACGGCACCTATGGGCGCAAGGGGCTCGTGACCGAGCCATTGAAGGAGATCCTCGAGAGGAGGGAGGTAGATCGGGTGATCGCGATCGGTCCGACCGTCATGATGAAGTTCTCATCACTTACGTCGAAGCCTTTCGGAGTTCCCACTATCGTGAGTCTCAACCCCATCATGGTTGACGGCACAGGTATGTGTGGCGCGTGCCGCGTTGAGGTTGCAGGTGAGACGAAGCTTGCCTGTGTGGATGGCCCGGAATTCGACGGCCACCTTGTCGATTGGGATCTGCTCATGAGTCGCCAGCGGGCCTACCTCGATGAGGAGAAGGCCTCCATCGAACGTCTGCACCACCGCTGTCAGGGAGGATGCCATCGTGGCTAAGAAGGAGCTGAATCTCAACAGGGTGCCCGTACCCAAGCAGGACCCGGTCGCGCGGGCCCGGAACTTCGAGGAAGTGTCTTTCGGCTATTCTGAAGCGCTGGCTATTGAAGAGGCGAACAGGTGCCTGCAGTGCCCAAAACCCACCTGCAACGACGGCTGCCCCGTGAACGTACAGATACCGGATTTCATCACGGCGCTGCGCGACGGTGACGTGAAGGAGGCGGCGCGCATATTGAAGGACAAGAACGCTTTGCCGGCGGTGTGCGGTCGTGTCTGTCCGCAGGAGGAACAGTGTGAGGTCGCCTGCGTCCTGGCGCGAAAGGGGGCTCCGGTGGCGATTGGCCGGCTGGAGCGCTATGTGGCCGACTGGGCCCTGGAACACCCGGGAGAGGAGGATTCGGCTACGACCGATGTTCCTCCCACCGGCAGGAGCGTGGCCGTGGTGGGAGCAGGTCCTGCGGGCCTCACCTGTGCCGCCGACCTTGCGAAGCTCGGCCACTCGGTGACATTGTTCGAGGCGTTGCACACTGCGGGCGGCGTGTTGAAGTACGGCATTCCAGAGTTCAGACTGCCCAAGAGCATTGTTGAGGCGGAGGTTGACTACGTGCGCTCGCTTGGAGTGACGATCGAGCTGGACAACGTGGTGGGCAGGACCGAAACGGTGGACGACCTTTTTGAAGAGGGCTTCGACGCGGTGTTTCTCGCCCCTGGAGCAGGCGCTCCAATGTTCCTGAACATCCCCGGCGAGAACCTCAACAATGTGTACTCCGCCAACGAGTTTCTCACACGGGTTAACCTGATGAAGGCCTATCGGTTTCCCGAGTACGATACGCCGATTCGCTTCGGAGCACGTGTGGCCGTAATTGGCGGGGGAAACGTGGCGATGGATGCCGCACGGTGTGCGCTCCGGCTGGGCGCGCAGGAGGTGTACATTATCTACCGGCGTTCGGAGACAGAAATGCCCGCCCGTGAGGAAGAAAGAGAGAACGCAAAGGAAGAGGGCGTCATCTTCAAGCTGCTCACGAACCCTCGCGGATTCATCGGTGATGAACACGCGAACGTGCGCGCGGTGGAATGCTACGAGATGGAACTCGGCGAGCCGGACTCGAGCGGCCGCAGGAGACCGATAGCGAAGCCGGACACGGTGTTTGAGATCGAGATCGATACGGCCATCATTGCGCTCGGCACGCTCCCCAATCCGGTGATTCCCGCCACCACCCCCGGCCTCGAGCTGACGCGACAGGGTACGATTGTCACCGATGCGGATACCGGCCGCACCAGCAGGAGGGGGGTGTGGTGTGGTGGTGATATGGCTACCGGTGCTGCGACCGTTATCAGCGCTATGGGAGCCGGTAAACGGGCAGCAGCCGATATCGACGCATATTTGGGTAGCCTGTAGGAAGGTCCGGTCCCTCAGGTGAGAGGTTTCATGTCGGCCCAGTTAGGGCCTGACTTGAGGTCGACCTTGAGCGGCACCGTAAGCTCCACGGCGCTTCGCATCAGCGAGCCTACGACCTCGCTCAGTTGCGACACTTCTGTCTCAGGCGCCTCAAACAGGAGTTCATCGTGTATCTGCAGGAGCATCTTGCTCGCAAGCTGCTTCTCACGGACGGCTTCACGAATCCTTATCATCGCCACCTTGATGATGTCTGCTGAGGTGCCCTGCACCGGTGCGTTGATGGCCATTCTCTCGGCAGCCTCGCGTACCTGCCGGTTCGTCGAGCGGATCTCGGGAACGTAGCGCCTGCGCCCGAGCAGCGTGGTTACGTACAGGTGTTCGTGAGCCTGTGCCTTGGTCTGTTCCAGCCACCGGTGCACACCGGGATGCTGCTCGAAGTAGGCTCTAATGAACCTCCCTGCCTCAGCCCTCGAGAACTCGGTCGCCTGCTCAAGACCGTAGTCACTCATTCCGTAGATGACGCCGAAGTTGACGACTTTCGCCGCGCGCCGTTTCTCGGAGGTTACTTCGTCCGCTGCGATGCCGAACACCCTGCTCGCGGTTGCCGTGTGGATGTCCTCATCGTTGAGGAAGGCCGCTCTCAGCGCCTCATCCTGCGAAAGGTGAGCGAGCGACCTGAGATCTATCTGCGAGTAGTCGGCGCTGAGCAGGACCCATCCTTTCGGCGCCACAACGGCGGCGCGAATGGTTCTGCCCAGCTCTGTGCGGATGGGCAGGTTCTGGAGGTTGGGCTCGCTCGACGAAAGGCGGCCTGTGGCAGTGCCTGTCTGGCTGAACACGGTGTGCAGCCTGTTGGTCCTGGGGTTCACCAGTCCGGGAAGAGGGTCGACATAGGTGGACTTCAGCTTGGATAGTTGTCGGTACTTGAGGACCAGGTCGATCACCGGATGGGCTCCGCGAAGTGACTCGAGCAGCGAGGCCTCAGTGGAGTACCCGCTGCTTGTCTTGCGTCCCCCGGGCAGCCCCAGCTCGCTGAAGAGCACGTTACCCAGCTGCCGGGGCGAGTTGATGTTGAAACGGTGTCCCACTGCGTTGTAGATGTCCACCTCGAGCGCCGCGAGTTGATCGCCCAGAGTGTGCGACATAGAGCGCAGCTTCTGCGTGTCGACCAGGATTCCGTTGTGCTCCATCTCGGCGAGCACGGCGACCAGGGGCATTTCGACGTTGCGGAACAGATCGATGACCTGTCGCTGCTCCATCTCCTCCTCAAGCTGGCGCCGTAGCGACCAGCAGGCCGTAGCGCGCGAGGCAAGCCATTCGGCGAGTTTTTCATGGGAGGGGCCGAGCTCTCCCAGGTCGGATTCGGATGGCGCCGGGCCGAGCGTCATGTTCAGGCGGTTCGATGCGAGTGCTTCCAGTGCGATAGCCTTCTCCCCGGCCAGGTGTGCCGCCAGCGGGATATCGAACCACAGCCCCCTGTCTGCAATGCCGAGAGAGAGGAAACAGCGCAGCATCGACTTGACGTCGTCACACACCTTCATGCAGTCGTCTCGTTCCAAGAATGGGATCAGTGCGTTAAGCGAATGCTCCGGCGCGGGCTTGCCGGGTGAGCCCGGGGCTGCTTCACCTGCGGGCAGATAGACGAGGCGGCCGGCGGCTGTCGATACACCGATCCCGCGGAGGACCCCCTCATGTCGCTCCGGTCGTCTCATATTCCGCATGCCGTTTCGTCCGACGCCCGGCGGCGCCGCGCAGAGAACGGCTTCCTGCACGTGCTGCAGTTCGTCCCGCAGGGCTTGCGAGTCGTCTGGCGCAAGTACGGTGACATAGTCGTGCGAGGTAGTGGTGGCCTGCGGCTCCCGGTCTGTTGTCCCGGACGCCAGGGTCACAGGCAGGCGGCCTACCAGGCTGTGGAACTCGAGATCCTTGAGCAGCGAGAGCACACGATCGCGATCGTAGCTACCAATCGCGCACTCCTCGAGCGAGAGGTGCAGGGGTACGTCGGTGACGATGCGCGCAAGCTGTTCGCTCGTTCTCGCCTGCTCCTGCGTCCCCGCGAGTGAGGCCTGCACCCTTGGGGGCGTCACCTCCGAAATGCGCTCGTACAGGCCATCGAGGCTCACGTACTGTGTGAGTAGCTTCGCTGCCGTCTTGTCTCCGACGCCGGGGACCCCCGGTATATTGTCAGAGGAGTCGCCGACCAGCGCCTTGAACGCAGTAAGTTGTCGTGGTGTCACACCGAAGCGTGCCTCCACAGCAGCTTCATCGTAGGTAACCGCCTCGCTGAAGTTACGTCCTGGCAAGAGCGCTGTAATGCCAGGTTGCACAATCTGTAGCAGGTCGCGGTCGCCTGTGAGAATCGCGGCATCGATGCCTAGCTCACGAGCCTGAAGTGCGAGAGTCCCGAGCACGTCATCGGCTTCATAGCGCTCCACCTCGAACGCCGGAATACCGAGTGCATCAGCAAGCTCGTGCACACGGGCTATCTGACTCTTCAACTCCTCGGGAGTCGGAGGGCGCTGCGACTTATACTGCGCGTAGGCTGCATGCCTGAATGTTGGAGCGGGATAGTCGAAGGCGATTGCCCAGTGGCTGGGCTTCAGCGTATTGACCACCCTGAACAGCGTATTTGCGAACCCGTAGACGGCGTTTACCATTTCTCCGGTTCTGGAGGTCGTCAATGGCGGCAGGGCGTGGAAGGCACGGTGAACGAGGGCGTTGCCATCGATGAGCAGGAGCAATTGTCGCCCAGGAGAACGCATTGCCCCCATTATACGCTTCACACCGCATGGTATACTAAGCCTTCGTGAAGAGGGATCTCCTCTCTGTGGTGGATCTGAGTCCCGACGAGGCCGGGCAGCTGATCGAACAAGCCCTGGTCATGAAACAGGGTGGTATGCGCTGTCTCTTGCCGTGGAGGTCGGTCGCCTTGCTGTTCGAGAAGCCCTCGCTCAGGACGCGGGTTAGCTTTGATCTTGCGGTGTCTCAGCTGGGAGGTCATTGTCTCTATCTGTCGCCTCAAGAGGTGGGTCTGGGTCAGCGGGAATCCGTTCCCGATGTTGCGCGGGTGCTCAGTCGGTATGTCGACTGCATCGTCGCCCGTGTCTTCAGCCACGAGACAGTCGCGCTACTGGCCGAGACGGCGACGGTGTCTGTCATTAACGCGTTGTCTGACCTGGAGCATCCGTGCCAGGCGCTCGCGGACTTCCTCACCATTCGCGAACACAAAGGGCGTCTTGCCGGGGTACGGCTCGCGTATGTGGGTGATGGCAACAACGTGGCCCGGAGCCTTTCGCTGCTCGCGGGCATGATGGGCATCGATATTGTCATCGCTTCGCCGGAAGAGTACCGATTGGACGACGTCACGGTGACGAGCGCGCGACGACTCGCTGCGTCTGCGGGATCGAGCGTTGTGGTCACGGAAGATCCGGTGGCGGCGGTGAATGGCGCTGATGTTGTCTATACGGATACCTGGACCAGCATGGGACAGGAGCACGAAACAACGGTCCGGCGCAAAGCATTCGAACGCTTTCAGGTGAACGGCACACTGATGGCTCATGCCGCGCCGAACGCACTTTTCATGCATTGTATGCCTGCGCACCACGGTGAAGAAGTAACCTCCGAGGTGCTGAACGGAGAGTCGTCGATTGTGTTCGATCAAGCGGAGAACCGGCTCCATATGCAGAAAGCTATTCTCTCGCAGATACTCATTCCCGCCGACTAGAGGGGGTATCGATGTCCAGGCCTGTGGTGGCTCTCGTTGGCAGGACCAACGTTGGCAAGTCGACACTTCTTAACCGTATCGTCGGCAGCCGCTATGCGGTGGTCGACGACCAGCCCCACGTCACGCGGGACCGGCTGATCGTTCCGGTGTCGTGGGGTGATCGTGATCTTGTCATTGTGGATACTGGTGGCTGGGGCCTGGATGCCGGATCGGCCATGGATGTGAAGGTAAAGCAACAGGCAGAGATTGCAATAGCCCGGGCAGACGTCCTGGTTCTGGTCGTTGCTGTGAGTGACGGGCTCATTGCAAGCGATGTAGAGGCTGCCGGCCTCGTGCGCAGCGCCGCCAAGGCTAGTATCCTCGTGGTCAACAAAGTTGACCACGAACGTCATGAGAGCCAGGCGGGGGAGTTTCATCAGCTTGGCATCGAGCCAGTGATACCCGTGAGCGCGCTGCACAACCGCGGCATTGATGAGTTCATGAACGCCGTGGTGGGTATGCTGCCGCCTTCGGAGCCCCCGGAGCCTTATGCCGAAGATGTCATTCGGGTGGCAATCGTGGGCAGGCCCAATGCGGGCAAGTCCACGTTGCTTAACGCCATCCTTAATGATGATCGAGCCATCGTTGATGAGGCACCCGGCACAACGAGGGATTCACTTGATGCCGAGCTTTCGTGGCAGGGCAGGCGCTTTGTTCTCGTGGATACGGCAGGCATACGCAAGCGGTCGCGTATCGATTACGGGGTCGACTATTTCTCCGTCCTACGCGCGATGCAGGCAATCGATCGCTGCGACGTTGCGCTGCTGGTGCTGGATGCGACGGAGCCGGCGACGGCCCAGGACGTTACCATTTCGAGGTATGTGCGCGAATCCGGCAGGGGACTGATCCTGGTTGTGAACAAGTGGGACCTGGTCCCTGCCGAGTACCGGGATGCGCACAAGGACTGGATGAGGCGCAGGCTGGAGTTTCTCTCCTTTGTTCCCGTGCTGCACGTGTCGGCGAAAGAACGCCGGAACGTGAAGACGGTGCTGCAGCGTGCGTTCGAGGTGTGGAAAGCCAGGGGGCAACGATTGGCGCGTTCGACAGTTGATGCTGTCATACAGGCAGCCATCGAGCGCCATTCGCCGCCCAGGGTGGGCACGCGGCGCCTCAACGTGGTCTGGGCACATCAGGATGCCACAGACCCGTGGAGGTTTGTGCTTCACGTGAATGACCCGGCGCTCGTGCCGTCAACGTACGAGCGATACCTGGAACGGGAGCTCAGGCGCGAGTTCAAGTACAACGGAGTCCCACTCCATCTTGAATTTGTCCCCGCAGGGCGCCGGTACCGACACCGCAAGGAGGAGGAGACCTCATGAGTGCGTTGCTGCTGGCTGGCATCCTGTTCCTCTCGTATGTTCTCGGCTCGGTACCTGTTGGTCTCGTAGTTGCGTGGCTCAAGACCGGGCATGACCTTCGCGCTACGGGGAGCGGCAAGACGGGTGCCACCAACGTCATGAGGTCCGCGGGGCGTGGGTGGGGTTTTCTGACGCTTTTCCTGGATGGGGCCAAGGCCTTCATCGCGGTCGCTATTGCCACGCTGCTATGGCCGCTCTCTTCGATGACAATTGGTCCACTGGCCGTGGATGTTCCAGTTACTCAGAGTTTCGCCGGCATCGCTGCTGTCATTGGCCACAACCACCCCGTGTTCACCGGCTTCCGTGGTGGTAGAGGCGTGTCATCCTTCTTCGGGACGATGTGTTTCCTTTACCTGCCGGTGGCACTGTTTGGCATAGGAACGGTGGCCGTTGTGGCGCTGTTGAGCCGTTTCATGTCTCTCGGCTCAATCGTCGGCGGCCTGGTGACGTGCGCCGTAATGGTAGCGCTGTACTTTCTGGGACGCGCGCCTTTTCCCCACGTGGCATACTCTATGGTGGTGGTGGGGCTCATTGTATTTGAGCACCGAGACAACATAAGCCGTCTTATGAAGGGCACTGAACGGAAGCTGTTCTAAGGTGATGGCCGGGGTTCACCGTTGTACGGGTAGCCATGAACAAGGTCGCAGTTGTTGGTAACACCGGCTGGGGCAATACGCTCGCTGCATTGCTGTCCAGAAATGTGTTCCGGGTCGACCTGCTGACACGGACCGTCGAGGAAACCCGCGAGTTGTGTGCCAGGAACATCGAGTACCATCCTACTCACCTGCCTGGCGAAGCCCTTGACGAGGCGCAATGTGTGGTGTGGGCTGTTCCCTCGCAGACAATGCGACGTAACGTGGAGTCGCTTCGCGAATTGCTGTCGCCTGATCTGTGCCATGTAAGCGTGTCAAAGGGGCTTGAAGTCAGTACCGGCAAGCGCATGACAGAAGTAATTGTGGATGTCATTGAGGCCAACTCCTTCCGTGGAGTATGTGCGCTATCCGGACCGAATCTGGCCGGCGAGATTGCCAGTGGTCTGCCCGCAGCAGCAGTGGTGGCGTGTGCCGATGCTCGAATTGCGCATGAGGTTCAGTCGCTCTTCGGTTCCCATAGATTCATTACGGTCAGCAGCGATGATGTGATCGGCGTTGAGCTTGCGGGGGCATTGAAGAACGTGGTGGCCCTCGGCGCCGGCATGATGGATGGCCTGGGTCTGGGAGACAATGCCAAAGCGGCATTCATTGCGTTCGCCTGGAGCGAGGTGATCGCCTTTGGTGTGGCTATGGGTGCACGGGAATCTACGTTCTACGGACTCGCCGGTATTGGCGATGTTGTGGCGACGTGCGTCAGCGACCTCAGCCGTAATCACTTCGTGGGCTGTGAGGTTGCCCGTGGGCGTCGGCTTCAGGACGTGCTGGAATCCATGCACCAGGTGGCTGAGGGCGTCCATACAGCACAGGCGGTATACCGCCTCGCGGGCGAACTACGTATTGAGGCGCCGATCATGATGTCTATCTATCGCGCGCTGTTCGAGGGATATCCGGTGGGCAAGACGGTGGCCAGATTCACGGGCCAAGTACAGCGGGCGAGATAACGTAGCCTGTGCAGACGCTCACGTGTACAACACTACTCGGATGGCAGAGTCTTGGCCAGCTCTTCAAATAACCTGCGCTGCTCCCGGTTAAGCTTCTTCGGGGTAACGACCTTTACGTGCACCAGGTGGTCGCCACGCTTCCTCCCGCCAGCTTGCTGAATCCCCTTGCCCTTAAGGCGCACTACATCTCCGCTTTGCGTGTTGGCCGGGAGGCGTATCCTGGCGGTCCCGCCCAACACCGGCACCTCCATCTGTGCGCCAAGTGCTGCCTGTGCGAAGTTAACGGGCACTTCGTGGTGGATATGCAGCCCTTCGCGCGTGAAAAGGAGGTGCGGCTCGACATCAACTGTGACTATGACATCGCCGGGGCTGCCCCCGTTCGAGCCGATACTGCCCTGGCTACGCAAGGTAATCCTGCTGCCGGCTTCGATGCCGGCCGGCATGTCGACGCGCAGAGTCCGGGTTGCTGTTGTCTCGCCTTTGCCCCTACAGAATGGGCAGAGAGAGGCGATCACGTTTCCCGTGCCGTTACACCGGGTGCAACGCACCACGTGGCTGAAGCGGCCAAAAATGCTTTGCTCAACGCGCCTCACGCGGCCCCTGCCGCCGCAGTCGGGACACTCGAGGGGACTTGTTCCCGGCGCGCAGCCGGTCCCGTGGCAACTGGCGCAAACCTCAGTGCGTCGGACTGTGAACTCGCGGATGCAGCCCCGAGCGGCTTCCTCAAAAGAGAGAGTTGTCTTCAGATGGAACGATTCGCCATGGGCAGGAGCACGTCGCGAAGAGTCGCCGAACGCGCTGCCGAAGAACGTCTCGAATATCTCTCCGAGCCCACCAAAGCCGAAATCCTCGAATCCGGCGCCGGGCGCAGTTCCTCCGCGCCGGCCGAACAGGTCGTAGCTGCGTCGCCTGTCCGGATCGCACAGGCACTGATACGCCTCGTTGATCTCCTTGAAGCGTTGGGCTGCATCGGCATCACGGTTGCGGTCCGGGTGGTACTGGAATGCCAGCCGCCTGAACGCCTTCCGAATGTCCTCGGAAGTCGCATTGTGCCTGAGGCCAAGCACCTCGTAGTAGTCGCGTCTTACCTGCATCGGAACTGCTCCCAACCTATCATTGTAGACGTGTCGTGCATTGCCTGACAAACTCTGCGAAGGTTTGCGTTGCGACACCGTCGTTCCGGCGTGTGCGCGCTCTAATGCTATAATCCTGTCGTGACCATTGATCAGGTTCGTGCTGCTATTCACGGCCATCAGAAACACAGAATCACCGGTAGATACCTCGTACCGTCGGCTGTTCTCGTACCGCTGGTGTGCAGAGATGGAGAGTTGCAGGTGTTGCTTACAGAACGGACACAGGACGTAGGTTTACACAAGGGGCAGGTGTGTTTCCCCGGTGGCACGGTGCATCCGGAGGATGGATCTCTCCGCGACACGGCATTGAGGGAAGCATGGGAAGAGACGGGCCTGAAGCCCGAGGATGTGGAGGTCATCGGAGAGATAGACGACAATATCGTTCAAAGCACTGGCTACGTAATAACGCCTTTTGTGGCCGTTGCGCCCTATCCGTACGCGTTCATTGCCGATGAGCTGGAGACGAAAGACATCTTCTTTGTGCCGCTAAGGGTGTTGATGAACCCGGACAAATTCCAGCACCAGGAACGAGTCATAGGTGAGTACTACTACTCCGGGCCTGTGTGTGACTACGACGGTCACGTCATCTGGGGAGCCACAGCGCGCATACTGAAACACCTCGTGAGCCTGCTCAGCGACTACGCAGGCGCGGTACCACGCTGAGCCCTTTTCCCCGCCATGGATACGGTCTGCGCCATTCGGTTGCGTACGTGTTGGATACGATTCGTGTCGCGTACAAACGACTTGTAAGGATATGTAAGATTTTCTGCTATTCTTTGACTGAAAATGTACCCAGGAGCTACAATGCAGCCCGAACTTCCGAGGAGGCGTGACGTGGCATATACAAGAGACGAATACGAGGACGTGATGCAGCAGGATTTCGGAGCATCGGAGGAGATGCAGCGCGCGTGCGAAGCATTGTGCCGTCTCCTGAACTCGGATTCTCGTGGTTCTGGACACTCTGAGCCACGCTATGTGATCAGTGTCGCGTCACGTATGGTCGGCATAGAGGCACACAGGTTGCGACATTACGAGCGGCTGGGGTTTGTGCGACCGGGCCGCTCCGGTGGTAACACGCGGCTGTATTCCCAGGAGGACGTCGACTATCTGTGCTGTGTGAAGACGCTCATGAACGACCTTGGCCTGAACTCAGCCGGCGTGCAGTTTGCGCTTGCACTCATGCAGAGAATCGAGGTATTGCAGCGGGAATTGGAGACAGTATCCGATCGTCTTGGTCGCCTCGAGCGCAGAAGACGTTTCGCCGTGAGCCCGAATGGCGCGGAAGAAAGGGTGTAGTGGATGGCAACAGAGGGGAGCATCGGTCCAATCACGCCGGACAAGTTCACGGAACAGGCACAACAGGTGCTTGCTGCATCGCAAGCCTACCTGCGCGAGTTTCAACATAACCAGTGGGATGTTGAGCATGTGGCGCTCGCCCTGGTGGAGCAGGAGGCGGGTCTCACTGAACGAATCTTACGCGAGTTGGGTGTCGACATAGGGGAGGTGCGGGTTGCCTTGCGTGGTGCGCTGGAGAGGTTTCCAAAGGTGGCGTACCAGGGGGCCCAGGTATATGCCACTCCACGTATCCAGCGCATGCTCGAGGGTGCGAAACAGGAGGCCGAGCGCTTTCGCGATGAGTTCATCAGCACAGAGCATCTCCTTATCGCCGTTGCCGCGGAGACAACGGGCGAATCGTCAAGAATCCTCGGCGGGTTCCGTATAACTGCGGAGAACGTCTATCGCGCACTTCAACGTATTCGCGGTGGCCATCGTGTGACCGACCAGCATGCGGAAAGCAAGTATCGGTCCCTGGAGAAGTACGGTCATGACCTGACGGAGATGGCCCGGCATGGACGCCTGGATCCGGTCATTGGACGGGATCAGGAAATCAGGCGCACGATTCAGATTCTGGGGCGTCGAACCAAGAATAACCCGGTGCTCATAGGGGATGCCGGTGTAGGAAAGACCGCGATCGCAGAAGGACTCGCCCAGCGCATCGTTGCTGACGATATCCCTGGCTCTCTACGCGACAAACGGGTCGTTGCCCTGGATATGGCGGCACTCGTTGCGGGGAGCAAGTTCCGCGGCGAGTTCGAGGAGAGGTTCAAAGCGGTTCTCGATGAGGTGCGGCAGGCGAGTGGTGAGATCATCCTGTTCATTGACGAGCTTCACACGGTGGTGGGAGCCGGGGGTTCCGAAGGGGCCATCGATGCGGGAAACATGCTGAAACCTGCCCTTTCCCGTGGCGAGCTCCAGTGTGTCGGAGCCACGACGCTCGATGAGTATCGTCGTATCATTGAGAAAGACAGGGCGCTCGAGCGTCGTTTTCAGCCTGTCTTCATTGGAGAACCCGATGAGGCGACGACGCTCGAGATCCTGAAGGCTTTGCGGCCGCGCTACGAGGCCCACCACAAGACGGTCAAGCTTGATGATTCGGCTCTGGAGGCAGCTGCGCATCTGTCATCTCGCTACATCTCCGACAGGTTCCTCCCTGACAAGGCAATCGATCTTATTGATGAAGCTGCCAGCAAGATGCGCCTGGATATGGAGAGTGCCCCCCGGCATGTCCAGGAGATGGAACAGCAGATTCGCCAGCTTCGCGATGAACAGGATGCGGCTGCGCAGCGCCAGAATTATGAACAAGCTGCCGCAGCCAAGGCGGAACTGGCGAGGCTGGAAGCTGAGTACAATGACGCGAGACACCGGTGGCAGTCAGAGAGGCAACTGGACGGAGTGATCCGGGAAGAGGACATAGCTGCGTTGATCTCGCAATGGACCGGCATTCCCGTGTTCAGAATGATGGAATCGGAAGCGGAGAGGCTGGTGCATATGGAGGAAAGGCTGCATGAGCGGGTGGTGGACCAGGAAGAAGCTGTGTCTGCCATCTCTGAAGCGATTCGGCGCAGCCGTGCCGGACTGAAGAACCCCCGCCGGCCCATCGGCAGCTTCATCTTCCTCGGTCCTACAGGTGTCGGCAAGACGGAACTCGCCCGTGCGCTCGCCTGGTTCATGTTCGACAACGAGGATGCGATGGTGCGACTCGACATGTCGGAGTACATGGAGAAGCACACGGTATCACGGCTCATCGGGGCGCCTCCGGGTTACGTCGGCTATGATGAGGGAGGGCAGCTTACCGAGGCGGTGCGCCGTCGGCCGTACCGCGTGGTCTTGTTCGACGAGATTGAGAAGGCGCATCCCGATGTCTTCAACATCCTGCTCCAGTTGCTGGAGGATGGCAGGCTGACCGATGGACACGGCCGCACCGTTGACTTCAAGAACGTGATCGTCATATTGACCAGCAATCTTGGCACTGCCGATTTCCAGAAGCAGGCCATTGGCTTCGCCCGTGGCGAAGAGGTCGGAGAGGCCGACATCCGCAAGACTATCGAGTCGGAACTGAAGCGGACTTTTCGACCTGAACTACTCAACAGGCTGGATGACGTCATCATATTCCGGCCTCTTAGTGAGGAGCATCTTGGCAGCATCGTGATGCTGATGCTGAAAGAGACGGAGAAGCGGCTTGCCGAGAGGTCCGTGACGCTCGAAGTGGACGACGATGCCCGGCAGTGGCTCATTCGCGTGGGTTACGATCCGGTGTTCGGGGCCCGACCGCTGCGCCGGGCTATCGAAAGACACCTGGAGAACCCCCTCTCATCCAAGATCCTCAAGGGTGAAATCAAAGATGGCGACCATGTGCACGTCAGAGTTGCGGATGACCTTCTGACACTCACCCCTGAGGGGCGTGTATCCTACGCGTAACTCGAGGGTTCCAGTCGTTTGTTGCGTAGTGCCGTGGAGTATAATCCCCAGTTGTGGAGAGGCAGAACTCGAGGCGAGATCTCCGGCTGGCCGTGCTCTCTATCTGTTTGACGATTATTCTTGGCTTCCTCATCATCCAGCATCGTGAGTTTGTCGACGGATTGCGGCACTGGGGATACCTCGGCTGCTTCTTGATAAACGTGGTTGCCAGTGGCACGTTGGTATTGCCGGGAATGGGTGCCATCATCACATTCACCCTCGGGGGAGTGCTCCATCCCACAATTGTGGGCCTGGTGGCCGGGCTTGGCGAAGCTACGGGTGCTGTCGGTGCCTACCTGACCGGGTATGGTGGGCGTGGGTTTCTCGTCACCGATCCGTTGCAGGGAAGGCTCTCCGGCTTCATGGAACGTCACGGCTCGAAGGCCATGTTTCTAATGGCGGCCCTCATCAACCCGATCTACTATCCTTTTGCCGTCTGGATGGGGGTACTTCGAGTTCGAGTCACCAAGTTCTTCATCTGCACCCTGCTTGGAAGAACACTCAAGAACCTGCTCCTTGCTTACCTGGGGTATTTCGGTATACGTAGCGTGCTTCAGTGGATGGGGCTGGAAGTGTGACTTGTTGCGGCCGGATACAATAGGGTATATTTCCTGGGTTCGTGGGGCTGTAGCTCAATCGGGAGAGCGTTTGACTGGCAGTCAAAAGGTAGTGGGTTCGAATCCCATCAGCTCCACCATTGTTTTGTCATTGCGTGTCCCGCGAGTACGTTGTTCGCCGGCATCGCTGCTTCCAGGTTGAGGGTGAAGCGACCATGAACCGACGTGTGCGAGTCGTCCCGGCAATCCTTAGCGAAAGCCCGGCTGAGGCTGCGCGTATGGTTGAACTGGCAAATGAGTTTGCGCCCTTCGTGCAGATCGACATTATGGACGGTCTGTTTGTGCCGACCCGCAGCATCGGGGCTGCTGATCTGCAGGGGCTGGACATGCGGTTCAAATGGGAGGCACACCTGATGGTGGCGAATCCCCTGCGGCAGCTTGAGGCGTTCAAAGAGGCGGGCGCGACACGGGCTATTTTCCACATCGAATCGCAGGACGACGCGGGCCGCATTGTCTCCGAGGCACGTTCGCTCGGCATCGGTATCGGTGTGGCGATCAACCCGTGCACCGCTGTTGCGGACGTTGCTCCATTCCTGCCGGAGGTGGACGTCGTGCTGCTGATGGCCGTCTATCCTGGCTACTATGGCGAACCATTCGTGCCCGAGGTCATGTTAAAGGTGAGCCGGGTTCGAGCTGCTTGTCCACAGGTGGAGATCGGTGTCGACGGGGGTATCAAGGAATCAAATCTGATGGAAGTCGTGCGGCATGACGTTGACACGGTGTGTGTGGGGAGTGCCATATTCAACAGTGGTGATGCGGCCGCAAGCTATCTGCGGCTCACCAGACTCGCGCAGGAGGGCTAGAGGGGGTGGCGCACCGGGGTGGCTCTGCACCGGCCAGCCCCTTAGTCGGCGTGCGTAATCCCCGCGCTCTACGTGAGCGCGTTCTCGAGTAATTGCGAAAGCGCTGCCGCATCATCACGTTCGAGCACGATCCTTGTCACGCGGCGGTTGAGGCTCCGGAGAGCGTGCAAATCTCCAAGCGCCTGTGCCTCAGCCACGACACCGAACGAGAACGCTTTTCCCGGAACAGGAAGATCCTCGTGGTATGCACTCACCAACTGGAGCAGGATGCACTGGTCGGGACCACCCTTGTGAAGCTGGCCTGTCGAATGGAGGAACCGTGGACCATATCCCAGGGCTGTTGCCATACCCCCACAGTGCTCGCTGACTCTTTGCCTGAAGGCCTGGAACAGGTTATCCAGTTCCGGTGTTTGTCGGAGATAGGCCATGATTGCCACGTAGGCAGGAGGCTTTGCGGTATGCAGCAGATCTCTCATTGGAGGCAGTCCGTTGATCAGCGGAAACTCCCGATGAGCGACGTAATGCTGCAGCATTGCGCTGCTGGCATCCTTGGCGCTCTTGACGTTGGGCTGGTCAAACGGATTGACGCCCAGCAATGCCCCTGTTGTGGCGGTTGCGTACTCCCAGCGGAAGAACTCCTTGCCAAGTGCGCAGGCGTCGTCGAGGTCAAATACTACGCAAGGATGTCCTGATTCCAGCAGTTCGGCTGTGTGCTTGTCTGTCTCGTCACAGCGGTCGCCCCTCAGGCGAATGTAGACAAAAGCTCTGTCACTCGAGTAAGTGGTGGGTGGAAGCAAGGGCTCCTGCGCGACAGGCACGATGCCCCTGCCGTTCTTGCCGGTGCTCTCTGCTATAAGCTGCTCTGCCCATAATCCAAAGCTCTGCAGCCGCGGGGACGTGAGAACAGTGAGTTTGTTTCGGCCGACATGCGCGCAGCCTGCGATATACGCGCCGAGTGAGGCGCCGGGATTCTGGCTGGCGGGTTGCCCTGGTGAGCAACGGTTTTTCATGTCAAGCGCGTTGTTGAGCAGCACGATGTGGTCGAGGCCCAATAGCGCACCTGGTACCAGTCCAAATAGAGAAAGGACCGAGTAGCGGCCTCCCACGTCGCTCGGGTTCAAGAACACGCGGTGGAATCCACGCTCGTGTCCGAGAGCATCGAGGGGTGAACCCCGGTCGGTGATTGCCACAAATTGTGCTCCTGCATCGTGTCGACCTCGAATGCTCGCCTCATGCCAGAAATGCTCGTAGAGTAGATTGGGCTCCAGGGTGTCTCCGGACTTCGATGCCACTATGAACAGTGTATTTCCCACGTCGATGCGTGTGGTGAGGGCTCTTATCGTGCTGGGGATGGTGGAATCGAGAACGTGAAGCGCAGGAGATCCTGACGCCGGGCCAATGACCCGGTTCAAGACCTCTGCGCCGAGGCTGCTCCCTCCCATTCCGAGCAGGACCACGTCGCGGAACCCCTGGCTTCTCACCTGCTCCGCGAACGAGGTCAGGTCGCCGCAATGTGGCATCATTGTCTCGTGAACGTGAAGCCAACCGAGACGGTGCCGTATCTCGTTCTGGTCTCCTGGCCAGAGCGTGGCATCGTGGCTGAGGATCCGCTCGCTGAATCGTTGCGTGTCGAGCTCGTACAAGCACTCATCCACGGCTGGAGCAACGTCGCCTGGCAGGAGGCCGTGGTTCGGATTAGTCCGTGTCATTGTCTGTCTCCTCGATCGGCTCCTCTGGCTCCAGTTCGGAATCGCTGACGGCATCCTCCTGGCGCCGCAGTGACTCTCTCTCCAGAGCCAGCACCTTCTCCAGTCGCCGGATATGCCGCTCCTCCCCGGAGAAACGGGCCATGAGGAAGGCAACTGCCAGCTCGGTTGCCACCTCCACTCCAATAACCCTCGCTCCGAGGCACAACACGTTGAGGTCGTCGTGCTCGACTCCCTGGTGTGCTGAATAGGTGTCGTGACAGACGCTGGCGCGCACACCCGGCAACTTGTTTGCAGCTACGCATGCGCCCACCCCGCTGCCGCAGATGATGATGCCCCTGTCGACCTCGCCTTCCGCGACGGCACGTGCCACCTGCACCACATAGTCCGGGTAGTCATCATTCGCGTCGAATTCGTGGGCTCCTTTGTCTACGATGTCCAGGCTGCCGGAGAGTCGTCTGATGAGTTCTTGCTTCATCTCGAACCCGCCGTGGTCTGCGCCGATAGCTACGTTTAGTCTCATTCACTTTCTCCCTTCATCAGCGAGGAGGCCTCTTCAACGATCCTCTCCGCCGTGAACCCGAATTTGCGATAGAGTTCGTCTCCAGGGGCAGACTTGCCGAAGGTATCGATTCCGATCGCATTTCCCTTCGGTCCAACGTATCGTTCCCATCCGAGCGTCGTGCCTGCCTCTACTGATATCCTCAAATCAAGGTGAGGTGGCAGCACGTGGTCCCGGTATGCTCCCGGCTGACTCTCAAACAGCTCCCATGACGGCATCGAGACGACGCGTACGCCGACGCCACTCTTGCCCAGTCGCTGTGCCGCTTCCAGGGCGATAGCGACTTCTGAGCCGGTGGCGATGAGAAGAATATCGGGTGTCTGGTCCGGTTCCCAGAGGACGTACGCGCCTCGTACCAGCTCACTGGCAGGGGCGCCATGACTCCTGTCCAGTGACGGCACGGCCTGACGGGTGAGTAGCAGCGCCGTTGGCCCCTGACGATTGGCGACGGCGAAACGCCACGCCTCAATAGCCTCCGCGGCATCAGCCGGGCGAATGACCGTGATACCGGGGACCGAGCGTAGACCAAGGATGTGTTCGACAGGCTGGTGGGTGGGGCCATCCTCCCCGATCGCTATGGAGTCGTGACTGAAGATGAACACGACGGGAAGATGCATCAGCGCAGCCATGCGTACCCCGTAGCGCATGTAGTCGTAGAATACGAGGAACGTCGATGCGTATGGAATCGTCCCGCCGTGCAGGGCCAGGCCGTTACAGATTGCAGCCATCGAGTGTTCTCTGACACCGAACCGAATATTGCGTCCGGCGTAATCCGGAGCGGCAAAGTCCTTCGAGCTGATAATGATGGTCTTGGTGGAGGGGGCAAGGTCTGCGCTGCCGCCGATCAGTGCGGGAATACCCGCGGCAAGCGCGTTGAGAGCCTTGCCTGCGGTAACGCGAGTGGCGGTTGGTTTCTCATCAATCGGCACACTGTCCAGAAGGGATTCCCATCCATCCGCCAGTTTGCCTGAGAGATCCATCTCGAGCTGAGCTGCTTCCGCGGGGAACTGAGCACCGTACGCCGCGTACCTCCTGTCCCAGTCCTGTTGCCACAAGTTGCCGCGCCTGACCGCTGTGCGCAGTGCCTGAAGCGCCTGCGGGGGAACCGTAAAGGGTTCTTCGTACGGCCAGCCCAGTTGTTGCTTGGTGAGACGAGTCTCCTCTTCACCAAGGGGTTCGCCATGAGCGGCGGCACTGTTCGCCTTGTTGGGACTGCCGTAGCCGATGATGGTGCGGCAGATGATGAGGCTTGGATGGGAATTCTCCTCTTTGGCTTCCGAGAGGGCAGCTTCGACATCCGGGGCCGAGAGCCCGTCTATTGGTCCGACTACGTGCCAGCCCAGTGAGGCGAACCGGCCGGCCACGTCCTCGGTGAAAGTGATTTCGGTGCTTCCTTCGATAGAGATCTTGTTCGCGTCGTAGAGCACTATGAGCCGTCCGAGTCTGAGCGTGCCTGCCAGCGAGGCCGCCTCACCGGTGATTCCTTCCTGGAAGTCTCCATCCGAGGCGAGGCAGTAGGTGTGATGGTCGATGATCTCGTGGCCTGGCCGGTTGTAGCGGGCTGCCAGCCACCGTTCAGCCATGGCCATGCCGACCGCATTGGCGAAACCCTGTCCGAGGGGCCCGGTAGTCGTCTCTACCCCTGGCGTGAGCCTGTACTCAGGGTGGCCGGCTGCCCTGCTGCCCCACTGGCGGAAGCGCCGGATGTCTTCCAGGCCCACGTCGTAGCCTGTGAGGTAGAGCATGGAGTACAGAAGCATCGAGGCATGGCCGGCAGACAGGACGAACCGGTCGCGGTCCGGCCATGCGGGATTGCGCGGATTGTGCTTCAGAAACCGGTCCCAGAGGACATAGGCGATGGCTGCAGCTCCCAGTGGTGTTCCCGGATGGCCTGACTGCGCAGCCTGCACGGCATCTATGGAGAGTGTCCGGATGGTACTAATACACAGGTTGTCCAACTCGGCCCGGGTTTGGGTCATGTCCGTTTCTTCGCCGCACATATCTACGATATCACTCGTTGCCGGTGGTGGAATGTGCCGATGCAGGCGTATCTTGCGCATTCCCCTTGTTGGCTCCAAATACGAGCTGGCCATCCTGTGAATCGACAGCTATAGTATCACCGTCACGGAAGGTTCCCTCGAGTACCTTGACTGCCAGCGGGTCCAGCACGAGACGCTGGATTGTCCGTCTCAACGGGCGTGCGCCGTATGCCGGGTCGAACCCTTCCCGGACAAGCGTGTCTCGTGCACTGTCGCTGAGAACGACGTCTATTCGACGGTCCGCGAGGCGCCGTTTGAGCGCATTGAACTGCAGGTCCACGATCTGTCGTATCTGCCCTTCGCCAAGCTTCCGGAAGATGATGATATCGTCGATCCGGTTGAGAAACTCCGGTCGGAAGCTCGACCGAAGTGCCTCCAGCACGTGCTCCCGGCTCTCCTCTTCCTGACCAGGCAGCACGCCGATGAACCATTGGCTGCCGAGATTGCTGGTCATGATGAGAACCGTGTTCTTGAAGTCGACGGTGCGCCCGTGACCATCGGTGAGACGCCCGTCATCGAGTATCTGCAGGAGAACGTTGAAGACATCAGGATGCGCCTTCTCTACCTCGTCAAGCAGCACCACGGAGTAGGGGTGTCGCCTTACCGCCTCGGTCAGCTGTCCTCCTTCTTCAAATCCCACGTAGCCCGGCGGGGCACCGATGAGGCGAGATACCGTGTGTTTCTCCATGTATTCTGACATATCCAGGCGTATCATCGAACGTTCATCGTCGAAAAGGAACTCTGCGAGGGCGCGTGCAAGCTCCGTTTTGCCCACGCCTGTAGGCCCAAGGAAGATGAAGCTTCCCAGTGGCCTGTTCGGATCCTGGAGGCCAGCCCTTGCACGTCGCACGGCATTCGCCAGAGCTCCTATCGCCTCTTCCTGTCCAACGACTCTCTGACCGAGGCGATCCTCCATGCGAAGCAGCTTCTCTATTTCACCCTCGACCAGCCTGCTCACAGGTATACGCGTCCAGCGGGCGACGACCTCCGCAATATCTTGCTCGTCAACCTCCTCCTTGAGCAACTGCTCTGCCTTGTCGGCGGCGATCTGGTCTTCCTTCCGCTTCAGTTGGCTCTCGATTTCGACAATGGTCCCGTACTTGAGCTGGGCTGCGCGCTCGAGATCACCAATGCGTTCGGCCCGTTCAATGTCGATGCGCGCCTGCTCCAATTGTTCCTTGAGTTGCTGCAACGCCTGTATCTCTTCCTTCTGGCGTTGCCACCGGGCACGGAGTTGAGTGGCCTCTTCGCGTACGTCAGCGAGCTCCTTCTCCATGCTCTTGAGTCGTTCCCGGGATGCCTGGTCCTCTTCTTTCTTGAGCGCCTCCCTCTCCACCTCCAGTTGGATGAGGCGTCGCTGCGCTTCGTCGAGCTCGACGGGAACGCTGTCGATCTCCGTCCTCAACTTGGATGCGGCCTCGTCCACGAGGTCAATTGCCTTGTCGGGAAGGAAACGGTCAGTGATGTAGCGGTTGGACAATACTGCTGCCGCAACCAGCGCCGAGTCCTTAATCCTCACTCCGTGATGAAGTTCATACCGTTCCCTCAGGCCACGCAGTATGGAAATGGTGTCTTCCACCGTTGGTTCGCCGACGAGCAATGGCTGGAACCGCCTCTCGAGTGCTGCGTCCTTCTCAATATGCTTGCGGTACTCATTGACAGTGGTGGCGCCGATGCAGTGGAGTTCTCCGCGGGCCAGCATGGGTTTGAGCATGTTTGACGCGTCCATCGCTCCTTCTGCGGCGCCTGCTCCCACGACGGTGTGGAGCTCATCGATGAACAGGATGGTGTTACCTTCGGATTGTTGCACTTCCTTCAATACGGCCTTGAGGCGCTCCTCGAACTCGCCGCGGTACTTCGCCCCTGCTACCAGAGAACCCATATCCAGTGCCACCAGGCGCCTGTTGCGCAGTCCCTCGGGAATGTCGCCGCGCACGATACGCTGTGCCAGTCCCTCAACAATCGCCGTCTTCCCGACCCCCGGATCGCCAATCAGTACCGGGTTATTCTTGGTGCGCCGGGACAACACCTGGATGACGCGTCGAATCTCCTCATCTCTACCTATGACCGGGTCGAGCTTTCCCCTGCGTGCCATGTCGGTCAGATCCCGTCCGTATTTCTCAAGCGCCTCGTACTTATCCTCGGGTGTCTCGTCGGTTATTCGCTGGCCTCCTCGTATTGCGGTAAGTGTCTGATAGATGCTGTCTCTTGTGATTCCGTGGCGTTTCAGCAGTGCGGAGGCGCCGGGAGCGGCTCTGCTGTCCGTCATGCCCAGCAGAAGATGCTCCGTACTCGTATAGTCGTCCTTGAACGCAGCAGCTTCTTTCTCGGCTCCATCAACGACAGCGTTCAGCATCTGTGAGAGGTATGCCTGGGCGGGGCCGTGCGCCCGGGCGAGCTTCTCAAGTGAACTCTCGACCTCCACGGCGACTGTGCGCGGCGCCACCCCCAGCTTCCGCAGTATCTGGGGAACGACTCCTCCCTTTTGCTGAACGAGCGCCAACAGCAGGTGTTCCGGCTCGATCTGTGTGTGATGCCGTTGCTCCGCTTCATTCTGGGCCTCGATAAGCGCCTCACGTGCTTTCTCCGTAAGACGATTAACGTTCATAGACGCCCTCCTGTGTGCACTCCTGAACGTTCATGATGCCGACTCATTCTAGCACTCCCCTCTGGCTATGCGCAGCACCTGGCCGGGTTCCAGGGGGATGCATTTCGAGGTCCAGTGGTTAACATAATATCGAATAAGCTGTCAGGCTTTCCATTTACTGCAGGTTCGGCTAAAATCGTGAGCCATGGTCACCAGGTACGATCCACGGGCTATTGAGAAGAAGTGGCAGGAGAGATGGGGGCAAGACCGCCTCTACGAGGTAACCGAGGACCCGCTCGCGACCAAGTATTATGCCCTGACAATGTTTCCTTACCCCTCCGGAGACCTGCACATTGGTCACTGGTACGCGATGGCTCCGTCCGATGTTCGCGCGCGGTTCAAGCGAATGCAGGGATACAACGTGCTTCATCCAATGGGTTTTGATGCCTTCGGGCTCCCTGCGGAGAATGCCGCCATCAAGCACGGGATTCATCCTTATACGTGGACGATGGGCAACATCGACCGGATGCGTACCCAGTTGCGCACGATGGGATGCATCTATGATTGGACGCGTGAATTGGTGAGCTGCCAGCCGGACTACTACCGATGGACGCAGTGGTTCTTCCTGAAACTTTATGAGGCGGGCCTCGCGTACCGTGGCACCGCACCGGTCAACTGGTGTCCTCAGTGTCAGACGGTGCTGGCTAATGAGCAGGTGATCGGCGAAGATGAGTGCGAGAGATGTGGCGCTGTGGTCACCAAGCGTGACATGGAGCAATGGTTCTTCCGTATCACCAGGTATGCAGATGAGCTGCTTGATTTCAGCGAAGTGGAGTGGCCCGAGCGCATCAGGACAATCCAGTCGAATTGGATCGGCCGCAGTGAAGGTGCTGAGCTTTCTTTCGGTCTGGATCACCCTGCGGTTGAGGAAAAAGAGATTCGAGTCTTCACCACGCGGCCGGATACCGTATTTGGAGTCACCTATTTCTTGCTCTCGCCCGAGCATCCTCTGGTGAAGAAACTCACGGCTCCCGAGCGGAGGGCCGAGGTCGATACCTATGTTGAGTGGTGTCGACGCCAGGCTGACTATGAGCGTACCGCACTGGGCCGAGAGAAGACAGGGGTGTTTCTTGGCAGCTATGTAATCAACCGCTTCAATAATGAACGGGTACCGATCTGGATAACGGACTACGTGCTATTGACTTATGGTACCGGTGCGGTGATGGGCGTGCCCGCCCATGATGAACGCGACTTCGAGTTTGCATCAAGGTTTGACTTGCCCATAAGAACGGTTATTGCTCCCCCTGACTGGGATGGGCAACCCCTTGAGCAGGCGTACACCGGTGATGGCTCTCTCGTGAATTCGGGTGAGTTCAATGGGCTTCCCGTGGCTGAAGGCTTCAGGGCCATATGCCAGAAGCTGGAACGTGAAGGCTGGGGTAAGGCGACTGTGGCATACCGCCTGCGCGACTGGATCATCTCACGGCAGCGCTACTGGGGAGCGCCTATTCCAATCGTGTACTGCGAGAAATGCGGTACTGTGCCGGTGCCGGAAGGGGACTTGCCGGTACTTCTGCCGCCTGATGCAGAGTTTAAGCCTACCGGGGAATCGCCGCTGAAGTACTGCGATTCGTTCGTTAACGTCCGCTGCCCGGCATGTGGTGGTCCGGCCAAGCGTGAGACGGATACTATGGACACGTTTATGTGTTCCAACTGGTATTTCCTGCGCTTCACCAGCCCGGGGGTCGACTATGGGCCTTACGACAGAGACAAACTCAAGTACTGGATGCCCGTGGATCTATACACCGGCGGCGCTGAGCACGCAGTATTGCACCTGCTCTACTCGCGGTTCTTTGTGAAGGCATTGCGGGACCTTGGCCTGCTGGACTTCAACGAGCCGTTCACGAGGCTCTACAACCAGGGCACCATCATTTATCGTGGTGGCAAGATGAGCAAGTCCAAAGGCAATGTAGTCGCCCCCGATGAGTACGTCTCCAAGCTGGGAGCGGACGCCGTGCGGACATACTTGATGTTCGTTGGACCCTGGAACCTGGGCGGTGAGTGGAGCGACAGTGGTATCGTTGGCCTGAGCCGGTGGTTGAATCGCGTCTGGTCCCTGGCGACTTACGATTATCGTGAGATAGTCGTCGAGGAAGCCGCTGAACACCACGTTCGGCATATGACTCACAAGACGATCAAGGCTGTCACCGCCGATATTGAAGAATTCCGCTTCAACACGATGCTTGCCCGTCTCATGGAGTTCACCAATGTGCTGAGTCCGGTCCAGGAGGCTGGAAACGTGTCCGAGGAGACGTGGCGTGAAGCGATCAGAACCATTCTCCTCCTGATGGCGCCAAGCGCACCCCATATCGCGGAAGAGCTGTGGGAGTGCCACGGGTATGACTATAGCGTGCATAACCAGAGATGGCCGTCCTTTGATGAAGCACTGGCGAAACAAGAGGAGGTAACCGTCGCGGTTCAGGTCAATGGCAAGCTTCGTGACAAGCTTGTGGTGCCGGCCGATATCTCGGAAGACGAGGTCAGAACTCTGGCACTCGCGAGGGAGAGGGTCAAGGCACATATCAATGGGGGAGTGGTGCAGAAGGTGATCTACGTACCTGGTCGTATTGTTAGCATCGTTGTGGCGTAGCGAGAGAATGGCATGAGGCTCACATTCGTTGGCGGTGGCACGATGGCGGAGGCGGTCATCAAACGTCTCGTGGAGGGTGGAGTTGTGTCGTGTGAGCAGGTCAGCGTGGTTGATCCATCACCCGCGCGTCGCGAGTTGTTTCGCACGCAGTACGAAGTCGCGGTTTATGAAGACCCATCCTTCTGTATTGGCGGAGCAGATGTCGTGATCCTCGCGGTCAAGCCGCAGGACCTCGAAGCAGTTGCCACACAGATTGGAAAGCTTCAGGATGGCCAGGTGCTCCTCTCCATCCTGGCCGGGGTGAAGCTTGAGCGACTCGTCGAGCGCTTCTCCCATCGCGTGGTGGTGCGGGCAATGCCGAACACTCCTGCTCAGATAGGCATGGGGATGACGGTGTGGACCGGCACCTCTAATCTTGAGTCGGTCCATCTGGATTGGGTGCGAACGATCCTCTCGGCACTGGGCGAGGAGCTGTATGTCCCCAACGAGAAGTATGTGGATATGGCCACGGCACTTAGTGGCAGTGGTCCAGCCTATGTGTTTCTGTTTGCGGAGGCGCTAGTTGACGGGGCGGTAGCCATTGGAATGCCGAGGGCAATGGCGGAAAGGCTTGCACAGCACACCTTGCGGGGATCAGCGGAGTACCTGTCGCAATCCGGAAGCCACCCGGCGGAGTTGCGCAATATGGTTACGTCCCCCGGGGGCACAACAGCGGCTGCCCTCCACGTATTGGAGAAGGGCAGCCTCAGAGCTCTGGTAGCAGACGCGATAGCTGCCGCTTATGCTCGCTCGCACAAGCTGTAGTCTAGTAAGTGCCTTCGACCGGCGTCTCGCCTGGATTCAGCTTCTTGAACTTCTCCAGCAACTGCTCTTTGGTTTCAGTATTGTCGGGATCAGGCACGGCAGCACCTACGGGACAGACCTCCTCGCATCGAGCGGCCTCGAACCAGCCAACGCACTCGGTACACTTATCAGGGTCAATTACGTATGTGGCATCTCCCTCGCTGATTGCAGCATTCTTGCATTCAGGTTCGCACGCGCCGCAACTGATACAGTCTTCGGTGATCTTGTAAGCCATGGTGATGCACTACCTCCTCAGGTACGCGTATTGCGGTCATTGTACTGGCCGCCTGTGCGTTTTTCAACCTCTCGTATATGTTTCTGCGTACTTCCTCGTGAGTGCTTCAGCCACGTGGTCGGGAACCATGCCGTCAAGGCATCCACCGAGTCTGGCAACCTCTTTGATGACGCTGGAGCTGATGAATTGATACTTGGCGCTCGTCATAAGACACACCAGCTCGATATCAGGGGCCAGCTTGTGGTTCATCAGCGCCATTTCGAACTCTCGCTCGAAGTCGGAAGTGGCCCGGAGCCCCCGAATCATCACGTCTGCCTTCATATGGTGAATGAAATCGACTACCAGGCCGGAGAATGCCCGCACGGACACGTTAGGGATGTCCTCTGAGGCGGTCTGTGCGAGCGCGATACGCTCATCGACGCTGAACAGGAGGTTCTTCTCCGGTCTGTCATAGATGGCCACAATGAGGGAATCGAAAAGTGCGCAAGCACGCTTGACGATGTCAATGTGACCGTTTGTGATGGGGTCAAATGAACCGGGGTACACGGCAATGGTCATGTTACTGCTCCTCTCTCCTGTATATGGAGATATGGGAATCGCCATACCGGCGTCTCTTCCATGTGACAAACGTGCCATAGGTGTCGACAAGAGGGTGACGGGCTCCGTGGCTTACCACCAGCAGCGTGCTTGGGCCGAGAAGTGTGCTGGATGAAAGTGCCGACAAGGTGTCACCGGTGGACGCATCATCGTACGGGGGATCCAGGAAGACCAGGTCGTATTTCTGGCTGAGGACTTCCAGAGCTTTGCGTACGGGTATACAGTACACGCCGGCACGGTCCGTGAACCCTGTCCGCTGCAGATTCAGTCGGATGACACTGCAGCACTCGTGACTGTTGTCGACGAAGTCGGCATGGGACGCTCCTCTGCTGAGCGCCTCGATGCCGAGAGCGCCACTCCCAGCGAAGAGGTCCAGTACAACCTCGTACTCACAGCCTGCGTGCTCAAGCATTGAGAAGAGCGCCTGTCGCGTTACACGAGTAGTTGGCCTCACCCTTCGGCCGGGTGGGGCCTTCAGTTCTATGCCCCGTGCACTCCCACCCTCGATTCGCATTGTCGTCCATACTGCCGCGAACGATTGTACAATGTCATTCTACGTTCATCAATGCTCTTGAGTGTTTGACTGCCGTAGGGGCATCAACTATACTTCGACGTGAGTACGAAGGGCGGTCGCTCGTATGAGTAGCGGTTTTGAACGGTTCTCCGAAGGTGCTCGCAAAGTCCTGACAAAAGCTCAGGAGGAGGCAAAACGCCTTGGCCATGGCTATATCGACACCGAGCACATCCTTCTTGGCATCGTTGACGAGGAAGCCGGGGTGGCCGCTAAGGTGCTCACCAATCTCGGAGTCCCTCTGGCCAAGGTGAGGGCAGCAGTCGAGTTTGTTGTCGGCAAGGGTGAGCGACGCATGGCAGGCGACATCAGCCTCGCGCCACGTGCCAAGCGTGCAATCGAGGTGGCTGTTGATGAGGCGAGGCGACTCAACTCGAGTTACATCGGCAGCGAACACCTTCTGCTCGGATTGCTTGGCGGCAAGGAAGGCGTCGCCTGCAACGTACTTGAAAACTTCGGCATTAGCCTCGAACGGGCGCGCGAGGAAGTCGCGCAGGTGATGCGGCACGAGTCCATGCATGCCCGTACCAATCGTGCTGCAACCAAGACTCCCACCCTTGACCAGTTGGGAACTGACCTGACGGCTCTGGCCAGAGCAGGAAAGCTTGACCCCATCATAGGACGGACGCAGGAGATCGAGCGCGTCATCCAGATTCTCAGCAGGCGCACGAAGAACAACCCGGCATTGATCGGCGAGCCTGGTGTGGGGAAGACGGCGATCGTCGAAGGGCTCGCGCAGCGTATCGTCGATGGTGAGGTGCCCGAGGTGTTGCAGGGCAAGCGAATAGTTGCCCTGGACATCGGCGCGCTTGTCGCCGGCACGAAGTACCGCGGTGAGTTCGAAGAGCGGATGAAGAAGGTGATCGAGGAGGAGAAAGCGGCGGGCAACTGTGTGCTGTTTATCGATGAGATGCATACCATCGTGGGCGCCGGCGCTGCTGAGGGCGCTGTCGATGCATCCAACATGTTGAAGCCGGCCCTATCTCGTGGACAGATTCAGTGCATTGGTGCCACGACGCTGACTGACTACCGCAAATACGTCGAAAAGGATCCTGCACTGGAGCGCAGGTTTCAGACGGTGCTTGTGGCGGAGCCCAGCGTAGAAGAGACACACAATATCCTGCTGGGTGTGAGATCCCGGTACGAGGAGTTCCACCAGCTTACGATCACGGATGACGCGCTTCGGAGCTCTGCGTCGCTCGCGGCGCGATACATTCCCGACCGGTTCCTGCCCGACAAAGCCATCGACGTCGTCGACGAGGCAAGTTCGCGTGTTCGCATACGTCGCGGCAGCGCTCCGATAGGGCTGACCGATGCGCGCAAAGCGCTTGAAACTGTTCGCAGAGAGAAAGAGGCGGCCATTGCGGCTCAGCAGTATGAGTACTCCAGCGAGTTGCGCGAGCGTGAGCTTCAACTTGTGGACAAGGTAGCTCTGATGGAGCGGGAATGGCAGTCCAAGCGCGAAACCGAGAAGCCTGAAGTTGGTGAAGATGATGTGGCCGAGGTTGTCAGCATGTGGACCGGGATCCCGGTTGTGCGCCTGAGTTCCGACGAGAGTACTCGCCTCCTCCAGATGGAGGAAGCGCTGCACGGCCGCATTATCGGACAGGATGAGGCGGTTACGACCATCGCAAAGGCGGTGCGTCGTGCTCGTGCGGGACTCAAGGATCCGAGGCGGCCTATTGGGGTATTTATGTTCCTCGGGCCAACGGGCGTGGGGAAGACGGAACTCGCGCGGGCGCTGTCGGAGTTCATGTTTGGCAGCGAGGACGCGTTGATTCGGCTCGATATGTCCGAGTTCATGGAGCGCCATACGGTGGCGCGCCTCGTAGGAGCGCCACCCGGGTACGTTGGTTATGACGACGGTGGGCAGCTGACCGAGTCGGTACGGCGCAAGTCCTACAGCTGTATCCTTCTTGACGAGATTGAGAAGGCGCACTACGACGTATTCAATATCCTGCTCCAAATATTCGATGACGGTCACCTCACGGATGCCAAGGGCAGACGTGTTGACTTCAGAAACGCCATCATCATCATGACGAGCAATGTGGGCGCGGAGCTTATCCGCAAAGACATGTCCATTGGATTTCCGACGCAGACGGACGATTCTCAGAGGCAGCAGGTGGAATACGACAAGATGAAGGAGAAGGTCATGACCGAATTGAAAAATCGGTTCCGGCCTGAGTTCCTCAATCGTCTCGATGCGTCTGTTGTATTCCATGCTCTCAGTAGAGAGGAGCTTCGACAGATTGTCGATCTTATGCTGGGGCAGGTTGCCAAGTCGCTCACCGACAAGGGGATCACGCTCGTGGTTTCCGAAGCAGCAAAGGATCTCCTGGGCGCCAAGGGATACGATCCGGTATTCGGTGCGCGGCCGCTCCGCAGGGTTATCCAGAATATGCTGGAGGATCAGCTCTCGGAGGCCATCCTGCGCGGTGAGTTCCGGTCTGGGGATACAGTGGAAATCGATGTGAGGGAAGAGCGGCTCGTGATGCTCGCCCAGGGAGAAATTCGAGAACTCGTTCCCTCGGGTGAATCGGTGTCGTAACGGTGTCGCGCCAGACGCCCTGGCCCCTTGTGCCTTGTGACGGCAGCTTCTTGCGATGAGATAGCGCGTGACGCCTGAGAACCGCAGTAGATTTAAGCTGAAGCAGGTATTCGTATGCCAGCATTGTGGCCGCGAAAGCCCCAAGTGGCTTGGGCGTTGTCCCTCGTGTGAAAGCTGGAACAGCTTCGAGTCCGTCGCAGCCGAACGACGTAGCCCTGTCTCCTTGGCGGGTGTATCCGGGACAACCCCTCAAGAGCTCTCCTCTGTCTCACTGGATTCTGCACCGCGAGTGAGCCTTGGCATCTCCGAGTTCGACCGTGTGCTTGGAGGCGGGCTCGTGCCCGGTTCACTGGTCCTCCTGGGAGGTGAGCCTGGAATTGGCAAGTCCACGCTTCTTCTCCAGGTGTGCTCACATCTGGCAAAGGATGGAGGAGCCGTCGTCTATGTCTCAGGTGAGGAGTCGTCGCAACAGGTGCGGCTGCGCGCGGTTCGTCTTGGGGTTTCAGGCGAACGCATTCTGCTTCTAGCTGAGACGAGCCTGGAGGCCGTACTCGAACACTTGAATACGGCTGCCCCCTCACTCGTCATTGTCGATTCGATACAAACCATGTGGCTCGAAGGCGTTGCGGGTGCGCCGGGCAGCCTTAGCCAGGTTCGCGAGTGTACGATTGCGCTCATGCGTTTTGCCAAGCAGCGTGGCGTCTCGGTGCTTATCGCGGGTCATGTCACCAAGGAGGGTGCCATCGCCGGACCCGGGACGCTGGAACATATCGTCGACGTGGTCCTGTACATGGAAGGTGAGAGGCATAGCGCATATCGTCTGGTGCGCGCTGTAAAGAATCGCTTCGGGTCGACCGACGAACTGGGCGTGTTTGAGATGATCGCAACCGGACTCGTGCCGGTGGAGAACCCGTCCCTCGTGTTCATTGGCGCAGAACGAGATCAGGTTGTCGGCTCCGTTATCGTACCGATTCTTGAAGGCAGCCGTCCTCTCCTTGTTGAGATACAGGCACTCACCACGCCAGCGGGGTTCGGACCGCCCCGTCGTGTCGCAACCGGCTTCGATCTCAATCGACTGCTCCTGATAACAGCTGTGTTGACAAAGCGGGCACGAATGAAGCTTTCGGACCAGGATGTCATAGTGAACGTCACGGGTGGCCTTCGTATTGCAGAACCTGCGGCTGACCTGGGCGTCGCGCTTGCGATTGCGTCCAGCCTCAGGGATTGCCCACTCTTGCGAAGCCTGGTCGTGTTTGGAGAGCTGGGACTTGGAGGTGAGGTAAGAGGTGTCTCGCAGCCGGCGCGGAGGCTTGGGGAAGCAGAGAGGCTGGGTTTCAACAGTTGTATCGGCCCCTCCGAGGCGAAGGTTGGCGCTGTCGCTGGTTCGGGCATCAAACTGCTGCGCGCCTCGTCGCTCACTCAGGCCATCGCACTCGGTCTTGACAGCGGAGACACAGATTGTCGGGGGCGGACGTAGCGATGGAGAGGGTCGGGGCCATTGTACCGGCTGCAGGCCAAGGTACGCGTATGGAGGGGATCGATAAGCTGTTCGCTCCTCTGGGCAGGAAGCCGCTCCTGGCGTGGTGCGTGGAGGCCCTTGAGGCGAGTGGCGCTGTAACCGAGATTGCGATAGCTGTACCTCCGGAGCAAATGGCTGCAGTAGAGCAGTTGTTACACGAGAGGAATTGGTGCAAGTCTCGCCTGGTACCGGGTGGAACGCGGCGTCAGGACTCGGTCCTCAGTGCCCTGGAGACATTGTCGAATGCAGGCTGGATCATCGTTCATGACGGGGTGCGGCCCTTCCTGACGGAGACGCTCATTCGAAGAGGACTCTCCGCCGCCCGGGAAACGGGAGTGGCTGTCGCATCTGTCGCCGTCAAAGACACGGTGAAGCTCATGTCCGAAGAAGGCGTGGTGTGTACGCTTGATCGCGACCGACTGCGCGCAGCACAAACGCCACAGGTGTTTCGTTCGGATATCCTGCGGCACGCATACTCTTGTGCTGAGGAGACGGTGACCGACGACGCGATGCTGGCCGAGAGGCTGGGATACGACGTGAGGCTCTACGAAGGATCTTACGAGAATCTCAAGATTACCACCCGGGATGACCTTGTCGTGGCTGAGAGTATCGCGAGCCGATGGGAGGCACACCCGTGAGGGTTGGCTGTGGATATGACAGCCATCGCTTTGTCGACGGCCGCAGGCTTGTGTTATGCGGTGTTGATGTGCCTTTCGAGCAGGGCCTGGACGGCTGGAGCGATGCTGATGTCGCAACACATGCGGTGATAGATGCAATATCTGGCGCGGCATGTTTGGGAGATATTGGGACGCTTTTTCCTCCCGGAGATGAGCGTTATCGTGGTGTGTCGAGCCTGAGCCTGCTGCAGGCAGTAGTGGATATGGTCGGCCACAGGCACCTGGCTATTACCAACGTGGATGTCACCGTTGTTACGGAGAGACCCGTGCTGGCACCTTATATACCTCAGATGCGTGCAACGCTCGGAGCTGCCATGCGGCTGGAAGAGATGAGGGTGTCCGTTAAGGCCAAGACCAATGAACACATGGGGTTTGTCGGTCGAGGAGAGGGCGTTGCAGCTGTTGCGGTAGCGCTCCTTGAGCCGGCGCACGACCGATAGCACTGGCTGTCACATCGGCTCCTCCGGCTCTCTTCGTGTCGAGAATTCTGTACCTGGTGCTACAATTCTCGTGATGCCGGCGGTGTCCCCGCCGTGTGCATTCGCCGGTCCTGGTGGAGGTACAAATATGCCGTTGTACGAGTACGAGTGCGAAAAGTGCGGCAGACGCTTTGAAGTACGTCAGTCAATGGGAGACGATGGTGCGACACTTGAGTGCCCGTCCTGTGGAGTGCGCGATCCGCGACGAGTGTTCTCCTCATTCTTCTGTGCGGGGTCTGATGATTCCAGCCTCGTGGGTGGCGGTAGCAGTTGCTCAACATGCAGCTCCGGGAACTGCGCATCGTGTGGAATCTAGGTTTGTGCCGGTTCACCTGCCCCACTCATTGCTGCGGCGAGTGCCTGTCGCTGCCGGCTGTTCGAAGTGCGCACTGCGCGAGGCGCGTTCCGTTCAGGAAGTGTGCACACCTTCTCACCGCGATGTGTGGGGGCACTGAGAGGAGAAGCTCACGTGCTTGACCTGCTGCCCATCCTGGTTGCTGCCGGAGCTATTGTGGGATTTGCCGCGGCATTGCTAGGTGTGGGGGGAGGCTTCATCATGGTTCCGGTGATGTACTGGGCTATGTCCGGCTCCGGTGTGCCTGAGGACATTGCCTTACGAACGGCTTTCGGCACCAGCCTCCTTGTCATAGTCCCTACTGTACTCAGCGGCACGTGGCGTCATCACCAGAATCGCGCCGTTGTCTGGCCTGTGGCCCTGATCCTTGGTGGCTGCGGCGCCGTCGGAGCACTTGTCGGCTCGACTCTTGCGGCTCATCTTCCCGGCGACACACTGAAGACGGGCTTTGGCATCTTCGTTATTCTGGTGTCTGTGAGAATGCTTGTGGGAATACAAACGGAAGGCGTTGTTGCCGACTGGTCACCCTCGCCGCGTACGGCTCCTCTCGTTGCGCTAGGGCTTGCCATGGGAGTCATCAGTGGACTCACCGGTCTGGGTGGAGGAGCACTCATGGTCCCGGCACTGGTATTGCTCTTCCGCTTCCCCATGCTGCGAGCTGTGGCTACCTCAAGCGCGGCCATTATTTTCACGGCCCCTGGTGGGATAGTCGGCTATATTGTGCACGGGCTCGGAGTCCCCGGGAGATTGCCCTACAGTATCGGGTATGTCAACATCGTGGTCTTCCTCGCGCTTATCGTGCTGAGTATCCCTATGGCCCAGGTCGGAGCTCGCACCGCGCACGCGATCGACGCACGAAAGCTGAGACTGCTGTTCGTAGTACTGATGATTTACGTTGGGTTGAGGATGATTGGGGTCTTTGAGTGGCTGGGTGCCTGATGGAGTCACGATACTGCGGCCACGGTGACCTCATCGCCAACCGTGGCACCCAGATGCGAGGCGGCACTGCCGCGACACAGGGCAATCTCCAGGTAACCACTGCTGCCAATGAGGGCGAGCAGCCCGTGTTCCTGCATGTAGTGGCGAGAGATGCCATCGATCCGAAAACCGCCCACATATACTTCCGTGAACCCCGGCGGCAGGTCGGAACTGCGTATGTCTGTTACCAGGTTGCCGAAATGATCGATGTGCATCACGTGCCCCAGTAGTTCATGCGGGCCGAGCAGCTGTGGCCTTGATATCGGCAGGACTGTTAGCACGTCAGTCTTCTCGCCAAACTCATACGGAGAGACGCCGAGCGAGAGCCCTGCTGCTACAGGTGCAAATATGTCGCGTCCGTGAAATGTGGGACTTACAGGAGTTCGCCAGAAACGGGGATCGGTAATCGACACGGCTTCGATGCCGCGCTTCAGGCGAATCATCGTTGCATCTATGCCGGTGTCGGGCAGCAGCTCGTCGTTGAGGGCAAGTTGGTCGATGACATACGTGAGGATACCGTTATCGGGCGCGACGAACAGGGCACCTGGTGCCTTCAGGATGATGCCACGTCGTTCGCTTCCCACTCCGGGATCCACTACGGCCACATGGATGGAGTTCTTGGGGAAGTAATGGTAGGCGCTGCCGAGAATGAACGCTCCGTGGCGAATGTTCTGCGGCTCTATGGCATGGGTGATGTCGATCACTATCGCCTTGGGGTCCCGTGTGAGGATCACCCCCTTCATCACCGCCACATAGGCGTCCTCGGTTCCGAAGTCGGTCAGCAGGGTGATTGGCGGAGCCATGATACGGCTACGAAGTTGCCACGGTAATCATTGCCAGGGAGACGAAGACAATCGCAAGCACGATGGTGAGGCGGAAGAGCGTCTTCTCGATGCCTCGTCGTGTGCGGTACACCCCGTCGGGCTGACCGAATATGCCGCCGAGCCCGCCTCCCTTTACCTGCAGAAGAACGACGGCAACGAGGGCAACTGCAATCAGCATCTGGGCAACAGCTAGATAAATGGGCACGCTCGCTCCTCCATGTAGAATCCGGTGCCGCGCTCACACGGGCACTACGGTTCAACCGTTCGACGGTGATACCTCAAGCAGACGCCTTTCGTCAGCCACAGTATTCCTGTCGCTGGTGTAGTATAGCAGGTATAGACTATGGGTTGAAGGTCCCGTGTTTGCGGAGGTGGGAGCTGTCGGAATGGCGCCCGGATAGCGAATGCGTCTCTGTGGTCGACGCTGGTACTATAGTGGTGTTCAGAACCTGCGCATGACCGTGCAACTTCGGCGCTCGTTCTGCCTGGTAAGGCTGCGGGCCATGGTGAGAATTGAGAGAGATGGGATTGAAATCGCACGTGAGCTTGACCGATTTGCAAAGGCACATCGGCTGCTCCTTGCGAGCCACGAACATGTGAAGGCGCATGTTGAGCGGTTCACAGCACTGGGACACTGTCCCTGCGTAGAATCGCGTATGGTCTGCCCGTGTGATGAAGCCTTGACCGATATACAGAAGATGGGGAGGTGCGAATGTGCTATCCTCATCGATCCATTGAGACTTTGCCCGAGGAGCGATAGACCTGAGTAGCTCGTAGACATTTGCATTCAGGAGGAGGGCCCTATGGTGACTATTGAGCGTCTTAAAGAGGTTGAAGTCTTTCAAGGAATAAGTGATGCAGAGCTGGAGATGGTTCGGGAGAGCGTGATTCGAGTCCAGGAATACCCCTCCGGCCAGGTCATCTTTACCGAGAATGCTGAGAGCACGCAGATGTACGTCGTGGACTCCGGTCGGGTCAATCTCGACATCGAAGCCGTTCCTGATACGCATCTACAGGTCGCCTCGCTGCGTCGAAACGAAGTCTTTGGATGGGAAGCGCTCGTGCCGCCTTACCGATATATGACCACTGCGAAAGCGACGGTTGACACACACCTGGTGGTTCTTGACGGCGCGGTAATGCGGAAGCTTTGTGAAACCCATCCCGACATCTGTGCACGGGTGATGGAAAAGGTGGTACGCATCGCAGCGGACCAGTTGGCTGCCACACGTCAACAGATGTTCATGTTACTGCATAGCAAGTGAGAACATCTCCTCAACCCGCACAGTGGGTCGGGTGTCGTGTCGTGCAGGATTGCCGGGTGCGGAGTCCCGAGGATGGGAACATGGCGCGATATGTGCATCTATCGGAGAGTACTGATGCCCATACCGGTTATGGGGTAAGTGTGCAGTGGCAAGAACGCACCATTCGTCATCGTGACCGGGAAGTGCTCTACTTACATACGGATGCTGTGGTCGACACGGTGTGTTGTGGCAATCGTGTATTCCGCTACGCGACTGTACTTGGCTATGTGACAGATTGGAAGTCATCCCGTACGGAATCCGGGCAGCCGGTTTCGGTGGTTGAGCCTATCACAGACCAGGTTGTCCAGCAGGAAGTAGAGGCCATATTGAAATCCGAGAATCCGGAAGTTCAGGTCGATTTCCGCTCGACATAGCACCGGTCGGGCAGTGGTCCTGGGGAATGTATACAGAGAATCGATTACTAGGAACCATTCCTGTTCAGGCTTATGTTGACATCTGTTTGAACGCCCAACTATAATGGCCCATTCATGGCAGCGTTTCCTGCGCCGGTCGATGTGTTTGTGAGTTCTGGGCGATCCGTTGTCTGCCGTTGCATTTGTCGAAAGCGCCTGCCTGGATCGACAGGTACTTATGGCACCACTCTTTATTCCCTCATCTGATTTTGAGCGTCTGATACGTGCCTGGGCTGCCGACACGTTGGTGTACATTCCTTCATCGAGGACAGGACACCGCCATTGGGTGCAGCTGTCGCCGGAGTCGTCGGCGTGTGCCGAGCTTGACGGCATTAGGGCCGTTGAACCGCTGAAGACGTTCTATTTCCGCGTTCGCGAGATCGTCGCAACGTATCCAGGCGATACGAGATTCCTCGACGAAGAGCCGGGCTTCATCATTGTCGGGGCGAAGAACTGCGACCTGCGCTCGCTGGATTGTCTTGACCGGACGTTCGCAGGATCCGAACCGCGTGATCCGTTCTGGGTGTCGCGTCGCGAGAAAGCGCTGGTGGTGGGTGCCGACTGTTCTGATCCGTCCCCTAATTGCTTCTGCACACTTCTTGGCATGAAACCCTATCCTGAAGGCTACTACGACCTTGCGGTAGCCAGCATATCGGATGGGCTCGTGCTGGAAGTCGGCAGCCCAAGAGGTGAGGATGCGCTGAAGGTGGAAGGAATTGCCATAACCTCGGCAACCGCGGAGCAGGTCGCGGAACGCGATGAGAACCGGGAGCGGACCCGGCAAGCGATAGTGGAGCAGAATCGGAAGTTTGAGACGAAACGATCATCAATTCAACTTGTGAAAGAGGGGTTCGAATCGCCTGCATACAATAAGTATGTCGGCAGGTGTCGTGAGGATGCTGCCTGTTTGGCGATTTGTCCGACCTGCCACTGTTTTGTCCTCTTTGATCAGAAGAGGGGTGACGGCAACGAGCGCATCCGCGTATGGGATTTCTGCTACCTTCGTAGCTATACGCGCTGCGGGGGAGGGCACACCGCCAGGGCAACAGGGAACGACCGGTTCAAGAACAAGTATGTGAAGAAGTTCGACTTCTACCCGACCAGGTTCGATATGATCGCGTGCACCGGATGCGGCCGGTGCATCGAAGCGTGTCTGGCGAACATCGACATGCGACAGGTTATCTATGAGTTGGAGGAGAGTCGAGGTGAATAACCCGTACGTCCCGGCGGAGGCGACGATCCTCGACATCATTGATGAGAACTCGGCTATCAAGACGTATGTGCTGAAGCCGATCGAGCCCCTCGTGTTCGCCCCAGGACAGTTTGTGATGGTGGGCATGCCAGGCATCGGCGAATCGCCGTTCGGCGTGTCGTCTTCATGCTTCGAGCCAGATACGTTTGAGGTGAGCGTGCAGATTCAGCCGCGAGGTAAGAATACAACGGCGCTGCATAACGCACGTCCAGGCGACACCGCCCTGGTGCGCGGTCCGTTTGGCAATCAGTATCCGATGGACTATTTCAAAGGACGCGAGATCTACGTGGTAGGTGGTGGTGTAGGCATGGCTCCCATGCGCGCGGTTCTACTGGCGTTGCTTCATGAAGCAGACCAGTATAAGCGCATCGTGCTCCGCTATGGAGCCCGTAATCCGGAACTCAGGATGTATAAGGATCGCTGTCTGTCGTGGGAGACGGACCCCCGGATGGATGTGGTCTATACGGTGGACATCGCTGATGAATCATGGCGTCACAACGTGGGTGTGGTCACGACCATCATGAAGCCTGCGGACATTGGTGATGTTCCGAACGCAATTGCGGTGGGATGCGGGCCGCCCATCATGCTCCGGTTTATGGTGCCCATCCTGCAGAAGATGGGATTCAAGCCCGAGCATATGTACTTCTCGATGGAGAAGAACATGAGTTGTGGAATGGGTATGTGTGGCCACTGCCGCCTAGGGACGTACTATGTGTGCAAGGATGGTCCGGTGTTTACGTATGACCAGATACGCGATTTTCCCGATGCGTGGACGTGATTGCAGGTATTCGAAATGAATACACGAGAGTCAAAGTGCCTGTTGTGCCCGCTGGGCTGTGACATCGCGTTTCGCGCGAAAGGCGAGGCGGTTGCAGGTCCAGAGTTCTGTGCGAACCGCGGGCCACACGGTGCGCGTCTTTGTGCCAGAGGACTCTATGGTACTGAACTCCTGAACCACTACCAGCGGGTGGCTACACCGCTTGTACGGAACAATGGTGTGCTGCGAGAGACATCGTGGGAGGCGGCGACGGCTCGACTGGCCTCAGCCGTGCTGGAGGTGATCGAGGGGGCCGGGTCGGAGGCTATCGCTTTAGTAACCGACCCTACCCACAGCACCGAGGAGCTTGAGGCCATAGGGCAGCTGGCAGGCATGTTGGGTACCCGGTCGGTGTCATGTATGTTCGAGCCCCAGGATTGGCCTCTCGTCCTGGCAGGTGGAAGTGCTGATGCCTCCAGCCTTGAGGAGGCCAACTGTATCATCGTATTCGGTGATGTGTTCTTCACTCACCCGGTGCTCGCGAGAGTGGTCCTCGATGCCAAGTACACGGCAAGAGGCAACAGCCTCTTTGTTGTTGACCCCCGGCGAAGCAACACCGCATGGTTTGCGAGTGAGCATGTGCAGAATCGCCCCGGGACGGAGGCGCTCGTGCTCGCGTGTTTGCTGAAGGCGCTGAAGGACTCCGGGAAGCTGCAGGGCAATGCGCCGGGCTGGCTGGACTCGACTGATGATGCAGTGCTTCTTGAGGCTTCTGGCGTATCCGGTGATGTCATCGCCCGGATGTCTCAGGCCTTCGCTTTGGCCAACAGGGCTGCGGTTGTTGTCGCTCCACCCGCGCGTGGCATGACCGACGTCGCGCTGGTCGGTCGTTTGGCAGGTCTTCTTGCCGGGACAGCGGAGGATCAGAAGTCGTGTATCCTGCTCCCATCGGGCGGCAATGTGCGTGGGGCTCAGGAGGTTGTTGCCAGAAACAGGTGGAAGGCCATCTCCACCGTGGTCGCCGACCTTGAGGCCGGCAAGTATCGCGCCCTGCTCAGCTTCGGTGCGGATATTCTGGAGGCGTTCCCATCGAAGACGCTCTCCAAAGCGGTATCGGAACTGGACCTCACCGCCTCCTTTTCGCTGTTCAAAGGTCAGATAGAGGCCGCTTCGTCCGTGGTACTGGCTGGCGCATCGTGGCTGGAGTCTGATGGTTCTGCCGCCCTCTTCGACGGTACAACCTTCGAGTGGAAGTCCATCGGGGCGCCATCCTGGGGGTGTCGCACGCTCGTTGATGTAGTATCTATGCTCGAGACGACGTTGGCCACAACCCGCACGCAGCCGAGTCGCGACGCCGGCGGCACGGTTGACGACGTCTCATTTGAGGTTTCGGATTCTGAGTGGCCTATGCGTCTTGCCTCCATCACGGAAGAACTGCCGGCTGCCACCGGTGAGGAACTGGTACTTATCACGCTGCCCGCGACGGCGCACTCGGGTGCGGGTAGCATTACCCGGTGGATTACGTGGGCTGCGGAGTTGTTCCCGGCTGGATTTGTCGAGATCAGTACTGGGGATGCTGCCACACGTGGCATCAGCGATGGCGAACGCGTGATCGTTGCTGCACAGGAGGTGGAGGTGGAACTCTGTGCGCGGGTCACGGACAGGTTGTGCACGGGAGTGGCGGCGGTGCCGAGCCATGACGTGGCGGCGCGGGGACTATTCTCCTGGAAGGCCGGTCGTGATGGGTGGTTCTCTACCGGCCCCGCGAGCGTGCGGGTGTACAGGAAACAACAGCAATGAAGAAGGTCTTCGTCAACATCGACCGTTGCATCGCGTGCCGCACGTGTTCGGCTGCCTGCCACTACTCGCACAGCGACCAGAGACCGACCATCGGCTATGGTGAGCTTCGTGAGGATGTGCGCTTGCCGTTCATCTGCCGTCACTGCGAGGAGGCGCAGTGTCTGGCGTCGTGTCCTCAGGATGCGATCAGGAAGCTGGACTCGGGCGCAATCAAACGCATGAATATGCTCTGCAGCGGCTGTGGCTCATGTATTGTGGCGTGTCCGTTCGGAGTGATCGAGCCCGATATTAAGTCATATATCATATGCAAATGTGATCTTTGTGCGGCAAGAGTTGCGGAGGGAATGCTGCCCGCATGTGTGATGTCATGCCCGTCGGGCGCGCTTACCTTCGAGGAAGCCGATGAGATTGGCGAGAAGAGCCTGATGATAGGCGCAAGCATCACGGGCCGTCATCCGTTCTTCAGGAGAGTATAAGTGTCGCTTATGGATGTACTGACGTACATTGGCTTCGTCCTGATCTTTCCCGGATTTGTATTCACGGTCCTGATAGGGCTTGTTGCGACCTGGATCGATCGCAAGGTGAGCGCGCGCCTGCAGTGGCGCATGGGACCTCCGTGGTACCAGCCGTTCGCGGATGTGGTGAAGCTCATGAGTAAGGAGACCACGGTCGTTGAGGGAAGCCCCCGCTTTACCTTTCTCAGCGCACCGTTCATAGGGCTCGCTGCGGTGGTAGTGGTTTCGACTATCATCTGGATGGCCAGTATCCATCCCCAGAGCGGCTTCGTGGGCGACCTGATTGTGGTGATCTACCTCCTCTACATTCCGGCAGTGGTTCTCATTGTAGGAGGTTCTGCGTCACGCAATCCGTTTGCGGGTATCGGTGCAAGTCGCGAGATGAAGCTGATGCTCGCCTACGAAGCGTCATTCCTGATTGCGGTACTGACCCTCGTAGTGAAGAACGGCGGCATCCTTTCTCTTGGCGGAATGGTCGCCTATCAGCAGGCGGGTGGCCCGATGCTCACCCAGGGACTCTCGACTGTGATCGCCTTCGTTGTGGCGTTGATTTACGTGCCGGCGAAACTGGGAGTTGGGCCATTCGATATTCCTGAAGCCGAGTGCGAGCTGATCGCAGGACCCTATACCGAGTACTCCGGCCCCCCATTTGCAGCGTTCAAGCTGACTAAGGCCATGCTCTACTGCGTGTTGCCAATTCTGCTGGTTACACTGTTCTTGACATCTGCATGGACTCCATGGGCGATACTCTGGTTTGTTGCCATTCTCGTTGTGCTCATTCTGATTAAGAATACGAACCCGCGCCTGCGCATCGACCAGGCCCTGAGGTTCTTCTGGGGACCGGTGCTTATCCTCTCCCTGGTCGGGATGCTGCTTGCAGTGTTCGGGTTGTAAAGAGACGCAAGACAATGGAAATAGACGGAAAGCAATTGGGCAAACTGGCCAGGTGGGGCCTCAAGAAATCTCCTTGGGCGTTCCATCTGAACACAGGTTCATGCAACAACTGTGACATCGAGTTGCTTGATATACTCACCCCAAAATACGACGTCGAGCGCTTCGGTATCACCCTTATTGGATCTCCGCGCCATGCGGATGTGCTGATGGTGACCGGGGTAATCACCGTCCAAACTCTTCCGCGTGTGATGCACGTTTACGAACAGATAGCGAAGCCGTGCGTAGTGGTGGCGCTTGGAGCGTGTGGATGCAGCACCGGAATCTTCCAGGGCAGCTATCACGTCATTGGGCCGCTGGACAAAGTTATCCCTGTGGATGTTTATGTGCCGGGCTGTCCCCCGAAGCCTGAAGCCATGATCGACGGCGTCGTCAAGGCACTTGCCAAGATCTAGGAGATAGGTGAACAACGTGGATCCCGTAAAGACTCTCCAAGTGAGATTTGCCGAAGGCATCGGCGAAATAGAAGAGCGCTCGGATGCGCGAGTATATGTCAGCGTAAAGTCGGGCATCGTTAAGGATGTCGCTGGTTTTCTGTTCAGCAATCTTGGTGCAAGGCTGATTGTCATCACCGCCCTCGAGACACGGGCCGGTATGGAGTTGCTGTATCACTTCTCCTTCGGCCGGTTGGGAAAGATCGTGACGGTGAGGACGGTGGTAAGTATGCCCGATCCGCATGTTGACTCCATCACGCCGCTGATCGATGGCGCCGAGTACTTTGAGCGGGAGATAATGGATCTGTTTGGAGTAGAGTTCGTCGGTCATCCCAATCCAGTCAGGTTCCTGCTTGGAGATGACTGGCCCGAAGGAGTATATCCTTACAGGAAAGAGCATCGTGGAAAGTATCCGTATCGTACCGAAGAGGAACTGGCACAGATACGGGAACATATATTGCGCAAGGGGACGAAATGAGAACAACAATTCCGGTCGGCCCCTACCATCCTCTCATCGAAGAGCCTGAACTCTTTCGAGTGGTGGTTGAAGGCGAACGCGTCGTCGATATCGATTGGCGCACCAGCTACATGCACCGCGGCGTGGAGAAGATAGCCGAGAGCAAGACGTATGACCAGGTGGTGTTCCTGGTCGAGCGCATCTGCGGTATCTGTTCGACATCGCATCCCATTGCATTCTGCAACGCGGTTGAAGATCTCGTCGGGATCGAGATTCCGGAGAGGGCGAAGTACATACGCAGCATCGTTGCGGAGCTCGAGCGGATTCACAGTCACCTGTTATGGCTTGGCCTTGCCGGTCATTACATTGGCTATCACACTGTGTGGATGTGGGCGTGGCGATATCGCGAACTGGTATGCGATCTGTTCGAGCGTATCTCGGGCAATCGGCAGTCGTACGCGATGCTGAAGCCGGGTGGTGTGCGTCAGGACATCAAGCCGTCCGAGTACAAGGGAATAGTCACGGCGATGAACGAGTTGGAGCCGAAGGTGAACATGTTCATCGGTGCGGTGATGGATGACCCGGTAATACTCGCCAGGTTGCGTGGTGTAGGCAAGATGAGCCGTGAGGATGCGATGAGCCGGTGTACTGTTGGCCCGGTGGCCAGGAGCGCTGGTGTGGACATCGATGTCCGGCGTGACTTTCCGTACGCTGCCTATGGTAACGTCGACTGGAAGGTTATCACCCAGTCGGACGGAGACGTGATGTCCATGGCTGTTGTGAGACTTCTGGAGACTCTTGAGTCGGTCAAGATCATTCGGCAGTGTGTCGATCAGATGCCTGAAGGCCCGATTCTCACGGAGATACTGGAGGTTCCCCCGGGTGAGGGTATTGGCGTCGAAGAGGCGCCTCGTGGCGAATGCTTCCATTATGTGCGCTCGGACGGCACCAACTGTCCTTATAGACTGAAGGTCAGGGCGCCCACGTACGCCAATTTGCCATCATTCCGCTCACGTTTCATGGGAGAGCGGGTGGCCGACATAATGATCATTCTTGCGTCGATCGACCCCTGCTATTGCTGCACCAACCGGGTGGTTCGTCTCGAGGAGGGGGCATCGGTCCGGACACTCGATGAGCGGCAACTGCTCGAGTTGTCGTGGGCACGCACCAGGGAACTTGATTCGGGTTGCACGCACCGTTCCAGGAGGCTGCTGGACCTATGACCATGCTTCCGTGGGTTGTGTTCCTGCCGCTGGTTGCTGGCGCAATCGGTTTTGCGATTCCTGCGAGGGCTGAGAGGTTTCGCCAGGTCGCCGGGACGATTGTGGCATCGGCTGTCTTCATACTCAGCATCCTGGTGCTCCTCGGACCCGAGCACTCTTTTCGTGCGGTGCCGCTTGGTTTCACCGAAGGCTACCTTGTGGACCTTCGCATGGACGTACTGAACCGGTTCATGGTGATGTTCGTATCTCTGTTCGGACTGCTCGTCACGGTGTTTTCTCTGGGCTACATGAAGGGCAGGCCGCGCTTGCGCGAGTACCATCCTTACCTGCTGTTGAGCATTGGTGCTGCGAACGGTGCCTTGCTGGCGAACAACTGGCTCCTGTTCGTCGGGTTCTGGGGCTTCATCCTCGTGACTCTCTTCCTGCTGACTACGATCGGCGCTCCAGATGCTGCCCCTGCCGGGGTCCTGCGCTCAGCCAGTAAGAGCTTGCTGATACTTGGCGGCGCTGACCTGGCGCTCATTCTGGGTGTTGGCCTGATCTTCCTCCAGACCGGCACGCTCACGATGGGTGGGGTGGGGTTGCCTGCTACCTCGGCGCTCTCTGTGGCTGCGTTTGTACTTGTGCTGGTGGGAGCTTTGTCCAAAGCTGGTGCGATGCCTGTGCATAGCTGGATTCCCGATATGGCCGAGGTGGCGCCATCTTCGGCTATGGCGTTGCTGCCCGCATCGATTGACAAGCTCCTGGGCATCTATCTCCTCGCGCGAATGGTGCTGGACGTGTTCGCTGTGCCGCTTTCGCTCAACATCCTCTTGATGATAATCGGCGTGGTTACGCTTGTGGCGGGTGTGGTGATGGCCATGATTCAGCACGATTTGCGTAAGCTGCTCTCGTTTCATGCGGTGTCACAGGTCGGCTACATGATCCTCGGCATCGGCACTGGCACTCCCATTGGTATCGCTGGTGGTTTGTTCCACATGCTCAATAATGCGATCTATAAGAGTTGTCTGTTTCTGACGACAGGCGCTGTGGAGAAGCGCACAGGGACCACCGATTCAGCAAAGTTGGGAGGTCTCGCTCGTGTGATGCCCTTTACGTTCGTGACCTTTGCCATAGCTGCATTGGCCATATCCGGCATACCTCCTTTGAATGGATTCGTGTCCAAGTGGATGGTCTACCAGGGGATCGTGGAGGCTGGGATTGGACGCTACTGGGTGTTCCTCCTTGCGGCGATGTTTGGCAGTGCATTGTCTGTGGCTTCGTTTGTGAAATTCGCCCACGCAGTGTTCCTGGGTGAAACTCCGCGTGGATTGTCGCGTGTGAGTGAAGTTGGCGCCTCTATGAGGTTTGGGCCTGCCGTGCTTGCAACTCTATGCGTCCTGTTCGGCGTTGCCGCGCAGATACCGCTCGTTCACTTCATTGGACCTGCTGTGGGCATGCAGTTCCCCGGGTTCCCGGAAGCCATCTCCCTTGCTGGCCTCTGGAGTCCTACGGCAGGTTCGCTCCTTCTTGTACTTGCGCTGCTCATTGGATACGCCATCTATCTCTTGTCCAGGCCTCGAAGTATTAGGAAGGTAACGGCATATCTTGGTGGCGAGACTTCTGGAGAAGGATCTGGTGAGTCCCTTAGCACTCCATATGGCCGTATGAGGGGTACTGTTGATACACGAGTGCTGGGCACGCAGTTCTACGACAGCATTCGGCAGTATCCGGGCCTGATGACCCTATATAACTGGGGGGAGAAGGGCCGATTCGATATCCAGAGGCTGGCAACACTGGCGCCTCCTGTCGGAAGAGCACTCAGTTCGCTCCACACGGGGAGGCTCTCGACTTACGTGGCTTGGGTGGTTCTGGCAGTGGTCGTGGTGTTGATCATCGCCTTGCTCGCCTTGTAGGACGTAAACAGTATGGACAGCCCAGCATTGATTCCATTAGTACTAACGGCAGTTGCGGGACTTGCAGCGCTTGAGTTGCGACAGGCCAGAGCGTCGATAATTGCCCTGGGCGCAGCTCTAGGGTTTTTCGCGATTGGGATGCTCGTCATAGGTGCGGCCGAGGTGGGCGTTGGTGTATTTGTGGCTGGTGCCGTGCTCATGATGGCATTCAAGTGGGGGTTCCGCCGAACCGGCGAATATGACTCTCTTCCCTCGGTGCTGTCCGGCCGTGCCGGTGGACTTGCGATCGGGGCACTGGTGGCGTTCGCCATCGTTGCCTTCCTCGTGGCGCCCGTGTTGATTGGACTAACTCCGCTGGGAGTTGAAGAGACATATGTGAGCGGCCATATGGGGCTTCTACGGGAGGTCATTGTGATTCTTACTGCCGCTGCTGCTGTGTGGGCGATGCTCCGTAAGACGGGAAGGAGGGATGAGTGAGCTCTCTGGTTTACCTCTCTCTACTGCTCATCGTGATAGGCCTTTACGGCATCCTTGTGAAGGTCAATGTGCTGAAAATGGCGCTCGGAGTGATCCTGATGGTCCTGGGAGTGGCTGGTCTTGTTGTTGCCGCAGGCAGCGATGGCACGTCCGTTGTGGCCATCTCCCAGTCGGTGGGTCTGATTGCGGTGGTTGGTGGTTCGTCCGTCGTGGTACTGCTGATTGTTACTGCCGTGCGCTTGCACGAGAAGTACGGTTCACTTGATATCCGTGAAATGAGGAGATTAAAGGGATGAGTGCTGTTCTTCCTGCGCTTGTAGTTGTGCCCCTGCTGACAGCACTCGCCGTTGCGGTGAGTTCCCGGGGTTCGGAACGAACCTCCGATGTACTCTGCAATGCAGGGATGATCGTGATGCTCGTTCTTACGGTTAGTGTCGCCGGCCCTGTGCTCGGCGGGTCCTCCATCTCGTGGAACATGGGTGGGCCCACTCCTCTGGGTATCCATCTCGCCGCCGATGCACTCAGCGTGCTGTTGCTGTTGGTGATAGCGGTGGGTGGTGTCCTTGCGTGCGTGTATTCCGTACCCTACATGCGTTCGTATACCGCCAGGCCTCGATACTATGTGCTGTTTGCCTTGATGGTTGCGGGCATGAACATGGTGGTGTTGGGCGCTGACATCGTCAACATGTACGTGGGTATCGAAGTTGCCGCGCTGGCGTGCTATGCGTTGGTGGCGTACGGTCTGGGTAGAGAGTACCTCGAGGCATCCTTCAAGTATCAGATTCTCGGCACTGTGGGCACGCTGCTGCTGCTCGCGGGCATCGGTGTTACCTATGCACTTGTTGGCACGCTGTCTTTCGCCGAGATGGCTGCTGCGAATGTGGCTTCAGTCGCCGGGATGGGCCTGCCCGGAGTTCTGTTGCTCTCCGGGTTTGCGCTCAAGGCAGCATTTGTGCCGTACCACGCATGGTTACCGGACGCACACTCAACGGCGCCTGCACCTGTATCTGCGCTGTTGTCCGGAATCTTCATCAAGGTTGTTGGACTCTACGGGCTGATGCGCTTGCTCTACCTCGTATTTGTTCCGGGCGGCGTATTTGCCACGATTATTCTCTTGATTGCCTCGCTATCGATTGTGGCGGGTGCGTTGCTTGCGCTTGTACAGAGCGACATGAAACGCTTGCTGGCATACTGTACGATCAGCCAGATGGGCTATGTGCTGCTGGGCCTCGCAGTGGGCACGCCACTTGCGCTGATTGGAGCACTCTTCCACCTCGTGAACCACGCAGCGTTCAAAGAGCTGTTCTTCCTTGGCGCAGGCTCGGTGGAACGACAGACCGGAACGAGGGACATAGGTGCTCTTGGTGGTCTGAACAGCAGGATGCCGTTCACCAGCGTCACGTCAGCCATAGGGTTCTTTTCGGTGACCGGTTGTCCGCCGTTCAGCGGTTTCTGGAGCAAGCTGCTCATCATTGTCGCTGCTGTGTATGCGGGCTACACTGGCTTTGCTGTCGTTGCCGCTATCGGCGCGGTGATTACTATTGGCTATTTCCTCAAGTATCAGCTTGGCGTATTCTTCGGCGCGCTGCCGGACACTATTCAGAATGTGCGAGAGGGGCCGGTGAGCATGGTTGCGCCGTTGGTGGTGCTCGCGGTGTTCTGTGTGGCACTTGGATTGGCGTTTCCATGGGTGATTCAACACCTGCTGGAGCCTGCAGCGAATGCCATTCTGATCGGAGCTTAGATTATGAGGACACCCAAGGTTCGTGAACTCGGAGAGGCTATACGGTCTCTTTTCAGCAAACCGTACACGGTGCGGTATCCCTACGAGCCCGTCATTGCCCCCGAGGCGTTTCGCGGCAGACCGAAGTTTGTGGATGAGGAGTGCATCGGTTGTGGGGCGTGCGCGCGTGTCTGTCCTTCGCGGGCGATCGACATTTGTGATGTCCTTGAGGATGGGAATGGGGTCCGAACTATGACCGTACATCATGGGCGCTGCGTGTTCTGTGGCCAGTGTCATCGATACTGTACCACTGAGGAGGGGATCATACTTACCAATGAGTATGAGACAGGTACGTACGATCTCAGCCTTGCGGTTTCCAATGTGGAGAAGGAGCTGCTGATCTGCCAGGAGTGTGGCGAGGTAATCGCGACAGTCGACCATCTGCGTTGGGTCGCACGGAAGCTCGGCGCGAAGGCATTTGGAACCATGGGCCTTGCGTTGCTGTTGAGCAAGGATCTTGGTCTGGCGGCGCCTGTGGCGCGCGATCCCGAGCGACCTCTTGACAGGGGAGACAGTATCAGTTTGGTGTGCCCACGCTGCAGACGCGAGATCATCCTGTATGAGCAGTGGGGCCCGTAGAAGTCTGGTGAGTGACTGCTGACCAATTGTCTTGAAGAGTCCCCATACTCGAGAAATCGCACGCCTTGCCGTACGTCCAAGAGCCTGCTACAATGCCGACGCTGGGGATATAGCTCAGCTGGGAGAGCGCCGCGTTCGCATCGCGGAGGTTGGGGGTTCGAGTCCCCCTATCTCCACCAGCCCCTGTAGCTCAGCAGGACAGAGCAGCGGTTTCCTAAACCGCGTGTCGGGCGTTCGAGTCGCCCCAGGGGTACTTGAACGATAATAGTGTGCATAGGGGCGTAGCTCAGTCCGGTAGAGCAGCGGTCTCCAAAACCGCGAGTCGTGGGTTCGAATCCTGCCGCCCCTGCCATGCCGAGGTGGTGGAAATGGTAGACACGCCATCTTGAGGGGGTGGTGGGCGTGAGCCCGTGGGAGTTCAAGTCTCCCCCTCGGCATTTCCCTTGCCTTGAACAGCTGTGCGTGAGACAGTACAATGAAGACTGTGCGGAAGTAGTTCAGTGGTAGAACGCCTCCTTGCCAAGGAGGAAGTCGCGAGTTCGAATCTCGTCTTCCGCTCCAATTCTCTTCTCTCTCTACATGGCGGTGTAGCCAAGTGGTTAAGGCGGGGGTCTGCAAAACCCCTATTCAGCGGTTCGAATCCGCTCGCCGCCTTGTATTGTTTTCCACGTTAGCTCGCAGACCTTGAGGTCGTCCAGCCGACCTGTGCCGAGGTGGCGAAATGGCAGACGCGGCGGACTTAAAATCCGCTTCCCGCAAGGGAGTGTGGGTTCGAATCCCCCCCTCGGCACCGAACGTGGCTTGTTCGTACGACTAGGTTTGGTCTGCCTTCATATCTGCTGAGTCTTCGCGCCACATGGTCACAGAATGGTCACGGCTGCTCGTTATCGTCGAACTGCGCTCCTCAAGCAAGACTGCCAAGCTCGAACCTAAGGGCTAGTGCCTGGGAACGCTCCGAGGCTGCGTAGAATCCGCACCAGGGCGTAGGTTTCGAGCAGCACTTTCTTTGCCTTGTCATACTCACCGGCTCCGCTCTTTCCAGCGGAGCCTCCGTCGTAGACCCGTGTGGTCAGCTTGTCCGCCTCTGTTGCCATCCTGGCAATACTCTTCATCGAAGCTGTCTCGCGCGCCTTCTTGTCAAGGTAGGCCCGAAGCCCGTTCTTCTCGTGGGTGGGCCCAACCTCGATGGATCTGCCACACAGCAGTGTATACTGCCCTGGGTCCGACGGTCCCAGTTCACGCCCCAGGGCCAGTACCACGTTGCGACAACCCAGAAGGCAGAGCTGCCAGCTGTGAGGATTCGAGCTCCTCAGATTGTCACCTGCAGCCAGCAACTGAGCGCCTAGTTCGCCAGGAAGTGAATCGAGGTTAGTGATCGCCACGCGGTAGTCGATTCCGAGCAAGCGAATCCGCTGCTGCTCGCGTGTCGATTCCTGCCATACCTGCTGTACGTAGTTACTGAGGTACGACCTAACACGATACAGGACTCCCTGCCGTTCGCTCCGGAATAGCGCATTGTAGTGGGCCCAATTCGAGGGTTCATGATTGTCAGCTTGGTGTGGCGGACTTCCCGCATCCTCCAACTCACACTGCTCCGAAATGCTCACGCTTTCGGTGAGCACTTGGGTTCGCTTTATGTCCTCGACCTGCAAACCTTCCTCGGCTGTCTTCTCAAGGTCCACTCGTCGAACGTCTGCAACTGCCACGAGTGACAGCCACGTTTCCATTGCCTTGCGTGAAGCACGCCGCACTACTCCCTTGGCTTGCATGGCCGTGTGCCGTTCGTATCCGTATGCAAGCAATGAAACCAGTTCCTCTACCCACTGGTCTCCTTGCATCGCCGCAATCAGACTGATGTCAGAGAGCACCTCGCTCACACGTGCCCCGTGTCGCAATCGCTCCAGCACGTCGGTGGAGAGGCTCACGACCCTCTCCAGATGCTCTTCGGCCAGACTTATCTCTCGCTTGTTGTCGACCACTCTGAGACCCTTGCCCGCTAGTTCGACTCTTGGACACCGTGCCACAGTCCGAACGCGGACATGTCGCACTCTTAGACGAGTTCTCCAGTGCAGCACAAGCATTGTCGTACGCGAAGCAAACACTGTCAATACTCCCCCTGAGGCCCTGCCTCTTGGCGTTACAGACCCCCTGTTATTACGGGCCAGGGGCTCATTATTGGGCAACCCCAGACCACGCGCTCGCGCCGGTCAATCGCCCTGTCTCCTGAAGCGGTCAAGGTCCTTGAATCAGTCAGAGACTACCAGACCGCGCAGCGCTTGCTAGTGGGCGAAGCCTGGACGGACAGCGGATACGTCTTCACGCGTCCCGATGGACGACCGGTCATACCCGATGAACTCAGCCAGGACTTCCAGACTGTTGTAAAGAAGGCCGGACTCCCTCACCTCACCCTGCATGGCTTGCGTCATGCCCACGCTACGATCCTGCTGACCGCCGGTGTCCATCCGAAGGTTGTCAGTGAGAGGCTCAGGCACAGCAACATCGCCGTCACGATGGACACGTACTCGCATGTTCTCCCCGGATTGCAGGAGGCTGCAGCACGCACAGTCGACCAGTGTCTAGCGACACCTTCAGACTAGGTCTCTGGTTTGGCAGAGGCAGATTTGACTACTGTGAGATTGGTGATATCCTTACGCAACACGCAACCGAGCCCATTGACATCACAAGCCAACTTCTGCACAATGATAGTAGGTTGGGTACGGACTAAGTCAAGGGGGGATTAGCATGGACTTGACCGCCACTGAACGCCGCTATGGCATCAAGGTGCGCCCCGGCTGCGAACTAACCGACCGACTCCAGTCCGAAGTCACCCGCTACGAAGTCAGCTATGGGGTGTCCTCGATTGCGATGCGTCGGGCCATTAGAGAGGGCCGAACAACTGAGACTGAGGCGATAGGCAAGTGGATGCAGACCTTCACGGTGTTGTCCCACCTTCAGAACGGATATTCCAAGGGCCGGACCCCCACGACTGGAACAGCTTCGAGAACTATAGGTACCTCCACATCCGACACCTAGAGAATCATCCATTTGTTGACCATTCCTATCCGATCCCCTGTTTCAACCAGTACGACGTTGACGGCCGAGTGTTCATTACCTTCGCCGGCGAGGTTTACTGCCTCCGTAACGTAATCCTGTCAGTCCGCAAATACATTGAGACTGAGCACATGCAGAATGGTCAGCTTCGTGTCAGGTGTCTCTCGTACAGCTACAACGCACGGATAGCCGGCAAGCACAACATCCTTCGGTACGACAATGAGGATGACTTAGACGACTACCACAAGCACGTGTTTGATGTCACATCTGGCACGCCGCTTGCCAGGATAAGGATGACCAGACGAGAGTTTCCCGTGCTACACAAGGTCTTGGATGAGCTCATGGACTTGGCCAACGCTGCTGACCTGTGACAGATGCCCGCGGCCCACGTCTCAAGGTGTCCTCTGCGAGAGGATCCTCGTCTCTCCTGTCCCGACGACCCCACCGGCAGTCGCAGCCCTGGCTCGAACTGCGGCTTGCTCCCAGCCTGCATCCCTCTGCCGCTTTCACGCCATGGGGGGAAGTGCCGCAGAGGCACCGGTCAAGGCAGTGCGTCCGAATCGCTGCTCGAGTAGTCCAGTTCGTCGCCTGGGACCATGATGGCGCACCGGACGCCCAGCGCTTCAACACCTGCACGAAAGCGTTCGGTGTCAGCGGGGTTGGCAGTTCGTCTGAAGAGGAATCCACAGTTGTAGTGGCACGGGATGACCAGGCGAGGCCGAATCAGCGCCACCGCTGCGACAGCCTGTTCCTCATCCATGGTGTTCCCTGCTTTCCGTCCGCCGATAGGAATTATGAGCACGTCGAGGCTGAGAGTCTGCCACTCGGGCAGCATGATGGAATCACCCAGGGTGGCAATTCGGACGCCGTCAAGATCAAGCACGAATCCGGTGGCCCCAAGGGCGAAGCGCTCATCAGCCTCCGTGGTGAATTCCTTGTGGATCAGGCCGAAGAGCATAGAGAGTCGGAGCGGTCCGTGCTCGGTGCGTATCGCCCGTATGTCGATGCCCTCGACCCGGGTGGCTTCACCTGGCTGCATGGGAACGACGCGTTCAATGGGGGTGGTGTACTCAAGCTTCCGTGCTCGTGGCGAGGCGAGAAACCATCGGCTCTCATGCCGCTCGACAAGCTGTGTCCCGCAGATGACGGGCGCTCCCGACGCCTCGGCAACCCTGTCAACATGCCAGCAATGGTCAGGGTCGCCATGCGTCACCACGATGTGAGTGACACCGTTCCACTCAGTCCTCGGGATCACCGGTCGCATGCGCAGCAGGTACAGATCTCCCCCGGGGTCAATGACAACTTTATACTCGTTCCCCTCAACCACGAACCCATTGTAGCCGTAGTATCGTACTTGGACCTGTCCCAACACCCGTCTCCTATCTGAAGCGATATACTGCCGGACGGTGGGGAGTGTGCCTGAGAGATCATGACCGCCCGACGCTATGCGGTCGAACAATACACGCGAGACACTCACGCCGCAACCGACAATGCCGGAATGTCTGTCCTGCAGTTCCGTTTCGTGTCCTGCTCCTTTTTCCCTGTATTCGGGAGCAGAACTCCAATCAACACCAGTGTCCAAGTTCCTGGGGCACCTCAAATCGACAATCGCAAGTCCCACACTACCCCTTGAGCCTTCCCCTGGAATCGGTACCGGTTTGTGTCGGAATCCTCTGATAGACTGGAGGACCAGAGGAGGACTCCATTTGGCGCTGGTATCATCAGGGGGGTAAGGTCAATGCGGTATAATCGGTGGCTTACTTCTCTATACTCCGCCTTCGCAGACCCCTGGTTACGGGACATCAGATGTCATGTCCTGCAGCTCTCGGGACTTCGAGCAGGCAATATGGCACTGGACATATGCTGTGGAACCGGAGAGCAGTCAATTGTGTACGCCCAGGAAGGCGTTATCGCTTACGGCATAGACATTAGCCCTGACATGATAGAGATGGCCGAGACGAAGCACCTGAGAAAGGGGCTGACTAACGTAGCGTTTCAGACAGCAGATGCCCAGAACTTACCCTTTCAAAGCAGTGTCTTCGACTGCGTCTCTATTTCTCTTGCTTTACATGAAATAGAAAGGCCGGTCAGACACAGGATCATTGCCGAAATGACAAGGGTACTTAAGAGCAATGGGGTACTGGTCTTCACCGATTTTCAGACCCCGCTTCCTGATAGCCTGTTTTCGTCCTTCATCAAGTTTGTGGAGTTTCTCGTCGGTCATGCAGACCTTCTCAGAGACTTTGTGGAAGACGGGGGGTTGGATGGGCTTCTGGAGGAGAGCCAGTTGGTGGTGGATAGAAGAGGCCTCGTGAAGAGGGGACACCTGGTGATAATAAGAGCAAGAAAGACCTGACACGTTCAACGATACTGACCTTTCCCCGTCCCTTGCCCATACCCCGAATGTGACGTCAGTATCAATTGGAGTCCGGTCGTTGTCTCTGCGTACTCTTGTGACGTCCGACCGCCAGGAGAGATGTGCGGCTCGGCGCTGTTGTGGTCCTTCCTCCAGGCTTCGATGATGTCACGGGCGTGGACAGACGCGCACCCTCGCAAGACTGCCTCACATACTCATGGTCTCATAGTAGTGTAGGCATGTTGGCCTCAACAGGTTACTATTGGGGCATGAGAGAAACAGATGCGCGACGGCTTACGCATAGTGAACTCACGGAACTGCGTAAGCGAGGGGTGTTGGCGGTTCAGGATGGACAACCGGCAACACCGGTGGCCAGGGTGCTTGGAGTGCAGAGGTCTACGCTGTTCGGCTGGCTTGCCCGCTATCGCCAGGGAGGATGGCATGCCCTGGATGCTCGCAAGCGCGGTGGCCGCCCGCCTAGACTGACAGCCGAGATGATGCGGTGTATCGACGAAACGGTGATGAAGGACCCGCGGCAGATGAAGTTCCCTTTTGCCTTGTGGACGAGCGCCATGGCAGCTGAAGTGGTGTGGCGCCAGTTCCACATTCGTCTCAGCAAAGCCTCGATCTGTCGCCTGCTGAGGCAACTCGGCTTCGGCCCTCAGAGGCCGATGTGCCGCGCCTTTCAGAGGGATGGTGGGCTCGTTGACAGATGGGTCCAGGAGGAATACCCGAGGATCCGCGCTCTGGCGCGCAAGCAGAAGGCGGACATATTCTTCGGTGATGAGGCGGGAGTGCGCTCCGACTTCCACTCGGGCGGGACCTGGGCGGCTCGGGGCAAGACACCTGTGGTTGCCACTACCGGGGCCCGTTTCGGCTGCAGCATGGTGTCTGCCGTCTCCCCCCGTGGAGCCATGCGCTTCATGCTCATTGAGGGCTGGCTCACCAGTGATATCTTCATTGCTTTCTTGAAGCGGCTGATACACAACTGGCCTCGTCCTGTGTTCCTGATTGTCGATGGCCATCCGGTGCACAAATCGGTGGCGGTCTCCAGATTCGTCGCCTCCACCGGAGGGAAGCTGCAGCTCTTCCACCTTCCGCCATACTCCCCGGAACTCAACCCTGACGAACAGGTCTGGAACCACCTGAAGCATCACAGCGTTGGGAGACAAACCATAGCCGGTCTCGATCACCTGAAACAACTGGTCATTTCCATCTCAGAAAGATGCAGAAACTGCCTGCTCTCGTACGCTCCTTCTTTGCTCTGCCCGAGACCGCATATGCTGCGATTCAGTGAGACCGGCCTATTATGAGACCATTAGTACCTGGCTTGAGGAGGCTGATGACAGATGACTGACCGCACGAAGCAGACGACGAAGGTAACCCTTCCGGTCGCAGGTATGACCTGTGCCTCCTGCGTCTCCCATGTAGAGGAGGCGTTGAGAAAGGTTGCAGGAGTCTCGGAGGTCAGCGTGAACCTGGCCACCGAGAAGGCGACCGTGCAGTATGACCCGTCGGTGGCAGGGGTCGCCGACCTCGTGAGGGCCGTTGGCAGCACCGGCTACGAGGTTCGTCGAGCGCGCATAGTGCTGAGCATCGGAGATATGACCTGCGCCTCCTGTGTGAGTCATGTCGAGGACGCTCTTAGGGGGCTGGATGGCGTGCTGTCGGCGAGCGTTAATCTGGCCACCGAGCGAGCTACGGTGGAATACGCCAGCGACGCAGTCTCTATCCATGACCTGAGACGTGCCGTAGAGGGCGCCGGATACCGGTTCCTGGGCACCGCCGAGGACGAAAGCCCCGAGGACGCCATCGAGGAAGACATCCGCCGGACGCAGGAAGCCCGGAATCGCTTCAGGTACTCGCTCATCCCGGGCTCGATAATAATGGTCCTCATGGCGGTCCACTTCATGACGCCGGTTGTCATTCCCTTCTATGTGCTGTTCACGCTCCTGCTTGGCTTTCCCGTGGTCTTCATCTGGGGGTGGAGTACCCAGCGCTCTGCACTCAGAGCTTTCCGCAATCTGAGGCCAAACATGGACTCGCTGATATTCCTCGGTTCCGCGCCCCCGTACGTTGCGGGCATAGCGGGGCTCTGGTTCCCGTACACAACCTTCGTGGAAATGGCGACCTGGATCATGATCTTCCACCTGCTCGGAAGGTATCTGGAGGTGAAGTCCAGGGGCAGTGCCTCCCAGGCGATCAAGAAGCTGCTCACGCTGGGAGCCAAGAACGCCAGGATACTGAGGGACAACCAGGAGATCGAGGTTCCCATCTCTGAGGTGGTAGCCGGGGACATCATGGTCATCCGCCCGGGAGAGAAGATACCCACCGACGGCGAGGTCGTCGAGGGAGAAAGCGCGATCGATGAATCGATGGCGACGGGTGAGAGCGTCCCTGTCAGCAAGAAGCGCGGAGACGGAGTGATCGGGGCCACGGTGAACGGGCGTGGTTTTCTGAAAGTGAAGGCAACAAGAGTCGGAAAGGACAGCTTCCTGTCCCAGGTAGTCAAGCTGGTGGAAGAGTGCCAGGGGAGCAAGATTCCCATCCAGGAATGGGCCGACAGGATAACGGGATACATGGTGCCCACGGTTATGGGCTATTCGCTGCTCACCTTCGGGCTCTGGATGATCTTCCCGGGATTCTTCGGGGGTTTCATCGAACGGTTTGTGTTTCTGCCCTGGGTGAATCCAGCCCTTCCTCATCTGGTGCTGGCGATTCTGGCTACGGTGGCAGTGCTGGTGATCTCCTGCCCCTGTGCTCTAGGGCTGGCCACACCAACCGCGCTTATGGTCGGCAGCGGCCTTGGCGCGGAACGAGGCATCCTGATACGGAAGGGTGAGGCGATCCAGACAATGAAGGAGGTCAGGGCAATCATCCTGGATAAGACGGGCACCCTGACGAAGGGAAAGCCCGAGGTTACTGACGTTGTTCCCTTTGGTGCGGGTGATGAGGAGCGAGTCCTGTACTACGCCGCGAGCCTGGAGAAGGGCTCGGAGCATCCGCTCGGAGAGGCAATCGTGAGGAAGGCGCAGGAGCTGGGCATCAGCCTGGCTGCACCCCGGAACTTCGAAGCGGTGACCGGCATTGGAGTGAGGGGGACGATCGAAGGCGTCGACGTTCTCGTTGGCAAACCCGAAATCCTTGGCGATGACAAACTGGAGCCCGGAACGCGTGCGAAGCTGAGGGAACTGCAGGAGCAGGCAAAGACGGCGATGACGGTTATGGCTGGTGAAAAGGTCCTGGGAGTCATCGGAGTCGCGGACACGCTGAAAGAGGGCGCGGCCGAGGCCATCCAGGAACTCCACAGGCTGGGACTGAAGATCATAATGCTCACCGGCGATAACAGAACCACCGCCGATGCAACCGCGAGGCAGGTCGGCATAGACGAAGTGTATGCTGAGGTCCTGCCAGGACAGAAGGTGGAGATGGTGCAGCGGGCGCAGCAGGATTACGGAATGGTTGCAATGGTTGGCGACGGGATTAACGATGCCCCGGCGATAATGGCGTCAAACGTTGGCATTGCGATAGGCACGGGCACGGATATCGCTATTGAAGCCGGCGACATCATACTGGTAAGCGGTGATATCGCTGGAATCGCTTCCGCAATCAGGCTTTCGACGGCCACGTTCAGGAAGATCAAGCAGGGGTACTTCTGGGCATGGTTCTATAACGGTACGGCAGTGCCGATTGCGGGCCTTGGACTCCTGCACCCGATGATCGGCGCCCTCGCTATGGCGTTGAGCTCCTTTACCGTAACGATGAACGCCATGCGGCTTAGGAAGGCCAGAATCTGATGAGAGCACGCGTGTCGACGTGGGTACCCGAACTGTGCCGCCAAAGAAGGCGAAGTTCTGACTGGCCCGCCAGGGAATAGAACGCGCACAGCAAAGGATTGCTAATTGTGGGTAGAGAGGAAGTGAGCAGTGGACGGCATTCTCTTGACGCACTACCATCTTGATAGGATGGTTCTGGAATCCCAGGGATCCGGCGTACGGGTGACACCTGTAGGATGGTTGACGTCGCTCTCGAACTACGTACCAGCACGAATCTGAGTCTGCCGGCACGCCGGGGTAGAGAGAAGAGTACGTCAAATGGCCAGTCGGATGACAAATGACCACTCTGATTGTTGAGGGATCATCATTATGCAGGGAGGAAACGAATTGGGGAGTCGGCGGTTCCTTCTTCCGCATAGTGGACCATTGTGTTCGTTCTCGACAGTCACTGGCTTCATCGCGCCGCTGGCCGCGGACCGGTGCAAGCGGGATACCGGCAAGCCGTCACAGGGACAGAGGGTGAGAGTGGAGGGATAGACACACGAATACTGAAAGACATAGTCAGTCGTGGGTTGAGGATGGGATTTCAATTACTGAACGAGAGGTGACCGGATGCATTTTGGGACATGGGGACTGGCCGTCATTTTCGTAGTACTGGTTTCATGGCTGTTCTACCGTTATGTCGCCCCGCAGAGCTGGAAGGAGTGGTCGCGAGCCGGTGCGCTCCAGGCCTTCATCATCGCATTCTATGCGGAGATGTACGGGTTTCCTCTGACCATCTACTTCCTGGCCAGATTCTTTGGACTCGATCTCGTATGGGGAGAGGGAGGAAACCTCTGGGCACAGATCTTTGGCACGCAGGCAGCTCACATTGTCGCCATGGTACTCGGCTACACAATCGTCTTTGTCGGCGCAACTCTCGTAGCGCATGGATGGCGAAGAATTCATCAGGCACGAAAGGAAGGCAGATTGGTGACCGAGGGTGTGTACTCCCGCATGCGCCACCCACAGTACACGGGACTGTTTCTCATAGTCTTCGGCGAAGGTATCGTGCACTGGCCCACCATCATCTCGGTAGCGGCGTTCCCCATCATTGTGCTCGCATACACTTTGCTTGCCCGCAAGGAAGAGCGTCAGATGGTCGAGAAGTTCGGCGACACATACCGCGAGTACCAGAGGAGTGTGCCCATGTTTGTTCCGAGGCGAAACAGGCCGCAGCAATAGGAGGAATGGATGGATGCCCAAACAGTGGCGATTATCAGCGGAGTTGTCCTGCTGATCGTCTTTACCCTGGTCGGATTGAACATGCGTCGCCGCAGCGCTCGGCGAAAGCAGGACGGCAACGTCCGATCAGGTCGTGAGTAAGTGCATCATCGCCATCGACGATTGGTCGGCGTATCCCTGCGGGCAGCACCACTGAGGTGGCCCCGGACGTCTGGACGGGGACCCTGGGTGGGGCCTGTTCTCGCATACGCCGTGAGAACGGCAGGCTACACAGAACGGAACCGAAGGTCACAATGCTTCCCGCCCGTGAAGACGGATCGCTGCTGCATTCGAATGTGGGCGATGGTTCTGGTGGGCGTACGCACATAACTACTGTTCTATGAGGTGCAATATGTGAGGGACATGTGACCAAGCACAAGGAGAGTAAGAGGCCGCTGCAAACGGAGAAGCGCTGCACGGAAGTCCACGTCTCGGTTGACAACGACATACGCAGCAGGCTAAGGTACTGTCCCCCGCAATACAAGGCAAGCAGGCCTACGACTGCTCCGGTATGGAAGCGCGCCACACACAGCCTGCGTACGCCAGATCATTGCTCGCTCTGGGCATCGACGTGCCACCGTGTCAACGGACTGCCGTCTCTTGTCACGAAGAAGTATTGGCCAGGTCGTCCGCTTCTTTCCCTGTGCCAGTACTTGTGCATTGCCTTGAACACAGCATTGCTCATGAAGAGTCGTCGCTCTTTGTTACGCTTGCCGAGTACGCGAAGTTGTCCGGTCTCAGAGTCGACATCCGAGCATCTGAGGGATATGAGCTCTGTGATGCATGCACCAAACCCAACAGAGCGAACAGGAGAGCCCTATCTCGCATTCCGGTGAATCCCTTCTCGGGTACCACATCAATAAGCGCATGGCACGCACCAGCGGACAGCGGTCTCACGTCGCGCACGGGAGTCTTGGGGGTTGGTACAACGTTGATCCGTCTGTCGGTGATGAATTCCTCGCGCGCAAGCCATGCCCAGAAGGCCTTAATCGTGCGCACGTGGGTGGCGATGGTAAACGGCGACAGGCCACCCTTTCCCGGGGAGATGGTAGGGTGCGATTGCCACCTGTGCCTTGCTTGAAGGTGCAGGATGTAGTGGCGCAGATCGTCAGGCCTCACCGCGCCCGGGTCGAACTCATGGTCGAGGTATGTAACGAATGGGCGCACCCAGGCCTCGGTGGCCTCGATGACGCGAGGCAATCGGTTCTCGGCCGCCGCGTATCTTCTCTAGATCTGAAGCAAATCGTCCAGATTCACGCCCATCGTCGTTGAGACCAGGTGCTACGGGTCTCTATAGCCGTCCGATGGTCGCTTGCTAACTGAATAGATGATAAGCCCCAGGGAGACCACAAGAACAAGCAGAGCAATTATCTGAGCCTGCTGTAATCCCCAGAGCCAGACCCTTTGGTCACGCACGAACATAAGAATGAAACGCCCCGCTGAATATAGCGACAGAAAACTCAGGAACACCATCCACTCCTTCTTGAACCGGCGGTCAAGCCGCCAGATGACCAGCAAGGCCATGGCATTCCAGATGATCTCATACGCCGGGTAGGGATGAGTGGGCTGTCCCAGAAGCTCCCGCGGAAGCATAGCACCGGGATGAGTGTAGATGAAAGCCCAGGGCAGGTCAGTAACTACACCGTGGGAATCGCCGTTAATAATACAGCCAATCCTGCCTATCATTAGCGCTACAAGCAAGCCTGGCGCCAGGCTATCAGCAACGCGCCCTGGTGGGAGATGTCTTATCCTCGCATAGACCCCAGAGGCCGCAATTCCGCCTGCTAATGCCCCATATAGGGCCAGACCGGTACCTCTCAGTATTTGCGTCGGATCAGCCATGTAGAATTCCCAATAGTCGACTACGTGAAACAGCCTGGCACCCACTATGCCGCCCAGAACTGCGCACAGAACCAAATTGTAGATATGGTCAGCGGCGATCGCCTTCTTCTCAGCGACGCGCACCGTTATCAGTACTCCTACGATGATCGCCACTGCTATCATCAGGCCGTACCAATGCATCTGAAGAGGTCCGAGGTGGAAGGCCACCGGGTCAATATTGATGACAATGCCATTCACCTGTCTTCATCCTCCTATACTTAAGGGTTAGTGAGAACTGGCGCTCTTGCCATCCTGGGCACACACATGAGTGACCTTCCCCCCGGAAATCAGTACCAGTGTGAATCAGAATCCTCCAATACCGTGGCGCCGGGCACCCATACTGGTATCAGCGCTTCATAGACTTTCGTATTGCTAACATCAGTTCCTTGATGTGCTCTTCACCATGTTGTTCACGAATGGCGTCAGTAATACAGCCACTAATGTGTTCTTGGAGTATCAGCAATGAGACCTCATCAACAGCCGCAGAGAGAGCGGTTAGCTGCTGGACGATGTCAATACAGTAGCGGCCGTCTTCAATCATTCGTTGGACACCTTTAGCTTGACCCTCAATCTTCTTCATCCTCGCCAACAGAGAGAGCCTATTCTCAGTGTAACGATACTGTCTAGCTACTGTAGGCATTCTGTTCAAGTCCTCCCCATTAGACGATAGCTGTACGGCAAGATAGACGTCTAGAGTACACTATACTAGCATGGAGTAGCCTCCTTGCCAAGTTCCTGTCTGTTTGAGGTGGCCCAAGGGACTTGGATAGGGCAGTCAAGTGGAGTTCTGCGCGAGAATAGGCGAAGAAAGGAACAGGACACGCAGCGGAACCGCAGGAGGCACAGCCCCGCATTGAAGGCGAGTGTAGCGATGGAGGCGCTGGCCGAAGCCTCCCACTGCTGTGGTGATCACTGTCCGCACCAGAGCCTTGGCTACCGCGTACCGGTAGCAATGTACAATTCAGGTCGTCCTGAGGACGCTGCCGCCACCGGAGCACCCCACGTGGGTGACTTATCGAGTATCGCGCCACTCGTAAGGGGGGAGCCTTTCAACTGTGACTCCCAAAGCAGCGAATGAGGTATAGGAAGATAGCAGGAATCAACCCTGAGCTTGCCCCTGTCCAATCCTAAGGACGAGGTGCCCCTCAAACCACAGTCCGCCTGACGGAAACTGCAAACGCGAAGGTGAATCTGGTGAAGTGCAACCATAATCGGTCCGGTCGTCTATAATGGCACAGTACAACCGGTAAGAGGGGTGAGCAGCTATGGCAACAAGTGGTAGAGAACGGTTCCGGGGCATCTGCGAGTTCGAACGACCCGGAGATCTGATGCTCATCACTCCGTACTTTCACGACTTCTGGACGGAGACGCTCGACGAGTGGGTCGCACAGGGCGCTCCTCCTGAGATCAGGCAGTCACGCTTTCGCGGTGAGTACTTCCGTCTCGACCACGTGAGGGTGCTCCGGGAGATCAACCTCGGCTTCTTCATGGATAAGACCATCGACGTGCACGGCGTTCCGTACGTGTATGGCATCCCGCCAATCGTGCCTGAGTACGAGACCGAGGTCCTGGATGAGGATGCCGAGCACGTGGTTATCGTCAACGCGGGCGGTCAGAAGGTCCGCGCCTCGAAGAAGCATCCTGAAAAGATGCCTATGTACCTCGACTTTCCCGTCAAGGACAGGCCCAGTTGGGAAGAGTACAGGAAACGACTCGATCCGGCGAGTCCGGAACGGTGGCCGACCGACTGGGCCGCCTACGTGCAGCGCATCAATGCCAAGGACGAGCCGATCATGCTCAATGTCGGCGGCTTGTTCGGCTACGTGCGGGAATGGGTGGGAGTGGAAAAACTGCTCTACCTCGTCTATGACGACCCTGTTCTCTTCGAGGATATGATGGAGCATATGGCCTATCTTCAAGCCGAGGTCGTGAAACGGGTGATAGCCGATATAAGGATCGACTGTGCCATGTTCTGGGAGGACATGTGTTTCAAGACCGGGCCGCTCATCTCTCCGAAGATGGTCAGGCAGTTCATGGTGCCCCGGTACAGGAGAGTTACGGAACTGCTGCGTTCCGCAGGCGTGAATTCCATATTTGTGGACAGCGATGGCAACCTGAACCAGCTCATTCCACTGTGGCTCGAGTCCGGAATCAACGGTTTCTGGCCGCTTGAGTGCGCGGCGGGCAACGACGCTGTGGCGCTCAGGAAGCAGTATGGCAAGAACATCATACTCTCGGGCAATGTCGACAAGCGGGCCTTTCTTAAGACGCCGGATGCGCTGCGCGAGGAGGTGATGGCCAGGGTGCCGTTTCTGCTTGAGTCGGGTGGCTATTTCCCTGCGCTCGACCATCTCGTGCCTCCGGATGTGCCCCTCACAATGTACCAGTACTTCATCAACATGCTGCGCGAGATAGCGGGCCTCGAGAAGATGTACTGGTAGCGGTGGTTAGAACCGGATCGGACCATTGGGGGCGATCACAAGACTGGTAACCTGCATCAGGCACGACGTCCTGGTCAGTTGCCTGGTAGAGCTTGTAGTCCCTGCACAGGGTGGCCAATTCGCTCCGTGACGCTGGCCGTTTTGGTCCGAAATACGCAGCACCTTCCGGACAACACCATCTGCATCATCAAAGACACGTCGGAGAGGATTTCCGGTGGTATGCGGTTCCGGTGCCTGCGCTTGGCAAGCGCCACAAACAACTCTTCGATGTCCGTGATGTCTTCGATCTTCTTAAGCTCGAACAGTCCCATCACCATCTCCTTGGGAACGCATGAAGACCCCTGCGACTTCACCTCGGCGCGACTGCATTTGACCCCGACCTTCGGCCTGGCTATACTTAACCATTACTAATAGAGGAAGGAAGTGGCGGCTAAGGATCACGCCAGGTGAAGAGTGGCAGATAAGCGAAGTACCACAGGAACTGTTGAAGAGTACCTGGAAGCCATCTTGAACATGCGTAGCGAGGGCAGAATTGTCATCGGCGCGCGGCTGGCTGAACGACTCCAGGTGTCGCCGCCGACTGTGACCGCCACGCTGAGACGTATGCGCCGGGACGATCTGGTAGCAGCATCCAGCACTGAGGGAATCGTGCTGACAGAGAAAGGCACGAAGCTGGCTGCGGATTTCGGCGAAATTAGGCCGCGGGCACGGGCCAAAGTGGCCACGCGTCCGGAGCAAAGTGGCCGGCTGATCGGAGCGGAGCGACGCCGGGCCTGAGTCATGACTTTAGCGTATCCCTCCTGTTGGTGCAATGGTCTCTGCGTCACGTGTCTCCGAATGCGGGTTGTCTGCCTTGGCGGCTCCGCCGTCCCTTCGGCGCATGGAATCGCCTCTCAGTTCGATCCGGCAGGCGTTGTGCAGCAGCCGGTCGCAGATGGCGTCCGCCAGGGTCGGGTCGCCGATGGCCGGGTACCAGTCCCTGATGGGACACTGACTGGCGACGACGGTGGCGCCGGCATCATAGCGACCTTCGACGATCTCGAGGACATCCCTGCGCTCCCACTCCGAGAGGGGCGTGAGCAGGAAGTCGTCGATGATGAGCAGTTGCACGCGGCAGAGCTTGTCGAGCAGCCTGAGGTGCGAGCCGTCGCCGCGGGCCTGCTGCAGGCTCTCGAAGAGCCTGGGGGCCCGGGTGTAGAGCGTGGTGTAGCCGGCGCGGGCGGCCGCGTTGCCCAGCGCACAGGCGATGTACGACTTGCCGATGCCCGCGGGGCCGGAGAGCAGGACGTTGCGGTGGCTGGCTATCCACTGCGTGGTGCCCAGTTCCAGCACCACCTGTTTCGAGAGTCCCCTGGCATGGGCAAAGTCGATGTCCTCAAGTGCTGCCTGCTGGCGCAGTTTGGCGTTCTTGAGCAGGCGCGCCAGGCGCTGATTATCCCGGTAGGCCTTCTCGTCCTGGACCAGGAGCCCGACGAAGTCGGCGTGGGACATCTCGCCGTGGCTCGGCATGGCGAGGCGCTCGCCCAGCCCTTTGGCCATGCCGAAGAGCTTGAGTGAATGCAGGATGGCGATGGTCTGTTCGGTCAGCATCGGTCATTCCTCCTTAGTTGTAGCAGTCACGTCCTCTGACATTCTCGTGCAGCGGCAAAGGCATCGTGCTCTCCTCTACGGCCAACGGGTGCCCATCGAGCCCCGAGGCCAGGATGGAGCGCATCGATCGATAGGAGCAGGCGTTGAAGTTGAGGGCCCTCCTCGCCGCGGCCTCCACCCGCGACGGCTCATACTGCCGGCTCAGGCGCATGATGCCGAGGCAGGCTCGATAGGACTGTTCCGGATAGGTGCGCGAGGCCAGTATTCGCTCCACCACCTCGGCGGTAGCCGCCCCCGTCTTGCCCGCCCAGTGGATGAAGCGCGACGGACTCCATTCGGCGTAGCGGCGGTGCTCTGGGGGCATGTGTTCCCTGACGGTGCTGTGGGTGCCACGGACGTGCGACCGGGCATGGGCGGCGACCCGTTCGCCCCTGCGAAACGCCTCAACCGTGGTCGCCGTCACCCGCGCGTCCACCCTCTCTCGCAGCAGCGCAAACGGGACGCTGTAGTAGTGGCCATCCACTTCGATGTGGTAGTCGAGGTTCACCCCTGCCTTGCGCCACTCCGCGTACTCGTACGGCCTCTGCGGCAGCGGCAGCGCCGCCGGACGGTCAAG
>PWUU01000034.1 GCA_003562475.1 Dehalococcoidia bacterium | reverse complement strand
GCCAGTTGCTCGATGAGTTCCTCTAGCAGCAAGAAGAGGCCCCCTTGGGGGCCTCTTCTTGCTATCTCCCCGCTCATTCAGATCGGCCTTTCCCCTCCACCTAATCCAGAGCGTGACAGTAGGGCTGGCACTGAAACTCGCTTGAGCTTGCTCATAGACACGGATGTAGTCTTCTTTCTCGGTTCGATCGCCACCGCCAGGGCCAGCCACCAGCACGGAGACCCTGTAGCTACCCGGCTCTGTGTATACATGCGTCGGCGATTCCTCTACGCTCGTGCCCCCGTCACCAAACTGCCACTTTTGGTAGTACGAAGGGCCGCCGGTAGGGGTCATCGTGAAGGTGACCTGAAGAGGTGCGACGCCCGTGATCGGCGCTCCACCAAAATCAACCTCAGGAGGCGAAGCAGGCATTCCTGCCCAATTGGTGAAGGTAATGGGATATGTCGCGGTTTGCTGCTCCCCAGACCAATAGGCAATGTTGAATTCAGTCACTTCGAGGAACTGGGCACCAACCTTGTGATCTGCAACAGTCTTCAATAGCAGGACGCCATTGCTATGACTATAACCGTGGATGACCGGAGGGGTGTCTCCAAACGGGAATGATCCTAGGTCAGCTCGGCCTGATTCATCGGTCAATAGGGTCAGATCGGGCGTGCTGGCATATGTCTTTCCATACCAGATTGGATATGGCTTGGCCTGAAAGACCTCGACCAACGCACTCTCAATCGGTGTTCCATCTGGCCATCGTAGTTCGACAATGTTATTGTCTGGAATATCATTCAGGTACTCACCAATGTTACAGGGGGCATTGTAATTGCCGCAGACAGGCCTTTGGCCGGCGATCCTGTTCCATGCGTAAGCCGAGTGTTCGCCGTATCCCGAACCCGCGTTCATGAGGTCTTCTCCAAAGTACGGGTCCCAGTAAAAGCCACCGTTCTCTGCCGGAAGGCCAGGGCCCCCGGCGAGCGCATTGCCAAGCCCGTCCTGTACGTGAATCTGATCAGCGAACACGGTCGCACCCGCAGCATGTGATCGAGCCGTGGTGCCCTCGTAGCCACGTGTGCAATTCGTGAAGGTGTTGTCGACCTTACCATTACACAGGATCAGCTCTCCGTCGATTACTAGGTTTGCCGGTGGATGGAACTCGGGTATGTCGGGTATTTCCGACAGCTCAAGGGTCTCGTCTGTTGAGCCGACTGCTTCAGCCAGCGTCTTCTCATGAGAGCCAACATTGAAGCCATACAGATCTATCAGATAGCGTGCATGGCTCAGCTCATGCAGAATGCCCATATCACGATCCCAGGTCGAGGTATCGTCACGGTAACGTGGGGTCCACTGGGGGCATCCTGGGTCGGAGGGAACCCCAACCATCTCGGATATGAACCCCCAAATCAAATCGACTGTTTTGTCATCGGCAGGTCGGTTGGACGAGCAGTTTAGATCGCCGTCAGGAACTCGTACGACTTTGTCCAAGCGCACGCGATCCAGAACGCCATCTGGAGTAAGCGGATGTACTGCTGAAGCGAATATCTGGTTCCATATTTCGACGTGCCGCTGAATCCAATCGTCGAAAGAATTCCCACCCCAGCCGGCTTGCCAGATGTTCTCATTGAAGAAGTCGTAGAAGCCTTGCTCGACATAGATCCCAAGCGAGAGGGCATCGGTGTGGTCCTCTACCGCGTTGTTGCTCTCTGATATCTCTGAGATCTGGCCTGACGGATCAAGCGCTAGTTTGATGGTGTGTGATCCCGTATCCCAAGACCAGGTGAAGATCACAGTGTCTTCTGCACCAGGCGCCAACCCCGGATGGGTTTGTTCAGACTGCCTAGCGTCATCAACGTACCAAGCGTAGGTGAAACTTGGCGTCGCTGATCCACCCCGGTTTGCGATATGTCCAGTGAAAGTCACAATCTCCCCAGGATTGGGCCACTTCTTTGCCTGATCCCACGCGTACGCTGGAGACCGGCTGATGAAGGCGGCATTCAGATCCGGGAGGGATGTATCAATGGGAAGATGCCCGACGTCTTTGACTGGATTTCCGCCTGTGGGCAGATAGTTGAGCTCAAATGGTGGTGTCTGTCGTCCCGACTGCTCGTCACGAGCTGAGCGGGTCGGAGAGAGGGCTGGAAGAGAGTTAGTAGTGGCAGACAAAGGTTGTTCCGGCTGCCGGTTGTCTGTGCGTCTGGCGTCCATGACCGTGTGACCAGCGCTTGCAGCTTGAATGGAGAGGACAGCAAGCATAGCAGCCACCGCGCACCTGTGAATCTGTTTGCACGCATGTGTCCATTGCATCAGTCAACCTCCATGGGGAGCTGGGAGCTTCCCCCAAGATATTACCAGTTGAGCCTGTGTTCACTGTGACCCTCTGGCCGTGCAGAAGGGCCCCGTAGAAGGGGCCTCTGCCTGATCTGTAGCCTGCTGTTGTCCTGATACGTTGGTCCGCTGAGTCACACCTCATCTCGACGATGGGCATACAAGAACCCCAAGTGAGCGTGAACCGGATTGGGTGCGGTCTGTACTGCGAATCCCCGTTGCCTCAGAAACCTCTCAAGATCTCTGTGGGCGAACCTAGTGTATCCGTCATGATACTCCAGGCAAATGTGGGTAATCCTCCCAAGAGTTTCTGCGTTGGCTTCGAACAGCACGTTGAACTC
>PWUU01000003.1 GCA_003562475.1 Dehalococcoidia bacterium | reverse complement strand
GGAGGGGGTGAGGGAATAGAACCCCTGGTTCTTTTTTGCTATAATACATACAATTAACCACTACCTCTATGGCAGACACTTCTCAGACAATTCTCATCCTCGGTGCGGGAGGAGCGGGAGTCAGTAATATTGCTCAGATTTATCGCGAGCGAGGCTTTACGGTGATTGGGGTGGATCGTCAGGTAAACGCTGCTACTGAGAATCTTCAAGCCTTGGGAATCACGGTCTACACCGAAGTTGAAGCGATTGAGAAGAGTCTTGGTTCACAGGTGGATCTGGTCTTTCGGAGTTCGGCAGTACCAGATACCAACCCGCTGGTAATCCAGGCTCGAGAGGCTGGTGTAGAGGTCATTGGACGGCACGAATTCTTTGCTGATGTATCCCGTAAGCGAGAGATTATCGCTGTTGCCGGAAGCAGTGGCAAGACCAGTACTACTGGGATTGTGGCACATATTTTCTCAGGTCACGAAGACAGTGGATTTTTGGTCGGGATTCATGGGAAAGGCGGGCACTGGGGAAGTGCTGAACGCTTCATCATCGAGGCCGACGAGTATGCCAAGACCTTTTTATCTCTAGAGCAGATCCAGACGGCACTTATCACCAACCTCAGTTATGATCACGTAGATATCTATCTTACCCAGGCAGACTACGATGAAGCCTTTCGGACCTTTGCGACTACCGCTCACACCAGTGGAGGCAAGGTCATTATCTTTGGAGACAATCCTCACCTACGAGAAGTCGTCACCGACATTCCGTATATCTCCTATGGACGAGACGAGTCGAATGACTGGACTGCTCGGGAGATCGAGAACTTCGAAGGAGGATCGCGATTTGCGGTATATCATAAGAACGATCGTATCGCCGAGGTAACTCTCCAGGTCATCGGAGGGCATAATGTGATCAACGCCTTGGCTGGATTTGTGGTTGCTTATGAGAATGATATTCCGGTAGAGACTATTGTATCTCGATTGGCTAACTTCACTGGACTTCCTCGACGCTTAGAACTTCTCAGACGGGAGCCCTACTTTGTCTATGATGACTATGCGCATCTTCCTGGTGAGATCGATACCGTCCTTCGTGGAGTGCGAGAGAGCTTCCCCAATCGTCGCATCTTGTGCTACTGGCAACCCCATACCTATGCCCGGGCTAATCATTTCTTTCACCAGTATGCTCAGGCAGTTTCTCAGAGTGATCTGTTTTTCCTGGCCGATGTCTACGCCGCCCGAGATGAGGGGAGCTTTGACTACCAGGGATTTTTGGCTGAAGTAACTTCTGAGCACTCCTTCCATAGTGGTGAGGTCGAGCCCAGTCGCCAGCTTATCGAAGAACACTTACAAGAAGGCGATGTCTTGATCTGTCTCAATGCCGGAACCGGGACGCAGATCGCGCATTATTTTGCTCAGAAATAAATAATGCCTATTTAAATCAAAAAAAGTCCGGGTCTCGGAGGTGGAGGGGTGAGACCCGGACTTTTGGACTTAACGAAAGAGACAATGATTGGTTTGCGTTTCGTTCAGTACGGTATTAATGATACCAAAGAGGAGTGGGAGTGTCAAGATTTAAGGAGTTTATCCGTAGAGTCGGCAGCCTGTCCTCCTTGGGGGGAACCTCGCCGACATGTGGCGATGAGGTCATCGCCGCTACAGAGTGGTGCGAACTTCCAACCTATTCCTTCCGCGCTCGCAAATCCAACCACATGGTATCAAAGATATGGAGGCATCTCTCTGTATCCCTCAATATCCCCGAGAGCTGAGAGGGTGAGAGGAGCGACTCTATCATGTTTGGTTCAAAGGATCCGGCATTCTCCTTCATAATCACCGTCAGCGAGGAATCATCAAAGTAATAGACAATGTTTTGGTAGTGATGGTGTTTGTACAGATCCAAGATATTGGCCATGATATTGGGCTGGAGATGCATCCGCGCACTGACCTGGTTGGTGGCTCTGATCTGGAAGATTTTGTTGAGCTCCAAGCTCTCGGTCGAGATACTCTCAGGGAATCGGAATCTCCAATTATTATCCCAGTGGGCTACACTTGAGACCGCGGTAGTCCCTTCGACTGTGTCTGGAAAGACCGTACGAAGGATGAGGTAATGATCGGTCTTCCTTCGAGAATTCTCTCCCGATCCAACAGAGTAAGTGAGCGAACCATCGAGGAGCTCTACCAGACAGTGCTTGTATTGGAACTGAAGATAATCATCAATCTCTTGGAGACGCCTCCGAATATTGTGAGTTTTGAAGATGTCCTGAATCTTCTTCATACTATCAGTATTTCGATCCGTGCCCACAAGGTAGTGTATATCTGTGATGTCGGGAAGATTGGAGACACTGTATGGGACGAGAATGTTCTTGGCCTGTCTACCGATAGTCTTATAAGAATGGATAATACCAAGTAATCCCACGACAAAGCCTACCAATATACTAAAGGTCAGAGGAGTCATAGGGATAACCTCAAGAACCAAGAGATTGAGAAAAGCCAAAGATACAATAGCAAAGACTACGGTTATGATGTTTAAGGTCTTTCGCTTACGATCAAGACGTTCTAGGATGAGTTTGTGATCAGGTGAGTCAGATGTCATATCAATAATAGAGATGGATGATGATATTATACTTAGTATACCATCACGGTATTGGTGGGGCTATGGTACGGGCAACTAGTAT
>PWUU01000017.1 GCA_003562475.1 Dehalococcoidia bacterium | reverse complement strand
TAGAGGAAAAACGCCGTTATGAGACCGAGCAGGATACCGAATACCAGTAAAATTTTGCTTAATTTCAAGATATGCACCTCCAAACCTATTCTATTTTAATATAAGTTTAAAAACTTTACCTTACTAAGCTAACTCTGCCATCAATCCAGATTTCCGGTATTTCGCTCATTTTGGTTAAATCAAAGTTAACATTCACATCTTTCCATATTTGAAGCTTCCCATCAACTAAAATTGGGCCATTGAAGTTCCCAGTCATCCCATCCTTAAATTCAAGTTCATGGTGACTTCCCTGTGAAAAAATATGGATAGCTCCATCTATAGTTAATGTTGAAGCGTCCTTAACCTCAAATTTGCAATCTAGAATAAACAACTTTGCACCGGTAAGAGTAAAGCTTGAAACCTCTTTAACCTCTAACTCCCTACCAGAAAAATAAACTACATCAAAATTTCCATAATCGCTAAAATCTAATACTTCTTGACCTTTTAATTCAATTTTTGCCCTACCATCATGATGAGCTTTTACGAAATCATATATGAAATTGCCATTACTATCTTTTTCATGGACAATCATTACATTATAGCCTCCATCTATCCAGCCACTTATAAGCTCATCGATATTACCAGCAGTAATAGGAGGTTCTTTCCATGCTACCTGCCTTGTATCATGGAAAAAATTAGAATAGTCTTGCACTTGATTTTCAGTCCAGGTCCCAAAAACATTTACATCTGAACTTACGTTGTTCTTTACTTCAAATCTTTGATTCGAATGAATAACTGGCTTATAGCCTTCTGGACTATTTATATAGAAATTAACATTGTCTTTAATTTCCAGTTCATCATAGTAGCTTTCAATGAAGCCAACACTATCCCATAAATTCTCCCTTAACCGCTCCGCTGCAGACAATGCTACAACTTCTCCAATTTGAAAATCAGGATTTAATAGCTTCCATATAGAATCAAAATAAATATTGCTTTTCCTTGAGATATCTACAACAATCCTTCTATTACTATTTTCAAAGGTAATTTGATCCTCGGTCAACACATAATCATTTAATAATGCGTATTTTATCGCTTCTGTTGTTGCCGCAGCTTTATTTTGGGGCAATTCCTGTGCCCCCGCAAGGGCAGCAGCATCAGCGATGTTTACAAGTTCACGCTTATTTTGATATAAAACGCCAGTATCTATAGCAAGAGCTGTCGTGCCCAACAAAACGAAAATAAGTAAAGCAACGAGTATTATCACACCGCCTTCCTCATCCGTAAAAAACTCTGCCCATTTATTGAAGCGTTTCAATCCTTTCTCCTCCATTTCATATTTATAGTCAAAGGCTTATGTTATAAAGCTTAAAATTGCTTTCTCATAATTGCCTCAGCTTTTAAAGGAAAAGTGCTACCGATAAGAAGCGACAGGTCTCCTTCTACCGTAATAATTATTACCTCACCAGAACCACCCTGGATTATATTGTTTATTTTAAATGCCGGTTCGTTACCAATGAGCAGTGAGCTAATGTGATTGTTTACTGCAACCTCATAATCACCATCAATTGCAGCAACCCTGGCCCCTTCCCTGGCTGCGCCCGTAATAGTAATATAACCATTATAGATCCACCCAAATTCGATTATTCCTAAAACCAAAAGCAGCAGTATAGGCAAGACGAGGGCGAACTCAATCAGTGCAACCCCTCTGTTATCTTTCAGTTTATTATAGACAACTCTCATAACTTCAATCACACCGCTTTGCCAAAGAGTTAATCCCGAATTTAATAATTATTAAAACTTACTATCAAGCAACTCTATCTTAATCATTCATACATCATTGTTGCTTTAATTACTCTATCAGGTTTAGCAATCTGTATAGAACTGCCAAACAAACCAGTAAGAAGTGGGAGCTCGGCATTTCTAACTTCCACTCTTATTTCCTCACCATAAATCCTGAAGGTTTCAGGAGTGATCCAAATATCCTCTTTATCCATTGTAAAAGATCTGGCATGAGTTTGAATTTCTCCTTTAATATGGTCGTCAGTTTCACCAGTGTGTTCACTAACCACAACCATACGAACACCTTCTCTGACAGCGGCAGTAAGTGTAATATAACTAAACAGAATCCATCCAAATTCGATTATCCCAAATATTAGCAGAAACAACAATGACACAACAATCGCAAACTCAATTAACGTTGCTCCACGCTCACTCTTCCCAAGTTTTCGAAAATAGTATCTGATCAACTATTTCACACCTTTTATCAGGGTGTTTTACTGTTGCCCGGTAACCACTAAACACTATCTTTTTACCAAGGCAGGCTGCTTATATAAGGCTCGCCCCATGGGAATAAGTTCATTGCTAAGAATAACATAACCCCTGCCGCTATGGCGGCACCGTAAGGCATGCGCACCGGTTTATCCTCCGGGGGCGGAGTTGCAAAATAGATAGAAGCTTTGTTAAAAAAATCCAGGTTAGTCCGGTAAAAGATGGAACTGAAAAAAGGGGCCAGAACAAACCCGGCCATTTTTTTCAGCGCCCTCAGCAAACGTCCAGTAGCTACCAAATAGCCTAGGGAGAGAACCCCACCGGCTAAAGCAGTCAATATCCCAGCCGCCAAAACAAACTGCCAGCCCTGCAGAGCGCCGACAGCGCCTAACAGCTTAACATCGCCCCCACCCATC
>PWUU01000112.1 GCA_003562475.1 Dehalococcoidia bacterium | reverse complement strand
GTATTCTGGCATCCGCACTCTATGGCCACCGCTTAGTCGCTCATTCAGCATCAGGCGCACGCGGTAAGGGATCAGTGCCCTGACACGTCCCGGCACATAGCGCTGGTAATAGGGGAGCAATGCATTGCCTGCCCGGGTGAACTGGCCGGTGAGCAGCCAGCCGAGCAGGATGAAGGCGCGGCGTGTGTTGCGCATGAACCAACCCAGCCTGAAAGCGTCGGCGGTCGCACGCAGGGGCCGCGTGATGCGCCAGGAATAGGACGCGTAGACGGCGGAGAGGCGACCTTCCAGGGTCTTGACCCGCTTCTTCAGGGCTGTCAGCTGGGTCTCAAGGTTCGCGATTCGGGTCTCGAGGTCCGCTGCCCGGGCCTCAAGGTTCGCTTCCTTGGCCTCAAGGTTCGTTACCCGGGCTGTCTTCTCTTTGAGGGTTGAGTCGAGGTCGGCGATGCGGGAGGTCTTATCCTGTAAGGCACGGTCCAGCCTGGCGACCTGCTGCTCATATTTGTTGAAGAGTGCATCGGAAGCATCCGTCAGCCAGGAGTCGGTTACGGATGATAGCGCCTTGAGGTCGGTGTCTGACGCTATAGCAATGAGGTATACGGGATCTTTCTGATCTCTCTCTGCCAAATAGAACTCGGGGTCTCCCTTCTTGACAACTGCCTCTGTATAGCTGCGGAATCTCTGCTTGTGGATACTCCACATGTTGGAGCCAGCGTAGATTCGCTGACCGAACACGCGCCGGTGCCTGAAGTACCGCCTCAGCAGACCATCGAACTCCTCAGCCTGTAGCTCCTTCACGTGAAAGGGATTGCGGTAATCCGGCGAGTCTGTGTACACTGCCTTGTTGGGCGTGGATACTATGAACAGGCCGTCGTCCTTGAGCAGCCTCTTGACCTCAGACAGGAGCTTATCGTGCTCTGCTATGTGTTCCAGGCCCTCGAAGCAGACAACGACATCGAACTGATTCGCGCCTTCTATGGGAATGTCGAGCATGGAGCCCTCCAGGAACTCCAGGTTCTCCCCTGTGTATCTATGCCTGGCGTGCCGTACCGTCGGTTCGTCGATGTCCACGCCCACCGCATATTCGGCCTCACCGGCCAGCATGTATGTGCCATAGCCTTCGCCGCAGGCCAGGTCCAGCACTCGCTTGCCCTTCACAGACTGCGCGGCGAAAGCATACCTGTGAAGGTGCTCATAATGAATCCTGGCCCCCTCTATCCAGGGCAAAAACCTCTCGCCTGTCCATTCAGGCTCTGGTGTTCTGACCAGTGCACCTGCAGGTGCCTGTTGCTTCCGAGAGCGAAAGACGAAAGCGACGTCCTTATCATCCGGGTCTCGATACAGCACCTCTGTGTCCAACCCCAACCCCTTCAATGTGTCCACGATGTCCATCGCGAAGTCCGTGTAGACAAGCTGGTCCTCAACTCCCCATTCTCCACCGTGGTATGCCGGTTCAGCGAGATGCTCGATGTGTCCTTTGCTGAGCCGGGCGCGCCGTCTGGTGACCGGCTGCGCGGGAACTACGGGAATGGTGAAGATATGGTAACCACCGGGCTTGAGCGTACGGCGGATCTCCGACCAAGCTTTCTCCGGTTCAGGCACATGCTCCAGTGTGTCGGACGTCAGGATGATGTCGAAGTAGTCGTCGGGGTAGGTGAGCTCCTGCAGGTCCTCGCAGCGTATCCCGTTGTGTTCCGAGCCGCGGGGTAGGTGTGGAGAGTACTCGGAATAGGACAGGTTAGGGTGCTTACTGAGATAGCCATGCAGTTTGCCGCAGGCATTGATCTCGGCGATTCTCATGGAACGGAACCTCTTGTCGTCGAGCAGCTCCACGAGAGACGTGTGCGGCTTATCTGTGATCCGTGAAATGGTCTCGATAAGGGCCGAGCAGAGACGCCTTATGCGCAGACTGCTTCCGCAGACACTGCAGCGCATGCTCTCCCTATGTTTGAAGGCATCAGCCATTTCGTCGCTGATGTCCCATGCAGCCAGCAGTTGGGGCGTTATGACGCCACCGTCGAACCGGAAGGAGGCCTCGCTGCCGCACACAACGCAGTGGTCGGACAGCGCGGTTGCCTCTTCGGGTTGCGGTCCAGAGCCCGTTCTCATAGTCGGATCATCCCCGCCTTTCACCTCTGGGTTCCCCTGTCAGCGACGTTGTCCTGACCTTAGTATCAGAATGCTCGCCTGTACACTCAGGCATAGTGTTCTGCGCCTCAGGGGCCGACCTCATGATGTCCGTCATCCGCCTCCAGTAGTGTTAGGCAGTAGCTTGCTGTGTATCCGGTGTCGCTCATGGTGTCCAGTACACTGAGGCGTGCCAGTTCCCTGCCGTAAACCGCCCACCCGGATGGCGCCCGGTGAATCACTCACACCCTCCGACAGGGCATAGTCTCATTCTCTCACTCCGTGTTCCTCCCGCATTCTCTCGTTGATCGCCTCGACGCTCTCAAGCAGCACCGGTTTGTGATAGGGCCTGGCAAAGGTTATCAGCGCCTTGAGGTCCTTGGGCAGGCACCGGCCGCCGAATGCCTTGCCGTGCACAGTGCCGTACTTGCCGATGCGGGTATCGGCACTGGCAGCTGTAGCTACCGCGTGTGAATCGATGCCCATCTGCCTGCAGATGAAGAACATCTCGTTCCAGTAGGAGATCTTGGTGGCCAGCATGCAGTTGGCAGCGTACTTGATCATCTCAGCGGTCTTCAGG
>PWUU01000090.1 GCA_003562475.1 Dehalococcoidia bacterium | reverse complement strand
GACTCCTCCCAGGCCACGATCGATGGCAACGCCATCAGCAACCACGAGTGGGGTGGCATCTGGGTGGTGTTCTCCTCCCATGCAAGGATTACGGGCAACATCATCAGCGACAACAAGCTGAAGGGCGTCTGGATGATGGGCTCCTCCCAGGCCACGATTGAGGGCAACACCATCAGCGGCAGTATGGATGGCATCGGGATGACAGGGTCCTCCCTTGCCACGATCGAGGACAACACCATCAGCGGCAACCTGGGTGGCATCCGGATGTGGGACTCCTCCCAGGCCACGATCGAGGGAAACGTGATCCGGGACAACGAAGGCTATGGCGTGGCCCTCTGGGATGGTCAGTGCTCCAACATAGACGACGTGTTCACCGGCTACGTCACCGGCAGGGAGAACACAGGTGGGGGGAACGCCGATGGCGACTACTGCCCGGATGCCCTGGCGTTCCTGTTCACCGGGGAGGGCGGCGAACTCGACCGGCGGGAAGAGTGACAATCCAACCGGCCCTATCTCAGCCAGTCAGCTCATGGGGTGACATGATACCTGTTAGGACAAGAAGGAAGATGGGCTGCAAACCAGCCCGGGGAGGACCGAAGTGGGGCATTCAACGGGACTAGCTCTTGGAGCGTTCGCGATTCTGCTTGTTGGCATGTGTGGTGTGGCGGTGTGCCCACCAGGGGTCGTTCTGATCGACAGCGTTTCAGGTGCCCCTGAGCCACTTCTCGCCAACACGACCTACTGCGTTAGCGAAAGCATCACGCTGGGGTCCAACTCGAAGCTGCCAAGCATGTTGATCCTTCAGGATAGAACAGTACTAGTTGGAGCGTTTCGCCATGTCCAGATCGTCGGTAGCTCGGGAGCCGAAGCTGTGGTCTCTATCCGGGGGCGAGATACATCTGTCCGCGATCTGACAGTCGTTTCGGCTGCTGGTGTTGGCTACGGCATACGGGTGGAAGATGAAGCGGACTTCGCGCTCATCCAGGCGGTCACAGTAGACGATGTGGGGGGAGCGTTTGTCTACAGTCACATGTGGGTGAAGGGGTTCTATGCGCTTGTGAGGGAGTGTCGGGTACGAACCAGTGGGAGTACTCCGGTGGGCATCCTTGTTGACGGTGGCGATCGGAGTGCTGTTAGGGGCAATCGATTGACCGTGCTCCCCGGTGCTAGTATGGCTTTCCGGGCGATCCAGGTGACCGCGGGGAGCGGGCATGAGGTATCTGACAACGTCATCGTCAACGACGTGGGGGCAGCGGGAATGGGTGAAGAGAACGCGCCTCAGATCTCCGTCAGTTCTCCTTATGCCCAAATCGAGGGCAATACGATCACATTCAGCACCCCAGTGGGCCTGGGAGCGGTGGGGATAAGGTTGGATGGCAGGCTTGGGCAGGTGCTGAACAACACGATCGAGAACCCGGCTGGCTTTGGCACCAACGGGAGTCTCAACGGGATCTGGATCGGAACTGGCGCGGCGAACGCCTCCGTCTTGGGAAACTGGGTCACTGGCGCAGGCTACCTCTTGGCAGAGGCGTCTCACCACCGGGGCAATGCCGTCTTCGTAGAGGCACGTGGTGTCCACGTCCGCGACAATCCCATGCTCACTACGTCCGTCGCCAGATCAGATCCGAGTAGCGCAGGTATCGAAGTCGACAACGCAGCCGGCGTGAGCATAGCCCCTAGTGCGGTCCAGACAGCGGTAGTTGGGAACTCGGAAATCAGAGCTGCTACATCTGGCATTGTGGTTGGCGCATCCAGTGTCATCGTTCAGTATAACACCGTTGCTTTCGCTGCCACGGGAGAGGACGCAGGGCGTGTTGTGCCGCAAGACGCCGGTCCACAGACCTACTTCGTGCCAGCTTGCGGCATTGCTGTGTACGCGGCTGATGCTGTGATCGAGCGCAACGTGATAGCCAGCGTCGCCCAGTCTGGTGGAAGCGCCCACTTCAACGTCTGGGGAGGGCACGGCATTGGACTGCTCGGTTCGCTCCCGGAGATGCTGCAGCCTGCCTACACCGGTTCAAGTGGGTACAGGGTGATCGGCAATGAGATTAGCGGTGTTTCACACCACGGGATCAGCGTCGAGTCAGCGCTTGCAGAAGAATCGGGCGTTGTTGCAAACAACACTATCTCAGGGTCGGCGCGACACGGGATCAGCGTGGATACTGATGCCGATGGTCTGAGGCTGATGGCCAACACAGTCATTGGATGTGGTCATGCGGGGATCATCGTCAAGGGGGGAGCACAGAACACAGTGATCTCACACAATGAACTCAGGGACAACGGTGTCAGAGGCTCATCCTCTGATCCATCGGTAGCTGAAGCCCTGGTCGTGGCAGGCCAAGCGAACGGGACACAGGTGATCAACAACACCATCTCCTCAAATGCCCCGCTTTCGGAGAATCGGGGCATCCGCATCTCTGACAGCCTGGATGTTGTTGTTGATCGGAATTGGATCTCAAACCCGGCCCAAGGTACTCTGGCACACGGCATTGTGATCGGGGGGGGGACACGAAACGGACTCTTCACGTGCAATACGGTCAAAGGCATGCTCTCGTGTGGAATGCACGTTCTTGGAAACGCCCACGCCACAATAGAGGGCAACATGCTTACGGATAATACGATCGGCATGCTGTATGAGCATGGTTCCATTAGCATAGACGTATTGGGATGCAATGTGATCTCAGGTGGGGCGGTTGGCGTTCAGATCGAGGCAAGCGCTCACATGGGGCTATCCGAGTT
>PWUU01000030.1 GCA_003562475.1 Dehalococcoidia bacterium | reverse complement strand
TCCAGTCTCCTGTCAATACCATACACGCACGATGTTTTACACTACAGATTCTCCTGCCTCAAAGCTGAGCGGGGCCGTCCCCAAAGCTGGACGGCCTCGGCGGCTGTCAAAGTCGGGTCAAGGCGCTCCGTCCCATACTGCGCCTCGGGCGCCAGGAGATCCTGAACTACTTCGACTTCCCCTACACAAACGGCTTCCTCGAAGGCAAGAACAACCGCATGAAGGTCATCAAGAGAGTGGCCTACGGGTACCGCAACCCAGCCAACTTCAGACCGAGAATACTACTCTCCAGCAGAAAGGAGGCTTGGCCCATCGCTGCATGAGGAACATCACACTTATTGACGTAGAACCCCTCCCCAGTCTTGACCTTCCTCTCGACGGCAGAATACTCTCCATTGACGAAGATATTGCTGCCCAGCTCCTCGCTCGGGATGCCGATGCATCGGATTATGTCCCTAATGGTGTCGCCGTCCTCAACCGAAATCCTAACAACAGACTCACAGGTGGGGTCCTGGGTATCAGTGAAGCGACGCAGCTTCCCATAAAGGCGCGCTTTGAACACCTTCATCCTCCTCCGATGGGTGGAAGGATTCCTATCTTGTCCCCATCGCTAAGGAGGTGGCCATCCTCCTCCCACTTTCCGTTCACAAAGACCGCCTTGATCTCCTCCCGTGGGATCTTCAGTGTATGGAGCAAATCTCCTAACGTACAGTCGTCCTCCAATAGAATAGAAACGGGCTCGCCCATAGACGCGTCAGGATAGTATTTTCTCAGGCTGGAATAGAGCCTGACATGGACTGCAATCATTTTGGCTGTGTCCTCGAGTACAGGCCGTACGATCGTAAGACGAACCTATCTTCTCACCGAAGTAGCAACCTCTCCGCCTCCGAAAACTACAGTCGTCTAGGGAAGTTTGCCGACTAGCTCAGATAAGCCTAACTCCTGCAAGGTGGACTCCAGGGGTCTACCAGTCTTTGAGTCCCATCCCAGTGCCTTCCACCCCTCTTCTTTCATAGTCTTGAAATCCACACTCTTTCCGGCGAAAGGTCCGAAATCTACAACTCGAGACAGTCTCTCCGGTAGAACCCACTCGCTAGGGCGTATGCCCTCTCGCAAATTGAAGGCCTGGCGTAGTGTCTGAATACGGTGTCCTGTCCTAATGGCCTCTTCAAGGGTGTAGTCCCATCCGGTTACTGCTGACATGGCCTCAATTACCGACATGCCCTCTGGAACCAGTGCGAATATGCACAGCCCCGCGGATGTCCAGAAGCGGTCAAGAGCACTGCAAGTGGCAAAGAGCGGAGCATTGGCATTGGCATCAGTGGGGTCCGGGTCAGGAAGCGCAATTCTTGGACCGAGAACAAAGGGTATTCTCTCGTCATGTAAATGCTTATACAGGGAACTGGTATGCCGCGCCGGGGTCGGGTCGCAAATGTAACCCCAGCCAAAGCCAGTGCTCACTCTGGGATCGTGGGCTGGCACGTCTTGGCCGCCGATGTGCATCGCGTACTTCTCGGAACCTTTGCCAATTCGGTCAGCGGCCCGCTTGCTGCCATCTGCAAGGATATCGCCGAATCCCTCTCTCTGACTCATCTTCCCCAGCATTGCCATGAAGGCATCGGCATCACCCCATTTAAGGTCGATGCCTGTGTCCTCAATTGTGATGAGGCCGTTTTCATAGCACTCCATAGCAAAGGCAATGGTAGCCCCAGCGCCGATAGTGTCAAGCCCGAATCGATTGCATAGGTCATTGGCCTTATTGAGCTTTTCCAGATCATCTATCATGCAGTTGGAGCCCATCATCGTTATCGTCTCATACTCGAGCTTGCTGCCACCTCTTACCGCATAGCGGCCCTCTCCCTGGTCCATCCAGCCCTTGCAGCCTATGGGGCAACCAGCGCAGAAGTGCTTCTTCACTTGGTACTTGATCACTTCGTCACCGCTCAAGTTGTCATGGGTTCTTAAGCCTTCCTCGCCGTATAGAGACCAGTTCTTGATTGGCGCATCGCCAACGACTACTGAACCGGTAGTAGTACCGCACGTTCCATAATCCCTGAAGGTATTGGCTAGAGGATGTGAAGTATTCTTGACTTCATTCAGGTATTCCCGACGCAGCGTTTCAAAACGCTTTGGATCAGCCAAGGATACCTTCTGTGAGCCCCTCACAACCACTGCCTTCAGGCGCTTGGAACCCATCACGGCCCCCAACCCCGAACGTCCGGCAGCACACCCTTCGTGTCTGATACAGGCCAGTAACGCCTTGTTCTCACCCGCCGGGCCGACACAGGCAATCCTGACATTCTTATCGGCGAGCTCATCCCTAAGAGCCTCGTCAGTCTCCCTTGTGTCCTTGCCCCACAAATGCGAGGCGTCCTTGATTTCGGTCTTTCCATCTTTGACAAATACATACACCGGACTAGGAGATGTGCCGGTAATGAAAATGCCATCATACCCCGCAGCTTTTAGCTCCCCAGCCAGGTAACCCCCACAATTGGCATCTCCCCAACCACCGGTGACAGGCGACTTGCCGACTACCTGAAATCTTGAACCGTGCAATCCGGTCCCAGTCAGCGGCCCGACAACGAAGCCAAGGATGTTGTCCGAACCAAGAGGATCTGCCCCGGGCTTCATGCGCTCATAGAGGATCCTTGCTCCCAGACCCTGCCCACCGACAAAGTCGCGGTACACCTTCTCCGGCAGTTCTTTTTCCTTGACCGAACCTGAGGTCAAATCGACGAATAGTACCTTACCATTGCAACCTTTGATCATGACACTCCTCCCTGGGTTTGCTTTGCCTGTGTCGCCTCACCGCCGGCGCTATTCTTGCCATGAGCTAATACCCAAGCCGCAGAATACATTCTACGCGCAAAGATTGCAATGGCGTTGTGCAGTTGCCATCTTCTACCTCAACGCCACAAGAGACGGGAACCATATCACGAGACTAGGAAGCACCATGTGAAGACCCAGCACGAATGCCTGAATTGGGTGATATCCCTACGGGCTGCGAAAACCCCATCACAAGAACCTCCTCGGGCTTCGTATCTGAGGCCGCCACCAACTGCCTGTCAACTTCATGGTGGCTGTATGCTGATTTGGGTGGAAAAGCAGGAAGGAGGTAACACTCCCGGAGCATAGGTAAGTGAAGAAAGGAGGACACACATTCGGGAAGAAACACCCCTGGATTCCGGGACACCATGCTAGTTGCGATATGCACCACGCTTGTGTGTTCGCAAATCGCAATTCGCCCACTTCACGCGCACCATACCTTATTCCATGCTCATGTTCGAAATCGGCACTCGATGAGCCGTACGACTTCGGAGACCACGGGAAGATTGCCAGCAAGCCGGGGGCAACCATTGTATGGCCATCACACACCCTGCACGAAGGAGAATTGACGCGGCGACCTGACGATGATACAAGTCGCCGTGTCCGACGTGGGCCAAGGACGGCGGTGAAACACGGCGACAATGGCTAAAGGAACCTGGATTCTCGAGCGAACACAGAACGACCGCTTCCCCTATCGTCTGCAGATCATCCGGGGGGACCGGCCATGGCTGGTACTCCGCGTGCAGGACCGCTGGCCGTCAGCCGGGCGAAACATCTTCTGCCTGCGTGAAGGGGATCCGACAGAGCCGGATGAGACACTGGTAGAACTGGAACGGGTCGGTATTGTTGCCTTCAATGAGCGCGGTCGCCGCGTCTCGGTGATACTGGACCGTAAACGGTTCAAGCGCTGCGACTTCCTCTTTCTGAAGAAGTCCTACAAGGGGAGACCCGGTGAGGGCTATGAGCAGGTCTTCTGGCTAACCCAGAGGTCGATGATGCAACACCGCCCCGCCTTCAAGCTCGTCTCACGCGGCGTCAGTTCCGAAATGGTTGTTCGCATACACGGCAACGAGAAATACCCGTGGCGTTTCTCAGGCGCAGTTACTGAGCGTGGTGCAGTGACTGCAGGTGACTACGCGCTCATGGATGGCGACACGATGCTGGCCGTAGTGGAGCGCAAGACACTGGAAAACCTCCTCGCTGACTTCGGGACAATGCCGGTGCTTCACCAGAGACTTGCCGAACTCGCGGCCCACAGCAACCATGCACTGGTAATCGAGGCATCATATGCGGACTTCCTGAACCCGAAGAAAGTTCACCATTACACACCCGGCTTCTGTGCCAAAGCGATAGCCGAGCTGTATGCCCTGCATCCGGCATTGCGTATCGTCTTCTGCGCCAACCGGAAGGCCGCCAATGAGTGGACACGGCATTTCTTCGGAGCACTGTGGGAACTAAGGCAGGAAAATGACAGCCGTAATTTGGGGACACCATACTAATTATGGTATGCTGTATGCTTATGACTGGATACGCAAGGTGCGCAATTCACGTTCGATCTCTTGACACATGCCGTAGTGCAGGTTCACTATCCTGTCTTATGGCCAGACCGGCACGAGCCGTTGTCCCCGGTGTGCCTCATCAGATCACCCGGCGCGGCAACCGCCGTCAGGAGACGTTCTTCTCGGACGACGACTACCAGACATACGTCGACCTGATGGGTCACTCAGGCGTTTGATTATTCTGAGCACGCAGATGATCTATCATGTGTAGTATGGTGTCCCCAAGTTACGCGCAGTTTGCTGTCGAACTGGGAGCAGTTGCCGCGGGCATTGCACCGATCCAGCGCTTCCATGGCCCCAGCCAGAGGGCGGCCAACAACAGTCGCTCGTTCCTGCCGACAGGCTACAGCCCGGAAGAGCTGCTGCCCGGGGCGCGCAGCGTCATCGTCGTAGCCGTGCGCATTCCGGATGGCGTGCTCGCCTCCAACCTTGCGCCCATCGACACGACTTATGCCTTCGGCAACTTCGGATACGTGCATCTCAACCGGCTACTGAACTCGATCACCTACGATCTCGCACGCCACCTGGAAGAGCAATCGTGGCCCTCGCTCCCGCTTGGTCCATGCGGGGCAACTCGGTTTGACAGGCAGGCATACGAGGAGGGTCGAACGATCGGCCCACTGCACGGGATATTCAACCTGAAACAGGCGGCATTGCTCGCAGGTGTGGGCCGCCGCACCAGAAGCGGCCTGGTGGCCACCCCGCAACACGGGACCAGAGTGAGACTTGGTGCGGTCATCACAACAGGCACTCTGGAGGGAAGCCATGTGCTGGAAGGGATGCCGTGCCCACCCGGCTGCACCATCTGCATCGACGCCTGCCCCATGCACGCCATCAGCCGGGAGGGACTGGTCAACCACGTCAGGTGTTTCTCCGATCTAGGCCGGCGCGGCACAACCGAGTCCGAGAGCCTCGACGAGATGTCGAAGGCGTTTCCCTCCGCGCGTGCACAGAGCGGCTACCTGCCACACGAGAACGCCGCCATCGACGGCTTCGGCAACCGGGTATGCAGAGCGGTGTGCATGGCGCTCTGTCCGCTCTGGAAATGGCAGTGACCATGCGCCACAATCCGTGCGTGCTGGTGCAGCCGCGGATCACACCGTCGATTACCCTGATTGTACGGTGCGCGCCAGACTCACCTATGACAAGGAGCAGCAGCAGCATCATCGCCACCTGCTCCACAACAGCCCTGAGCGTGCTCGTCGCCTGCACGCCCTCGCCAGCCCCACCACCTGAACCTGCTGCCGAGTACACATCTGTACCGCCACCAGGCTCCACCCACGTCTCCGTCTCACTGGCCAACAACGATGCCGCAGATCACCTCACAGAGCACCACAGGAATCGGCGCCTCGTCGAGGGCATTCTGTGCCCCGAACCGGCGATCGTACCTGCACCGATGTCAGGGACGGGACACTGATCCTACACCCGGCACGGTGGCGTCTTATGTCGCCTCGCTGCGCTGCCATTGCCCGCACCGGTCCTTCCATATAAAATCTACTGGAAGGCAGGTGTTATGAGAGACGCAGAAATCGGCATCATCGGCGGCAGCGGTTTCTACCAGTTGGAGGGACTCTCGGACGTCGAGGAGAGAGCCATCGAGACGCCCTTTGGCACGCCGAGCGACCCCGTGGTGCTGGGCACGCTCGAGGGGCGCCGCGTGGCATTTCTCCCCCGCCACGGGCGTGGCCACCGCATCATCCCCACAGAAGTGCCCTATCGTGCCAATATCTGCGCGCTAAAACTCCTTGGAGTGACGCGTATCGTCTCCATCAATGCAGTCGGCAGCCTATGCGAAGAGATGGCTCCGATGGACATCGTGGTCCCGGATCAACTGATCGACCGTACCAGGCGGCGCATCAGCACATTCTTTGGCGAAGGCGTCGTAGTCCACGTCGGATTTGCCGAGCCGTTCTGCCCCGAGCTGCGTGAGATCGCCCGCACTGCCGCCACAGCGACGGGCGCGAACGTGTACGGGCGCGGTACGTACGTGGTCATGGAGGGTCCTCAGTTTTCTACCAAGGCCGAATCCCTGATGTACCGCTCGTGGGGCGCCGAGATCGTCGGGATGACCGCTCTCCCCGAGGCGAAGCTCGCCCGCGAGGCGGAGATGTGCTACGTCTCGGTGGCGTTTGTGACCGACTACGACTGCTGGCACCCGACGCATGAATCAGTCACCACCGAGATGATTATCGGGAACCTGTTGAAGGGTGCAGAGACAGCGCGCTCTATCGTGCGCAGCATAGCCCGCGACATGCCCGAAGACAGGATCTGCCCCTGCGGGTCAGCGCTGAGCGACGCCATTATGACGCCGGCGCATCTCGTACCGGAGGAGACGAAGAGAAGACTGGCCCCCATAGCCGGCCGATACCTGTCCGACGCAAGGCAATGATATGACTCACCGGCTCCCGTCCGAACGGAGACCGGTTGTGGTGCAGCACAGGAGCGTTGCAGCATGCGCATGACCATTGTCCCGTTCCAGAGTGTCGGGGCCGACGTGGCTCAGCCAGTGCTGCAACGCTTGAGCGCCGTGCTTCCCTGGGAGTTCGTGCTGTCCGCCCGGGAGCCCGATCCCATCACCGGCACAGATTCTACTGCGGTGGATGCAGCAGAGGTCTGTGCTCTGCTGCACAGAGTTCACGAGCTGAACGAAATTACCATCGGACTGACCGCGTGCGACCTCACGGCGCCGGGATTCGACTACGTCTTCGGCTATGCCATACCCGAGAAGCGCACCGGTGCCGTCTCACTGTTCCGACTCTCTAACAACATGGGGGATACGACCGAGGTCGAACCACTGGCGGTCGAGCGGACCACCAAGGAGATTCTGCACGAGGCCGGGCACCTGCTCGGTCTTGGACACTGCGAGGATCCCAGGTGCGTCATGAGGTACTCCCAGACCCTCCACGATACGGATATCAAGTCGTGTCACTTCTGTCCGCACTGTCTCAGAGAGCTCTCAAGAATGCCGGAACCGGTGACCGAGGAGTAACGAGGAGCGAGCTATGGACTTCCAGTACGACGAGCAACAGGCACTATTCCAGTCTGCTGTGAGAGAGTTCGTCGAAGCCGAGGTCGTGCCCAACGCAGCACGCTGGGAGGATGAGGAGCGCTTTCCATGGGACACATGGCACCAACTGGCGGAGCTCGGACTGTGCAGCCTCGCACTGCCGGAGGAATATGGTGGTGCTGGAGGCGGGAAGATAATGCTATGCATCGCAACCGAGGAGCTCGCGCGGGGCTCCGGCGGCCTCTCAGTGGCCTACCTTGTGAGCTGCGGCGTGGCAATGGACGGCATCTGCATGTATGGTACCGAGGGGCAGAAGGCGAACTACATCCCGCGGTGCGCGCAGGGCGAGGTCGCGTTCTTCGCGCTCACCGAGCCGGAGGGAGGGAGCGACGTCGCACCCATGCGCATGCGTTACCGCGCCAGCGATGACAGCTTCGTGCTCGACGGGACAAAGACCTTCATCAGCAACGGGGAAGAATCAGGTTTTGGAGTGGTCTTCGCCACGAAAGACCCGGAACTGGGGCACCGTGGCGTAAGCGCATTTGTAGTCGAGAAGGATACTCCCGGCCTCTCCGTGGGCAGGCGTGAGCGCAAGACAGGTCAACACTGCTCTTCCACGAATGAGCTCATCTTCGACCGGTGTACGGTACCGAGAAGCGCACTTATCGGCGCGGAGGGGCAGGGGCTCATCATCGCCCTCGAGTCCATCGATAAGAGCCGCGTCAGCGTGGCGGCGCAGGCGCTCGGCATCGCGCAGGCTGCATACGATGAAATGGTCCGCTACGCGAAAGAACGTGAGGCGTTCGGCAAGGCGCTGGGCCGGCACCAGGCCATTCAGTGGATGATCGCCGACTCTGCCACCGAGCTCGAGGTTGCGCGGCTGCTCACGTACCGTGCTGCATGGCTCATCGACCATGGCAACCTTGCCATCAAGGAATCCGCCATGGCCAAGCTGTACGCGAGCGAGGCCGCAGGCCGTGTCTGCCACCGCGCAGTACAGGTCTACGGCGGTATCGGCTACACACGCGAGGCGGCAGTGGAGCGGTACGCACGCGACCAGCGCGTCACGGAGATATATGAGGGTACGTCCGAGATGCAGCGCTGGGCCATCGCGCGGCAGGTACTGGGCGTCAAGTGAGCATGTCCGCTGTCTCTTGCGTCGCTATGGCACACCGCAATCCGCTGGTATAATCTGTCTGTCAGTCTGCACAAGGAGGTTCAGACATATGAGAAAGGTAGCGGTAGCAGGCGTCGGGCACACACCCTTTACCTTCGCGGCAGAGAAGTCATCGGTCGAGTTGTTCAACGAAGCCGCGATGGACGCCATCGTCGAATCCGGCATCTCAGCCAAAGACATTCAGGCGCTCTATCTGGGCAACGTGCTCGGCGACTTCTCAGAGGGCCAGATGATGATCCAGTCGTACATTGCCGACGACCTGGGGGCAGTGAACGTACCGGCAACCCGTTACGAGGGTGCCTGCGCCTCTTCGAGCCTGGCGATACGCGACGCGTTCATGTGGGTTGCATCCGGGTTCTACGACATTGTACTGGTGGGAGGCGTAGAGACCTCGGCGAAGATGGGCACGCCGCTTGCCACCAGGACTTTCGCAATGGCGCACGACTCTCACTACGAGTATCCGGTTGGCCTCACGTTCCCCGGCCTATTCGCCATGCTGGCGCACCTGTACACGGCCAGGTACGGCGTGCCGCTCGAGAAACTCAAGGAACAGATGGCGCTGGTCACTGTCCAATCCCACAAGTACGGCGCGCACAACAGGTACGCGCAGTTCCAGAAGGAGATCACCGTTGAGGACGTTCTCAAGAGCTTCATGGTGTGCACTCCGCTGCAGCTCTACGACTGCTGTCCGTTCTCGGACGGTGCAGCAGCTATGGTCCTCGCGTCCGAGGATGTGGCAAAGAAGCTCACCAGCAAGCCTGTCTATATCGCAGGCGTCGGCCAGTCCTCGTCGGGCAAGCTGAGCGCGCAGAAGGACTACGCGCCGAGAATACGCGCGCGGGAGGTCTCGGTGAAGCAGGCTTACGACATGGCGGGCATCGGCCCCGATGATGTCGACCTGTGCGAGCTCCATGACTGCTTCAGTATCGCCAGCATCATTGCCGTTGAGAGCCTCGGGTTCGCAGAGTTCGGCAAAGGCGGTGAGATGTGGGAGACCGGTCAAGCCGACCGCGGCGGCAAGGTCGCCATCAACATGTCCGGCGGATTGAAGTCCAAGGGCCACCCCATCGGCGCCACGGGCGCCTCGCAAATGGTTGACATCGTCCACCAGATGCGGGGAGAGGCCGAGCCAGGCCGACAGGTCGAGGACGTCAAAGTAGGCTTGACCGATACGCTTGGCGGCGATGGAGTGCTCTGCAACATGGTGCTCAAGAGAGGCTGGTAGGCTCAATAGAGGAGACGTGCAATGGAATACAAGCTGACGTTCAAGGAGTACAACAAGTCGCTGAAGAAGGGCAAGCTCCTGGGCCTCAAGTGCACCGACTGTGGCAAGTACACGTGTCCGCCCAAGATGGCCTGCCAGGAGTGCGGCTCCACCAACATGGAGGTGGAACAGCTCAAGGGAAGCGGCAAGGTGGTCACCTTCACCGTATCCTACGTCCCCCCCGAGGGACGTGAGGCAGAGGTGCCCTACACCATCGTGATGGTCGAGCTGGAGGAGGGCCCATGGCTCCTCGGCAACCTGACAGACATCGATCCGAACAAGGTGAAGGTCGATCTCATCGGCAAGCAGGTGCAGCTCAGCTCCATGATGAAAACCCTGCCGGGGGACACCTACATGATGGGAGACAAGGAGGCGGAGGGGTCCTTTGCCCGACCGACGTTCGTGTTCGCATAGCGAACCGACCGGCATACCCGCGACCTCACCTGAAGAACTCGCACGGGCACTGAGTCTTCCGGAGGCTTACCCCCACAACCCCGGTTGTGTGGAGTTTCGGCAGACCCAGATGTCTCTCCTTTTCCTTGCCGGGGACCTCGTCTACAAGATCAAGAAGCCCGTCAACCTGGGCTACCTCGACTACTCAACGTATGACGCGAGACGCCACTTCTGTGAGCGTGAGGTGGAGCTGAACCGGCGGCTTTGCCCCCACGCCTACCTGGGAGTGGTGCCGGTAACCCGCAGTCACGGGCGGTTGCGCCTCGAGGCAGAGGGCGACACCGTCGAGCACGCCGTTAAGATGCGGCGGCTGCCCCAGGAGCGCATGCTCG
>PWUU01000055.1 GCA_003562475.1 Dehalococcoidia bacterium | reverse complement strand
GTTCATCGTAGGTTAGGGTGCGCCCTTTGCGGTCTTTGAGCCACTTATGAGCTACCTGGTAGCCGCCGATGCAGAACTCCCAGACATCTGGAGGCACGCCCTCGAAATACTGCGTCTTGTTCATATCGACACGCCCTCCATTCTCGTGGTAGGTGACTCTCTCCACCTCGTTAGAGCCGGCAACTGGATACCTGGTGATGAAGCTGTGGAGTACACGTGACTCCATTAGGTGCAGAGATGCCAGTTCAGCGCCCTTTGCTGCCAGCGACCTGAAGAGCTCCTTCTCCGAGGTAAGCGGCAGGCGGGGGAAATCTATCTTAAGGAACTCGCCATACCGTGCGCGATAGGTCGGCGAATGCAACACGGCATACGCGTAGTAGAAGATGTCCTCGGGTCCGAAAGTCCGTTCAGGGTCTCCCCGTCCGTCTTCAACGAATGTCAGTTCCAGCTTGTCTGATACTGCTTTGACAAACTCCGGATTCAGGTTGGTGCGGCGGCTGATACCATCAGACTCCATCTCGCCTGTGGCAGGGTAGATATAGAGAGGGAAGCATTGCCCACCTCCCCTGTAGAAGATGTTAAGGTCTATGATCTGGGAACTGCAGAAGATAACATCCCACTGTTCAGACCCGACAACCTGTCCTGCTCGGCCAATACACAGCGCCCGATTCGGCTTGCGTAAGTGACGCATGATGCCATACCTGGTTCTATGAACAATAGCTGGCGAATAGAAGATGGATCTTGTGTCGAATGGCCGATACAGGTAAGAAAGGACATGTTCCCTCCAACTCTTGTCGGCTGCAAGCCTGTTTCGCGCTTCGGCCACGCTCCAGAAGCTCGTCTCACGCAGGTTGTACTTGTCAATAACCGCATGGTCTGGTTGTGAAAGGTCTCTCATCTCCGATATCCTAGCCACCAGCCTATCCTCGGAGAAATCTAGGGCAAGCTCGTCCCGAGACGTTTGAACGCCTGTAGTGCTTAACGGGAAGACATCGGTTACTCTCCAAACACCTTCGTATTCGGACAATAGACTCTCATCTCTGGGGCCAAACACATAATAGGGACTGTTAGGGTTGAGTTCATGCCATTCATCTGCGGACACATCAACCTCGCTGAGCGCGTAATACTTCGTTCCTGGTTTTGGATCGGGCCATTCGCCACGCAGTCCCCATAAGTCAGCATGATATACCTTAGCTGGTGTTGTACCAGCTGGCGTCTTGACAAAGATGCTTATCGCAACACCCTGTTGAATGTCAAAGACATTCTCGTCCTTGCCGCCATCTGGCGCTGATTCTCTACGCTTGGTGTCACCGTGCAGGTCGAGAATGTAGATTTCATTGAAGGTGTTCATCAGCGACTGGCGCATACCTCTGAATGTCGGGCTATCCACGTAACTGTGGTCGGTGATGAATGCGAGGATACCCTGACCCGTACGCTCTATCCGCCACTGCCCAAAGCGAATGAACTTCACGTAGTCATTCTGAAGCCAAACCTTGCGTTCATCCAGTGGCTTACCATCCACCTGTCTATAGTCATCTACTAGCTGGTTAATCCATTCGCCTTGATTGGCTGAGTATCCTGAATAGGGCGGGTTGCCTAGCACTACCATGATTGGCTTCACCTTCTTGATCTCGGCAGCAGCGCTGGCTTCCTCCACAATGTACTCGTTGAAACCGGCCAGTTGCTCGGACTTTCTGAATGCTTCCTCAAGCGTGTTCGTGAGATAGATGCCAAGACGCCGATCTCCCTCGGATCGATAGCCGGTCTCGCTGAGCAGTAGCCCCAGCTTGAGGTGGGCTACCGCATATGGAGCCATGAGAAGCTCAAAGCCAAAGATGCGCGGCAGCAACTTGTCGGCCACGTAGTCATTCCACAGGCCTTGCTGACCTCGGGCCAAAAACGACCGGTGGATCTCGTCTATCACCATGTATAGGAAGGTAGCTGTGCCCACCGCCGGGTCGAGGACGTGCACACCGGCATCGGCCAGGCCGAGCGTCTTATCAAACCGGGTCTTCAGCACGTAGTCGATGGAGCGCACTATGTAAGAAACCACCGGCTCAGGAGTGTAGTAGACACCTCGCATTTGCCGAATCTTCGGATCATATTCCTTGATGAAAGTCTCATAGAAGTGCACGACGGGGTCTTCCTTAGCGGTGCGTCTGCCGAAGTCCTTGAGAATGGCCTCCATGTCCGCCCGGGCGAGAAGTTGTGCCAGGTCGTCGACAAGCCAGGCGATGCGGTCATCCAGGTCATAGCCTGCAATGTACTGGAACAGTCTCCTGAGGAACGGGTTCGTCCTGGGCAGATTCAGAGCGGCGTCGAGGCGGCAAAAGGAAGCACCGTTGTCGGACATGCAACGGGCGGCAAACAGCCCATAGGCAATGGTCTGGGCATACATGTCGGCGAAGTCGTCGATCAACAGGTCGGGGATCAGACTATCGCGGAACGCAGCAAGCTGGCTGTGCAGGCTGCCGCCTTCCGGCTCCTTTTCGAAGGCGTTGATGATCAAGTTCCGGATCAGGTGTGCCTGCCGGGCCATTCGCATCGCCAGAGTTTTCGGTGTTCCGACTCCTCTGACTCGATGTGACAAGAAGCAGGCGAGAAGCTCGGCAACCTGTTGCGTACCATCTTTGTCTCGCCTGACCTTGCCGTCCGCTGTCACAGAGCCAATGCGCGCCTTGAGGCGGCATTCCCCATCGGAATACCAGCGGAACTCGAGGTAGTCGGTCAGAATGAGGTTGTTGAGTGCCGCCCGATATCTCCCTAGCTGCTCTGTC
>PWUU01000108.1 GCA_003562475.1 Dehalococcoidia bacterium | reverse complement strand
TATCTCGCGTGTGTCCATGCCAAACGCGGTTGTGCGATGCTTGACCCACAGGCCTATCTCGGTGAACGTGTCGGAGTCGAACAGGTAATCCAGTCGCTCGCGCGCGGTCATCTGGCCCCTGTCGCGGCGCTCTTCGATTGCCTTCGCACCTCCCATTTCGAGCAGATGCTGGCGTCGCTCGTGCCATTCGTCTATTCGGTCTCTGGTGCTCTTCTCATCCGGTGTGTTCATGCCTCCCCCATAATGTGACCGTTCGTGACGTTGAGGTTCGCCGGCCATGTGTACACTTATCATAGGCACGTGAAGAAGGGTGGTTCAAGCGGGGACGTCCCTGCCATGGCGCGTGCCCGCAGGAGGAGGCGATGGCTAGCTCTTGAGCAGCTCCACGCAGAGGTCCGCCGCTATCTTGCCGGAAAGCAGCATGCCACCGAAGATGGGCCCCATTCTCGGTGCCCCGAAGACTGCATTGGCGGCCATTCCAGAGACCACGAGTCCCGGGTATACCTCAACAGTGTGCTTCGGGGTGCGTTGCTCGGCTACCTCGGCCCACATGGAACGCTCTCCCATGACTGCGCCGCTTGGAGTGCGGAGCTTGCCGCCGACTCTGTTCACTACGAGCTGGCAGACTTCGCACGCGTGGCCTGTGGCATCGATGACGAGGCGGGAATGGATTGCAAGCGGGTCGATGTGCAACTTCGCCATCTCGACGGCGGTCCAGTTGAGCACCAGTCCGGATATGCGGTCATTCTCGCGTATAACCACGTCCTCGACGCTCACGAGGTTGAAGAGGCGGGTTCCCGCCTTGATGGCCTGCGAGCAGAGCGTCGATGCCATCTCGACGGCATCAACTATGTGGTAGTCAGGAGCATACTCCGAAGTACGAACGCCGAAATCATCCAGGATCACCTTGCCGGAGTCCTGCACAACCAGCCTGTTGAACATCATCCCGCCACCCCAGATGCCGCCGCCGACGCTGAGGCGTCGTTCGAACACGGCTACCTTCACACCCGCGTTCGCGAGGTAGTAGGCAGCGGTTAGACCGGACGGACCTGCGCCTGCGATGGCAACATCGACCTGAAGTGAATCCAGCAGTTCCTTCGTGTAGCTCTCGACTATTGCACGAGAGATTGTGACTTCGTCCATGTGTGATGACTCCTTAGTACGTTGTCGAGACAAATGCCGGACCGGCGCTCGCTCCGCCAGTATACTTGCCGATTTGCTGCTTTTCCAGTTCGCGTGGAATGATGATTGCGCCAGGGGGCGGGTCGTTCTTTGACATGTGAAGGGCGTGATGCTACGATTGGCGTGCGGAACCGACGACGATTCGGTGACGTGGAACTACCCGGCTGGTGGTAGTGGAGGATTCGGGATAGCGTTACAAGTGGACGATCCTGCCAGTTGGCTTTTACCAGCGTTCTTGCTCTGCCTGTTACTCTCAGGCTTCTTCTCGAGTGCTGAATCTGCGTTCATATCTGTGCCGCGCCTGCGCGTCCATTACCTGCGCGACAGCGGTGTTCGTGGGGCGCAGCAACTGGCCCGGGCTCTCGATCGTCCCGAGCGGCTCCTCGCCACCGTTCTTCTGGGTAACAACCTCGTCAACATCGCCGGAGCGACTATCGGTACGATACTGTGTATTGCCTGGTTTGGTCTTCCGTGGGGACCAGTCATCGCGACGGTGTCCGTGACCAGCCTTGTGCTGGTGTTCGGAGAGTTGCTTCCCAAGACGCTCGCGGTCCACCATGCCGAAGCCGTAGCCATGAGCTACGGCTATCCCATCCGGTTCTTCGAACTGTTGCTCTTTCCCTTTGTGATGCTCCTCGATCGCGTGGGTCTTGGCTTTCGGCGACTGGTCACCGATGCGGAGAGCAGGAGAATCCTCGTCAGTGCCGGAGAACTACGCTCTGCGATCGATGTTGGGGAGAGCGAGGGAGTCGTGGGAGAAGACCAGGCGGAGATGCTGCACAAGGTCCTTGAATTCGCCAGCACGCCGGTGAGCAAAGTGATGGTGCCTAGGACGGAGATTGCCTGGGTGATGGAAGGGACGACCCTCGCTGATTTCCTCAGTATCTATGCGGACAGACCGTACAGCCGCTTCCCGGTCTACCGGGAAACGACCGATAACGTCATTGGCATCCTGTCGATCAAGGATGTGCTGATGAAGCTGACCACAGCGTGTTCCCCCGACCAGGTGCTGGTTGAGGAGGTTATGCGGACAGCTTTCTTTATCCCCGAAAGCCAGCCTTTGGGCCGGCTTCTTGGCGAGATGCGTGACGTCGGCCACCATGTGGCGCTGGTGGTTGATGAGTATGGTGGAGTGGCGGGGATGGTGACACTTGGCCTTCTCACCGAGGAGGTGGTGGGTGACATCAAGGATGAACTGGGGAATGAGGATGAGGACTTCGTTATCACGGGAGCCAACACGTACCAGCTTGATGGAGGGTATCGTGTGGAGGACGCCAACGAAGAGCTCGAACTGGGCCTTCCCCCGGGAGACTATGATACGGTCGCTGGTTTCGTGCTAAGCTACCTGGGTCGCATCCCGCGTGAGGGAGAGCAGCTCAGGTACGGAGATCTTAAGCTGGTGGTTGCCGAGATGCGTGGTCTCAAGATAGAGAAAGTAGTGGTGACCAAGGACGGACCTGTTGCCGCGCCAGCTCAGGATGTCCGGTCGGACAACGATGCAGCGTCTTCGTCTTAGATTCGGCCGTGGGGCCCAGGTCAGGTTCATATCACATCTCGATACTGTGCGGTGCTGGGAAAGAGTGTTCCGTCGCGCCTCGATACCGCTCGAATACAGCCACGGATTCACGCCGCATCCCAGGATTGCGGTTGCTGCACCGCTTGCTGTTGGCATCACCAGCGAAGTCGAACTGGTGGATATCTGGTTGCGCAAATGGTTTCCTCCCGAGTCGGCGATGATGATGGCGAGGGGGCAGTTGCCGGCAGGGTTCAATCTGTTGAACGCCTGGGAAGTTCCGGAGGGTGCATCTTCGCTTCAGGCGGCCGTCCGCAGGGCTCGGTATCGCTGTGTCGCGTATCATGAGGGCGGGGTGTCCGCAGCGCTGGACGCGGCGCGGACGTTCCTCTGTGCTGAGAGTATCGTTCATCAGTTTACCCGCGGTGACCAAGTGAAGTCGGTGGATCTCAGGCCCTTCGTTCACAGCCTTGCCGTTCAGGGAGGTCCCGAAGAACGGTGTACCGTTGGCCTTGAGGTAAGCATCGGGCAGGGCGGAACCGCTCGACCCGACCACGTGTTGGCAGCCCTTGGCTTTGCAGCGCCGGCCGACTCAATCCATCGTGTTGCGCTCCTGCTTGCCGGTGAGGTGTGTGAAGCGGAAGTCCCGGGCTCCCACCCGCCCGGTGATTCCACGTATCCATACGAGGAGGTTTCTTCTTGAGGCTGATTCTGGTGCGACACGGCGAGACGGTGTGGAATAGTGAGTACCGGGTTCAGGGTGGTGGGGTTGATTCCGAGCTCAGCGAGAAAGGTAGAGGACAAATCGACCGGCTCGGTGAAGTCCTGCGCCATGAGCCCATCGAGGTGATCCTGGCAAGTCCTCTTCGGCGCACTGTCCTGACCGCTGAGGCGATAGCCCGGCATCACCAGGTGCCGATTACGACTCATCCGGACCTCAAGGAGGTCAACGTCGGGGTGTTCGATGGACTGTCAACTCTGAGGATGCCCCAGACATTCACGCAGCTGCTGCTGGAGTGGTGGATGGGTGGACGCGAGCGCCTGCCGGGAGGGGAGAGCTTCGTGGAATTGCAGGAACGGGCCTGGGGTGTCGTCGGCCCCTACACGGAGAACGGGACGCCGGAGAACGTGCTGGTGGTGAGCCACTATTTCACGACCCTGTCTATCATTTTCCGGGCACTGGAATTGCCCTTACACATGCTTGTGAAGTTCCGCATGGATCCGGGGTGTATCAGCATAGTAGAGTTCGGGAAGTTTGGTGCACGGCTGACGCGGTTTAACGATACCTCTTACCAGGTGGTATAGACTCCCATGGAGAATGGCCGCCATTCTTTCGCTGTCGGGCTTGAGAAGAGGGTTCTCGACTTCATCCGTAGCCGCTGTGCGCTTTCACGTGAGTCGCTGGTAGTGCTAGCGGTCTCGGGAGGGGCTGATTCCATGTGTCTGCTCCACGTACTCCACGTCCTGTCGCACACGTTACACATCCGGCTCCATGTGGCACACCTGGACCATATGCTTCGTGGTGCTGAGTCAAGGAAGGATGCTGAGGCGGTCACTGCCTATGCTGGCGCACTCGGACTCCCGTGTACTGTTGCTGCGCGGGACGTGCTGGCTTCTGCAGCGGCGAGCAGTTGCTCCCTGGAAGAAACAGCGCGGGAAGTGCGGTACTCATTCTTGCGCGAGGTGGCCCGGCACCTTGGAGCTGAGGTCGTGATGACCGGCCACACACGTGATGACGCGGTTGAGACAGTGATGCTGCACATACTTCGTGGTTCGGGCGTACACGGGCTGAGAGGGCTCGAGCCGGTGGCCGATTATCCGCGGGGGCCGGATGGGGAAGCGACCCGCGGGAGCCTGCGACTGGTACGGCCGTTGCTCCTCGTGTCTCGGAGAGAGGCAAGACAGTACTGCCGTGTTCTCGAGCTCGATTCCCGGGAAGATGCCTCGAACGAATCACTTGCGCCTCTTCGTAACCGCATCAGGCACGAGGTGTTGCCCTCACTGCGCCAAATCAATCCCCGTTTTGATGATGCGCTGCTCCGTCTTGCCAGGGCAGCTATGGACGACGATGATAGCCTGCAGCAGCAGGCGGAGAAACTGTGGAAACAAATCGCCCGGTGGTCGCGTGGTGTCGTGCGTATTGAACTGGCAGGGTTCTGCGCGGCATCGCCGGCGGTACAGACCAGGCTTGTGCTTAACGCGGTGGCCTGGTTGCATGGCAGTACACGGGATATGTCCTTCCAGCATGTGGTCGCTGTGTGCGCTCTGTCCGCGAAGCCGTCGGACAAACAGGTTCACTTGCCGCACGGCATCGTATGGCGCCGGGAGGAAGCGGAACTGGTCGCGTTCATCCGGGGTAGTGAACCGCGACTCACCTGCCGGAATGCGCCTGCCGAACCTGTCCCGCTTGCCGTCCCTGGAGAGACGCGATTCCCCGGGTGGCGCGTAGTCGCGAGCTATGTGGACCGGGCGGATGATGTTCCACAGGACCGATATGTGGCGCACGTCGCTGCGGACCGTGCTGATGGACCGCTCGTCGTTCGTCGACGCAGGCCGGGTGATCGTTTTCGCCCTCTGGGCATGCCGCAGGAGAAGAAGCTTCAGGACTTCATGGTTGACGCCCGGATACCGGCAGGGGTTCGGGACGGGGTTCCCATCCTGACCTCGCCATCGCACATCGTGTGGGTGGTGGGATGGAGAATTGACGACAGGGTGAAGGTCACCGGAGATACGCAGCATGTCCTGCGCCTCGAGTTTGCGCCACAATCAGAGTAGTCCGTGCGCTGACCGCGTGCGTATGTCATCGGTTATACTAATGCTATGGACGCCATGCTGCTCGTCGACAAGCCCAAAGGTATTACTTCGGCCAGAGTCGTGGCTATGGTGAAGAGGCGATTCAAGACCAAGGTCGGTCACACGGGAACTCTCGATCCGCTGGCGACGGGGCTTCTTATTCTGCTGACCGGCAAACGTACGAAGGAGGCCGGAACGTTTCTCCATATGGACAAGGTATACCTCGTCCATGCTGTCTTCGGGAGGACTACCACGACGTACGACGTTGGTGGCGATGTTGTGAAGACGTGCGATCGCAAGGTCTCGAGGGAAGAAGTCGAGGAAGCCTTGCAGAGCTTCGTTGGTGAACAGCTCCAGGTGCCTCCTGTCTACTCGGCCAAGAAACTGCAGGGGAAGAAGGCGTACGAGCTTGCTCGCCGCGGCCTCGAGGTGGAGCTGCCCGCGTCACATGTGACGGCGTACGCACTGCGTCTTATGGCATTCGACTACCCACGGTTCACACTTGAGTGTGAGGTGTCCTCCGGATTCTATGTGAGGAGCCTTGTGCACGACCTGGGAGAGAAGCTTGGTGTGGGCGCAACGGTCGAGGAGGTCCGCAGGATCCGGGTTGGTACGCACCGCATTGAGGATGCTACCAGTCTGGACGATCTGCTACGCGAGGAACCAGCCGGTTCCTCTATGCCCGCGGCACCGCGTTGATCGTTCGCACACTTGCTGCGGCGCCTGTCGCCGGTACATTGCGTCGTGCCGCGCATGACAGTGAGCGTGGTATTCGCCTATAATGTCGCCTTTGATCCTGTACGCGTGTGAGTCGACCCACCGAGGACTTGATGGACATAATCCCTGCAATCGATCTGCGAGGCGGTGTCTGCGTTCGCCTTTACCAGGGTGACTATGACAGGGAGGAGGTCTTTGACCGCGATCCCTGTGCCGTCGCACGCAGGTGGAGAGACTGCGGCGCGAGGTTACTGCATGTTGTGGACCTGGATGGAGCGGCGCAGGGGCGGCTGGTGAACCGGGATGCAATTCTGGCGGTACGTTCAGTTGATGGCGTAGGCATCGAAGTTGGTGGTGGCATACGTAGCAGTGAGGACGCAGACTGGCTTATGGGCCAGGGGATCGAGAGGGTTGTGCTGGGTACGGCGGCTGTAGAGGATCCTGGCCTGGTTGCGATACTGGTGAGGGCATATCCGGACGCGGTTGCGGTGAGCCTGGATGCGCGCGATGGCTACGTGACGACGCATGGCTGGGTTGTGGGAACCGGACTCCGGGTCGCCGAACTGTGCAAAGCCATGCGGGACGCAGGCGTGTCACGCTTCATATACACGGATGTGTGTCGCGATGGCACGATGACCGAACCGAATTTCGACGCCTTTGAAGAACTCGTTCGCAGTGTTGACGTGCCGGTCGTTGCTGCCGGTGGGATCGCGTCACTCGAACAGTTGAGACGGCTGTCCGACGTGGGGGCGGCTGGGGCTATACTCGGGAAGGCGATCTACGTGGGATCTATAGATCTTCGCGAGGCACTCGTGGAATTCGGAGGATGAATGCTGAAGCTTGATGCTTACGGACTGATTCCAGCGGTTATTCAGGATGCTGCCACCGGCGAGGTCCTGATGCTGGGTTACATGAACAGAGAATCCCTGCGGCGCACGATGGAGACTGGTGATGTATGGTTCTACAGCCGCAGTCGCCAGGATCTCTGGCATAAGGGAGAGACGTCGGGCAACTTCCTGCGCGTACGGTCCATCCACAAGGACTGCGACAATGACACGCTTCTTGTGCAGGCTTCCCCGGTGGGACCGGTGTGCCACCTCGAGACGCGTACCTGCTTCACTACGGAGCAGGGAGAGATGCGGGAACTGGATGAAGACGATACTGTCTAAGTGGTTCCGGTGATCGGTGAAGGCTCCGGGACCGTAGTAGCCGGCGTGTCCTGTTCCTGGAGAACCAGTTTCAGTGCAGCGATGGCGGTCTCAATCTGTGCCTCATCGGGCTGGCGTGTAACAAGCTTCTGAAGCAGCAATCCCGGCAGGGTCAGGAGCCTCACCACGAAACTGTTCTGCCGATCTGCTGACCACTTGATAATCTCGTAGCTCGCGGCTGCAATCAGAGGCAGCAGGAGGAGCCTCGAAAGGATGCCGATCAGGATTGGTGGTCTCCCGAGGAGCGCGAGAACTACAATCGAGACGACCAGCACCACGAATATGAAACTTGTGCCGCAGCGTGCGTGGGAGGTCGAATAGCTCTGCACTGCTGCTGGTGTGAGAGGGATGCCGGCCTCATACGCGTTGATCACCCTGTGCTCCGCCCCATGATAGGCAAACACCCTCCTCACGTCAGGCATTAGCCCGATAAGCGCGACATACGTGGCGAAGATCAGCACGCGCACGATACCCTCCAGCACATTGCTGACCAGGTCAGACGCGATGTAGGGGTCGAAGCTGCGCAAGATGAGATGCGGGGTAACGAAGAACAGAGCAATGCCGAGGGACAGGCTCACTACGACCGCGAGGATCAACGCAGCTCTGGGCAGCTCCTGCCCTTCTTCTCCTGCGGAGGCTCTCTCAGCGGAGTAGAGGAGTGCCTGGGTGCCGATTATCAGTGTCTCGAGCAGCACGAGGATGCCGCGAAAGAACGGCGCTTTTCGGAATCTTCCCGTGTAGATGGAAGGGATGGGCTTATGGGTGGTCTCAAGCTGTCCGTCGGGAAGGCGCAGCGCCGTCGCGAGGTTCTTCTGGCCGCGCATCATGACGCCCTCGATGAGCGCCTGCCCTCCATAGTGGAATCTACCTGCCATGATGCTGTCCCCCGAGAAAACGAAGAGAGGAATGGCTCTCACGCACGCCATTCCTCTCTATCCCGGCAATGAACGGACACTTATTCCTTGATGCCGTACTTCTTCTTGAACCTCTCCACCCGGCCCATGGTGTCGACGATCCTCTGCTGGCCGGTGTAGAAAGGGTGGCACGCGCTGCAGATCTCGACGCGGATCTCCGGCTTGGTCGCGCCGCATGAAAACACATTGCCACACAGGCATGTGACCCTGGCATCGTCGTAGTACTTCGGGTGTATCTTCGCCTTCATGGGTATACGCTTACCTTCTTCTGAAACTTGGAGGCCGGCTCAAACTTCACGCAACCATCCACGAGCGCGAAGAGGGTGTGATCCTTGCCCACACCGACATTGGTCCCGGGCTTCACACGTGTGCCACGCTGCCGCACGATGATATTGCCGGCGCGCACGATCTGCCCGCCGTAGCGCTTCACGCCGAGTCGTTTAGACTTGCTGTCGCGACCACACTTGGTGCTACCGCCGCCTTTCTTGTGTGCCATCAGTTACTCTCCAGGCATGACCACGCGGTCGATTGTCAATCGGGTATGGCTTGCTCTGAACCCGGTCTTTCTGCGCTGGCGCGTCTTGTTCTTGTAGCGCAACACGACGATCTTCTTCCCTTTCACCGGTCCCCTGGATGTGGCCAGAACTCTTGCGCCTGCGACGGTTGGACTGCCGACATGAGTTGACGCGCCGTCTGAAACGAAGAGTACCCTGTGAAACTCCACAGTCTCGCCATCGGGCGCCGACAGATTATCGACGTCCAGCGTCTGACGCGGGGAGACTTTGTATTGCTTTCCACCGGACTCAACTATGGCGTAAATGTCCACACCTCCAGAACAACGGGGCATTGTAGCACCGGCGCGAACGGAGCGTCAACTTGCGGAGTGGCGTCGCAGCCAGTCCAGCGCGTGCGACATTGCACGCTCGTCTACTCTCAGCCGGTGCGCGCCATCGGGGATAATCTCAAGCTGCTTTGGTTCTCCGGCAGCTTCATACAGCTCATACGCGTGAGACACGGGTACCACCTCATCGGCATCTCCATGGAGAAGCAGCAACGGGCGTGGCGCGATCTGTGCGATATGCGCGATCGGCGCCACCTCACGGAAGCCTGATACCCACGCGTCCAGGTCGGATGGGAACATGGGGTTTCGTATGATGCCGATCTCCCTCCAGCGCATCAGGCAGTCATTGAGAGCGGGGCCATTGACGAGTTCATCAAAACGGGCAGGAGATGCGCACGATACCACTGCAGCCACGCGTTCATCCCTCGCGGCCATGTGAATGCTCGCAGCGGCGCCCCCGCTGAACCCAATGAGATACAGCCTGGATGTATCAACCCCCTCGTTGCCGGAAAGGAGTGTCAGCGCCCTATGAAGATCCCGTGACCAACCAAGAATATCGAAATCACCGTCGCTCAACCCCGCTCCTCGAAAGTGAAAGATGAGTGCGGCAAAGCCGGCGGTCGCGAAGCGCGCGGCCAGATCGCGGTAACCCGTATCATTCGGATCGTAGGAGACAGCAGGTATGCCGTGACAGATGCAGAGGCCTGGCCACGGCCGGGGCGACTCCGGGAGGTGGAGTTCGCCAAGCAAGCGTAATCCGTCGCTCACGAAGCTTACCGGAATGGCCATGCGTCACCTTCTGCAGATGTCAGTAGTAGAGGGGTCGTCCCCTTCGCTTCTTGTAGTAGAGGCCTGCGAGCACGCCGAACAGGAACCCGCCAAGATGGGCCTGCCACGCAATTCCGGGAATGACAAGGCCGATGACCAGAAAGAACGTCATCGCACCCCAGAGAGGAACCGGGACGGGAAGCGGGAATACGATAACGGGTAGTTTGGGAGCCGTTATGGCCAGCGCTCCACCGATGGCGAATATCGCTCCCGATGCGCCTACTCCCGGAATCATTGCCGGACCGAGGACGATATAGAGCGCATTCCCTGCGAGTCCTCCAAAGAAGAAGACCTTGAGGAAGTCTCCCTCGCCAACCATGCGCAGAAAAAAGCTGCCAAGGAAGAAGAGACTGATCATGTTGAAGAGGATGTGCGTGAGGTTTGCGTGGACGAACATCGAGGTGATAAGTGTCCATGGTCGCTGTAGCACGAGTGCCGGAGTGAGACCCAGACGCCCGATGAATTCTGGACGGAGGGAAGTGAAAGCAAAAACCAGGAGACAGAGCGCGATGAGAAACAGGATGGCGTTGATTCCGGAAGAATCTGTGCGACGCATTTGCTGATTATAGAGTAAGCTCGGGATAAGTTCCAAAGCCGTGGTTCAGTTGTGTCATCACTGGCACAGTGTCGCCACGGCTATGCCTAGAAGCGCGCCTGCTACCACCTGAACGCGTGTGTGGCCGACCAGCCCCTTGAGGAATCTGTCGAAATCATCCTGTGTCCGGGGTACATGGATGAGGATGTGTGTGAGTATCTCCGATTGTCTGTCAACGGCCTGGCGAATGCCTGCCGCATCATACATCACAATTGCGGCAAGCACGACAGTGACCGCAAAGACAGGTGAGTCTACCCCCTCGCTCAATGCGGTCGCGGTGGCAAGTCCGCACACGAGCGCGGAATGGGAGCTGGGCATCCCTCCCGGCCCTACCAGCATTCCTGGATTGATTCTCTTGTCTCGCATGCTGTCGATTGCCGTCTTGATGACTTGTGCTGCCGTCCACGCAAGCACGGGCGAGACGATCATCGGGTTACCAAATATCTGCCGTAGTAGATCCCACATGGATGTCTCGTGGACGCTTGCGCCCTCTTCTGAATCAGTATGCAATGGTATGTGTGCCGGCGTCGGGTTTCAAGCTCCTGTTGACACGATTCCGGCTCAGTGGCATCATAAGTCGAACGTACCCTGGCGGCCACTATGGGTTTGATGCCGCCGGGTCAGGTGTCAGAACAGGTGGTACCGCGTTGCCTGCCGATTTTGATGAGCTGATCCCCGGGCATGAATTTCCCCCGGTTGAGTATCGACTCGAGGCGGGCATAGTCGATCCTTATGTTGAGGCGGTAGGAGCGGAGCCACGTGGTCATGTGCCGCCACTTGCAATCGCAGCTCGCGCCATCGCCTCGCTGGCGGGACTTATCTCCCTGCCGCCAGGGACGATCCACGCGGCTCAGGAGTTCGAGTTTGCCGGACTGGTACCGGTCGGTTCATCGGTTACATGTGCCGCACGCGTAGCGCGCAAGCTCTCAAGAGGTTCCATGCGGATGCTGACGCTGGAGATGAGTATCACTGATGAATCGGGAACCCTTGTCCAGAAAGGGCGCTCCACAATTGTACTCCCGGAGGCTCAGTAAGAGATGGTTGCTCCGCTTCACGAAGGAGCGCAACTATTGCCGCTCGTGCGGCAGGTGACGCAGGCTGACATACACAAGTACGCCGATGCATCGGGAGATTACAATCCCATTCACGTGGACGAGGCGTTCGCTGCGACGACTCCGCTGAAGGGTACTATAGCGCATGGAATGCTTGTCCTGGCGTTCGTTTCCGAGATGCTGTTTCGCGTGTTCGGCGATGCGTGGGATGAAACAGGTTGGCTTTCCGTCAAGTTCAGAAATCCCACCCGCCCCGGTGACACCTTGACCGTGTCCGGTCAAGTTGAATCCCTGAGCGAGGAGGGTGGTATAGTATTGGCTACCTGTTCCCTTATGTGCTCTACCGAGTCTGGTGAGGCTGTGGTAACCGGCGAAGCACGGGTAAAGGTGCCGGCCTCATCGTGATGGAGCGGACTCTGATTGAATCCGCGAGTCCAGCCCCTGGATACATTTAGTCCGTGTCAGTTGAAGAGGAGAACAGTATGCCGCAGTCGTCTGGCAAAGTGAGAGTGGCTGTTGACGCCATGGGTGGCGATCATGCTCCTGCCGAGATACTCAAGGGTGCTGCGAGTGCGGCCCGATCAGGCGAAGCTGAGATTGTCCTCGTGGGGCAGGATGATACTATCAGGGAGGAGTTGCGCGCGCAGGAGGTGCCAGCCGATCTGATGAAGGTTGTGGATGCTGCCGAAGTTATCAGGGAGGGCGAGGCTCCGGCCGTTGCGATACGGCAGAAGCGGCAGTCCTCAATCGTCGTGGGAACGAAGCTGGTGCGCAGCAAGGAAGTGGATGCGTTCGTCAGTGCAGGTTCGTCCGGCGCTGTGGCCGCCGCGGCGGCCACGTATGTTGGTATGGTCGAAGGCATGGAGCGTCCCACCGTTGGTGGGGGTTTCAGTAGCTTTGCGCCCAACATCGTTGTAATGGATCTTGGGGCCAATGTCGACTGCAAGCCATATCAGCTTCTATCGTTCGCTGTTGCCGGGACTGTGTATGCCCGGACGATCTATGGCATTGAGAATCCTACTGTTGCGTTGCTCAGTACAGGGAGTGAGGAGGGTAAGGGCAGTGAAGTGGTAAGGGAGGCGTATCCCTTGCTGAAAGCCAGCGGGCTCAATTTCATTGGCAACATAGAGGGCAACGATATACTGATGGGAAAGGCGAATGTCATCGTCTGCGACGGATTCGTGGGCAATGTCTTATTGAAGTTCTATGAAAGCGTGGGAGACCGAGCGCGGGTCTGGTTAATGGGGAAGTATCCGGGAATAAAGGGACTGGTGGGCTTTGTGTTCGACCGGGTGCTCCCGATCAAGAAACTGTCGTATGAAGGTGAGGAAGAGGGGACTGGTATCCTATGGGGGGTTGATGGTGTCGTGAGAATCGCGCATGGCGCGTGCAAGGCGGAGCACATCGTTCATGGAATTAACGCCGCGCGGAAGGCGGTTGAGGCCGACATTGTCGGCAGCTTGAAACGCGAACTGGCGTGGTTCAAGGAGCAGGGCAAGCTCTAGAGAAAGGAGGGCGTAGCACCATGACTGTCGAAGAGCAGGTCAAAGACATCGTCTCGCGGATTGCACACATTGACAAGAGCATCATGAACAGGGAATCCACATTCAAGGAGATGAAAGCCGACTCTCTTGATGTGGTACAGGCCCTGGTCGCGATCGAAGAGACATTTGACATCGAAATCCCGGACGAGGAGGCGCAGAAGTTCCGCAATTTTGGCGACTTCGTCGATTTCGTGCAACAACAGGTTGAGAAAAAGGGGTAACTATTGTGAAGCCAATGCAGGGGAAACTGGCACTCATCACCGGAAGCGGACGTGGCATTGGCAAGGCGATCGCCCTGAAGCTAGCCTCGCAGGGTTGCGACATTATCGTGAACTACTTCCGGCGACGAGAAGCGGCCGAGCAGACTGTCGAGGAACTAAAGCAATTGGGCGTGAACGTCTTGCTTGTTAAGGCGAACGTTGGTGACTCTGCCAAGATCGCGGAGATGTTCGATACGGTTGCCAGTGAATTCGGGTACCTGGATATTTTCATTAGCAATGCCGCTTCAGGTGTGGGTCGCCCGATAATGGACATTGATGAGAAAGCCTGGGACTGGACGCTGGGAATCAATGCGAAAGCACTGCTCCTGTGTGCGCAGCGTGCTGCGGGGTTGATGGAAGGTAGAAAAGGCAAGATTGTCAGTATCTCCAGCCTTGGCTCACAGTTCGTCTGGCCGACCTATGCAGCGGTGGGCGTCTCGAAGGCAGCTCTCGAGGCGGTGACACGCTACCTGGCAATCGAGTTTGTTCCCAAGGGAATCTCCGTCAACGCAGTGTCGGCGTCGGCTGTGGACACAGAAGCGCTCAAGTTCTACATCCGGGAAGGGCTTGTGAAGGACGTGAAACAGACAACGCCCGTTGGGCGGATGGTAACGCCTGAGGACGTGGCGAATACGGTTGCCTTTCTCTGCAGCGAGGATGCGTTTATGATTCGGGGACAGACTATCGTAGTTGATGGTGGAACAAGCGTTGCACCCTGGTCATCTGTGCTGGAGAAGGGGGTCGCCTGATGAGCATGCCGCGAGTAGTCGTCACCGGATTGGGAACAGTTAATCCAATCGGAAACACTGTTGATGAGTTCTGGAAGAATGCAGTGGCTGGCAAGTCGGGTATCGCGACCATTACCCGCTTCGATGTAAGCAACTTTCATGTGAAGGTCGCGGGCGAAGTGAAAGGCTTCGACCCCTACGCACATATGGACCCCAAGATCGCGGACCGCAATCCGCGTGCTGTTCACTATGGCGTCGCGGCGGCCAAGGAGGCGATGGCGCAGGCTGGCATCGATATGAGCCGCGAGATCCCCGAAAGGGTAGGGATCAGCGTCGCCTGTATGTCCGAGAGTGATTACATAGTGCGACAGGCTCAGATACTGGAGCGACGTGGTCCTCGCCGCGTCGATCCGTTGTTTGTTGCAAGATCTGGCCCAAGCGCACCTGCGATGCAGATAGGCATGATCTTCCAGGCACGAGGCCCTAATACCAGCGTGAACAGTCTCTGCGCGTCGGGTACCGATGCTATCGGCACGGCGATGAACTTCATCAGGCTCGGTTACGCAGATGTCATGATTGCCGGTGGGACGGACTCGTGCCTCTCACCCCTCGGAGTCGCAGGACTCGATATTCTGGGTGCCGTGACCAGAGAACCTGATCCGGCGATCGCGTGTCGTCCGTTCGACGCGGAACGCAGTGGGTTCGTCTTCGGTGAAGGGACCGGGATCGTGGTGCTTGAGTCACTGGACCACGCGAAGGCTCGTGGGGCCGAGATACTTGTGGAGTTGGCCGGCGCCGGCTGGTCTTTTGACGCGTTCGATCAGACGGCGCCTGCCTCGGGTCCTGAGGCATACGCCATGAAGCTGGCGCTCAATCAAGCTGGTGTTGATCCCACCGATGTCGCATACGTAAATGCGCATGGCACCAGTACGCGACTTAACGACCCTACGGAGACCGAGGCCCTGAAACTTGCGCTCGGAAATCACGCGTACAAGGTGCCTGTGAGCTCAACGAAATCGCTGGTTGGCCACGCTATCACCGCGTCAGGAGCTGTTGAATCGCTGGCAGCTATCTTGGCCGTGCATACAGGGGTGATTCATCCGACGATTAACTACCGGACGCCCGATCCTGAATGCGATCTCGACTATGTTCCGAACGTGGCTCGCGAGGCGGACGTGGATGTGTGCCTCAAGAATAGTTTTGGTCTCGGTGGCGAGAATTGCTCGCTGGTCTTCAGAAGGTTCACGGGATAGTGTAGCCGGAAATCCCGGACGCATACCATTTCGCTGTGTGGAGGTAGTATGGACTTGGAAGGCAGAGTTGCCCTCATAACGGGTGCGTCGCGTGGCATTGGACGCGCCATCGCGCTCAAACTTGGCAGCATGGGGGCACGCGTTGCCGTCAACTATGTCGCGGCTGACCTGCAGAACGAGGTCGATGCTCGCGAGGTAGTCGCAACGCTTGAGCAGATGGGCGTCGACGCGCTGATGGTTGAGGCCGATGTGCGCGACGGAGAAGCCGTGAAGGGCATGATTGACGCAGTGGTCTCCAGATGGGATGGGTTGCATATCCTCGTGAATAACGCAGGCATCACGCGGGATACTTTGCTGCTTCGTATGTCGGAACAGGCATGGGATGATGTTATTGACATAAATCTTCGCGGCACATATCTGTGCTCCAAGCATGCTCTTAAGCCGATGATGCGTGGAGGATGGGGAAGGATCGTGAGCCTGTCATCTGTCGCAGGCATCATCGGGAACCCCGGTCAGACCAACTACTCTGCTGCTAAGGCCGGGATAATCGCGTTCTCCAGGAGTCTCGCCAGGGAAGTGGGCTCCCGCGGAATCACTGTCAATGCGGTAGCACCAGGCTACATACGGACACAGATGACCGACGTGCTGCCGGAGGAAATCCGCAACAGGTTTGTCGAGATGATTGCTCTGCGGCGGCCGGGTCAGCCCGAAGAAGTTGCGGAACTGGTTGCGTTCCTGGCCAGCGATCGTGCCTCCTACATCACCGGCCAGGTGATCGGTATCGACGGTGGCATGTAGCAGAGAGAAAGTCGGAGTATGCCAGACCCTGGATGTGACGGTGGAGGTGCGCGAGTGCACCTCGCACCTGGCGCAGCTGTGCCGCTGGATCTTGCTTCATGTTGACATGACTGTGGCTGCGGAAGTAGAATTGCGGGCGTATTATGGCTAACGTGAGATTAGGTTCCGGTGAGAGCTTCGAAAGCATGCTGCGCCGCTTCGGCAAGCAGGTGGAAACTGATAGGATACTGGCTGAGGTCCGAAGGCGCAGATTCTATGAGAAGCCGAGTGCGGCCCGAAAGAAGAAGGAAGCGGTTAAGAAGCGCAAGAGTTCGCGCTAGGTTCTTCCATGGGCTTGCAGGACAGTCTGCGTGATGACCTGAAGCTGGCGCTCAGGCAGAGAGACTCCTGTAGACTATCCATCCTCCGTGTCCTCCTCGCCGAGTGCAGAAACGAAGAGAAGGCGCGGATGCGCGCACTGGACGATACTGAGGTCATTGATGTCCTCTCCCGCGAAGCAAGACGGCGCGGCGAGAGCATAGACGCCTTCCGCGCAGGTAACAGAAGTGACCTTGTGGCTGCAGAAGAGGCAGCACTGGCAGTCATCAAGGAGTATCTCCCCGCTCAGATGACCCGGGAAGAGATTGTACAGGCCGCTCGGGATGCGATCGCTGCTGTGGGCGCGCATGGTCCGAAAGACAAGGGCAAGGTGATGTCCCACCTGATGCCGATGGTCAAGGGCAAAGCCGACGGCAAAGAGGTCAACGAAGTGGTAACTGAGCTGCTTTCGGGTCCATAGCGCCCGAGCGATAGCCCTGTCTTCCCGGTACGGTGTCCTGGTCTCCCGGGCGAGGGTTCTTTCGGTCCTCGAGGGTGGTAGCTACCACAATGTCGCAATGTAATCCTTCAGCTGAGATACGTCCGTTTCGCGGCATCAGGTACGACGTGGCGGTTGCAGGCGATCTTTCTTCGCTTCTCTGTCCGCCTTACGATATCATCGATGCTCCTCAGCAGCGTGAGCTGTATGGCAGGAGCCCGTTCAACGTGATCCGGCTTGAGCACCCCTTGCCAACCGGTGACGGGTGTGACGAACTGGAGAAGTACAGAGATGCTGCCACCATTTATCGTCAGTGGATGCGGGACGGCATACTTGTGAGAGACTCCAGTCCGGCGCTGTATGTGCATGACCATTCGTTTGAGTTCCGGGGGAGACGCCACGTGCGGAGGGGGCTGATTGCCGCCGTTCGCCTGCGGCCGTGGTACCAGGGAGTGTATCCCCATGAGCTCACGGGGACGAAGGCGAAGCAAGATCGTCTCGAGTTGATGCGAGCATGTCAGGCCAGTTTTAGCTATCCGCTCGGCCTCTACGACGATGGCGAAGGCGTTATCGCCCGGCTCCTGGATGAGGCGGTGGAAAACACTTCTCTTCTCGAGGCGAGTGGATCTGGTGATGGTCACAGACTTCGGGTAATTCGCGATGAGGCCATATGGAGCCGCATCCAGCAGGCGTTTGTGGCTCGCTTAATCTACATCGCAGACGGGCATCACCGATACGAGACGGCGCTCCTGTATCGGGCCGAACGCCGGGAAAGAGACGGGGACGATTCTGCAGTTCAGCGTTCCTACGATTTCATTCCAATGACGCTCACTGCGTTCAATGACCCCGGACTGTTCATCTCTCCGATCTACAGGGTGCTCTCAGGGCTACCATTGCCAGGTGCCACTGAGATCGAGCGACGACTCAGTTCTTACTTCACCATTGACTACGTGCCCCTGGAGGCGGCGCTCGCGCGCGATGCGCCAGTGGGCGAGATGGCGATGATAGCAGTGGCAGGTCTGAGAGATGGCTTCATCGGTGAGTTGCGACCGAAGCCTGGAGTGGATCTCGGTGCTGAGATTGCCGGTGCGCACTCGAGCGAGTATCGTACCTTCAACGTCAGTGTACTCAACCATGTCATGATGGCGAAGATTCTTGAGGTGAATCCTGATGGCGAGGGAGTAGCCTACAGCCCGGATCTCGGTGAAGTCGTTCGCAGTGTTCGGGCCGGAGAGGCGCAGATGGCCTTCCTGTTGGCTCCAGCACACCCGTTGCTGGTCAAGAAGATAGCCGATCAGAAGGAACGGATGCCCCGCAAGTCGACCTACTTCTACCCCAAACCCCCCACGGGGCTGGTCGCGTATCCACTGGATTAGGGGAGCCAGTCGGTAACACTCACCGTTCTGGCGGTGTGAATATTGGGGATCGCCAGAATGATATTCCGCTGTGCCTCGCCCAATGGCTCATCTAGGGCCATCACGAACAGGGCTTTGCCTCGTGGAGTAAGCCGGCTCAGGTGCATGGAACTGATATTAATGGCTGCCTGTCCTAGTACGGTACCTATGGCTCCCACGAGTCCGGGTCCATCGATGTGGTCACAGAGAAGAAAATGTCGCTCCGTGAGGCTGATATCCATCCAGAATTCGTTAACCCGCACGATACGTGTTTGTCCGTCCCGGACCGTTCCCGACACCGATGTGGTTCCCGTGTCTGTTTCCAGCGTGACTGTCAGGAGGTTTGAGTAGTTCCCGCATTCAGGTTCGAATTCCTCGACCACCTTGAGGCCTCGCCGACGGGCGACAAGCTCTGCGTTCACAAGATTGACGCGCTCCTCTGTGGCCTCATGCAGGATGCCGCTGATGACGCCGGCTTTCAGCGGCTCGTAGCTATCCTGCTGCAAGTCACCGGAAAACCGGACGTTGACCTTCTGCATCTGTCCCTCCATGAGCTGGCTGGCAAAACTGCCGACTGTGGTGCTCATGCGCACGTAGGGCATGATCTCGGTGGAGGCGTGGGGCGCGTTGACCGCATACTTGCTCATTTGTCCTTCCAGGACTGCGATGACCTGGTCCGCGATGTCGAGGGACACGCTGGTCTGTGCCTCGAAGGTTGATGCGCCGAGATGAGGTGAGAGAATGCACCTGGGCGCTGTCAGGAGAGGGCTGTCTGTAGGCGGTTCCTCGCTGAACACGTCAAAGGCGGCACCAGCGATTCTTCCCTCTTGCAGAGCGGCTGCAATCGCAGCTTCATCGACCACTCCACCACGAGCGCAGTTGATGATGCGGATGCTCGGCTTCATGAGCTCCAGTTCGGCTTGGCCTATGAGGTTCTTCGTCGCTGCAGTCAGTGGGATGTGAAGCGTGATGTAATCGGCCTGACTGATCAGTTGTTCAAGCTGCACAAGGGTCACCCTGAAGGATTTCGCGTACTCGGCCGAGACGAACGGGTCGCAGGCAATGGTGTGCATCTCAAACGCTTGAGCTCTCAGTGCTACCTGTGTCCCAATGTGTCCCAGCCCGATGATGCCAAGAGTCTTGTTCCTGAGTTCAGTACCCATTAATCTGCTGCGGGCCCACACACCCTTGCGCATCTCGGCATCTGCCTCGGTTACGTTGCGCGCGAGCGCCAGCATCAACGCCATAGTGTGCTCCGCAGCGGAGACGGTGTTGCCGGCCGGTGCGTTAACAACGACGATGCCGCACCGTGTGGCGGCCTCGACGTCGATGTTGTCGACACCGACACCGGCACGCCCGATCACACGCAGGTTTCGGCCGTGCTCGATGACCTCGGCGGTGACCCTCGTCTGGCTCCTCACAACAAGAGCGTCGTAGTGTTGTACCTCATTGCAGAGTTCCTCGGTCGACAGCTTCGTTCTCACGTTCACCGAGGCGAACCGCTTGAGTCGATCGACCCCTTCATCGGCAATGGGCTCAGCTACGAGCACCCTCATCTCTGTCCCCCTCCCGTCGCAGGCGGCAGCGCGTCCGGGAGCGCTTGAACCAGCTCTTGAAACTCCTCGACCGTGACGTCGCCGAGCTGTTTGTCATGGAACATCCTCTCACCCAGAGAGCTCCGGTCGTCGGCAAGTAAGACTTGTCCCCATTCGAACTCGAGCCGGTGGGCCTCAGTACTGTAGGCCTTGGCCGCCTCCGCCACTCGCTCGATGAAGACGGTGAACTCCTTGCGCGTGTGGTTGATCATCCGCACCGGAGACGCTTCAAGCGCCTCAGAGAGGCAGCGGGTTGGTCCGGGAATTCGTAGCTGCATGGCCACACGATCCTGAAGTCTGTATACGGTCTGTCGCTCCTGATTTACGTGACCCTCACCCGGACGAATACACGTCTCCCCAGCTTCACCACCGAGCCGTCCCTGACGGGAACGCTCACCTCGTCAATTCGGTTCCCATCGAGTGCCACTGCATTCTGAGCGACCAGACGTTTGAGTTCACCGGCGCTTTTCACATAACCGCCGGTCACGAGCGGGCGTGTAAGGTCCACTCTAACGATCCCGTCCCCCTCGGGTACGCCCTCGAAGAATACCTCGGGTATGTCGTCGGGAAGCTCGTGCCGTTGATGCACCCGCGTGAAGTGTTCTTCCGCTCGGGCTGCTGCTTCGGTTCCGTGAAACTGACCCGTTATCTCACGAGCCAGGTGCTTCTTTGCGAGCATCGGATTTGCGCTGCCCGTCGCGAACTCGTTGCGCATCTCTTCCAGCTCGTCGGTGGATATATCGGTGACCAGTTCAAAGTAGTCCAGTATGAGGCTATCGTCCAGGGACATGACTTTTCCGTACATCTGCTGGGGTGGCTCGGCGACCCCGATGTAGTTCCCCAGGCTCTTGCTCATCTTGCTCTTGCCGTCGGTACCGATGAGGATAGGGGTGAGAAAAACCTGTTGAGGGTTCTGTCCCATCATCTGCTGCAGTTCGCGGCCCAGGAGGCAGTTGAACTTCTGATCCGTCCCGCCGAATTCGACATCCGAGTCGATGGCGTACGAATCGTATGCCTGCAGGAGCGGGTACAGGGTCTCACACAGGGAGATCGGAGTACCCGAGCTGTAGCGCTTGTTGAAATCTTCCCGCGCCAGTATCTGGGCAATGGTGAAACGGGCGGTGAGGCGGATGACCGTATCGAGGTTGAACCCGGAGAACCATTCTGTCTGCCATCGAACCTCGGTGTGGTCCTTGTCCACCACCTTGAAGAACTGTTCCATGTATGTGTGTGCGTTCTGCTCTATCTGTTCCTCGGTGAGCATCGGCCTGGTGGCGGACTGTCCGCTGGGATCGCCGATCCTTGCCGTCCAGTTACCGACGATGAGAATGACCTCGTGGCCCAATTCCTGGAGTTGCCGTAGCTTGCGCAAACCAACCACGTGGCCGAGGTGGATGTCGGGAGAACTCGGGTCAAATCCCTCCTTGAGCCGGGCCGGCACGCCGGTATTAAGGCGATCGATGAACTCCGATTCCGGGATTATTTCCGCAACGCCTCGGCGCAACAGGAAATCACGCCTCGATGCCGGCAGGTCGCGCAGCAGTGTCACCCTTCCCGTGTGATGCATTCGTTCGCTCCGAGAATATGTCGGGTTGCTTTCACATCTCGATGTATCTGCTCCACGAGCATCTCGGGACTGTTGAACCGAATCTCGTCTCTGAGCCTGGCAACGAACTCGACTTTGAGAGGGGCTCCGTAGATGCGTTCGTCGAAATCGAGAATGTGGGTCTCCACCAGGCGTACTGTGCGGCCAAAGGTGGGTCGGTAGCCGATGTTGGTGACAGATCCGAACTGCCTGTTCAGTATGTGCGCGATGGTAGCATAAACCCCGTCACGAGGCAACGCGCGCTTCGGGCAGACGATGAGGTTGGCGGTGGGGAAGCCAAGAGACGCACCTCGATGGTTGGCGGAACCCACTGTGCCGCTGATACTGAAGCGCCGCCCGAGCATGCGCGCAGCTCTCTCGACGTCACCGAGAGCAAGTGCATCTCGTATTGCGGTGCTGCTTACCACCTGACCGTCAATTACGTAGGGTGGCACTGCCTCGACACTGAATCCGAGTTGCGGGCCCAGTTCCTCGATCGTTCGAACAGTCCCTGCGCGGTCCTTTCCCATGGTGAAGTCGGGTCCGAGTACCATTCCCGACATCCGCAAATGTTCGATCAACAACTGGATAAATTCGGCGGGAGCATACCGGCTCAAGTCGCGGGTGAAGGTAAGTGGTACGATTAGTGGTATTCCAGACGTGCTGAGCAACTCGAGTCTCTCCTCGAGGCTCGTGAGGAGCGGGAGGTGTGTTCCCGGACGAATCACCTCCACGGGGTGAGGAGCGAATGTCACAATGCCCGGCAGCAGCCCCCGAGCATGCGCACTCCGGCTCAGTGTCTCAATAAGTGAGATGTGTCCTCGATGTACACCATCGAACACTCCGAGTGTGAGCAGTGTTGGCGAGCCTGGCGTATACTTGGCAAGTTCCTGTGCTGCGCTCATAGCTGAGTGTGTGACATGAAACCGACTGTTCCCTCAGGAGCTGTGACCGTGGGATGGCACAGCAACTCTGCAGGGCTTGCTGCATAGCCTATGGGATTGATGCACACTCGTCAAGGCGCCAGCGCGTCTCATGATAACCTGGTGGAGAGCGGGGAGCTTGACAATCCTGGCAGTGTCTCCCTACAATCTTACTATAGCTTGTTGCGTGAGCTGCTGAGATGAACGCGTTCCGGGTGTACTTCGTCTACTGGTATTACTTTTATCGCCCGATTTCGTCCGGGAGCGGTCATATCGCGTAGCGCAGACAGGTAGAAGACCAGTAACAGCAAGAGAGAAGGACCCTCCCGGTGGGAGGGCCCTTCTTTTTCTATTGTACGCCACGGGGATCGGTGTGCGAAAGCCCGGGCAACGAAAGGATTACGGAGGGACACGCGATGATAATCATGAAGACGGATGCGACCGAGGAGGATATTCAGAGAGTCGTTGAGGAGATCGAACGAAGTGGCCTGCGGGCCGACGTATCCCGGGGCGAGTATATGACCGTCATTGGTCCCGTCGGCGACGAACGCAGACTCGCGTTCGACCGGATTGCGACGCTAGCCGGTGTCAAAGAGGCCAGCATGGTCGAATCACCCTATAAACTCATCAGCCGGCAATACGCGCGCTTCTTCGGAGAGCCCGGAGCCAACCGGACCGTGATCATTGGCGATGTTCACCTTGGCAACGGTGAGCCGGTTATCATCGCAGGACCATGTGCGATCGAAAGTCGCCCCCAACTGATGCGCATCGCGGAGGAAGTGAAGGGAGCAGGTGCGCAAATCCTTCGGGGCGGCGTTTTTAAGCCTCGTAGTTCGGTCCACTCATTCCAGGGGCTCGGTGCGGCAGGAGCTGAGGGCGCGGAAGAGGCACTGTGCTGGCTCAAGGAGGCCGGTGATGCGTTCGATATGCCGGTTGTTACCGAGGTGAGGGGTGAATCGATGGTTGAACTGGTCGCCCGATATGTGGATATGATGCACATCGGGGCGCGAAATATGTACGACCAGGATCTTCTTGTCGCTGTCGCGAGACAACGAAAGCCGGTGTTGCTGAAACGGCACTTCGGGGCGAGCATCGAGGAGTTGCTCTCATTCAGCGAGTATGTCGCCGCCGAGGGGAACAAGGACATAATCCTGTGTGAGAGGGGTATTGTGCCGATGGGTAAGGGCAAGAGCTTCACGAGGTACACCCTCGACCTTGCCGCAGTTCCGGTGATTCACGACGAGACCTACCTGCCCGTAATAGTTGATCCCAGCCATAGTACCGGTCGACGTGATCTCATATATCCTATGAGCTGTGCGGCAGTTGCTGCCGGAGCGGATGGACTGATGATCGAGGTGCACTACGATCCATCGGAAGCGCTGGTGGATGGACCTCAGATGGTGACGCCTGATGAACTGAGGAGTATTGTCGACGCATGCCGGCGCTTATATGCCACGGTGAAGAAGAGTTGACATGAAGACGACACACGTATGGTGCTCGGGCAACCTGTACCGTATCACCATCGGATCAGGGGCGCTCGCCCTCATGGCCGACGAGCTTGAAAGACTGGGCTTCTCGGGCACGATTGTGGTCGTCACCGATGAGAACGTTGCCGGCCTGTTCGGTGATGAGGTTGAGAGAGTCCTTTCAGGCGGTGCATTCACCCCCAGATTCATAGTGATTCCGCCTGGTGAAGAACAGAAGTCACTCGATATGGCGGGAATGATGTATGGACGGCTCAATGAACTCGGAGCAGAGCGCGCTACGCCGGTCGTTGCCCTCGGGGGTGGGGTCATTGGCGACCTCGTAGGCTTCGTTGCTGCCACGTATTTTCGAGGCCTGCCCCTGGTACATGCGCCCACGACGCTGCTCGCACAGGTGGACAGCAGCATCGGTGGCAAAGTCGCCGTCAACCACGGCAGGCTGAAGAACAATATTGGAGCGTTCCATCAGCCAATCGCGATAATCACTGATACGTTTGTCCTGGCGCATCTTCCGGAGCGTGAGTTTCGAAACGGCCTCGCTGAGGTGATCAAGACCGCGATGATTGCTGACGAGGCTTTCTTTGGTTGCCTTGAGTCGGATATCAACCGTCTGCTGGAGCGGGACGTGTCGGTTCTGGAGAGAACTGTTGCGACTACTGCAGGCATTAAGGCAGCGGTGGTCGAGGAAGACGAGAGGGACACCGGGCTGCGCAACATCCTCAATTTTGGCCACACGATTGGCCACGGCATCGAGTCCGCCTCGGCGTTTTCCCTGTCTCATGGGGAGGCGGTTGCGATTGGCATGGTTGCGGCTTCACGTATTGCCACATCCATGGGCGTGCTCTCCACGTCCGTTCTCGATCGCCTGACCGGTCTCCTCGTTCGGGCGGGGCTCCCGGTGACGGTGCCGCTGTCCATTGATGTTGATGCGGTCCTTCGCGCGATGACCCGTGACAAGAAGATGGCCCAGGGGCGCCTGCGCTTCGTACTGCCAACCAGTGTAGGGAAGGTGCATATCCGCAACGACGTGTCCACCGAACTGGTGAGAGAAACGCTGGAGAGGTCGCATGCCGTCACCTGATATCTGCCTGTGTATCACGAGAACAACCGACCTGACCGCGGCGCTGGCGGTGAAGGACCTCGTCTCACTCTACGAGGTAAGAATAGACCTCATCGGCGACGCGTGGCCTGAGGTGGCGGCCTCCCTGCCGCATCCCTGGATCGCCTGCAATCGACTCGCGGCGCAGGGTGGTGGCCGCGACGCGCCAGAGGAGGTTCGTCTTGACGCGCTCCTGCGGGCAGTGGAGCTGGGAGCTGCGACAGTCGATATCGAGGTGGAGACACCGGATGTGTGTTCGTTCATCACCGCTGTAAAGGGCAGGGCGACGGTGCTTGTCTCGCACCACGATCTTGTCAAAACCGATACTGAGGAGGCGCTGGTGGGTGTGGTGGAGCGACAGCGTAGCACCGGCGCCGACATCTGTAAGCTGGTGACTACTGCCACGAGTGTGGAAGATAACGTGACCGTGCTTCGTATTGTCCGTCGTTACGCTGCGACCGGTATCGTGGCGTTTGCCATGGGACCCCTTGGCATGACAAGCAGGGTCCTCGCGCCACTGGCCGGAGCGCGGTTCACCTACGCCTCGCTGGCTGCCGGGCATGAATCTGCTCCTGGTCAGCTCACCGTTGATCAGCTGCGGGCAATGTACAGCTCCATGGGAGTAACCTAGCATGCGTATCTCGGGCGCTACCACAGTGTGTGGCATTGTCGGTGATCCGATCGAGCACTCACTATCTCCGGCCATGCAGAACGCGGCGTTTGAAGCCGTTGGAGTGGACTACGTATACGTGCCGTTTCGATTGCGACGAGGGGCGGCAAATATCTGTACCGGTGCTATGAGGGCTCTGGGGGTGCGTGGTCTCAACGTAACAGTGCCACATAAAGTCGACATAATACGCCATCTCGATTGGGTGGAGCGTTCCGCAATGCGGATTGGGGCGGTAAACACGATTCTGTGTGAGGAGGGTCGCCTCTACGGTTACAACACGGATGCTCCTGGCTTCGTGCGAAGTCTTGAGTCGTGCGGCGTCGATGTGGGGGGCATGGAAGTGGTCGTCATGGGGGCAGGAGGCGCTGCCAGGGCCGTAGTTTTCTCGCTTGTGGATCGCGGCGCTTGCGTTACGGTACTGAATCGCGATGAAGCCAGGGCGGCCTCGCTGGCCGATGATGTGGCGGCGAGCGGATTTCGAGTTTCGCACGGAGCGCTGACGGATCGGAGAATTGAAGCACAACTCCTTCTAGCCGGGCTGCTCGTGAATGCCACGAGCGTGGGGATGCATCCGCGTCGGGACGAATCTCCATGCCCACGTCGGTACCTGCGCCGTGATTTGGTAGTCTGCGACCTCGTCTACAATCCGCCGGAGACGATGCTTTTGAGGGATGCGGCGACGGTCGGAGCGGCGACTATCAACGGAGTTGAGATGCTCGTGCAGCAGGGCGCACTGGCCTTTGAGTTATGGACAGGCGTTCGTGCTCCGGTCGACGTGATGCGCTCAGTGGTGTGCAAGGAACTCGGCTATGACTCGCACTAACGTCGCCCTCATAGGGTTCATGTGTTCGGGCAAGTCGACCGTTGGCCGTGGACTTGCCACACAGGTGGGAAAGTCGTTTGTTGAGACGGATGCTCTCGTTGAGGAGCTTGCCGGGATGCGGATCGACGATATGTTTGCACAGCACGGAGAGGAGCGTTTCCGTGACCTCGAGGCGCAGGTCGTTGCAGGTGTCGTATCTCTGAAGGACTGTGTCATATCCTGCGGAGGAGGAGTTGTACTGCGGCCGGAGAATGTAGCGGCACTGAGAACGTCCGCAGTGGTGGTGTTTCTGGAGGCTGCGCCGGGCACGGTCCTGCGGCGGCTGGGACCGCGGTGCAGGGTCAGACCACTGCTGGACCGACCGGACCGCGAATTGCGGATCAAGGAATTGATGGCGGAGCGTCGACCAATCTATACGGCGGCAGCGGATATCATCGTGCAGACCGATGGTCTGGCGGTGGAGCAAGTGGTTCGCAGGATAGAGGAGCGCTTGAAACAATTATGAGGGCCCACGTAGCAAAGAGCACAGTCGAAGGAGTCACACGTGTTCCGGGCTCCAAGAGCTATACCATTCGCGCGGCATTGTGCGCTGCAATGGCTCACGGTGACAGCTTGATAGAAGGAGCGCTCCACTCGGAGGACACCACGACGGTATTCGAGTGTATTGCAGCTCTGGGGGCCGGCGTGTCGGAATCTGCTGGTATTGTTCGGGTGAGAGGGGGGCGACTGCACGCTGATGGACAACCGCTGTGGTGTCAGGAGTCAGGAGCCACGTTTCGGTTCCTGGCGGCTCTGGCAGCAACCATCCCTGGGGTTACCACGCTGCGATGTGCTCCCTCGCTGGCGCGAAGGCCGATACAGCCCCTGGTCGATGCAATCCGGCAGCTCGGTGTTCTATGTCAGTTCGACGCTGAGTCGGGTACCCTGTCCATTGTCGGGCAGCGACAGTCGATGGGGCACGTGCTGCTGCAGGGCGATGTAAGCTCACAGTTTTTGTCCGCGATGTTGCTTTCGGGGCCACGCTTCGATGAGGGTCTTCGTATCGATCTGCCGTCGCCGGTGGTGTCAGAACGCTATGTGGAAATGACCCGGGCATGCATGTGCCGGTTTGGCGTTGACGTCGAGGTGGCAATGGGTGGGCGCAAGTACACGGTGCCCGGCGGCGGGTATGCGCCGACCGACTACCTGGTTGAAGGTGACTGGTCCGGAGCTGTCGCCATATTGGCACTCGGCGCGCTGGTGGGTGATGTGCGCGTGGCGGGACTCAACAACAGGAGTCTGCAGGCAGATACTGCGGTGGCCGAGTTGCTCGAACACATGGGGGCACGCGTGGAGATTGGCAGTGAAGAAGTGAGGGTGGTTAACTCGGCGCTTGTGGCGTGTACGTTCGATGTTGCTGAGTCGATAGATCTCCTTCCGGTCGCCTGTGCCCTGGCGGCTGCTGCGGATGGCGTCACGCGGTTCACCGGCATCGCGCGGGCACGAGACAAAGAGTCGGACCGCGTGTCTGTGATGGCCGATGGGCTGCGCCGCCTCGGCGTTCGTGTTGATGTGTATGACGACGAAATGAGCGTATGGGGGGGTGGCGTGTCGCATGGTGGCGTGGTATCTTCCGGGGATGACCATCGCATCGCGATGGCGTTCGGGGTACTTGGTGCAATGGTCGGAAACATCATCGTCGAAGATGCCGGGTGTGTCGCGAAGACGTATCCCACGTTCTGGGACACCCTGAGTAGCCTTGGAGTGAAGGTACAGTTCGATGAGCAATAGCATTGGGACCTTGTTTCGCGTCACCAGCTTCGGTGAGAGCCATGGGCAGTGCGTGGGCGTCGTAGTGGATGGCTGTCCGGCCGGCGTGAGACTTGAAGCCGAGATCGTTCAGAAAGACCTTGATCGCAGGCGTGCCGTGGATCAGGTCGGGGCGACTCTCCGACGGGAGCCGGACCTTGTGCGCCTGCTTTCGGGCGTCCATGAAGGATACACCACCGGCGCTCCGGTATGCATGGTGGTCGATAATACGGATACCGACTCTCGTGCGTATCAGGAGTTCGTGAGGACCCCCCGCCCCGGACATGCCGACTATCCGGCAAGGATTAAGTATGGCGGCTACAACGATCCTCGAGGAGGAGGGCGATTCTCGGGCCGGATTACCGCAGGATTCGTTATGGCCGGCGCCGTAGCCAGAGCAGTGCTTGACCGCATTGGCGTGGAAATCTGCGCGCATACGGTCGCTATAGGAGGTGTTGAAGCGCCGCCATGCGATCCAGATGCGATCCGCCTGCTCAACCGGCAGAACAGCCTGTCGTGCTGCGATGAGTCCAGTTCGGCATCGATGGTTGCCGCAATCGAGGACGCGCGCGCGAGAGGTGATAGCATTGGAGGAGTGGTTGAGTGTGTTGTTCTTGGCTTGCCCGCCGGGATTGGAGAGCCGGTGTTTAGCGGTGTCGACAGCGAAATCGCGCGCGCCGTGTTCGCTATTCCTGCGGTGAAGGGGGTCGAGTTTGGCGCCGGATTCGCCTTGTGCCGTGCTCGCGGCTCGGAGGCCAACGACCCGTATAGCCTCAGTGGCGACACAGTGGTAACGGCGAAGAACGATTCCGGCGGTGTTCTCGGAGGACTGACGAATGGTATGCCACTCGTACTTCGGGCGGGCTTCAAGCCGACGCCGTCGGTCAGGATGGCGCAGCAGACGGTCGACCTTGAGACCATGACTCTGGCTGAACTCACCATCTCAGGCCGGCATGACGCTTGTATCGTGCCCCGTGCGGTGGTGGTGGTTGAGGCCGTTGTTGCTTCTGTTATCTGTGACCTCGGTTTACGGAGCGGCCTCGTTCCGAGGGTGATGAGATGAGCATCAACGAGATACGTCGCGGAATCGATGCCACGGACAGAGAGCTGGTGCGGCTACTGGCCGAACGGTTCAGGCTGTCGCAGACCATTGGCGAAGAGAAGAATCGGGCTGGCTTACCGGTACTGGACGCAGCACGAGAGCGTCGTGTCGTAGAGCAGGTGCGTGCCCTTGCTCGCGAGTTTGGTGTTGATGAGTACGATGTGCAGCACATCTACGAACGCATCATTGAGGCATCCAAATCGGTCCAGCATGCGACGGTCGCGTTTCAGGGAGAGCCGGGCGCCTTTAGTGAAGAGGCTGCACTGGAGTTCTTCGGTCGCTCGGTGACTACCTGCTCATTTGAAAGCTTCGATGCTGTGTTTCGCTCGGTGGCCGAGGACCGCACGAGATTCGGCATAGTGCCCGTGGAGAACTCCTCGGAAGGCAGTATCAGCCGGGTATATGACCTCTTCCTCGACTACGACGTGCGTGTGTGCGGAGAAACAGCGCTGCGTATTGTTCACTGTCTCATCGCCGCACCAGGGGTGACGCTCGGTGACATACGTCGCGTCTATTCCCATCCGCAGGCCCTCGGGCAGTGCAGGAGTTTCCTGGCACATCTCGGCTGTGAGCTTGTCCCAACGTACGACACGGCAGGAAGTGTAAAGATGGTTAGCGAGCAGCAACCAGCCGATGCCGGCGCGGTCGCCGGCGCGCGTGCGGCAGAACTGTATGGGATGCGAGTTGTTGCGGCGGGCATCGAGGACAGTAAGAACAACTACACCAGATTCTTCATCCTCTCCAAACGCGATGTACCGCCTTCCGGGGCCGATAAGACATCTATAGTCTTCTCGGTCAGACATGAGCCCGGTGCCCTGTACGAGGCGCTGCGCGTGTTGGCGGAACGGGGAGTCAACCTCACCAAGATTGAGTCGCGACCCACCCGACAACAACCATGGGAGTACAACTTCTATCTGGACTTTGAGGGACATCGCCTCGACCCACAGTTCAACGATGCGCTCAAGAACATCGAGCCCTATTGCATCTTTGTGCGGGTTCTCGGGTCCTATCCCAGGGCAAAACCCGTGTGGAAGACGCTATGAATATCGCTATAGTCGGTGCCGCGGGCAAGCTGGGCAGCTGGTTTGCTGCCTTGCTGCATCAACACGGTCACGAGCTGATCCTCGTGGGACGGCGGCGCGAGACGGTCGAGCGGCTGGCGGGCACAATGGATCGCTGTGTGGTGGGTGAGTATTCGGATGTCGGGAAAGCCGACGTTGTCATCATATGCGTGCCGCTGCATGCTGTTGAGACGGTTATCAAGGATCTGGGCCCTCACGTTGCTGAATCTCAAGCCGTCCTTGATCTCAGCTCGCTCAAGACAGGGCCGCAGCGTGCTGCAGATGCGCACATGTCCCACGCATGCTTCCTTGGAGTTCATCCTATGTTCGGTTCGGGTGCCGAAAACCTGGCCGGGCACAACGTGATCCTCGTACCCGATAACGAGGCTGCCGGGGCACTGTCCGAGAAGGTTAGACGATACCTGGAACCGCTCGGCGCTCATGTGGTCATGATGGATCCACAGACACATGATGAGGTGATGTCTGTGGTGCTCGGGCTTCCTGCGCTGGCCGTCGCCTCTGTAGCAAGGTCTGTGCTGGCGAGTGGCCAGTTTGGGCTCGCGCGCGATGCGAGCGGGACATCCCTTGAGGTGCTGATGTCGTTGACGGAAAGCATGCTCTGTGACGGCAGTGAGCTGTATGGAACGCTCCTTGCTGCACTGCCTGCGGCGCCTGCTGTGGCATCGGCGCTGCAAGAAAGTGCCTCTCATTTCGCCCGGATGGTGGAAGAGCGAGACCGGTCAGGGCTCATTGAAGAGTTCTCTGCGCTTGGCCGGCAACTGGAGCAGATCGACCATCGTGCGGTCGACGCCTATGCACGCATGTACGCGATGCTCGAGGCGCTCAGGCGCTTCCCGGCTAAGCCACCGTCCTCCTGAGGGGAGGAATCCCCGCCACCTCCCTCAACGTGTTGATGAGATAGACGTAGTTCTCGAACGGGACGTCTGGCGGCACGAAGTGGTCCACCGATGGGAAGTAGCCCCCTGTCTCCAGGAGATATGGTACCTTGGAGAGTACCTCCTGGCGAATGACGCTCGTGTCCTTTAATAAGGACCTCTTGTCTATGTTGCCGCCAAGGATCACATCCTTTCCGTACTTCTTTCGAAGGGCAACCGCATCATTGCCGGCGGCGCATTCCAGTGGCCAGAAGAAGTTGATGCCGCTCTCGAGCCACAGGGGGATGAGCTGGTTCAGTCCACCGTCGCTGTCCACGAAGATGATGTCTACTCCCCTGGAACGAAGTAGCTCGGTGATGACCTTGTACCTGGGCATCATGAACTGTCGGAACATCCTGGGCGAGATGAGAGGGCCCGACTTGAAAGCCATGTCCTCCCAGAACATCGCCGCATCCACGCGGACATCCTTCATCGCTTTCGTGATACAGATGACCTCCATTTCGCACAGGGCATCCATCATGTCCTCGATCAGTGCCGGGTCGTCGTGGAACGCGTAGAGGAGTGGCTCGAGTCCCATCCACTCACGCAGAAAACCGAAGAAGCTTCCGACATTGAGCAGTAGCGGCTC